>CAYLRL010000005.1:0-92985 GCA_964385875.1 uncultured Syntrophales bacterium
CCGGTGAGGATGGAGGGGGAGACTCATCTCCCCCTCCAAGCCTCCCCCATCGAGGTATCAATGGCTTGGCGCTATGCCGGTGAACGGTTACTGTTTCCCTCCATTTCCACCGTCGTTTGAGCGGGGATGCCCGATGACGGAATCCGGGAAGATTGACGAGGCGACGGCCCGCCTTGTTTCGACCGAGAGTATTCGGTATCCGAAGCCTCCAAGTGAAGAGTCTTCTCGTCGTGATTCGAGCCCCCTCGGCGCCGAGTTCTCTCAAGAACCCCTCAACGGAGCGCTGATCGTCGACCCGCAAAGCGGCCTCATACGGGCGGCGGACCAGGCGGCGGCTCGTCACTTGGGCTGTTCTCAAAACGAGCTGATATCGACTGCGTTCTCGGATCTTTTTCCTGCGGGTACGGCGCCGTCTACGGCAAGACTCATGAAGTGGTCGGACGATGAAACGGCGCCGGTTCATATAGTCAGGCGAGTCGATGGTTCCCCCTGTTTGCTGCAAGTTCGGCTTTCGCGCATGGAGTCGGACGACGGCCCGATGATTCTGGCGACGGTTCAACGGCCCCAGTCGGCCGCCCCGGACCCCTGTCGGATGGAGCCGGTCCGGCAGGCGCTCTACAATGTGTTCGAGCACAGTCGTGACGCAGTCTACGTGACCACGGTCGACGGGCGATTGATCGACTGCAATGAGGCGTTGAGCGATCTCCTGGGATACTCCCGTCATGAGATGTTCGACGTAAACGTCCAAGAGCTGTATGAGAATCCGACCGAGCGGGTCCGCTTTCAGGAAGAAGTGGAACAAACGGGCTTCGCGAAGGACTTCGAGGTCACGCTCCTCAGAAGGGGCGGCGCGCGACTTTCCTGTCTTCTCACGTCTACGCCGCGCGTCTCGGCGGACGGTCGGATCGTCGGGTACGAAGGGATTATCCGTGACATTTCCGACTCGAAGCGGACCGAATATGAATTGCGCCAAAGCAGAGATATCCTCGAGGCGCTTCTCAACGCAAGCAGCGAGGCCGCGTTTCTCCTCGACCGGGACGGTAGATTTCTTGCGCTCAATCAGACGACCGCGGAACGCTTCAACCGTTCCGTTGCGGACATGATCGGGACGTCCGCGTTCGATCCGTTACCCGAGGAAACGGCCAAATACAGACGAGGCTTCTTCGACCGAGTCCTGAAAGAAGGTCGGGCGGTCAGGTTTGTCGACGAACGCGACGGACGGCACTCGGACATAGCGTTTTATCCGGTGTTCGGCCTCCGGAGCGACGTAACCATGGTGGCCGTCTACTCACGGGACATAACCGAGCGAAAACGAAGCGAAGAGCGCCTCAAACAGGCTCATGACGACCTCGAGACCTTGGTCCTGGAAAGGACCGCGGAACTGGTCCGAGCGAACGAATCGCTCAGGCAGGAGATAGCCGAGCGCCGCAAGGCCGAAGAGAGCCTGGCCGCCGAGTTGAAGAAGTTCAGGGCCTTGTACGACCTCGCCGTCGCCCTTACTGCTGAGCGGAGTCTCGAAGACAATCTCATGATGGTCGTCGAGAAGAGCCGCGAACTTCTCGCCGCGGACACCGCGTATATAGCCCTGCGCGACGAGGTCGAAGGTAGCGTCCGGATGAAAACCCTCTCCGGCATTCGAACCGAGGCGTTCAAGCAGATGGAAATCCCGTTCGGTTCGGGACTCGGCGGTAAGGTGGCTTCGACCGGGAAGGGATACATCGTCGAGGACTATTTTTCGGAGACAGACTCGACCGTGCATAACATTGTCCGCGCAGAGGGTCTCATATCGGGTATTGCGGTGCCGGTTCGCGTCGGTCAGACCAATCTCGGCGTGCTCTACGTCTTCAACCGGTCCAGTACGCGGTTTACGTCCTCCGATTTGGACACGCTCACCCTGCTGGGCCACCTTGCCGCGGTGGAAATCACGCACAAACGAGCGGAAGAGAATCTCCAGCGCTCGCACGTCGAATTGGAACGACAAGTTGAGGAGCGCACCGCGCAGCTCCGTGAAATGAACCGGCAGCTGCGCACCGAGGTGTCGGAACGGGAAAAGGCCCAGGAAGCCTTGTCTCAAAGTGAGCAGATGCTCAGCAACATCCTTGCGAATTCTCCCCTGGGCATCGCCTACTTCGAGAAGGGCCGCCTGCGGTGGTCCAATCAGGCCATGTTCGAGATGTTCGGCCACACAGGAGAAAGCGATTACCTCGGCAAACACGCCTCGGAGTTTTACGAATCCGCGGCCGAATACGAGAGGGTCAGAGCAGTGTTTCTCGGCGACCTTGCCCAGTCTCAGCCCAGCGAAGTGGAAGCGCGATTAAAACGCAGCGACGGAGCCGTTTTCTATGGGCTGCTCAAGGCCGGACTCGTCGATCCCGGAGATCCGGGCAAGGGAATGATTTCCACCGTGAGCGACATTTCCGCGCGCAAGATTGCCGAAGACAGGCTCCGTGAGAGCGAGGAACGGTATCGCACCCTTGTCGAGGAAAGTTTTGACGGCATTTTCGTGCAGCTCGACGACGAGATCGTGTTCGCCAATTCCCGTCTCTATGAAATGCTCGGCTACGATGAGGGCGAGTTGGCAGGCATGGAACCGGACGTGATCTACGCCCCCGAGCATTGGAAGTCGGCCCGAAGGAGGCTCTCGGCGCGGCTACGGGGCGAGTCGGAAGCGGATCAGTTCGAGGTGCGCCTTCGGCGGAAGGACGGATCGTCGTTCCATGCGGAGATCAACGCCCGTGCGGTGGCGCTCGGGGAGGACACGGGCATTCAGGTCTGGGTGCGGGATATCGAGAATCGGAAACAAGCCGAACGAGCGCTCCGCGATTCGGAAGAGAAGTATCGCACCATTCTGGAAACCATCGAAGACGTGTACTACGAAGTGGATGTACACGGCAATTTCAGATTTCTCAATGATTCCGCAGTGAAAACCTTCGGATACAACAAAGAGGAACTCATCGGTCGTAACTACCGAGACTTCATGACCTGGACCGACGCGGCCAAGGCCGACGAACTCTTCACCCGAGTCTACCGAACGGGCGAACCGGTAAAGGCGTACGATCTCAAGTTCGTCACAGCGGACGGCGCTGAGCGGCATATTGAAATCTCGGTCTCGGCCGTCCCGGGTTCGGGTCGCGCGGCCGGCTTCAGGGGAATCTGCCGTGACGTGACACAACGCAAGCGCGCGGAAGAGGAGTTGCTCAAGCTCCAGAAGCTGGAGTCGATCGGCGTGCTGGGCGGCGGGATCGCCCATGATTTCAACAATATCCTGACCGCCATCCAGGGGAATATCTCGGTCGCAAAATTGCACTTGAATCCCGATGAGAAAGCCTTCGAAAAATTGACGGAAGCGGAAAAGGCGGGCGCGCGCGCTCGGGATTTGACCCAGCAGCTCTTGACGTTCGCCAAGGGCGGGGCGCCGATCAAACAAACCGCGTCCATCTACGACATTGTTCGGGAGTCCTGCGAATTCGCGCTTCGCGGGTCCAACGTGGGCTTCACCATGACGGTTCCGAAAGACATTTCCACCGTCGAGGTCGATGAGGTGCAGATCAGTCGCGTCATCGGAAACCTGGTGATCAATGCCGATCACGCCATGCCGGAAGGGGGGCTGATCGAAGTCCGGTTGGAAGACCGGCGGGTCACCGGGGGCGACGAGACGCCTCTGCCTGAAGGCGACTATGTGCATATATCGGTCTCCGACCAGGGGGTGGGCATCAGCGAAGACGTCCTCCCCAAGGTCTTCGATCCCTATTTCACGACAAAATCCGAAGGAAGCGGTCTTGGACTGGCTACCGCCTATTCGATCGTCAAGAATCACGACGGACTGATCACCGTGGAATCGGAACCGGGCTTGGGCACGACCTTTCAGGTCTATCTCCCCGCTTCACGAAAGACCGCTGAAGCCCGAATGCTTCCCGACGACAAGGTGGCCCCGGGCAAAGGCCGTATTTTGCTTATGGACGATGAAGAGCAGATACGCGATCTTGCCGAGGAGTTGCTGACACTTCTGGGGTACACCGCTCGAACCGCCCGGGACGGCGCCGAAGCGGTGGATCTCTACGAACGTGAATTGCGCCGCGGGCGCCGCTTCGACGCGGTGATTCTGGATCTGACGGTTCCAGGCGGCATGGGCGGTATGGAGGCCGCGCGTCGCCTCAGAATCATCGATCCTCATGTTCGATCGATCGTGTCGAGCGGGTATTCCAACGATCCCATCATGGCGGACTATGCGAGGTACGGTTTTCACGGCGTGATCCCCAAGCCTTATGACGCTCGACGGCTCAGTGTGGCCCTGCGGGAAGCATTGGAAGGATAGAAGGCCCGACGAGCGTCCATACAAGCCGCGGTTCAAAACCATCTCATTATTTCGGGCAGATACGAGGCTCCCCGAAAGGCTTTTTTCCTTGTCACGACTCCTCGAATCTGATAGCGTCCAGCTGTCAAGTCAGGGTTGTTCGCACGAAGGGCTCATCCTCGCCGACCCGCGCATTGGGGGGAGTTTTGAGCCGGTTTTTTCCAACCACAACGAATAGCTGAGGCTTTTTTCAGTAAGGACGCTTGAAAACCGGGCTCGGGCCGATCGGGGAACGCCCCGAAGGTGGGAGCGCGCAGGCAAGTCGTCGTGCGGAAGAACTTTCCGGGGGATCGAATAGTCTCATATCGTAGATGCGTAACGATCGGGAGATGAAGGGCGGTCGTCCGGGCGGACGGAAACGAGGCGATCGTTGATCCCGCCGTTCCGACCGGGCGTTTTCTCTCGCTATCGGGCATGCGCTCGCCCGTGAGGATGCCGTTGATGGACGATAACACCAGGATAAAGTTTTACTCGAACGCAGAAGGGCTCGCGACACAATCCATCGATATGAACGGCCTTTTCTCTCAGGATGTGAGCGCTTCAGGCAGCTTTAACGTCCGGGGGATGCGCGGCAGAACCTTCGGCAAATTGATGAACGCGCTGCCCCTTTCGGTGCTCCTCGTCGATAAGACCTGCTCCATCGTATTCGCCAACGACGCGTCCGCCAGGGTCGGGATCGATGTGGATCTCATCGCGGGGACACCCGTCACCGCGCTCTTCGGCGATCCTTCCGACGGCGCGGACGTGAAGGCGCTCATCAGGGAAGTCCTCGAAGACCGGACGCCCCGTTTCACGGAACGGTATGTTGGAATCCCCGGCGAGGCGGTCTGGGGACGAATTCGACTACGATCGATTCGAATCGCGGCGGATCGGCTCATTCTCATGCTGATCGAGGATCTCTCCGCCGAAAGGCGACGACTCGCCCTTGCGCATGAAAACGAGGAGACCCTCCGACATCACGGCGCGGAACTGGAACAGCGCGTCAGAGAGCGGACCGAGGAACTGGTCGAGGCAAACGAACGCCTCAGCAAAGAGATCGCGGAGCGCCGCCGCGCCGCTATCGCCCTCCGCAAGAGCGAAGAACGCTACCGCGACCTGTACCAAAAGGCGAAACAGGCGGAAGAACGCCTGCGCCGCAGCGAGGAGCGGTACCGGCAACTGGTTGAAAACGCCAACGATATTATCTATCTCACCGACGAAAAGGGCAACTTCACCTTTGTCAATCCCGTCGCGGTGCGACTCACCGGATATTCGGAAGAGGATTTGCTCGGAAAGCCTCACCTCGACCTAGTGCTTCCCGGCTACAAAGAGGAAGCGGAACAGTTCTACGCCCGGCAGCGATCGGACCGGATTTTCGACACCTACCGGGAAACGCCGATTCTTACCAGAGACGGCGAGACGATCTGGCTCGGACAAAACGTCAAGCTCCGCACCGCCGAGGGCGAAATCGTCGGCTTCCAGGCCGTCGCGCGGGACATTACCGAGCGCAAGCGAGCGGAAGAGGCGGTACTTGCCGGCGAACGACTCAGCGCAGTCGGCCAATTGGCCGCGGGGGTGGCGCACAACTTCAACAATCTTCTGCAGGTTATGCTCGGTTCAGCGGAACTGGGAATCATCAACCTCGATTCGATGCAACTGCGGGAAGCCCGTGAGCATTTCTCCAAGATCGTCGAAATCGCACAGTTCGGCGCGGACACCGTGCGCAGGCTTCAGGATTTCACGTCGAGCAGCCGGCGGGTCGGAAGCGAAGAACAGGTGTTCGATCTTTCCCGGACCATCGCTTCGGCGATCGAGACTGCCGAGCCGGTCTGGAAAAGTAATCCCGAGAGGTCCGGAATAAGCGTCGAACTCAAGGCCGATCTCGAGGACGACTGTCTGATAGCGGGATTCCGCTCCGAGTTCTTCGACATCGCGCACAACCTGATCAAGAACTCCGTCGAGGCCATGCCCGACGGCGGTGAGATCGCCGTCACCACCAGGCGGGCGGACGATCTGGTGATCCTCACGGTGAAGGACACCGGTGTCGGTCTCCCTGAAGAGAAGCTCGGGAAGGTTTTCGAGCCCTTTTGGACCACGAAAGGTTTTCTGGCCACCGGCATGGGGCTCTCGAGCACGCTGGGCATCGTCAAGCGACACCATGGGGACATCACCGTCGAGAGCGGCCCCGAGGGCGACTTCGAGGTAACCATCCGACTTCCCGCGGCCGGCGCGACCCTCGAGGAAACACCCGTCGCACAGACCCCTCAGGCGGCGCAGGGGCTAAGAATCCTTGCCGCCGACGACATGGAAGCGGTGTTGAGCATGCTCGAGGAAGGGCTCATCCAGCACGGACACAGCGTTTACCGAGCCTGCTCGGGTGAGGAAGCCCTCGAGATCTTTGCCCGCAACGAGATCGATCTGGTGCTCTGTGATCTGGGCATGCCCGGCCTCACCGGTTGGAATGTGGCCCGTGCGATCAAGGAAGAGTGCCGACGCAGGGGTATACCGAAACCCCCGTTTGTTCTCCTGACCGGCTGGAGCGGACAGGACGAGGATGTCCACATGATGGACGAAGCGGGTGTGGATCGAGTTCTTGTCAAGCCGGTAGACTTGTCCGCGCTCGGGGATTTGATCGCTGATCTCTGCGAATAAGCTCCGAAACTTCTCGCCCGGCGGAGGTCGACCCCGCCGACCAGGGACCGCAGTCGTGCCCTAGACCTTGGGCTCTTTCACCACCGTCAGTAACATTTTGAACCGCTGATCCGCCTGCACGCCGTGCGGCACGTTCGCGGGCATGACGATCACTTCGCCCGCTTTCACCCTGAAGGTTTCGTCCGCGATCGTGATAACGGCCTCTCCGTCGAGGACCTGGACCATCGCATCGCCGGGCGCGGAATGCGCGCTCAGCCCCTCACCCGCGTCGAAC
The DNA here is from genome assembly GCA_964385875.1 of uncultured Syntrophales bacterium. Lineage (GTDB taxonomy): Bacteria > Desulfobacterota > Desulfomonilia > Desulfomonilales > Desulfomonilaceae > CAYLRL01. Next base: position 7,260 of record CAYLRL010000005.1, read on the forward strand.
GCGAAAAGCGTCAGACTCAGTGCGGGATTCTGAGCGAACGTCCGGCTCATCACCGATCCCTCTTTGTACTCGACAAGCTCCGCTAACGTGTGCGTCTCGGACTTGGGAATATTCTTGATCAATTCCTTTTCGGTCATAGCATTCTCCTGATCGGGGGAGGTTGTATCCAATTCGGCCCAAGTCGCCGGAACCGCAGCTTGTTCCGGCGCAAATCAAACACTTCCCGAATAATCAGGTCGTGTGGGCGGTCGGCCTTTCAGCGGTCGTGCGGAACAGGCGCCGTATCTCGTTCTTCTCATCTTCGTTGAGGTCGAGCTTTTGGAGAACCTGCTCAACTTCCTCCGCACGCGCTTCAGCGCGCTGCTCTTCTTCCCAAAGGCGCTGCAAATCCTCTCTCAGGCCCTGGCTGATATAAAACTTCATGAGAGGCTGATATCCCGACATGCCCTTGCTGGGCGCCACGAGCTTGAGCTTTTCCACCAGGTCTTCAGGCATGCGAATCGTAACGGATTTGCTCGGGCGATCCTTCCTAGGAATCATCCTCTTCTTCATAGCCTCGTCTTTCCTCCCGAGTCGCCTTCCGAGCGAATATGATTCGCCAGGCCGTTTCGAACTCCGCGACCACCACGGTGAGGAGACGGTTTCTTTCCGAATACCCGGTCAGGCGCCAACGTTGTTCTCCTTCAGCAAATGTGTCCTCAACCATGAAATACGCCTCATCGAAGAAGACCTCGCAGGCTTCTTCGAAAGATACGCGATGCTTCCGACGGTTTCCCTTTTCCTTCTGAGGGTCCCAGGTGAAGAGGAAGCCTTGGATACTGTGAACGAAGGTCTTGGTCACAGTCTGTCTTCTCGTTATTACTTTGTCAATACCGACAGGGAAAAGGCCCGGCCGAGGCCTGAGCAAATCGAAACTCAAAGGATTCCGGAAGCACAACGCCGGACAGCCCGGCTTGTCTCAAAAAATCGCCGACAAGGGCGTCTTGAGACCCACCTCCGGGCTGTAGCGCATGTATGTGGGGATCGGATAGCGAATACCCTTCTCGTGGGTCTTCGCAAGCCCCTCGACCACCTCGGCCAGTTTCGACGCGGGAATCGCCATGGCCATTTCATCGTCCTGGCAGCCGCCCCACACACGATCGCCGTTGCCCGGAACGATCACCTTGATCGCTTGGTCGAGGTGAGCGCCGATAATCCCCTCGGTGCACGTGCCGGCTCGGCCGGAAAATGATCCCCCGACCGGCGCGCCCGTATGGTGGGTGGCGCCGTGAATCAGTCGCATCATCTGAGCGGGATTGGCAAAGATCAAAACGACGTCCGGCTCGATCTTGGTTCGTTCCAACGGTGAGTACGCAACGTGGACCGAATCGCCCATATCGAGCCGTCTGAACGCTCCGACAGTCTCCTTGGCCGCGGCTTCGCTCGCGGCGTAGTTCATTCGGGTGAGAAACGAGACCGCGGCGGGCTCATCGATATCGGGCTTCCAGCCGTGGGTGTACGCGGCGATTGCGCAGCCCTGGTCTTCGGGACCGAATACAACGGTCCACCCGTATCGACGGGCCATCGCCGAGCCCTGACAGGGCGCCATGGTTACCTTGAGGTCTCGGAGAGGCCGCCTGGCGGATTCCGGAACCGCTGCGCCGTCCTCGAGCAGTTTGACGGCCACGGGAAAGGTTGCGGGATTAACGTAGCGCCTCAGGTCCGCGCCGTACTGTTTCCATTGATCCATAGGAGACTCCTTTCAAGTATGGACCGGTTAGGTCCGAGCTAGTCTTCAATCGTGAGATACCGGACCGAGTCCGTCGCACGGAACATCCGGACGAGATAATCCACATAGCGCCGGAGTTCGTCCCGGCTCAGTTGGTCGAGATCCATGACCCCTATCCTGGTAAGGAAGGCGTTGGAGACTGACAAACGATCATTCGCGCCGCGTTTGCGTCTTCACCGCGGTTTACGAGGGACGACGCGAATGTCCACGATTGTCTCGCCGTATCCCGTGCACTCGACGCCCACGTCCGGGCAGCGGACCCGGCGCATGAAATGGAATCTGTTCGGGTCAAGCTCCTCGCTGATTCGTTCGTTGATCAACGCCACCGGGACCATGAACTGGGCGACCAGGTACACGCAGAGCTTCTTCGGGCACTTGGACGCAAGGAAGTTTCCGTCCATGTCGAGGACAAAGGTGTCGCCGACTTGATAGCCGCTGTTGCAATGACGGGTCTCTACCACTTCGGCTTCGATTGAATACTGCGACGCGGCCTGCGAAAGCCGCTCGATATGTCGAGCCCTCGGATCGTCGTCGGGGATTTGCGAAAGATCGTCTTCGGTGTAGCCGACCCGCTCGCCGTATGATTCCAGATAGTCTCTCCGTGACATCGTGAACCTCGTTCTTGGTTGGATTAGATTCGATGTATTCTGCCGTAACCGCCGGCGGGTCCTATGAGCGCTTTGCCTATCGCCGGTCCTCAGAGATAACCGAACGCGGCTCGACACCCGCTGCGACCCGTGCGTTCTGATTGAGACTCGCCTCCGACGCGTATCGTGACGCGCGAACAATCTCCCGACCGTTAAATGCGGAACAGGACCCCTTTCTCCATTGGCCGTTCCACCCTCCGGCATCATAGGCGTACTCTCCGGCAAAAAGCAAAAAGGGATAAATTGAGGGCCTGCGGCGGAGAAAAGCCGCTACGACGAGATTGTCAAGGAGATCGTCATTGACAAGGCGCCGGCGCCCCAGCTGATATCGTAAGTGTGAGAAGCTAAAGAATAGCGCGGGATGAGATTGAATCCGGGCGGTCCTGCGTCTTGGGAACCTTTCAAACCCCTCGGCAGACAAGGACGGCTACCTGATTGCCACGTGAGACACCCGTACGTTCCCTCCCTCTTTGCCTGGGCTTTCATCGAAGAATGTGATATGAGACCGCTCATGTGTGTGCGAGCTCTCCAATTCATTCGAGTGGTTGTGATGTGTCTTCCGCTTATTATGCTCGCGGTGTCCGCCTGGGGTCAGGGATACGATATCCGAGGGCTTTGGGTGGGCAAGGCGAAGGGGCCGATCTTCGGCGCGGAAGGAAGTGTCAACATTACCCGACAACAGGGTTCCCACATCACGGGACTGGTTGAGGGCGGCAATTTTCTCGGGTCCGCGCGGTTTTCCATATCGGGAACGATTCGCGGGAATCAAATCGTCGGCAGCAAGGACGGGAACGTTTTCAGGGGTTACGTGCTTTCCGACGGAACGATTCGCGGCGTCATGCGCGCGGTGAACGGAGAAGAGTATAAGGTTTTCCTCAAACGACCATATTCCTATTGGGGCGGCGGCATGCCGTACGGTATGCCCTATGGAACTCCGTACGGCGCGCCGTACGGCAGATGGTAGGATGCAGGTCCGCTTAGCTCCCATGAGCCGTGTTTCCACCGCGTGAAAAACACGACCGGGCGCAGTCGCGATGAGCGCACAATCGGGCGGGGCTTTCCGCCGAGAGGTTCTCTTCGTTTTCGATTGGCCCTCGCCGCAGTCATCGTCGCCGCTACGGCTGCGATCATCCTCATTCTTGTGATCCCGAGGGAACGGACAGTGCGCGGACTGCTGGTGGATTTGGAATTGAACGGTCCCGATCCGTCGCGGTATACGCGTCTCCGGAGCGTTCTCACCAACGAGCCGAACCGCGCGGCTCCGATTCCGAAGAACACGAACGTCACCCTCGATTACACACACTTCGGCGAGTTCGAGGGCGGTGAACTCGATGACCGAGCCTACGACTTCGTGGTGCTCAGTCCTCAGGGAACGCCCTGGCACAGATATCGAGGGCCGGCCGCGGACCGGCTGACCGAGCTCGGGAACGCGCTCAAACGCGCGGTCCAACGGGGCCGTCCCGCTATACTGGGGATATGCGGCGGTCATCAATTCCTTGCGCTGGCGTTCGGAGGGACTGTGGACTTCATCGATCCCGCGTACGCGGGCACGTTTCCCGAGCGCTACCCGAAGGAGGCGCTCTCCGAACGGGGGGTCACAACGCTGAGGATCCTTGCCGCCGATCCTATCTTCGAGGGCGTCTCGTTCAGTCCTGGCATGTTCAGGGCCGTCGAGAGCCACTATGAAGAAGTGAAGACCGTGCCGGCGCCGTTCGTCAATCTGGCGAGGAGCGAGATGTCGCCGATTCAGGTCATCCGAATTCCCGGCAGGATCGTGTACGGGTTCGCCTTCCATCCGGAGCGATGCCTGAGCGAAGAAGACTGCCCGGGCGCGACCGTCCCCGAGGGGGGCCGCCTGCTTGCGAATTTCCTCGCCATGACACTGAATTCGAACCGGTGAAACGGTGAGAGGAGCGACGATTATGGACGACGTTCAGAAGAGCCGAATCAGGCTGTCACATTGGATCGATCACAACGAGGATCACCTCAATGGATATCGGGAAGTCGCACAACTCCTCAAGGCGTTGGGCCGCACCGCGGCCGCGGTGCGCATCGACGAAGGCGTGCGTCTCACCGAGGACGCCAATCGGGCGTTCAGGGAAGCGCTCGCGGAACTGGGCGGCGAAGAGGGCAACGAGTCACATTCGGCTCATGAGCATGGACATACGCATTCCCATGAGCATTCCCATCATCACGGTCACGACCACTCGCACTCGCACGACGAAGACTGACCGGAACGTCGTCTTAAGAGGCGCGAAGCGCTTGATCCAGATCCTCGAGGATATCGTCGATATCTTCGATGCCCACGGAGAGCCGCACAAGGTCCGGGGGCACTCCCGCTTCGATCTGCTGTTGCTCGCTCAGCTGGGAATGTGTGGTGCTCGCCGGATGTATTGCCAGACTCTTCGCGTCGCCCACATTTGCCAGATGTGAAAAGAGCTTGAGATTGTTAATGAAGCTCGCTCCGGCCTCCGCGCCCCCCTTGATGCCGAAGACAACCACGCCGCCGGCCATACCGTCGCGGAAATAGCGGAGCGCTCGCTCCCGGCAGGGATCTCCCTCGAGGCCGGGATACCGCACCCAGCTCACCCGATCGTGATCGGCGAGAAACTCGGCGGTCGCCAGGGCGTTCGAGCAATGCCGTTCCATGCGAAGGCCGAGCGTTTCCAACCCTTGAAGGAAGACCCAGGCGTTGTCCGGACTCATGCACGCGCCCAAATTGCGCAGCGGCACGAGGCGCATTCTGAGGATGTACGCCAAATGGGTCAGATCGCCCAGATCGTGACCGAACCTCAGCCCGAAATATGAAGGGTCCGGCTCGGAGAACAAGCGATATTTGGGGTCCGACCAGTCGAACTTCCCCGCATCGATGACAATGCCGCCGATCGCGGTCCCGTGTCCGCCGATCCATTTGGTAAGCGAGTGTACGACCACGTCCGCGCCGCTCTCAATGGGATTGAAAAGATACGGAGTCGTGAACGTGCCGTCGACGATAAACGGCGCCCCCGCGTCCCGAGCGATCTCCGCGATCCGCTCGAAATCGGGAACGCAGAGGTCCGGGTTGCCGACGGCTTCGGTGAAGATCGCCCTGGTCTTGGGCGTGACCATGCGGCGAATTTCGTCGATGTCGTCGCACTCGGCGAACCGCACGGTAATGCCCATTTTCGGGAGCACGTCATGGAACATGGTGTACGTGCCGCCGTAGAGATTCCGGGTGGAGACGAATTCATCGCCGGCTTCCATACACGTGATCAGCGAATAGCAGATGGCCGCGGTCCCTGAAGCCGTCGCCAAGGCCCCCGCCCCTCCTTCGAGCTCGGTCATCCGTTTCTCGAGGATCTCGTTGGTGGGGTTGGTGAGACGGGTGTAAATGTTTCCCGCTTCCTTGAGCGAAAAGAGATCCGACGCATGCTGCGTGTCGCGAAATACATACGATGTGGTCCTGTAGATCGGGACCGCGCGCGACAACGTAGACGGATCGGGCTTCTGACCCGCATGAAGGGCCGCGGTGGCGAATCCGGGCCGACGAGGCGTACCTTTCACCATGTCCTCCTGAAACAACCACGGGGTTCCAAAAACACCGTGTCTTATCATTTCTATCCGAACCGGCGTCCAAAGGAAACCGCAAAGTCGCGACGCGGCAAACTCGCGAACGCGTCCGCGATTCTCCGCTTTCACATGAGCCGCGCCCGACAGGACAAAACCGAAGCGACCGATGCCGTTAAATGTGACGATTATCGGTGAAAAGACTTGACAACTCGGTTTGTCGGGGCTATAGGCAGCCTTGCGACGTTAAATTCACGTCGTAACACCTTATGATTACGGCTGTACTGGTTCGCTGTCTGCGTGCCCGGCGCGGTGGATATTGTGACATTCGTTGACATATCAAGAAGGTATCTCTCTCAGGTGATCGGGGGTTGAGGTATGGTTAAAGGTGATGCGCTTCGCCGCAAAGGCGCCGACGAAAAACCCGGCGCCCGGCAGAAGTACGACCACGTGAAAGAACTCATGAAGATTGCGGCGAAAAACGAGTGGGACGTGGAAAGCCTCAAACTCATCAGTAAAGATCTCCCGAAAACCGAGCCGATACCACTCTCCAAGAAACAAGTTCAAGACCGCAACCGCAAAATCAAGAATGTCCTCAAGCGATTCGGCGAAGTCCTCACTCCGCCGGTTCCCCAGGATCTGGAGCAGCACATAAGGGGGAGAGATTCCGAAACGTGGCTCCCCTGGGAAGCCGAAGCCATCGAGAAAATCGATCGGTGGCGAGACGACATTCAAGAAATAAAACCTCAAATAATCAAAGAGCTTGCCGGAATCTGGCATTCAGTGTCCGCTCAGGGTCGGTAGGGATCGACTCCTCCGCCGGACGGCGCCCGCGGTAGAGGCGGTTCTCAGTGAAGAGGCCGCTTACGCTGAAAGCTGAGAGGGCATACAAGAGGGAACGGGCAACCCAGGCCCGATAGTTTGCAGTTCTCCGGCGTTCGTCCGCGTACTCGACGGCGTTGCGTCGGCCGAGAGACGCGGTCCGCCGGGAGGGATGGCGCCGGGGGGGCTTAAACTGGTTTAAGTCTTGACTTTTCGTGTGGTAGCGACTATTTAGTGCGGCATGTTAAAGAAGTTGGTCAAGCAACTGGAGCGGCGCGCCCCTTTCGACGCGGTTCAGGCCGCCCACTCCGACCTCTTCGATCGGGAGGCTCACCCGGGATTGGTCTTTTCCGAGAAGGGCTTTTCCGAACTCCTTGCGTTCATCGAGGGCGGTGAAACCTCATATCAGGCGGTGGCGGTGCAAGCCGGGGTCAAGTGGGCCTCCTCATCGCAGCGGGTGAAACTGAGGAACGCGTTGAGTCGCCGAGGACTCGTTACGCCGTCGTGTCTTTGGGCGTACCGGCAGCTGCGCGGGCATCAGGATCTCCTCTTTCAGGATCACACTGCGCCGGAAATGGGGTTTATGCAGATCGTTCTGCTCAAGGAAGCCGACCCCCTTCATGCGATCCCGTTCCTCATAGAGCGCTACCTGACGCGGAAGGACGCAGTGGAGGAGCTTCGGGCAATGGCCGGGCTGTGCGTCCTGAGACTGCTCGATTCCGCTTCTTCCGAGCAATTGGTCCGAAGCCTCCAATCCCGATACCCGGATGTGGAGATTTTCTTCCAATGGCGGCCGAGCATCCCTCAAAGGGACGAGGGCCTGAACGCCGCGCGGGGCCTCGAAAAGACCGACTTCCACCAGATGGTGAGATCCGTTCACGATCTCAAGGAGTTATCGTCCCTAACGCGAACCGTTTACCTCATATCCCAATTCTACGTGCCCTTGTCCGAGAAGGAGTGGCGTTCGCTGCTGCTGAGTCGCACGGACCAGAAACTTTTCACGCGCTTCGCCGCCGCGGGCATCATCGAGGAACAGGACGGCGGGCTCATACTGTCCACGGACGAGCCCAAGCGGAACATGGTCAGGAAGTTCCTCTACAACTCGTATACGCTGGCCAAGGAGTCGGTGAACCGGACAACGACCGAACGCGTGAAAGAAGAGCACGCGCGGCGCGTGAAGACGAGCGAACTGGATCGTCAAGCGCTGGAAATGGCGCCCGAAGGGATCATCTGCGTGGATCGGGGCAGCCGTCTCTACTACACGAACCCGGCGGCCGAACGCCTCTTGAAGGATAACACGCGCCTCAGGGAGCGACTCTTCGGTGACGCGTCTCTCGAAGACGCTCTGAGGAATTATTCGCGGGACAAGGTGCTCGCTCGGATTTCATCCTGGGACACGGCGAACGGCGATTCCGCTGAAATCTTCGGCCATCGGATTGCGCTCGCCTGTGAGGGCAAGCACTTCGAGGTGGAGCTGGGACCGCAGGTGATTCTCATTCGCGACGCGACGGACCGACGCTTGGTGGATGAGGAGATCGGCCGGTTGTATCGCCACGAATTCAAGGCCGCGCTCGATGTGATGGGCGCCGGGTTGGCCGGGGTCAGGGATCTTTTGGGACGGGGAAACGCCGAGGAGGCGCTCGATCTGCTGGATCAGGTGGAACGGAAGCGGACGGATCTCTTTTCCATGCTCGAGGAGCGGATCGACTTCATCCGGCTGCATTCGGACTCCTTCCGTATCAGGCCGTCGCCGACGAACCTGAACGCGGTTGCGGACAGGTGCGTCGCCAACTACAAGGAAGCGGCCGCGGCGAAGGGGATCGAGATTCACTCCAACCATCTGAGCGCCGAAGGCGCTATGGTATCGGGGGAAGAGCGTTTCCTCGTCCGAGCTGTCGATAATATCCTCCGCAATGCGATCAAATTCAGCGAGAAGGGGTCTACCGTATACGTGACGATCGAGCTTGATGGCCGAGAAGCGGCCCTGCGCATCCGAGACGAGGGACCGGGAATACCGCCGGAAAACCTCGGACGAGTGTTTCAGCTCGGCTTCACCACCGGCGGCGCCGGCCGAGGGCTCTACCTCGCGCGGAGGATCGTCGCCGCGCACGGGGGCCGAATCGACGCGCAGAGCAAGCCGGGGGAGGGCGCATGCTTCACGGTGCGACTCCCGGCTCTCATGGAGGCCTGAGTGAACGATCGCATCCGACTGCTGGTTGCCGACGACGAGGACATTATCCGGCGACGCGTCTCCATGATGCTCCGGGATACCTTTCACATCGAGGAGGCGCGTTCCGCGGAAGAAACCCGAGAACGTACGCCGGGGACCTTTGACGCAATCCTGCTCGATATCATGTTTCCCGACGGCAACGGCATCGACATATGCCGCGAAATCAAAACTGCCGACCCCCACGCCACCGTCGTCATTTCCTCATCGGTCGAGACCGTGGACGCGTGGAATCAAGCCTTCGACGCGGGAGCGGACGGATACTTGGAAAAACGGGAATTGCTCGGACTCGATCCGCGCAAGATCATTCTGACCATTCGAAGTCTCACGGAAAGAAACCGACTGCGCAGACAGGCGGAAGAAACCAACCGACGGCAGGCGGAGCTCCTCTCGGTTCTGTCCCATGACGTGCGGGCCCCGTTTCAAGCGCTGTTGGGGACCATCCATCTCCTGAAAAAGAGTTCGATCCCGCCGGACGCGAAGGAAAATGTGGAGACGCTGAGTCAATGCGCGTCCGATCAGCTCGCATTCATCAACTCGCTCCTGGAACTGATGCGGCTCGAATCGGGACGAATCGAACTCCGACGGGCGCGGTTCGACCTCAATCTCCCCGTCAATCAGTGTCTCCAGGGGCTCACCATCATCGCAGGAGAAAAAGAGATTACGATTCGGCGAAAGCAGGCGGACGATCTCCCGAATGTGAACGGCGATCCCGCGCGTATTGCTCAGGTGGTGAACAACCTCATATCCAACGCGGTCAAATTCACCCCTCGAGGGGGGCGCGTCGAGGTCGAGACGAGACGTGCGGAAAAGGACGGCGTGGCGGGAGCCGCGATCGTGGTCAGAGATTCAGGTGTCGGCATCAGGCCCGAAGAGAGGGACTCCCTCCTGAACACCTTCAAGCGAGGACGGGCCAACGGCACGGAAGGCGAAAAAGGAGTAGGGCTCGGGCTCTCGATTTGCCGGCAAATCATGAGTCTCCACGGGGGAACGCTCGACCTCGCTCCGCTTGATCCGCGAGGGACTGAAGTGTATGCCTGGTTTCCGGCCCTTGCGGAGACCTCAGAGCCCCCCGGCGAACCGTTGGCCGGCGACCGTGCGTCGGACGGACGCCGGCCGGGCGGATTCGACCGGGTCGAATCTCCCCGCTTCGGCTGTTGACGCCTCGTCCGCGGCCTCGCCGGGACACGCCGAGCCGATCGAGATCCGAGTCCGTCCATGAAGCAGCGTTCATCCTCATCATCCGGCTTTCGGATTCTCGACACGGCAGGCTATCGTCCCGGGAGTCGCGATGTTCGCGCGATCGCCCGATTGGGTCGAGACTTGGTCGCGCTCATTGTGGTCGCAGCGCTCCTTGTCTCCTGCGGACTCCTTCCTCACAAGCCCGAAGCGGTCTTTGTGCTGTACCGGGAGCGCATGAAAGCCGGAAATGTGAAGGAAGCCCGAGCGCTGCTCAGCGCGGAGTCCCGCGACCTGGCCGCGAAGATCGAACGCGCGCGCCAACTGAAAGCGGCGCCGGAAAGCCTTGCATTTCTCAATATTCTCGACCCGGTGAGTCCGCCCTTGCTCGTCAAGGAGGGGAAAGATTCCGCGCTCCTCCAGGTCCGGACGCTCAAGGGCGGGTTAAGGCTTATTCGATTGGTTCGCGGCGAAAAGGACGGCGAGTGGAAGATTGACCTGACCGGCGAGCTCGAATCGTTGCAATCCTTTCTTCAAGCCCAACGAGCGCTTGATCTCCTTCGGGAGCAGGCCGGGGAGTACGCGGCCTCATGGAAGGCGTTCAACGATCAACTGAGACGAATGAGGGGTATCGCCGAAGAGGAAGCCGCTCCCGAGGAGAGAAGGTCCGGCCCGAAGTAACCTACACACGAATCACACACACACACGAACGAGAGGCAATAACGCTACTGGAACTGAACGGCACTCGGGCCGGGGCGGCGGACCGGGGAACCGGGGGCGTCAAGGAGCCAAAGGCGCAGCGCAACCGCGTTGCGAGAGGCTTACCGACGTCCGGAAAGGGCTATCCTAATACCACACCGCGCCCGGTTTGGGCTTGTACGGCGGCGGACACATCATCGTCGGTCCGCAGGCCGGCGGCGCGCACACCTGAGGCGGAGGACAGGGGGGCGGTTTGCATTTGGTAATCCTCTGCGGCATGGGCGGCATGGGCGGAGGGCATCCTTGGGGCGGACAGGCCTGTTGCATGGGGCCGCAGCCCTGAGGGACGCACGGTCCGGGCCCGTAGGTGGTGGACGAGCCGCGAGCAGCGACATACGCGTGGGAGGCCGAAACGCAGACAACGCCGATGAGGGCTGCGCACAAACAGACGGTCAATAATCGTACCATACCCAACTCCTTCTCGTGAGAATCTCAAACTTCCGCTAACTAAGGCCGATAATTGTCTGAATTAACGATTGTATCATATCATGGGCGTCGACCGTTGTCAACAAATGTATTGCAAAAACGGACCTCTTGTTACAACCCCGCCAATTTCGATGAAAACCGCCTCAGCTGTTGCTGTAACATGCCTGAATCAAATAGCAAAAATGGTCGCAGACGCACGCCTTGACCCTCCCGGGATCTCCGTGATATCGATGAAAACACGCTGCCGCCGGCCGCGTCGCCCTCACACGTGAACTCCCTTCCACGGGGGGGCCGACGCGCCCGAGCCGGCTCTTCCCCGGAAACGCCGTCCCGGACCCCTGCCCGGGAGAGCCGTTGAGGTCGATCGGCGAACCGACGGTCGGAGCGGCCCCCTCCCTGAACCGTGGAGGATGTATGTTCGACAAACTGGTGTCCGCGCGCGACGCCGCGCACATACTGGAAATGGACGGGACCGACCACCTCGAGGAGGCGGTCGCCGGGGGCGCGCTGCAGCCGTCCGGCGAGGCCGGGAAAGAGAAACGGTTCAGCGTCGCCGAGTTGATCTTGTTCTCTCTGGCGCGGACCCTCGACTCGATCGGTGTCGATCCCGAAAAGAGCCGAACCTATTCCGAAGCCGTCCTTTCAAACCGCTTGAGGACCCACGACGAACACGCCCTGGAATGGGTCGAGAATGAGGCTCAGGAGTTCTTCTGTCTCATTGCGGACAACCAGCTGGCGCGGATTTTTCTCAGGAATAAGGAAGATGGAAAGGAACTGGATGTGGGCGCGGTGAAGCCGATTCTCTTCCCCGTGACGAAGTGTGAAATCAACGTCTTCCGGGTCGTCCGACCGGTTCTGTACAGGGCGCGCGAGATAATCGAGGCCGAATAGGCGACCGACCGAGAGAAAGGACACGGCGCGCGGCCGCTCAGGCCGAGCGCGCCTTTGGGGAGCGCGGGACGATCCGTCGTCAAGCCTATCCAAACGACCCGTAAATCGTCCTCAGCGCGAAGCCACGCATCCCTTGACGTCCAGCGCGCGGAGCACCGCCTTTAACTCTGCCTTGACCGCGCCGCGCCGCAATTTGTAGCTTCTGATCCGCTCGAGACTTCCCGCGTCGATGGCCGATCCCAGAACCGTGTCGACGGTCTTGAGATCCTGCTGATACGTTTGAGCGCGTCTCATCAGTTGGCTGCAGCTTTTGGCCAGGAGATCTTCGGCGTCGGCCGGCGTCGAGACCGCGCAGAGCGCGCCTGCGGCGATTGCCAAGCTGACGATGAGGAGCTTACGTTTCATTGATGAGCCTCCATTCGGTTAGAGCGCAGTGTACGAAAGAGGACGACCGGCCGGAGGCGCGGCGTCCGCAGAGTGTTTATACCACAAATCCTGTGAATGACAAGATTAATTATTTAGAACAATTAAATTAAAATATTAAAGTAACCTTGGGTTGAAGGCGGATGCCGGCCGGCCGGGATCGATCTCAATCCAAGCCTGCAGCGGTGAATCCGGAAACACCGCGGCTGGAGCGACCCATCAATAGAGGACTTCGGCGAACCGCTCGCACGGGGGGCGAATCCGATCCGGTCGGGCCGCGTCGCGACCGCGGATTCGTTTGACAAATCAGTAATTTCAGCGTAAACTAGACGCATCACCAATTATAGCTGGGGAGTTATTTTGGGTACGTTGAAAAACGTCGGCCGGCTTGGTGTCGTCTGTCTCATCCTCTTGGCCGGTCCGGCCGCGATACCCGCGGAAGGGCCGGACGGCTTTCAGGGCGCGCGGATCGGTATGCGGCTGGAGCAGGTACGTGCGGAGTTGAGAAGCCAACGCAGAGAGCCCGCGGTGATGACGGCGGAGCATTCCATGAGCCGCCCGGTGCGCAACAACCGTTTGTTTCGTCATGCGGATTACCGTTTCGACGAGGACGGCGTGCTCCGGGAGATAGCGTTGACCATGCGGGAGGTCTTGGGGCAAAAGAAGGCCCTGAAGCTCTTCAACACTTCATACAAGATGAAGGTGTCGCCCGACCGGTCGGTTGTCCGGGACGGCGTGGTCATCAGCGTCCAAGGCAACAAGTTGCTGATCCGGTCCGTTGATTGGCGCGCGATGGAGACGGCGTCGACCGGCGCGAGGATCAAATAGCCATCAGCCGGAGGGCTTCCTCCTCAGATCTGTTCCGACGCGGCCGGCTTCCTCGTCGCGAGTCCTGCGTGCGAGTCGAGTTCGTCTCGTCGCACGGTCAGGGTTCGAGCGCATTCAGGTCACGGCCGGGGTTCCGGTCGGGAAATCGCAATCCTCTGAATTCCGTCCCGCCCAGCTTGAAGCAGACGGAGCGCGGCCGCCCCTTATCCGCCGCAAATTCTTTCAGTCGTTCGTCTATCCAGGCCCACGCCTCTTTCATCGTGCCGAGCGTCTTTTCCGAGGCTTCCACGTTGCGGATTTCGCCGTCATCCCATGCGAAGGTGACGAATCCGGGACGGACATGATCCAGTATTTCTTGGCTCCAGGGCGATTCGGTCGAACTCATTAAGCCACTCCTTTGCGGTGTCCTCGTCTTAGTGTGTGATCCTCCGCCCGTATTTCAAGGCGCCCGAAGCCGATCCTGCCCTGCCCGAACTACCCCGATAGGAGCAGTTGCGTCGCGACGACCGCCGACGTAACGGCTAGGGCCGCCCAATCGAGGCCGGATACGCGCAGGGGACGATATTCGGTCATTGTCGCTCCCGGCTTGAATCCCCGCGCGCTCATGGCCGCGGCCAGCGTGTCGCTTCGGCGAAGCGCGGCCATCAGCGACGGAACAAAAACCGCAGTGAGGGTACGGGCTCGCGCGATCGGCCCTCCTCGGCTGAAGTCGACACCGCGCGCTTTCTGAGCGTCGACGATCGTTTGGGCCTCCCACTGAAGCGCCGGGGCAAACCGCATCGCAAGCAGCAGGACAAGGGCCATGTCGTCCACGGGAACGCGAAAGCGCTTCAGGGGCGCAGCGAGCCGTTTCAGCCCCTGAGTCAGACGCCGGGGCGTGGTCGTGAACGTCAACGCCATCGACAGCGCGATCGCTTCAGCGAGATTGAGCGTGAACGCGACGCTCGCGCGGGCGCCTTCCCGCGTAAAGGGGAGGTCGATTCCGAACGCGGTCGCGGCGCGCCCCTCCGATGTGAGAAAAAGATGAGCCGCGGCCGCGATCGTCAGCATCCAGGAGAATTTCAGGATGCTCCGTCGCCAAACGGGAAAGCCGACTCCGCACAAGGCCGCGATGAGCGTGACGAAGACCGCGCCCGTGATGAGGCCCGCTGTCGTCCGGGTCGAAAAGACCCCGACAAGCGCGAGCGCGAAGCAGAGGAGCTTCACCCGGGGGTCCAGCCGATGGAGAATGGATCGCCCGGGGAGATAGCCGCCGATCGCGATGTCTTGAAGTCGGTTCTTCATGCTCGGAAACCGGAGCGCGTGCGTGTCTCGGCGGACGGCCCGCGGAGCCGTCCGTCACCCTGAAACCTGATACCACGGTCGACCGACGATGTCATCGCCTGCGCGCCGCGCTGCCCCGTCGACGGGACCGGATCGACCGCGGGCGGTTCGGTTGACACTCCTCGGAACGTTCCCTACAATCGTAGATGTGAGCATTAGAGAGCGGTTCTCGAAGGATTTCGCAAAGCGGAAACGACCGTGATCGGAATTCTTTCGGACGCCCGCAACCACTTGGAGTGAACGGTAAGGCGCATGAGTGACGCATTCGATCGTATAACGGTAAAAGGCGTAGAGATTCATCTGATCGATCCGCCCGACGTTGATGTCGACTGGGTGGGCATGCGGGAGCCGCTTTCTCAGCTGCTCGCAGCGTGGGCCGAAGACGACTTCGACCCGCCGATGCAGCCGAGAATTCTCGGCAAGCCCGGTGTGGGCAAGACTTCGCTGGCGATCACCGCGGCGAAGAGCCTGAAGCAGGATTTGTACATCTTCCAGTGCACCGTGGACACCAAACCCGAGGATTTGCTCATATCGCCCGTTATCGCGGAGAACGGCAAGATTCGGTACGTAGCGTCCCCGCTGGTTTCCGCGATGGTTCGCGGGGGTATTTGCCTTTTGGACGAAGGCAACCGCATGAGCGAAAAGAGCTGGGCGTCGATCGCTCCGTTGCTCGATATGCGGAGGAGTATCTACTCGATCGTGGCGGGCGTGGAAATCAAGGCGCAACCCGAATTCAGGATCTGTGTGACCATGAACGAGGACGCGTCCACGTTCGAGGTTCCCGAGTATATCCATTCGCGGCTGCAACCCGCGATTCACATGGATTACCCGACCCGTGACGAGGAGTATCGCATTCTCAGAGGCAAGCTTGATGGACCGTCCGACACGCTCCTGGACGAGGTTGTGGGTATTCTTCAGCAATCCCACGCCCGGGATGAGGATCTCTCAGTGCGGGACGGCCTGAACATCGCCCGGTACGCGTACCGACTCCTCAAATCCGACGGAGCGCGCTCCGAACGGGAAGTCCTCGATCAATCATTTCTGCAAATCACGGGAGAACACCTTGGCGCATCCGATGGGCCAACGCTGGTCTGATCTCATCCAAGTCGGCGACATCACCCTAATGGGGGTTCTGCAGTATCGAATAGAATTTGCGATCGCTGTGAATCGCTGCATTCGCGCCGCGCGGCCCGATTGCGTGTGCGTCGAGCTGCCCCACTCGCTGCGGAAGGAGATCGTCTCGGGCCTCAATCAGCTTCCGCATCACTCGGTCATCCTCTATCAGACGGTTGAAAAGGAGAACGCGGTCCTGGTGATCGAAGGATCCGACGGAATCCAGGAGGCGGCCAGATCCGCGTTGGAACTGGATATTCCGCTTCGGTTCGTCGATCCGGAGGCCATGCGTCACCCCCAGTATTATCGGCGCTTCCCCGACGCCTACCTGATTGACGCAGTCGGTCAGAAAACCTTCATGGAGAAAGCGCGTTCCGCGGAGAAGCCGGACGGTTCTCTCGAGGTTCCCGCGGACGCGGGACAGCGTGAGATCTTCATGGCCGCGGGTCTTCAAGACGCGGCGCGCAAGCACGGCAGAACGCTCTTTGTGGGCGACTGGACTCAGATTCCTGCGATTGCGGGTCTTCTGGAGACGCCCCAAGCCGCGCCGCTGATGAAGACGCGTGTCGAAGCAGCGACGCTTGCCCCGTTGCATCCGGATTCGCTCAAGCGGGGCTTCACCGAGATTCCCAAAATCACCCAGGAATTCGAGTATTGGCGCAGAGATCCGTCGCACGAGACACCCGTCAATCGCCATGAGTTGATTCTCCGGCTGATGGATGAGGCCGCAGACTACTACTCGGCGGAGACCCACGACGAGACGCCGGATTACGTTCGGGTCACCTGGGCCAAGTTCCTGAGGAAATGGTTGCGGTTCAAAGGAGAGCTGCTCCCGGATCTCTACCAGTTGGTGGCGTCGGCGCGGTCGGCCATGGACGAGGACTTTGCGTACCACGTCCACGAGTACCTCTCCGATTACGACTGGGCCAACGATCCCTTCGATCCGTCATCGATCCTCCTGGACGACGACAAGCTGCTCTTCCACGGACACAAGATCATCCTGCACAAGAAGCTGAGGACCTTCTTTCGCGGCGCGCGCAAGTACCGGATGAAGGCGGTGGGATCATCCAAATGGAAGGAGCACCTGCGGCGCAAATGGGAGACCGCGGACCCGGGCGAGGTGGACATCTGTTCGTATCCGCCGGAAGACGTGGAGGTGGAACAGTGGGGCTTGACCCTCATGAAGCACGCTAGTCACCTTCTCCAGGCCGCTCGGACCGACTCGAAGCCGTTTGTCGCGGACTTCGGCCTCGGACCGGACATCAGGGAGACCCTGCGCCGCTCCCACGAGAACCGCATCTACGTGAAGACCGACGAAGAGGGCGGGCTCGAATTCGGCTCGGTGGTGGTCATCTTTGACGAAGACGAGGAGAACGTGCGCTATCCGTTCCAGATGACGTGGCTCGGCGAGCACTCCCAGGAATCGGACATGGCCTTCTATTCGACCGTGCCCGGCGCGGACGTTGTGGGTCCGGGCATAAGCCGTCTGGAACACGGCGGATTTCTGATGTCGTATCCGCCGCTCAGGATGTACGATATCTGGATCGACCCGTCGTTCGATTTCGTGCCGACTCGCTACGAACGGCTGCTCGTCGCCGGCATCGCCTATTCCGAGAAGCAGGGGATTGTCTATTCCGCGAGGAGGCCTCCGCCCAACCGCTGGAAGAAACTGGCCAAGAGCATGGGCAAACGCATCATCTACATCCCGCTGGGATCGCTCAATCCGATCCACGTCAAGCGGATGCGTACCTTCCACATGCTGCAGAACAAGGGCGTCCGCAATTACGCGCACGAATATCTCAAACAGCGGGACTGAGACCGTCGTACGCTTTCGATCGCGAACCGGGCGAGGGCGGGAACCGATCGGCAAAATACGTTGACAGACTAAGAGAGCATCGTTAAGATGACGTTTGCGCTGTCGCCGAGGTAGCTCAGCCGGTAGAGCAGAGGACTGAAAATCCTTGTGTCGGTGGTTCGATTCCGCCCCTCGGCACCACGATCAGGACGACATCCCGTCGCGGCCCCCTACGGGGCTCGGGCGGGATTTGTGTTTGAAGAAAAGGGAGACTCCCGTGGACGAACGCTACACGGATCTGGCGAAACGAATCGGTTTAGGGCACTCCGAGCGGATCGCTCAGATCTTTTCCATGATTGCGGATTCCGACGAAGCGGACCTGCTCCTCGCGCTTCCTGCGGACGCCGCCACTGCTGCGGAAAAGCTCGGCCGCTCACCCGGGTCGGTGGACGAGTCGCTCCGGGGGCTCTTCGTGAAGGGCTTGGTTTTTCCTTCGTATAAGACCGACCCGCCCACCTACCGGATGAGTCGCGATTTCGTCCAGTTTCATGACGCGACCATCCTCTGGCCCGACGCTCCCGCCGAGTTCCTATCCCTGTGGCAGGAATTCATGGAAGAAGAATGGCCGGCGACTGCGAAGGTGTTCAGCCAAATGACGCCTCGGCCGTTCACGCGCGTGATACCGGTGGGCGCCACGGTTCAGTCGAAGACCCACGTGCTCGCGTTCGAGGATATCGCGGACATCGTCGAGAAGGCGAATAGGCTTGCGGTGACGAAATGCACGTGCCGCCTTACCGCCGGAAAATGCGGTAAATCGCTCGAGACGTGTATCCAGGTGAACCGAGCCGCCGACTATACGCTGGTCCGCGGAACGGGGAGGGAACTCACCAAGGACGAAGCCATGGATCTGGTCCGAAAATGCGAGGAGGAGGGCTTGATCCACGTCGTCATGAACAAACAGAGCGTGGACCACTTCATCTGCAATTGCTGCGAATGCTGCTGTCAGACCATGCCGATCCTCATAAAGCACAATATCAGCGTGATCGAACCGAGCCGCTTCGTCGCGGAGATCAATCCCGCAGAGTGCACCGTATGCGGTCAGTGCGTGGATCGATGTTTCTTCGGCGCAATCGCGCTTGATGATGAGACCGCGTCCGTCAATCCTGAACTCTGCATGGGGTGCGGCCTCTGTCAGGTCGTCTGCGAACCGAACGCCATTGAACTCAAGGAAGCCCGAACCGCTGACTTCGTGCCGGAAAAGCTCTTCGGGTAGTCCGCGGGCGATCCGACGTTTTCCCGCTTCCGGAGGGCCGTTCCCCGTCCGGGCCCAGACGGCGCCGAACCGCCGTTCAAGGCTCTTCTGAACGATAGGTTGGTGATTTCCACCCACGACCGCGCGGTTTGCCCCACCGGGTTCGGATTTGTAATTCATTGAAAATAGGGACTAAAGAGAGCATCCATCCGAGAATATGGGTGAAACACGCCGGGGCCGGCAGCGCCGCGCGTATGTGCGGCCGGCTTCCCCGTGAGGCGAACGATCCCGCAAGGCCTTTCTCTGCCCGTCTTCAGTAATTCCTGCGATGATCCCTCTACGTTTGGCGCCGTACTTGCTCTTCTCTCAGTGAGGCCATAAGCCTGCGGGTCCAAGCAGACAAATGAGCCGGGACAAAGACGCGACGTTCAGCTTTTCGCCGGTATCCGTGTATTTGGCCCTTTGCCCAAGGTGACATTCGATCCATGCCCGGCGGCCTTATGGTCCCGGGCGTTTCCCTTTTCCGGGGGCGACGCGGCCTTCGCGCTTGTCGGAAGCGGACCCTCTTGGCGGAACTTCTTTCATTCGGCGAGTCGTTCGCCTATAATGGAACGTGTGGGAACGGCCGGCAACGCGGGGTCTTTAGGAAGGGGGATGCCATGTTCATTCCGAGGATCGATCTTTTTAAGGACCTCCGACAAGAAGCCATCAACGAAATCTCCGAACTTGCCACAGAGGAAACCTACGAGCCGGGGGCAATCCTGTTCACGACGGGCCAGCCGGCGAACGATTTCTTCATCCTCGTCGAGGGCAAGGTCCGTATCGGCATCGGACACAACGCCAAGGTCGATTACGTGGTCGACCGAATCGGAGAGGCCTTTGGGTGGTCGAGTGTGGTCGGTCGGGACAACTATTCGTCCGAAGCGCAGTGTATCGAGCCGACAAAGTGTCTGAGGATGAGCAAAGAGGGCATGGAACGGATCTTCGACGCGCATGAGCGGAGCGGCAGGAAATTCTACCGGCGCTTGGCCGCGGAACTGGGTCAGAGACTTATCGATATGCACACCTGACCGCTCACCGGCGGACGGCCGTTGTCATGTCCGACCCACGGGAATCAAGAAACCGTTACGGACCGCCCCGTCGTTGTCGGCCTCACACATAGGCCCCGGCCGGTCGAAGCCCGTCCGACGTTGTGTCGGATCGAGCCCTGACGGATTCTTCAGCCGCCGTGCGCGGGCCCGAGTCGGCCGAATGGCGCTCGGTCGCGGGAGAAGCCTGAGCCTCTCGACTATCCGATCTCCTCGACCCGGCGTGCCTGAGAACGCCGCTGCGGCCTTGAACCCCGCCCGTCCTATGGCTACGGTGTTATCCGGAACGCGGCCCCCGATGCGTATCGGCTTCACTCCCGCGTAAAAAATCGCGCGCCGAGCGCGGGATTCTCTCCGACCGTTTGTAACCGTTATCAGATCCGACATTATTCCGAGAAAGGAGATATCAATGAAGGTCACGAGGATAACGGTTGCGCTTATCGGAGTCATCGCGCTTGTTGCGGCGTCTTCAGCGGTCTTTGCGTATCGTGGAGGTCCGGGCGGAGGGCCCGGAGGCGGATACGGCCTTGGACAGCGCGGCGCGGAACTCACAGCCGAACAACAGAAACAGTTTCGTGATTATCGGCTCGAAATGCTCAAAAAGACTCAGCCGATGCGTTCGGAGATCGAGAAGAAACGACTGGAGCTTCTGGAATTGGCAAACAAGCCGAACCCGGACGAGCAGGCCCTGCAGGCAAAGCGTGAAGAGATCTGGGCGCTTAAGGACAAATTGCGGGCTGAGCGCCGGGAGTTGAACACGAAATTCAGGCAGTCCCTGCCGGCGGATCAACGCGCTGGGCTCTGCCCCTTCGGCGGCATGGGCCTCGGCGGCGGCGGCTGCGGCAGAGGTAAAGGTTGGGGACGAGGCGCAGGAAAAGGCTTCGGTCCCGGAGCGTGCCCCGGCGGCGGTTGCGGCCGTTGGCGATAAGATTGACGTCGGCTGACGAGGCGTTGTCCCGATCGCTCTACGACGCCGTTTGCTAACTACAGCAGGGCCCCGCGCGGTCGGGGCCCTCTTCGCCGTTCCCGAGGCGTTACTGCGCAACGGTGTCCGAGGATGATGATCGAGTCCCGTGTGACCGACGAAGATTTGGCGGAACAGGCCGTTCAGGGTTCGGAAGCGGCGTTCGATGCGCTCGTGGAACGGCACACGGACGGGGTTTTCAGGCTGGCGTTTCGAATCACCGGCAGACGCGACGAAGCTGAGGATATCGTCCAGGAAACGTTCCTGCAGGTCTATCGAAAGCTCGATTCATACACACCGGCCAAGGGGACATTCAGAACATGGCTCTTGACGATCGCCCGAAACCGAAGCGTCAACGCATTCCACTCGATGAAACGAAAGACGATGCGGATGTGGCGGCGGTATCCACAGGATTGGGAGACAGTCGAAGAAGATCCCGTCGATTGTCTCCCCGGGGACGACGATAACGCAGAGAAACTCATGGAGATCCAGCAAGATCGTGTTGCGCTCGAGGCGGCTCTGGCCGATCTGCCGGAACGACAACGCACCGCGCTGACCCTCAAAGCGCACGAAGGCCTGAGCTATACCGAGATAGCGGAGATAATGGGAACCACCGCTTCCTCTGTTGAATCGCTGCTCTTTCGGGCACGGCTTGGTCTCCAGAAGCGGATATGCGAAGGAGATTTTCGGTGATCCGATTCCACCGAACCACGCCGGCGGTCCGCCCAACCTCGAACCACGGAGGAAAGCGTCGTGAAATGCAAGGATCAAAGACGCGCTCTGTCCGCTTGGCTTGACGGCGAACTATCGAGCGACGAGATCAGTTCATTGGAAGCCCATCTCGACAACTGCGCCGACTGCCGAGCGTACGCGGACAAACTGAGACGCCTTAACGCGGACGTGGCGTCCATGCCGAGCGTCCGACCCGATCCAAACCTGAGCCGGCGGGCAAAGAACGTGATCGCGGAAGAGCGCGCACGTGAAGTCGCGCAGCTGTCGGTGTGGACCAAGGTTCCCGTCACGGCGCTCATCCTGATTACGGCCTTGGGGCTTGGCAGCTTGGCCGGTAAGCCCGTGAGTGAAATCCTCCTGGACGAACCGGCTCGGTCGCAGTCGGCGATGATCATGCCCGGGGACTCGCCTCCGTCGCTTGCCGACGTCATGTCCGACGTGGGGGCCGGGGAGCCGAACCAATGAAAAGGGCGTACCTGATAGGTCTGCTCATCTTTTCGTTGACTGTGAACATCGCGGTCGCAGGCGTCGTCGCATGGCGGTATTGGACAGCCCGTTACGCTCCCGCATCCGAGCTCGCCGGCCCGCTCTCACGCAGCGATCTGAATCGCATTCGCACGAAGTGGGGCGCGAACGGCGGAGGCGGAATGAGGCAATACTGGCAGGCCGTCAGCGAGAAGAACGCCGAAATCCTCGACCGCCTCGCGGCCAATCCCGATAACCTCGAAGCGGTCAGGGAACCGGTGCGGGAACTGATCGAACTTCGAGCCGAAGCCGAATGGGAATCCGTGAAGCGACTCAGCCGGATCATGCGGGATCTCCCCGAAGAGAAGCGGGCGGCGTTCCTGGCATTCTTGAAAAGCCGCGCGTGCATGGGGCCGAGACACCGGGGTCACGGTCGGGGTATGCGCGGGGGATGTCCGCCCGGAAAGGGATGTCCGCCCGGCTCCGGATTCGACCCCGCAAACCGAGCGAATTCTCCGTACCGGTGAGATCGTAACACATCGTAGGCCACGGAACGAATTCGCAACCGGTTACGTGTGTTCACTGCAGGAAGCCCGTCGAGCGGCCTGAAGACCTGGTGATCGTCGGCGCAGCGTTCGGTATGCATCCGGTTCACGCATCCTGCTACGCAAACCTCAAATCTCGCCCCTCGCATTTCACGTCGATCAAGATGAGCGCCGGGAGGTTTTGGCTCTATCTCCTCGGAGTGAACCTACTCTTCGCAGCGTGTCTTTGTGCATTCCCGGACTCGCGGCGCGACATATCAGCCGGCAAGCATTCTGGGTCGGTTATTTCTCTTTGGCCTTATCGATCAATTGTGTTGTCTTGACCGCCATGAGGTCGGAAATCTCATCGACCACTTGGCCGTTAAGGGTGATGAATTGCAACGAAACAGCCGAATCCGTCAGCCGGAGCAGCGTGTATCCGGCCTGCGATGAATAGATTTCCGGCGCCCACGGAGTCTCCTGTCGAGCGTAAAAGGGAGCGCCGGCCGTGCCCGCGGTGATGTGCCACGTGGGGTAGGTGAAGTCCGAATTCGGTGAGAACGTCTTGAGGCGTCCCTCGCCGTCGACTTCATCCTTGCCGACAATACCGACGGGTGTCTTGTCCGTGATCAGCAATCGGTGGTACGCATGCTCGTCGCCGCTCATCACCGCAGCGACCTTCGAGCACTGCGCCACGGCCTTCCACAGCTCGTTGCGAACCTCGATGATCCCCGCCTTCTCAGGCTTCACTTCGCCGGTCTCCGAGTCTTTTACATAGGCGCGAAAGTCATTATTGCCGTAATACCACATTGCGTCGGTTACATGGCCCCCGCAGGGGAAGACCGGTTCCTGCGCGTACAGAATGACGTATTTGACCGTATCGTCGGCTTGGGCGTCGGCCAGCAGCTTCTTGATCCAGGCCAGCTGGTCGGCCATAACGTAGCCTTCGGGCGATCCGCCGTACTTCTTGATGAACTCGATGGTCGGCTTTTTCTTGAACGACCAGTTGGAGGTATACCAATAGTTGTTGTTGAACGCGATGACCTTAAGCGGACCGTATTGGAACGTAAATACATTTTCGCTGTACGGCGGACGTCGAGAATCGGCCGGCTCGGGGCCGTTCTCCGGATTGTACATCTCCTGTTTGAAGACGGCTTCCGCGCTTTCGGTGTCGTACGGCCAACGGTCGAGGGCCGGAGCGTATTTGATGCACGGCATGTCGGGCAGGTGAAAGAGCCGCGAGAGCGCCTCGTGGTTGCCGATGCAGGGATAGACGGGCCTTTCCCTCCAGAAGCCCGCCATGACCTGTTTCCAGCCCTTGAGCTGCAGTCGGAAATCTTCCACTGAGGGGGTGTAGCCGTTCACCAGATCGCCGCCGAACAGGAACATATCCGCGCCGGCTCGATACGCGTGAGCCGCGATCCGTCCGAGCGAGCTAAGATTGGTTCCCATATATTGCTGTTCGGGTCCAACAATGCCTTCCCGACTATCGCTCACGAACGCGACCGTGATCGCACCCGACGCGGGGGTTCTACCCGGGAGCGGCGCGGTTCGGAAGCGATAGAACTCCGAATGAACGGATTCTTTCGTGTCGCCCAAAGTGGAGCACTCAACTCGGTACGCATACTCCGTGTCGGGTTCGAGTCCCTTCAACTCGATCTCATGTCGTTCGGCCTTGTCGCCGGTGAAACTCCTCGCCTCGCCCAGGCCGAAAGTCCTATCGCCGATTCTCGCCGATCGTTCGCCTTTCCCCACCTCGGAGACGCGTACCGAGCATTCGCACTCACGGTCGGTTTCAAATGCGACAGCCGGCGTGATGTCCTTATCGGAGGTTACCTTGGCGATGAAGGGGCCTTCTATGATGCCCGGGTTTTTCACGAACGTGTAGTCGCCTCCCGCGGGTCTGTCCGCAGTGAAGGACGCGACACCGTCATAGAACCCCAGATGTTGCCGCCGGCCGTCTTTGGTCAAATACAGATCGAGGCGGTAGCCGATCGAACCGGTACACGGGAGTTTCTTTGCGCCCCAATCGTTTGCGTCGTATTTCGGCTTGAAAAACTTCTTGATGTCGATAACGGCCTTTCCCTTTCTTATCCGGGACTTGGCCCTATATCGAGCATGATCGTAATCGGATTCGCCCGCTTCAAAGGGGTACGGCCCGCTGTAAACCACCCCGCTGATGTTCGGATTCTTGAGGTCGATGAGCAGACCCTTTGACCGGTCATCCGGATTGGTGACAACCGCAGTTATTTCGTCGAAGGTCGGGTAATTGCGGATGCCGGCTCGGTTTATCGCTTTGATATCGCCGGTCTTTTTCAGTTCGTCCGCGACACACTCGGGCAATTCCGGCGGTATGACCGGCAGATTCGCTTCGTCGGCTGCGCCGACCGTGAGCGCCGTCGCCTGGACCAGAATCGCGCACACAAACGCGGATACCACCCGGCGCCGCCACGTTGACCTGTTCGCTCGCATAGCGTCCCTCCTCTGCAGTGGTTCGTCCGATTGACCGAAGAGTAGCACGCAGTCCGCGAGGCTGCCGTAAGATTTTTGTTAGTCGATCGTCGCGTCGAGGAGCGCATGCGCGGACTCGGGGTCGAACGACGCGTGCACTCGAGGGCCGGCGGATCGCTCGACAATCGAACATGCTCGGGACGCACCCCGATGAAGCTGCGGTCCCCGGCGCATCCGCTGTTTTTCGCCTCCGCTCAGATTGTGAACGGAGCGTTCGATGAGATGATCGAGGCCCGGCGTCCCGACAAGATCGTCGACTCGAGCCGATTCCGTCTGAAGCACGACACAGTGAGAAATCCGGCGGAAATCTCCTGTGCCTCACTGTCCTGTCATTGTCGCCTTCAGCGCCGCCTCCTTGACCAGACAGTAGAGGACCGGCACGATGAACACGGTGACGAGCACAACGGTCATGCCGCCGAAGACGGGCAACGCCATCGGGACCATGACGTCGGATCCGCGTCCGGTTGACGTAATCACCGGCACGAGCGCGAGAATGGTCGTGGCGGATGTCATGAGCGCTGGTCTGATTCGCTTCAGTCCGGCTTCGACGGTCGCGTCGCGGATTTGCTCGACGGTATCGGGGGCTCGTCGCTGGAAGACCTGATCCAAGTAGGTGGAGAAGATGACGCCGTCATCGGACGCGATGCCGAAGAGCGCCAGAAATCCCACCCAGACGGCCACGCTCAGATTGTACGGCCGGATCTGGAACAGCTCCCGGAGGTTGACGCCGAAGACGCTGAAATCCATGAACCAGGGCTGAGCGTAGAGCCACAACATAATGAAGCCGCCGGCCCACGCAGTCAAGATCCCCGAAAAGATGAGCATGGACACGGCCGCGGAACGAAACTGAAAATACAGAATGACGAGGATGACGACGAGCGCGAGCGGCACGACGACCATCAGGGTTTTCTCGGAGCGGACCTGGTTCTCGTACGAGCCGGCAAAGGTGAACGAAGCGCCTGCCGGCAGCGTGAGATCGCCCGTTTTGATGCGGTAATTCAGGTGAGCCCGAGCCTCTTCCACCACGCCCACTTCCGCGGTCTCCGGCTTTTTGTCGAACAGCACGTAGCTCACCAGGAAGGAGTCTTCGCTCTTGATGGCCATAGGACCGCGAACGAAGCGGATTTCAGCGACCTGGGACATCGGGACCTGAACGCCGCCGGCGCCGGGCACGAGAATGTTTTCGAGCGCCTCCACGGAATCGCGGAGTTCACGAAAGTACCGCACCCGCACGGGATAGCGTTCGCGGCCCTCCACGGTGGTGGTGATCCTCCTCCCGCCGATCGCGGTTTCGATCACGTCCTGCACGTCGCGGATATTGACGCCGTACCGTGCAATCGCCCGACGGTCGATATCGATCTCGATGTAGGGTTTCGCCACGACTCTGTCAGCGGTAACGGTGTCCGGTTCGATGCTCGGGACCTGTTTCAGGTACCGCTCGATATCCATGCCGATGCGCTCGAGCTCCTCGAGGCTTTTTGCTCTGACTTTCACGCCCATCGGGGCGCGCATGCCGCTTTGGAGCATAACGATCCGCGCCGCGATGGGCTGGAGCTTCGGCGCGGACGTCGTGCCGGGGATGGCCGCGGCTTCGGTGATCTCCTCCCAGATGTCGTCCGGTGTGCGGATATGCGGTCGCCAGTTCCGGATCGGAGCGCCGGTTTCCTCGTCGACAATGCGTTTTCCCGTCTTCGGATCGGTTTTGTATTCCGGGACGTAGGTCACCACGGTCTCGATCATGGAGATGGGCGCGGGATCGAGCGCGCTTTCCGTTCGTCCGATCTTTCCCACGACCGATTTGACCTCGGGCACGGCGCGAATGGCCTTGTCCTGCTTCTGCACTATATCGAGGGATTCACCGATCGACGCGTGAGGCATGGTGGTCGGCATGAAGAGAAACGAACCCTCGTCCAGATCGGGCATGAACTCCTTGCCGAGGCCGGGGAAGCGCCGATCGAGCCGTTGCCAGAGATCACTGTTTCGGATCGGGTTGTCTCCGGTGTACACCGGTTTTGGCGCCGCGTCCGTTTTGGTTTCGGATCCGTGCCGATGTTGCGCCTCGACGCGCGGTTCGCCCCGCGGGACAATCACGTCATATGCTCGGGGCACAATCCCGAAAACGTCCGAGAATCCCAACCAGATCGAAAAACCGATCAGGATGACGCCGATGGGGAAAATGAGAAAGGTCCCCTTGTTGTCCAGACACCATCGCAAAAGGGGACCGTACGTCCATTGAAAGATCTTCATCAAGGCAAGCAGGCCGAAGACGAGAGCGCCGACGAATGCGAGATTGCGAAGTGTTCCCGGCGCCGGTCCCAACGGCAACCAATGTATCGTAAGGACGTACACGATTCCGGCGAGGACCACGATGTTCATCACAAAGCTGGACGCTTCGCGAGTGACGCCGGGAACGGCCCACACCAAAAGATTATGGATGGGAACGAGCGCCAGCGCTCCGCCGATCCACCAGGAATAGGCCTGTCCGATGAGTCCTGCGACGATCAGCAGAAGAATGTTCAAACCGAGCCGAGTCCTGCTCTTGATCCTCCATTTGGTAAAGAGCAGATGCGCAAGCGGTGGAATCGCAACGAGCGCGACGATCAACGACGCAATAAGCGCGTAAGTCTTGGTGTACGCCACCGGTTTGAAGAGCTTGCCTTCCGGGCCGGTGAGCGTGAATACCGGCAGGAAGGAGATCACCGTAGTCGAGACCGCGGTGACGATCGCTCCGCCCACCTCGACGCCCGCTCGATGGATGACGTCTATCTTGCGTTCGTCGGGGGACGCCTCCCGCAAATGCCGGAGGATGTTCTCGCAGAGGATGGTGCCCATATCCACCATCGTGCCGATCGCGATGGCGATGCCGGACAACGCCATGATGTTGGCGTCCACCCCGCTATGTTTCATGCCGATGAAGGTCATGAGCACGGCGAGCGGAAGCAGACCGGAAATGAGTGTGGAACTCGCCATGTGATTGACCATGACGATAACGACAATGATCGTGACGAGGATTTCCTCGGTGAGCGCTCGCCTCAAAGTCTCGAGGGTTTCGTTTATGAGCCCCGTTCGATCATAAAACGGCACGATCTTGACCTGCGACGTTCGGCCGTCTTCGAGCCTCTTCGTCGGGAGACCCGGAGCAATCTCCTCGATCTTCGCCTTGACGTTCTTGATCACCCGGAGGGGGTTCTCGCCGTACCGAACGGTGACCACGCCGCCGACGACTTCCGCTCCCTCCTTGTCGAGCGCTCCCCGTCGGAGCGCCGGTCCGAGGCTGACTTTTCCGATTTGGTCTATCGTCAGAGGCACATTGTTCGAGGCTTTCAAAACCGTTTGCTCGATGTCTTCCACGGACCGTATGAAGCCGAGCCCCCGTACTACATACTCGGCGCGATTCATCTCGATCGTGCGTGCGCCGACGTCGACGTTCGACTTTCGGATCGCCTCGATCACTTGAGGCAGGACAATCCCGTGCGCACGCATTGCGTCGGGATCGATGTCGACCTGGTATTCCTTGACGTATCCCCCTACCGATGCGACTTCGCTGACGCCTTCGGCGGACTGGAGATAGTAGCGCACGTACCAGTCCTGGAGCGTCCTGAGATCTTGGAGGCCGAACCCTTCTCCCTCGAGTGTGTACCAGAAGACCTGCCCCAGAGCGGTGGCGTCGGGACCGAGAAACGGCTGTGCCCCCTCCGGGAGCGTGCCGGCGGGAAGTGAATTGAGCTTCTCGAGAATTCTCGAGCGAGACCAATAGAATTCAACATCATCGTGGAAGATCACAAAGATCGTCGAAAAACCGAAATTGGAAGAGCTGCGGATCTGCTTGACGCCGGGAACGCCAAGCAACGAGATGGTCAGCGGATAGGTGATCTGGTCCTCGATATCCCGTGGAGAGCGACCTTCCCAGTCGGTAAACACGATCTGCTGATTCTCGCCGATATCCGGAATCGCATCGACGGGGACCGGATCTCGGGATAGCCATGAGATATTCCAATCGAACGGCGCGACCATCATTCCGTAGAGGGTAACGACGGCCAGAAAGACAAAGACGATGAGCTTCTGTTCGAGGAAGAACCGCATCATCGCAGAGAAGATTGATTGTCGTCCGTTTGAGCCCCAGTCATGGTTGTCCCGGTTCGAGCCGCTCATTGTGGGCCTCCGTGATCATGCCCGGAGGACTGGCGGAGGTTGTCCGGCTCGGCGGCCGGCGCATGGTCGCGTTCCGAGGCTTCCGGCCGCGGAACGCCCTTGGAGCTCGAACCGTGCGACGAAGGTTTCATCGTTCCATGGTCCGTGTGATCTTCGTCCACGTTTCCGGTGTGGGGCGATTTTTCCTTCTCCCCGTGGTCGTGTTTTGCGTCATCGTGACCCGCGTGAGCGGCGGCATGGTCCGCGCTTTCGGCCTCCGAGTCCTCCGGCGGGTTCATCATGCTCGGCCGAGCGAGAATCTGCATGGCGCTGTCGATCTTGAAATTGCCGTGGGTAACGACCCGCTCGCCTTGCCGTAGTCCGTCGATCACGATGTACGACGTTCCGGCCTTCGGTCCGAGGGTTACTTTACGGAGTTCGTAGGCGGGCTCTTTCGCGCCGGGAACTTCGACGTAAACCACCGATCGCTTGCCGGTAAAGAGGGGCGCCGTCTCCGGAATGAGAAGCGGTCTCTCGAAATCGTCCGGCGCATAGCCGAACGCGGTCGCGGGTTTGCGGAGTCCGTCCCCCTCGGGACAGGGGCCCGGCTCATCACTGATCGAGTCGGGATGCCGAGGACAAATATACTTGCCGGCCCATTCCGGCTTGACCACTCGTCCGGTCGCGTCCAATTCGGCCCGGAGTTCCGCGGACACGAACATATGCGGTTTGAGAAGCAGCTCGGGATTGTCCACCTCGACGCGAACCTTGACCGACCGGGTGTCCATGCGCAGCACGGGCTCGATGAAAACCACGCGTCCGACGAACCGCTTTCCGGGGATCGCCGGCGTGGTGAACGTGACGTCCTGGCCGTAGCGTATCCACGGAAGATCGCTTTCGTACGCGTCCATCTTCACCCAGACCTTCGAGAGATCCGTGATCTGATACATCACGGTTCCTTCGTCGACGAAATGCCCGAGCAGCGCGCGGCGCTCCATGACGATTCCGCTGATGGGCGCGCGAAGTGTCACATAGAGCATTGGGCGCTGCTTCACCTTGATCTCATTGATCTGCGCGTCGGTGAGTCCGAACTGCTTGAGCTTCTCTTCCGCGCCTCTGAGGAGGCCCTCGTCGGGATCCGCCCCCCGCATGGTCTCGAAGAGTTCCACCTGGGTGGTGATCAGGGTCGGGCTCCATATCGTGACCATAGGATCGCCTTTTTCCACACGCTCCCCCGTGAAGTCCACATGAACCTCATCGAGCCTGCCGCCAACGCGGGACGTCAGCGCGGCCACGCGCGTCTCGTCCTCGAAGACCATGCCGACCATATCGATCCGTTTCCACGCTCGACCGCGCTTCACTTCGGATGTCCGGACTTCGGCGAGCTTTTTCGCGGCTTCGGACATGGTGAACACCTGGTGGCCTCCGGTGTCCGGGGTTGTGTCCGCAACCTGAATCAGATCCATACCGCAGATCGGACAGTCGCCGGGCTTGGGGAGTCTGATGTGAGGATGCATGGAACAGGTCCAGACCGCTGAGGATTCCGTGTCCATCGCGGTACGCCGGCCCTCGGATGTCTGCGGGGCGTCCACGCCGGCGGCCTGCCGATCGGGGGAATGGGAGACGCCGTCGTCGGAAAACAGATATCCGGCGAGAAACGCGCCTGCAATGAGAACAATTACGAGAAAGCGGCGTAGAACCGATCCGCTCCGCGAGGCCGATGATTTGCTGTCGGATTCCGTCATGACATGGTCTCCTTGTTACCGGCTGCGAGGGGGCCGAAAACTCGAGCGCAAAAGTCGGAAATGTTCGCCCAAGGATAGACTACCGTCGGCCGCGTGAAATCACGAGCCGCGTCATACCGAATAGTCGGACGGGACAATCAGCGTCGCAAGGAGCAGATATGGAGAAAG
The DNA here is from genome assembly GCA_964385875.1 of uncultured Syntrophales bacterium. Classification (GTDB taxonomy): domain Bacteria; phylum Desulfobacterota; class Desulfomonilia; order Desulfomonilales; family Desulfomonilaceae; genus CAYLRL01. The sequence continues at coordinate 38,587 of CAYLRL010000005.1, forward strand.
ATGTCGCGGTGGATGGTCGTCTGAGCAGCTCGTTCGTGCAAATGGGGGAGGGCGCCAATGAAGTCCGGGACGTCGGAATTCGCCGATTCGGCGGCGGTCAGGTCCGTCATAGGGGTTCGGATGGCGGATATCGCGGCGGAATCGACGGCCCGCGGCGGACCGCAGAAAAAGGTCGGGCAGGAACACTCCGCTTCCTCCGCGGTCCCTGCTTCGCGTGAGCCGTCATGATGGTGAGATTCGGCGCACGGAGTGGATCCCTTTGGAAAATCACAGGGCGGGGTGAGGAGTCCGCAGCAACATCCCGGGGCCGCGGTCGCGAAGGAAGCGCCCAGAAACGAAACAGTCAGAATGATCGCGGAGAGAGCTTTCATGGCGCGACGGACTCCCTTCAGCGTTCGATTCGATCGACGGCGGACCGAGACGCTTTCGTCTCGATCTGCGTCTGAGTACACGATGCTGCTCGGAGCGGCGCGCGTCAAGCGAGATCGATGCAACCCGATCGGAAGAGCGCTTCGGCAAGGGCGCTCCGTTTCTCGGAGCGAGCGCCGAATTGCCGCGTCCGGCGATCGTCCGGTCCAAGAGAACCTACTCAAGCCGATACTGAGAGACGAGTCCTTTGAGTTGGTTGCCCAGGTCTTCGAGTCGTTTGGCAGCGGTTTCCAGCTGGCCGGTGGATTCCAGGTTGCGCTGCATGGCTTCGTCGATGCCGCCCATCGCGCTGGAGACCTGTTCCACGCCGGTAGCCTGCTGCTCAGCGGATTGATCGATAACGGACGCGGCCTGGGACGAGACGTTCACGCTTTCCGCCAATCGCCGGATGGAATCCTCGGCCTGGACCGACTGTTCCACGCCTACGTCAACAACCTTCGCACCTTGTTCCGAGGCCATGACCACCGCGTTGACCCATTTTCGGGTCTCGTCCAAGATGCCGCGCACCTGCTCGGTGGCTTGCTCGGACTGCTCGGCGAGGTTCTTTATCTCCCCGGCGACCACCGCGAAGCCCTTGCCCTGATCGCCCGCCCTGGCCGCTTCGATCGACGCGTTGACCGCAAGGAGGTTCGACTGATCGGCAAGGTCTTTGACCACGTCCATGATCTCGTCGATGGCGCGGCTGTGGTCGCTGAGGCGAACCACCGTTTCGCCTATCGAGGTCATCTGTTCGCGAATCTGTCGCATGCCCTGGATGGTTTGCTCGACGGCCGTTCGACCATTCTCCGCGGTATGGGCCGCATCCAAGGACGTGTTCGCCACGTGCTTGGCCTTCTGACCCGAGACCAGCGCCGCCTGGCGCACTTCTTCGACGGTGGTGGTGGTTTCCGTTACCGCGGCCGATGTCTGACGCGTGCCCACGGCCAACTCGGATACGGAAGCAGAGATTTGCGCGACGGAGGAGGTCAACACATTGACGCTCTCCACCACGCGGCCCACCTGTTTCTGGATCATGCCGGCCATCCGATTGAGCGCAATTCCGAGCCGACCCAGCTCGTCGCGAGTATTGATTTCGATACGTTCGGTCAGATCTCCGCCGCCGACGGTCTCCGCGAAGGCTACCGCTTTGGTTATAGGCCTGGTGATATTGCGCGCAAGGAAGAGAAAGATGAGCAAGGTGAGCGGAATGACGGCCGCCATTCCCGTGTAGGTCAGGGTGCGGGTGCTCTTGATGTTGGCGGCAACCACCTTGCTGCGCTCGGCCAATTGCTGCTCCTCCCACGCCTTGAATGCGTCGGTCTTCTCCCGGAACCGGTCGAAGTACTTCTTGTCGTCACCGCGCGCGACGAATTCCCGCAAGTCCTTCATGGTCTTCGATGCGGCCATGGTCTTGCGCATCTGAATGAGCGGCGCGTGGTAGGTTGAAATCCAGTTATCCAGAAGATCCGCCATCTTGTCGACGCGCGCCATCTGATCGGTGTGGCCTGCCACCCCTTGGCGCAATTGCTTAACCAGGGAATGAAGTTGGCCCTTGGTCAAGTCGTAGATCTTGAGGACGGTCGGATCTCCCAGCAAGAGATATTCCCCGACCATGCTCTGCATCTCGGATGCGGAGCCGTAAATCTCCTGGGTTGTCTGTATGACTGCAAGGGACCGGTACACGTCGGACACGAACTTTAGGACATCCAAGTTCTCCGCGGCGGCCAGCGCCCGCGTTTGAACGTCGGCGACCGACTCCCGTTCGGCTGCGAGGATTTGGCCGACCCGATCCCTGAATTCGTCGAACAACTCCGCGCCTTTGGTTTCACGAACAATCTTGGCTAGGTCGTGCAAATCCTTCACTTCGCCGATCTCGTTTCGGAGGGCGATCGCCGGCGCGGCGACCTTCGTACGCCACTCCTCGAGAATTCGTTGCATTTCGGCGAGCAGCTCGAGCTGGGACGGGGAATCGGCGACCTCATTCCTCAGCTCCTCGAAGAGCTTGGCGACGTTTTCCGCTCCGTTCACGTACGGTTTGAGAAAAGCCGGGTCACCCGTAAGCAGAAAACCCCGCATACCCGTGTTCATGTCGACCGCGCTCTTTTCCAGCGCCTGGGACGTCCGAATGATATTGTGAGAGCGATCGACGAGAATACCGCTGCGAAACGCCGTCTGGAAGTTATTGAGTCCGCCGGCCATAATGATTGCGGTCGCGGCCAGCGGCACAACGGCGCCGAGGAGGATTTTAGTCTTGAGTCCTATGCTGAATCTGCTTGTTGTTCGTGTGGATTCATCGGCCGAATTAGTCACCTTGGACTCCTCAATGTACGGGATGTAGCGGTCACTCAGTTAACCCGATAATCCGCGAGGTCGTCAAGCGTTTGCGCGTGCCAATCCCGGACACCATCGGGCGCGAAGTTCCCGTGCCGTGGACAGACCCGCTCACGCCCGAGCGTGCGGTTTTCGTGAGGAACGAGGCGCCGTAGGCGCTTTGACGGCAAAAGACAGCGTCGCCGCGGTCATCAGAGCGGATCCGGCCTGCGCCTGGGCTTACCCGGCCGGACATTTTTCTTCTGTTCGTCTCTTCGCCGAGCGGCCTCGATCAGGAGAAACTCGCCCGGTTTGTCGATGGAGATCTTCTCCGGCTCGCGCCACGGGAGATTGGTGAAGCTGCCGCCCTCGTAATTAAGGCAGCGGTAGACGGCTTCTTCTCCCTCGAGGTCTCCACAAACCGCGTGACGAATCTGGCCCTTCTTCATATAGAGGAGCCCGCGGAGGCCCTTCTTGAGGCGAACCTCAACCACCGTGGGCTTTCCCGTCAGCATGACAAGCTGCACATATTCCAGGAGGTCGATTCCGTCGACCCGTCCGGAGAAGGTCGATTCCGATCCCGCGCCTCGAACCTCTCGCGCGACCGTCTCCAAGAGCGCGGGGACTTTCAGCGGCTTCTCGAGGATTACGTCCACATCGGGATGGGAAAGGATCTCATCATCGGCCAGCTGCCCGGCCCACCCGGTCAGCATGATAAAGGGCGGTTTGGGAACGCCTCGTTCCAAGCAGGTCTCGTGAATGGCCCGAGCAACCTCCCATCCGTTCATGCCCGGCATGGCGAGATCGCAGACAATGGCGTCAACCTCGTGATCGCGGAACGCTCGGAGCGCTTCCTGACCCGAATAGGTGGGAATCGGCGTATGACCCAACTTTTTCAAGCCCTTCTCGAAAATGGTGACGATCGGTTCGTCGTCGTCGCACAAGAGAATCCGATAACTCCGTTCCGATATCTGTGTCGGCAGAGGCTTCTCCTTGTGCGCGGGTTTCGTCGCATAGGGGAGGGTGACGGTAAAGGTGGTCCCGTGCAGCTTTCTGCTTTCCAGCGTGATCGTGCCCTTGTGCCGCCGCACGATGCCGAAACACACCGTCAAGCCCATGCCTGCGTGAGCCTCCTTTGTGCTCCAGAAAGGCTCGAACACTCGGCCGATATTCTTTTCGGGGATTCCGACCCCATTATCGCGGACGCGGAGGATCACCTTGTCGTCACGCACCGCGGTCTTGACTTTAATCTTCCCACCGACGGGCAACGCTTCGACCGCGTTGTTCAGGAGGTGGATGATCACCTCGATCATTTCCTGTTCTTCGCCCTCGACGAAGCACTTCTCGGCGATGTCCAGGTCCACGGCGATGTCGACGCCGCGTGTCGACAAGTTATCCTTCGGGTGGACAGCGCTCTTGTCCACCGCGTCGCGGACCGTTTCTCCGATGTCGAAGACGTCCATCTGGGCTTCGGAGAATCGGGATACGCCCATGGCCCGCCGTGCTCGGGAGAAAAGCTGCAGCCTGCGTATGGTCATAACGCCTCGGCGACCCTGATCGAAAATCTGCTCGAGCAACGGTCGCATCTGGCCGAACTCTTTGGATTCGAGAAATCCGAGGGCCCGACGGGAACCGCCGGCGACGAACTGCATGATAGTATTGAAATTATGAGCGACCCCGCCGGACATTTCTCCCACGGCCTTCAGACGTTCCGATTGCAGCAGGAGACGTTCGGACCGCTTCTGTTTGGAGATATCTTCAATGAACGCATGAGCCCCGACGATCGCGCCGTCATCGTCCCGGACCGGCGCCACGTTGAGGCGCAGGAAGACCTGTTTTCCCATGCTCAACTTACTGGGGAACTCGCTTACGACGGGCTTCCCGTTCTTCAGGCATTTGTCGACGACGCTCGAGAACCCGGACTCGATGAGAGGGGGATAGTTCAAGAGGTTCATCTTTCTCGCTTCGGTCTCCGCCGCCGCGCCCAGCATCTTGACCGATACGGGATTGAGATCGACGACTTTTCCTTCCGTGTCGCACAGCACGATACCCAGCGGGGCTCCGTCCATGAGCCGTCGATAGTTCAGCGCGTCCCCTTCGGTCGTCGGTTCGACGCTCCGGCTTGGTTTCGTCGGCCTTCTCGGGACGTCCATCGGTCCGGCGATCTCGTCCACGATCATGAATGTGCCGCGCCTCGGATCGGCAGGTTCGATGGGAGCGATGGTAACGCGTCCGGTGAAGGCGGATCCGTCGCCGCGTCGGAACTCGGCCTCCGCTTCCGCGATCGAGCTGCGCTCGAGGCCGTTGAGGAGCGTCTCTCTCGCGCGGTGGTATTCTTCGGGGGATGGGTAGAGCTTTCGGAGTTCCGAACCGATCAAGCTTCCTTGTCCGCGGCCGAATGTCGCCTTCATCCGCTTGTTCAGCCACCTGAGCTTTCCGTCCTCGAAGTAAGCCATGGCAAGGGGCGCGGCCGTGAGGAGGTCCGTCAACAGGTGAGCGTTTTCAAGGGGAATGTCTTCAGGGCGAATGTCCTGCGACGTGGTAGGCTCCAACGGTTCGTCGGGCGCGGTGAACACGACCGTCTGCGTGTCCGCTCTCGTGTCGGGCTTTTCCGCGGCTTTGGCCAGTCTGTCACGCAACTTCTTGTTCAGGCGGAGCTGCTGTTTGCTGATGGCAAGGTGCTCCAGCAGCACCAGGACGGAGCGTTCAGACCCCATTTTGAACGATCGGAAGTGCAGACGGCCCCATATCTTGCCTCGATTGACCTTCAGCGCTCCTTCTGCAATCTGCGGCTTGCGCTCGGAAACGACTCGCTCGAGAAGCGCGTTCACCCTCCGGGTAACGGCTTCCTCCGCGAAAAGCGACGAGAATTGCTTTCCCGTGATCTTCCCGTAATCGGCGCTGATCTGAGAGCAGAAGGCGTTCGCGAAAAGGATTTCACCCGACGCGCTGATCAGGATCGCTGGTATGGGAATCGCCTGAAGGAGTTTGCCGACGGAGGTGTCTGCGATACTCCGTTTCTCGGCCGCGGCTTCCTCGGCTTCAGCTGCGCCGAAAATGGCGTCGATGTCGATGGTTTCAGTTCCGTCCCGGCCTTCCTTGAGCAAGCTCACACCGCCGGTTTGGGTCTCAAATGAGTCCGTATTCGTTTGGGAGCGATCGTCCATGGGTATCTCTCAAACTTCGAATCACCGATGACTCGTAAGTTGACAAGGTTTAAAGACGGTTCTCAACGACAGAGGTATGTCTCCTCGGGCGGGCCGGCCCGTGTCATTCCTCTCGGGAGGCTTTCGAGCGCGGCTTGGATCCGGCGCGATTACCCGGCGGCTCCGGCCGCTCAGGAACCCGCTTGGTACGAAGTCGAGGCGGTCTGCCGCAGCACCTGACCGACCATAGTGAACAGCACGTTGTACTGGATCGGCTTTTCGGCTATACGGTTGACCCCGCACTCGAGCGGTTTATCGCGATCCTCGGCGCTCAAGCCGTTCGACGTCAACAGAATGAACGGGATTTTGGGCACACCTCGTTTTTCACATAAACGCTTGACCGACTTCGCCACCTCCCAACCGTCCATGTCGGGAATGGTGAGCGAACAAATAACCGCATCGATTTCTTTCCCGGCGACAATCTCAAGCCCGTCCCTCCCGGAGCGAGCCTTGAACACGGTCTGACCGGATCGCTTGAATCCGTTCTCGAGAAAATCCGTAACCTTGCGATTCGGGTCGATGATCAGAATGCGCGCCCTGAACGGGAGCGGCGAGCTTCCGGCCGAATCCCGAACGTCCGCCTCGGGCTGCGCGTACGGAAGTTTTACGGTGAAAATCGTTCCCTTGCCCTCGCGGCTCTTCACGGTGATCAGACCCCCGTGCCGACTGACGATCCCGAAGCTCGTCGAAAGCCCCATCCCGGTGCCTTGAACTCCCTTGGTCGTCCAGAAGGGTTCGAAGATCTTGTTGAGATTCCGTTCAGGAATCCCCATTCCCGTGTCGCCGACAAGTAAATATGTCTGATCGCTCTTCACGTACGTCTTCACGTAGATCGTGCCGCCTTTAGAGAGGGCTTCGACTGCGTTCTTCACCAGATTGACCACCACCTCGAACAGCTCGTTTGGTTGCCCCTTCACGTGGCAGCCGGGCTGCAAGCCGGTCTTCATTTCCAGGTTGACTCCACGCTTCTCAGGGCCGGTCTTCCAGAGGGGTCTGCTCACTTCGAGCGCACGATAGACCGTGTCCGAGATATCGAAGACCTTGCCGTCCACCGTCGGGTCCTCGGTCCGAACGCGGGCGAAATCCTGCAACTGCTTGACGGTCTCGGAACCGAGTTGGGCGCTTTCAGCGATTTGTTTGAACGTCGCCCGCACGTCGTCGAAATCGCCCGATTCGAGATCTGATTCCGCCAAACCGCACGCGCCGATCACAATCTGGAGCAAGTTATTGAAGTTGTGAGCAACGCCCCCGGCCATCTCCCCCAGCGCGGCCAACCGCTGCTTCTGAACGGAAATCTCCTGCGCCTTTTTCTGGCTTGTCACCTCTCGGGAGAAGACCGCAACGCGCTCCACGCTCCCGTCGGAATCGAAAACCGGATGATAACTGTGATCGATGATCTGTCCCGATCCCCGATCCTCGAACCTGACCGCCTGTCCACTTCGGATGACTTCCTCGAAGCGGTTTCTGCGTTCGGCCGCGACGTCGGGAGGAATGAGGTCGAAGTACGACTCGCCGATCAGCTCGTCGGCGTTCCTCCGGAGCGTTTCCGCGGTCCGCTGGTTTAACGCCACGAACGTGCCGTCCCGCTCGAGGAGGAACGAGCAATCGGTGGTCGCGTTAAGAATAGCCTGTCCCAACTCCTTGCTTTTCTGGAGATTGCTCTCGGCCTGTTCTCGAACCGCCACTTCCTGCAGCAGCTGCTGATTGGTTTCGCGGAGTTCCGCGGTTCGCTCTTCCACGCGGATCTCTAACTTGTCATGAGCGGCTCTTAGAGCCTCTTCGGCCCGCTTCCGCTCTTCGTTTTCCTTACGGAGCTCCACGTTTATTTCCTGGAGCTGGATGGTGCGATCCTGGACGAGCTTTTCAAGTTGTTCGTGGTACTTCTTGAGCTCCCGTTCGGTGGCTTTCGCCTTGAGAGCGTTTTCCACCGTGATCGGGAGGGTCTTGAGGTAATTGCCGGCCCGATCCTTCATCAGGTAATCGGCTGCGCCGGCTTTCATGGCCTGCACCGCGACCTCTTCGCCGCCCGCGCCCGTGACGAGGATTACCGGGACGTCGAACGCAGCGTCCTTGAGGAGATCCAGGCCGTTTCCGTCCGACAACCGATAGTCGGTGACGACCACGTCGCAAAGGCCCTCCCGCAGCGCTTGGGCCGCCTCCTGTACGGATCGCACGCAGCTGTAGTCGTACGGCAGCCCTTCGCCTTGGACCATTCGTTCGAAGGCCATCTGATCGACGCGATCGTCCTCGACCACGAGTACTCGTATGAGATCTTCCGCCACCACCTAACTTTCGTTCGCCGTCTCGCTAATGGTCCAGTAGCAGTCAACCGCTCGAACCAGTTCCACGAATTTCAGATAATCCGCCGGTTTGATCATGTAGCCGGCGACGCCCAGGTCGAAGCTGTCGAATTTGTCTCGATCCTCTTTAGAGGTCGTCAGGACGATGACCGGGATGAGCCTGAGATCGGGATCCTGTTTAGCCACCCTGAGAAACTCGATGCCGTTCATCTTGGGCATATTGATGTCAAGAAGGATGATACACGGCGTTCTGTTCTTCGGATCCTTCAGAAAATCAAGAGCCTGTTCACCGTTACCGACGATATGAAGAGGATTCTTGATTTTCAGGTCCTTCATCGCTCTCCGAACAGCCATCGCGTCCACTTTGTCGTCTTCCACGAGTAGAATAGGGCGTGTGCTTTTCATGCGCTCCTCCACAGTAGGCCGTAACCTCGGGCCGAACCGGTTGTTTCGTATGCGGCGCCGCATGAGCGTGTCGTCGTAACCGTTGTCCTTGAATTTGCCCGAGCGGATAGTCCAATCTCCGTATTGTCGCCCGTTCAGGTCCGACTCGTCGTGGTCGCCGACAAGCGGGGAGCGCGCGTCGGATCGAGACCTGTATGCGTACTGGGCGGCGTCGGGCGATGACGCCGTTTGTCCGATCGTTTGGATCGCCCGCCTCGACGCGGCGCATGGGAATCCGCGACGGCTCGGGGCGTCATATTACCTTTCCGCGCCGCGTGGTCACGCGTCGACGGCCGAGGCCTTCTCGACCTCCTGAGCGATAACCTCCAACAAAGCGGGGATGGTGACCGGCTTCTCTGCGATCCTGTCAACGTGCGGATGATAGAGGATCTCGTCCTCGCCCAACTGACCTCCCCAGCCGGTCAGAAGGATGAACGGCGGCTTGCGAATTCCTTTTTGAGAGCACAGCTCGGCCACCGCAGCGCTCACTTCCCAGCCGTTCATCCCTTCCATTCCCAAATCGCAGACGATCGCGTCGACGGGATTCTCCTGCAACGCCTTGAGCCCCTCCTCGCCTGAAAGCGCGATATACGGCGTGTTGCCCCGTTTCTTGAGCCCTTTGCCCAAAATGGTCACGACCGGTCGCTCGTCGTCCACGAGCAGAATACGGAACTTCCGCTCCGTCACGGCTCGAGCCGTCTCCTTCACCTTTGCCGAAGGCTTCTTGGCACGCGGCAATTTGATGCTGAACGCGGTCCCGTGCGGTTTGGCTCTTTTCACGCCCATTGTGCCGTGATGTTCCCGGATAATGCGGCTGTTCACGGACAGGCCCATGCCCTCGTGGGATTCCTTCGACGTCCAGAACGCAGTGGTGATATGACGAATATCTTCTTCCGGGATGCCGACGCCGTTGTCCTGGACCATGAGATTGACGTAGTCGCCTTTGACCGCGGTTGAGACCTTGATGCGGCCGCCTTTCTCGCCAAGCGCCTCGACCGCGTTCTTCAGGAGATTCACGACGACCCAGGCGATTTGATCGGGTCGGCCTTCCACATGGCATCCCTGGCTCAGCTCGAGATCCTGCACGATCTCGATACGCTCTTTCTCGAGCTTGCCTTTGGACCAGAGCTTGCACATCTCCACGCCTTCGACCACCGCGCTCGAGAGATCGAAGACCACCTTGCTCGACGTCTCGCCCCCGGGCCGCTCCCGACCGAATTGCTGAAGCCGCCGCACCGCGTCGGTGGCCGATTGGACGCTGTCGAGGATCTGGTCGAGGTTCGGCTTCACCTCGTCGAATTCCTCCAACTCGAGGTTGGTGAGCGCCATGTTGGCGTTGCCCTGAATGATCTGGAGAACATTGCTGAACGTGTGGCCGACTCCGCTCGCCATTTGACCGAGGACCTTGAGACGCTGGGAGCGGAGCACCAGATCTTCCGCGCGCTTCTGATCCGATACGTCCTGTATCACCCCGTACAGCGACGAAACGTCGCCCGCCGCTTCGCGAAGCGGGGTAAGGTGAATGCGGCCGTGAAAGATCTTCCGAGGGTCTCGCTTGAGCGTGAACTCCCCGCAGATGGACTCGCCGGCTTCAAGGACTTTCCGGACCGCGTCCGCGATACCGCATCGAACGAGCGCCGAATTCTCGAGCAGGTTGAAATTACTGATTTCGTCCTTATCGGCGACACCAAATATCCCCATGACGCGGTCGTCCATGGCGAGGGCCCGTCCCGTCGAGCTGCACGAGAACGTACCGAGATCAAGATTCTCGATCAGAAGCGCGTGCCGTCTTTCCAGATCGCGCAACGCGGTCTCCGCTCGGCTGCGGTCGGTCGCGTCTCGAAAACTCCACGCTCGACCCGACATCTCCTCGTCGATCAGATGCGGACGGGAAGCCGCTTCGAGGACGCGTCCGTCATCGAGCTCGAGGATGTCGAAGGTCTCCTCGCTGACCTTTTCGTTCATTGACAGCATCTTTCGCACGAAGTCTTTGGGCCGGAGGAGTCGGTCGCTGAGAAAGCCCAAGGAGTCCTCGATCTTCCCCAGATGCGGTTTGCTGTCCTGAAGCCTGAAGATTTCGACGAATCGCTGATTGTAGATGACGACGTCTCCCTCTTCGCCCACGAGCAAGAGGCCGTCCGAAGTCGAGTCTACGGTCGCCCGAAGCAGAGTTATGAGGGATGACTCGATCCAGTCGGTTCCGGCGACCGGTGGGCCGGCCTCGCCAACCGGTTCCTGAGCGCCGTCGACGCCCGGCGCCTCCTCGGCGGCCTTTTTCAAATCAGCGAGTTTGCGCCTGAGCTCTTCGTTTTCCTTGAGGATTTCGAGGCTTCGCTGTTGAACGAGACTCTCGAGCTTGCCGTCCACCGAGTCGCACTTCTCTGATTTGTCGATGAGCTTGGTGAGGCTCCTCGCCACCGCGGGCCCCATAGGCTTGCCTTGGGGGTCCAGCGAGACCGTGCCGTCCAGGGTCACGTCGACCAAGCTGTTCAGTTCCCGGCCGCGACCGTCCATGAAATCCATGACATCGAGAGTCTTCTTGAGCGCCTCGCGTCCGTGGGCCTCATGTTCCTGCATGGCGCGGACGAACGTCGCCAACTCGTCGATCCTGGTTTCCAATTCCCTCAGAAGTGGACCGGAGGGGAGGGCTTCAAGGTCGAGCGCGGCGTGAGCGGTGTCCTTGTTATCCATCTCAAGACTCCCTGGTTTTTCACCGGCGTGAAGGTCGTTCTCCGGCATGAACCGTTCCCAAAGGGCTCGTTCGGAGACCCGGCCGAGACGTAATCGACGCTTTTTCGGGGTGCTTCTCCATCCCATGCCCAACGGCTCAACCCCGTTGGGCGCTTTCCGTCGCGCGGTTGCTCGATCCGGCGGCACGGCCGTGAAGATCTTCCCCGCGAAGTTCGGCGCCGTGTGCTCTCCGTTGACGCGTTACACAGCGAGCGCATGCCGTCCGATACCTCGGCCGGCCGCGCCGAACTCCCTGCGCGAACGGGCGTCCTCGAAGTCGATTCTTGGTTCGCCTTCCGTTTGCTTATTATTGTATTTTATCGCATTGCCGACGAAATTCTAGAAGATTTGTTGGAACCCGGAACAGTAAAACGCGGCCGCCGCGCCCGCGACCGTCTCTCGTCCGCTAGGAAACGAGCTTGATCAGCATGTCCGCGATGGCCGCAGGAGCGAGGAAATACTTCGCGGCCCCGAGCTTCTCCGCTTCTCCGGGCATCCCGTAAACGATCGAGGTTTCCTTGTTCTGAGCGATCGTGACCGCCCCCCGCGTCCGCAATGTCCTGAGTTCCGGCGCGCCGTCGCGACCCATTCCGGTCAGAAGGACCGCCGCGGTCTGATCGCCGAACGAATCGGCCACCGACTGGAAGAGATACGAGACCGACGGTCGCAGGCCGTTGATCGGATCGTCCGCCTTGAGTGTAATATGGAAGCGTTTGTCGACGCCCATCTGAAGGCCGTCCGGCGCCATGTACGCGGAGCCCGGCCGGGCCGTTTCACCCTCTTCGGCCAGCTTGAGCCGTACGTTCGATTTCTGATTCATCCAGTCGACGAAGCCCTGGGCGAAGCCGGGAGCGATATGCTGCACGAAGACAATCGGGGCGCCGAACCCCGCCGGAAGCCGCGAAAAAATATCCAAGAGCACCGCCGGACCGCCGGTCGACGCGCCGATGGCGACGAGACTTACGCCTCGCCGGGCCGGTGTCGGGGCAGGCGCGGCGGGCGGGGCTTCCGCCGCTACCGGCAGGGGCGATGAACCGTCGCGTTTCCACCGGCGCACCACCCTTACCTGGGACATCACCTTCACGGTCTGAACCAGCTTGAGCGCCTCGGGCGACGCGTCCGCGCCGGGGGTGAATCTCGGCTTCTCGAGGACCGCCACGGCGCCGGCTTCCACGGCCTTCCAGGTCATGGCCACTTCTTCTCGGACAAAGCTCGCGCTTACCACGACGATGGGGACCGGCGTCGTTTCCATGATCAGCCGAGTCGCCTGATAGCCGTCCATCTTCGGCATGATGATGTCCATCGTGACGACATCCGGGCGCAAGGCCGCAACCGCCTCCACCCCCTCCTGCCCGTTGGTCGCCGTGCCGACCACGTCGATTTCCGGGTCCGATGAGAGAATCCGCTTGAGCACTTCGCGAGCGACCGGTGAATCTTCAATGATTACGACCCGTATCATCTCCCTCCCCTGTATCAGATCAGCCGTTCGACCATATTCAACAGTCGGTTCTGGTCGAATTCGCCCTTGACGATATACGCGTCCGCGCCCACTTCGATGCCCCGCTCCCGATCCTCTCGCGATCCCAGTGACGTGACCAAGACGACGGGCAGCTCCGACATTCGATCGTCCTCTCGGATTTTTTTCGTCAGCTCGAAGCCGTCCATGCGCGGCATATCCACATCCGAGACCACGACGTCGTAACGTCTGTTGGCGAGCGCGTTCCACGCGTCGATCCCGTCCACCGAAATTCCCACGTCGTACCCCGAGGACTCGAGGATGTTTTTCAGTAACGTTCTCGACGTGATCGAGTCTTCCACCACGAGCACGGACTTCGCGCTGCTCTCCTCCGTTTCCGCGGCCTCGGAAGCGGCCTCGTCCAAAGACAACCGCCGGCGGGACGCGCCGGTCACCGCAGATTTGATCAAGTCGGGAATGTTCAGAATCGGAGCGAGCTTACCGGATCCGAGAACCGACGCTCCCGCAACATTGCGCACCCGGGAAAGCTGCCGGCCGAGCGCCTTAACGAGCACTTCCTGCTCTTGGAGTATCTCGTCGACCCTGAACGCGACACGTGTATCCGCGGCCGACAGCACAAGAACAGAAATATACCCCGAGCGAACGCTCTCCTTCTTGCGATCCGGCAGCTCGAGGATTTCTCCTAAGTCGACCAGCGCGAGACTGCGATCGTCCAACTCGATCGTCTCTCTCGCTCCGACCGTCTTGATGGTGTCCGTCTTGAGCCTGACCACACGCTCCACATTGGCCGTCGGAAGGATGAACGTCTCTTCGTTGACCCGAACGAGAACGCCACGAAAGGTCGAGAGTGTTACGGGAAGCGTCAGCCGAAACGAGGCCCCCCTGTCGGGCAGGGTAATCACCGAAACCGCGCCGCCGAGACTCTCCACCTTTTCCCGCACCACGGCCAATCCAAGGCCTCGGCCCGAGATGTTCGTGACCATCGGACTGGTGGAAACGTCCGACCGAAAGACGAGCGCCACCGCATCGTCCTTCTCCGCTCCGCGGCCGGCGTCCGACCGTGACTCGGCCGCTGCCTTCCGCACGCGCTCCACATCGATTCCGGCGCCGTCGTCGGAGACGATAAGCTCGATTTGATTGCCGCTGACCCGCTCGGCGGAAAGCGTTACGGTTCCTCGTTTGGCCTTGCCTTTGCGCAGTCGCTCGTCAGGAGGCTCGATGCCGTGATCCACGGCGTTTCGGACAAGATGGGTGAGCGGCTCCCTGAGATCGTCCAGGATGCGCCGGTCGCACTCGATGTCGCCGCCGATAATCTCGACGCCGGCTTCTTTGCCCGAACTTCGAGCCGCGTCCCGAGCGTATTTCGGAAAGATATCGAACAGCGTGGAGCACGGGAGCATAAGCACGTTCATCATGTCTTCAAGGAGATCGTCCACCATCGATCCGTACGCGCGGGCGTCGCTCTCGGCGGATTGGACCAGCTTCTTCAGCTCGCTTTCGAGGCGCTGCACATATGACCGACTCGATTCCAGATAGCGGCGGATCGCCGAAATATCGTCCGATTCCGCAGACGCAGATCGAACCGCGGGTGTCTTGGCCTCCGGCGCTTGTTGGGAGCGGTGTTGCTTCCATTCCTCGAGAATGCCCTGAAGCGCGACCAAATCCTCGGCCCGCTGGTTCGTCGACAATTTGATCGATACCATCTCCCCCACTTGGCGGAGGAGCGGATCCAGCTTTTCCAAAGGTATGCGAACGTTTCGGGAGTCAAACGAGCGGTCGGCTTTCAGATGAACCTCGGGCTCGGGTTCGACGCGTTCGTACGGCTCGGCCGTCGAAGGGGGGCGTTGTTCCGCCGGAGCGTGAGGGCTTTCCGCCCGAGGATGGGACTGCTCGGGTCGCGGCTCGAACGCGCCCCCGTCAGGCTCGGTTTTCCGAAGCGGCGGTCGTTTCGGTTCGCCTGAATCCGTGGGGGGCGTCGACGCGGTGTCGGCGCCGTCGCTCGAGTGCGCCTGCCCGTGGGCGACCGCGGTGAGCCTGTCAATGATAAGGGGAGCGTCCGAAGCTTCCCGGCCTTCGGCCAATGCTCCAACGATGCGGCTCGCGCTCCGAAGGTCATCGATGATTTCCGCGCTCGGCTCCAGGCGACCGTCTTTCAGTCGTGCGAAGACGGTCTCCATGGCTTGAGCGACGGGTTCGATATCGCCTCGATTCACCGACCGGGCCGCTCCCTTGAGACTGTGGGCCTCGCGGTGCATGGTCTTGAGGAGTTCGGCCGCGCGGTCTTCGTCGGGACCGCTTTCCATCTCTTGGAGGCCGTCGGAGATCATTCTCAGATGGTCGTCGGTTTCCTGCCTGAACGCTTCCAACAACTGCGCCAGGAATTCTTCGTCATTCATCGGGATAACAGCCTCATGATTATGAATACCGCGGCGTGGGGCGGTGGTTGAGAGCGTCGGTCAAGCGTACCTTTCAATCTCGATCCGCCGAGCGTTTAGGATGAGTTTGCGCAGCGCATGGGCAACGCGCCGCGCTTCGGGGGGCACGGGACTTCGCGGCCGATATCGATCGGGGGCCGGAGCGCGGCCGGACACGCCTCACTCGCCTACTTCCTGGTGGACGACGATCCGATTGTCGGACAGGAACCGGTGCGCGTCGATGATGATCAGCCGGTCCTTGGTCACGCCTTTCACATACTCCTTTGGAATGCCTCCGAGTCCCGGGAGATTCGCTTGAATCTCATCGACGGGGATCTTGGATTCGCCGATGACCGTGTCCGCGACTATCCCGAGCTCCATCTCGGAATCGGAAAGGATGAGGACTCGGGACGATTTCCCTCGCGGTCCGTCGGGAAGATTACAGAACTCCTTGATATCCGTGACCGAAATAACCTTTCCGCGAACGCTAATGATGCCCAAAATGAAGGAAGGCGTGCACGGGACGCGGGTAAGCTCCCGCAGCGGATAGACTTCGCGTATGTGCCGAACCTCGATGGCATAGCGCTCATGGGCGAGCATGAACTCGATAACCTCGGCGTATTCGCGATCGAGGAACTCGGTGTCGGGCTTCTGGGCAAGCTTACGCGCGCGTTCCCTGAGAATGCGCCGTTTGTCGTTCTCGGATACGGATTGTCCGATCTCCCCAGGGGCCGAAAACGTTTCGATCATCGCAGAAAGATACGAATCCGGCGCACCCGCCCCTTTGCCTACGCCGTCGGATTCCCGCTCCCCACTGCTCATGCGCCGTTCTCCTTACGCAGTATCGAAGAAATGACCTCGGTCAGCTTGGCCGCGGTCATCCCGTCGGATTCGGGCACTTCATCGTCGTCATTATAGTCGGTCAGTATCGTCAGGGCTATTCGGTAATGCCGCCGAGCGTCCTTGTTCTTGCCGCGGCGCCGGGCGAGGTTGCCCATGGCGAAATGGGCCGAAACCAGGTTCGGGTCGAGAAAAAGCGCGCGTCCCATCGCCGCGACCGCATCCTCGACAAATCCCATTTCCTCCAAGATTGTCGCGTGCAGGAAATGGTGGGAAGGGATCAGTTTGTCCCGCTCGAGGAGCTTGCCGGCCCACTCCAAGGCTTCATCGAGCCGGCCCTGATTCGCGAAGGCCCTCACCGCCAGGGGGGCGGTCGCCTCGAAGACGTTCTCGCTCGACCCGGCGTCGGAAAGCCGGCTCATCAGCGTGTCTATCGTCTCAGAATAGCGCCCTTCGTCGTAAAGCGTTCGAGCGCGCTCAAAGAGATCGTCTTCGGTCGCGGTTTCCGTGGTAGGCGCCGCGACGGGTTCCGGACTCTTGGCTGGAACGGGAATCTCCGGCTTCGGGGGAGTGTCCGCCGCCGCGGGCTCCTTGAACGGCGCGTACGGCACGGCGCCCGTGTCGGTGTCGAACGGCGGGGGAAGAGGAAAGATCGGGAATTGGAGCGGACGTTCCCTGTTGCTCGGGTCCGTCTTTCGAGCTCGTTTCCGGTAGAGGACCGCGCCGTTGAAATTGACCGTGTCCAGATCCTGATGAAGCAAGGTAACCGCTTCGGCCGGGCTGACGATCAACCAGCCCCCGTCGACGAGGCTCACGCAGAGCTTGTCCACCACACGGCGCTGATGATCCGGGGTCAGATACATCAGCACGTTGCGGCAGAAGATGATGTCCATATCGGCGGTGTCGTTCGACGGAAGGGGGAAGGAGTCTTTCACCAGATTCAGCCGTCGAAAGGTCACCATACGCTTGATGGTCGGGATGATTTCCGACGCGTCGCCCCGCTCGATGAAATACTTCTCCTTGATCCCTTCGGGAACCGAACGGAACGACCACGGCGTATAAACGCCTTCCCCCGCCTTCTCGAGGAACCGTCCGTTCACGTCGGTGGCCAGAATAGTGATCGTCCACGAAGGCAGATCGAAGAGCAGCTTGTTCAACATGATCGCCAGGGAGTAAGGCTCTTCACCCGTCGCGCACCCCGCGCTCCACAGCCGAAGCCTACGTCCGGCCACGCGGCGCGCCAACACCAACTCGGACAGAAGCTCTTCCTCGAGCGCTCGAAAAAGCTTGCCGTCACGGAAGAAGTGCGTTTCACCGATGGTGAGAAATTCGACGAGAGACTCGATGCGGGATTCGTCCCAAGGCCGCCTCAAAAGGCTCTCGGTGAAGTCCCCGGCCGGCTCGTCCGCCCGGGCCGAGGATTTTCGAACAGCCCGTTCCAAGTCGGGCCATCGTTCCGGGGGAAAGTGTAAACCGAATTGTTGCGCCACCGCCTCGCTCAGTTCCGAGAGGTGATGAACGGGAAGGGTCTCAGCCGTCATCCATTTCTCCCAATTCTTGAATGGCCGAGTGAAGCTTGTCTCGGTCCTCGAAAGACAACGTCTTATCAATCGCCACCAATATTATCATCTCCCCATCGACCTTCGCCACGCCACGCGCGAAACCGGCCTGCGCCAACACTCGTCGGGAGAGCACCACGTCGTCTTCCGGAAGTTCCATGACCGGGAAGACCTCGTCGCCTATTATCGCCATCGACCATTCCGGCGTCGCCGGGTCGGTCACGATTATGAAGAGATCGGTCGGTTCGATATCACGCGCGGCAAGCCCGAGCTGCCGGCGGGTGTTCAAGACCGGTATGACGCGTCCCTCCACGTTGATCACCCCGTAGACCGTTTCAGGCGCGCCGGGCAACCGAGTCACCTCGACCGCGCGAACGATCCGCTCCACGTGATACAAATCGATGGCAAACCGCTGACCGTCAACCGCAAAGACCACCAGCTCTTTCACAATCCTCTCCCAGGCCCCCCCAAGGTTCACCCTTCTGTGTACATGAACGCCGACCGGACGGTCAAACGAAGAGTGAGACGCAGCGCAAGAAATTGCGGAAACTTGCGGTCAGTTTGCGTCGGAGTCGGTCTCGTCAACATCCTTCGGACCGAGAGCGGCCCCCGTCCGGTCGTTGGGATCCACGCCGTCTTCGAGCAGTTTGCCGGCCCGCGCCTCCACGTCCCTGACAATTGTCCGGTTGAAGCGCATCCGAACAGAGTCCGGCGTCGGAGGACCCTTTGTCCCTTTGTCTCTGTCGGTCATGCGCGCTCCTCCGCGCGATCTCTCTCACGTGTAGGTGTGCCGGTTATGCGCTCGGCGCCGCTCGAGCCGGCACAGGGTCGGGTCTCGCCGCCGTGTATCGGACCCGGCGCCACGACGACGTCATTCCGCCGGCCCCGGTTTCAAGAAGAGCGGTCGCCCGAGCCATCCGTCGCCCGCGGCCGAGCGGTTGAGGCTCAGGTGACCCACACTCTCACACGAAACATACCCACGTCGGCTTACGGATAGAGACTGGGAGAGGAGTGGCTGGGCGGAGGCGGGCAGATAGGGGGTTGAGAGACGACGAGAAAAGTGGGGGAATCATGCCGCTTTCAAAGGCCAAAGCAACTATCGGAAGAGGCATTCCTTCTCTCGGCAGATCTCCCAACCCGCAGCTGAATATTCGATGAATCCGATCGTCTACTCGACCGCCGACGGCGGCAGGCCCGTGTATCAGATCCCCTCTCGAACCTCGATACCGGCCGTTCGCTCCCTATCTTGTCGGAACGTCGTTATCCGGATTGCGGTTCATTCGATGGAAGTTTTCGATATGGCTTATTTAAGAGCATGATTCGTGCCGGCCGGCTCAACGTGTCCGTCGCCGGTTCGATGAGGGACAGCGCCGGATTCGAAATCCCGCCTGAACAGGAGGTTTACGCGATTCGCTCGGTCGGCAAATGCCTGTTTGTCGTCGATGGGTCGCGCGTCGGGCGGTACCGAGGGACTGCTCGGTTTCGGCGCAGTTCAAGCGTGCCTGATTTATAAGCAGTGAGGATGACGAAACGTTTGCTATGCGCTGAAACCGAGCATTCTTCCGCTACACCGACGCCGCCGCAGGCGCTAATCTGCTTTGAAAGGTCCTCCGCGTTGAAACAGTCGTCATGTCGCATAATTACACGCGGCACTCCCTGTTCGGTCCGCCGAACGTTTCCGCGGAAGGGGTCGATTGGAGCCG
This sequence comes from uncultured Syntrophales bacterium, assembly GCA_964385875.1. Lineage (GTDB taxonomy): Bacteria > Desulfobacterota > Desulfomonilia > Desulfomonilales > Desulfomonilaceae > CAYLRL01. The sequence continues at coordinate 57,978 of CAYLRL010000005.1, forward strand.
AGCCGCGTGGACGAGCCGTTCGCGCGGGGCAGAGCATGCTCGGTATCCGAGCACTCACCGCCGGCATCACCCCGCCATGCCCAAAGAAATCATCCGACGACGCAGCGCATGTCGTGAAATCCCCAGTATGCGAGCCGCCGCGACCTTGTTGCCGGCGGTGCGTCGCAGCGCCTCATCGATGAGATGCGCAGCGATCTCGTCGACCACCATATCCAAGGATCGCCCGTCGGGGAAGTCGACACGAAACGTCCGGTTGTCTTCGGCGGGTTGGTCCGGCTCGAAATGCCGGTCCTCGAGCCGGGTGTCGCCGGACAAGATCAGGCCGCGCTCGAGGACGTTGCGAAGTTCGCGTATGTTGCCGGGCCAGGCATACTGCCTGAGTTTCTCGATAGTGGCCGGGTCCAATTCGGGGGCCTCGTGCAATTGCATTTCGCTCGACAGCGCGGCGAGGAGTTCCCGCACGAGGAAAGGAATGTCGTCGCGTCGCTCTCGAAGCGGCGGGACGCGTATGGAAAGCACATTCAGCCGATAATAGAGGTCGGACCGGAAGGTTCCCGCGTCCACATCCGCGGCCAGGTCGCGATTCGTCGCGGCGATGAGTCGAGCGTTTACGCGAATAGGCTCGCGACCGCCCACCCGAGTAAACGTCTTGTGATCGAGGAAGGTGAGGAGTTTCGCCTGCAGTGCGGGGGAGAGTTCGCCGATCTCGTTGAGGAGAAGGGTTCCGCCTTCCGCCAGTTCCAGAAGCCCTTGGGCCCGATGCTGGGCCCCGGTGAACGCGCCGCGTTCATGGCCGAAAAGCTCCGATTCCGCGAGCTCATGGGGAACGGTCGCGCAATTGATCGTGAAGAACGGACCGGCGGACCGTCTGGAATGATCGTGGATCACGCGCGCCAAGTGGTCCTTGCCGCTGCCGCTCTCGCCGAGCAGGAGCACCGTCCCGTCCGTAGCGGCCGCCTTCATGGCTGTCTCCACGGTGCGTCCGTACGCCTCCGAGGGATAGCGGATCTTGGGACTCGGTTGCGCGCGCTTGCGTTGGATTCGCGCTGTGATGTTTCGGGAAATGCCGCCGATACCGATGATTTCTCCGGAGGACGCTCGAACGGGAACCTTTGTCTCGAGAAAGGTGAGGGGGACGCCGTTGACGACTCGAGTAAGTTCCTGTTCGACGGAATCGCCGCTCAGCACGCGACGGTCCGTTTCCTCGACGTGTTCCGCGACCTGTCGTCCGAAGAGCTCTTCGTCGGTCTTGCCGATCATCTCCGAGGCGGACATTTCGAAGAGTTTTGCCATTGCGGGATTGACGTGGGTGTAGCGAAGTTCGCGACTCTTCATATAGAAGCAATCATTGGCGATTTCCAATATCGCGCGGAGACGGTTTTCGCTCTCCCGTTGAGCTTCTTCCGCTCTCAAGCGCGCGACGGCGCTTCCGATCTCGGAGGCTATCGCCTCGAGCGCGTTTCGCGCGGTTTCCGAGACTTCGTCCGTGGAACGGGAACCCACAACCAAGCAGGCGGACACCTCCTCCTGGTCCTGCACCGGCACCACGGCCACGCCGCGGAGGTTCTGTCGAGCGGAGATCTCATCCATGGGGCTTTCGAGGTCGCGGGAATGCGTGTACACCGGGATTCCGCGTGCGGACAGGCGGCCCTGAATCGAGTCGCGCGGGAAGGCCCGCACCAGTTCGACGAAATCGGGGGGGATCCCTTGATGGGAAGCGAGGCGCATCTCTCCGGAACGGCGGTCGATGAGGTAGACGCCGCCGCAATCCATTTCGGCGACTTGAATCGCGGAGGCGAGCACCAACGAAAGCGCGTCTTCGAGTCGTCGCTTTCCGCCCAGCGCGACGGCCAAATCCCGTTGGACATGCAGGAGCGCCTGGGCCTTTTTCCTGTCGGTTATATCGTGGATGACCGACAGAATCGCGGTTCGACCCTGGAAGCGGATCGGCGTGCCGACCGCGTCCACATCCACGATGGATCCGTCCCCGCGGAGGCACCGTTGCTCCATGACCCGTGACGCGGCGCCGGTCTTTCGCATGGTTGCGATCCGCGTGCGGATCAGATCTCGGTAGTCGGGATGAATGAAGTCGATGAGCTGAGCGCCGATGAGATCGTCGGCGTCCCCCAGTCCGAGAATGGAAGCGGCCCCGTCGTTGGCGAAGATAATCTCGCCCTCGCTGTGGACAAGGACTCCGCTCGGGGAGAGATCGATCAATTGCCGATAGCGTTCCTCGCTGAGTCGCAGTTCCTCTTCCGCTCTTCGTTGCTCGGTAATGTCCCTGGAGAAGACTACGATCATCTCGACCTCTCCGTCCAAGCCGAGCACGGGATAGAGGTTTGTGCTGAGGACGAGTCCGCGGTGTTCATCCTCGAAGGTCACCGGCGATCGGGTCTCGACGACGTTCCGCAAGTGGGCGCGGCGGCCTGCCGCGACATCCGGGTCGAGGAATTCGTCCGCTTTCCTTCCCACGATCTCGTCCGGTCGGGCTCCAAATCGCTCGGCGAGGCTTTGGTTAACGGCAAGGAACGCCCCTTCCGCGTCCAGGAGGCACGCGAAATCGTTGGTGGCGTTGAACGCTGCTTCCAGCAGTTCCTTTGTGCCGCGAACTTCCTCTTCGGCCCGCTTGCGTTCGGTTATGTCCTTGGCCACGTGGGCGCAGCCCGGGATTTCGCCGCTCTGGTCCTTTATGGGGGAGGTCGTGACCAGAAACGTTCGATCGAGCCGTTTTTCGTAGATTTCGGCCCAATGCTCCTTCCCGTCGGCGAGCGAGCGTCGGTGAGGACACAGGGGGTGAGGCGATTCGTCGCAATGGAAGATCTCATGGCATCGCGCGCCGAGCGCGGTCGAGAATTCCAGCCCGAAGGTGGCCGTCAAGGCGCGATTGGCCCGGACAATCCGGAAGTCCTTGTCGATGATGGCGATGGGATCCGCTATTGAGTCGAAAGTTCGTTCCCATTCGGTCTTGGCCCGAAGGATGGCCTGCTGAACCCGCCGCTGTTCCGTGACGTCGTGAACGATGAAATGCCCTCGGGTGAATCGCCCGTCCTCGTCGCGCGCCGCGTTTCCCTCGAGTCGAGCCGCAGCGATTGCGCCGTCCCCCCGCAGCACGGTAAAGACCGTTCCGTCGATGTCTCCATCCGCCTTGAATCGGGCGAACGCTTCATCGAAGAGGCTTTGTTCTTCCTCCGCGACGAACTCTCTGAAGGGCCGGTTCAGGGCCGTCTTCCGGGTGCAGACGAAGAAGTCGAGCCATGCCTCGTTGACCTCGATGATGCGGCCGGCCTCGTCCAACGACTGGTATCCCACGGGAATATTCTCGTACAAGAGACGGAAGCGTTCCTCGCTCTCCCGGAGTCGGCTTTCCATCTTGTGTTTGTACAGCGCCATCTCGATGGTGCTGCGAAGCTCCGCCTCTTCAAACGGCTTGACCAGGTACCCGAGCGGCTCGGTTCGCTTTGCCCGTTCGAGGTTCTCATCGTCCGCATACGCGGTGAGGTAGACGGTCGGAATCCGAAATTGCTCCCAGATTCGGCCCGAGGCTTCAATGCCGTCGATTTCCCCCTCGAGCACGATATCGCTGAGCACCAGGTCGGGCCGGTGTTCCGACGCTTTGGCGATCGCGTCTTCTCCGGTCGAGACCGAGGCCGAAATCTCATATCCGAAATCATGGAGCAGAGCGGAAATGGCTGAAGCGATGATACGGTCGTCTTCGACGATCAGGATTCGAGCCGTGGTCATCACTTTCTCCTCGGGTGATCGGAACTGATTATCATCTGCGAACCGCGGCCTGTGGTTGGTGCGAATCCTTGCCGTCCGGGTCGGCCGGGAGACGCCGGCCCGTGGTTTCGCGTTTCCCCCGCTGACAAAGGGTTTTGATAGGTTCTTCGACGAACATGAGACGAAACGGTAAATGTACTGATTAGGGATAGTTGCAGCCTGTAGTATACCGATACCGCGGCGGGCCGTCAAACCGAGCCGCGCGGTCGGTCGTCAGAGGCCGGTGATCTTGTACGTGATCGGTTCGTCGGGCATAGTGCGTTCCATATCGATTTCCGCGATGCCCCGTTTGACCAGCTCGTTGATGATCTTCTCCGCGCGCTCGAAGGTGATGTCCATGTCCAGAGCCAGGCGGGTCACCGTGAGCCTGTTGCCGTGTCTCATCGCAACCAGAAGAGCGCGGTTGGTATCCTTCATGCGCGCCCCGCGGAAGAAAAGCGCGCCGCCCGCGATCAGGAATCCGAGACCGGCGAGGACCGTCTCCGGCCCGATGAGCGCAACCGCGTAAAACGGACAGGACGCGGTAACCGTGGTCACCCCGAGGAGAGCAAGTCCTGCGCCGGCCCACTTCATCCGCCGCGATCGCTTTCGATGATCCTGTTCGTAGCGACGAACCGTATCGATGACGTTCCGGCTGCGATCGGTTCGCGTCGACTCCTCCACCTTTCGGGACCAGCGGTCCAACTCGTTAGTATCGCTCGATGTTCGGCGATCTTCGTCGGTCTTCCGGGACGAGCGAAGCTCTTCCATGGTCAATTCCTTGATGTCGATTACGGAGGCGCGTACGAGTCTATACGTGCCTTATATGCAGCTGCCGTGGCCCCAAGTCAATGCGGAGACCGAAAGCGTCGCCGTAAAACGGGCGCCCTTGACACGCGGAATCGTCGGGTGGTCTAGTGAACGACCCGGAGGAGAAGCCCAGGTATGAATTGGTTCCCGATAGCCTTGACGTGCGCGTTCCTGACGTCCTGCGCGGACGCCTTGTCCAAGCGGCTGATGGCGCAAAACGACCAATGGACTACGGGAGCGGTGGTGCTCACCATAGCCGGGATTGTGCTCATCCCCGTGTTCATGACGCAGGAAATCCGACCGGTGTCATGGCATCTGATCGGGGTTCTGGCGGTTGCGCTTCCCTTCGAGATCCTGGGCTACTATCTGTTCCTTTCGGCCATCCGCATGGGACCCTTGTCCCTCACGGTTCCTCTATTGGCCTTTACGCCGGTGATCACGATCCTTACGTCGGCGGTCATTGTGGGTGAGCGAGTGAGCGCGTCGGGCGCGGTGGGAATCTCCCTGGTTACGATCGGCGCGTACCTTCTCAACGCGGATTTGGCCGGCCGAGCGCTTTTGGCGCCGATCACCGCGATCTTCACTCAACCGGGATCGCGGACCATGTTTTTGGTCGCGGTGATTTGGTCGATTTCCTCGGCGATCGGAAAGAAGGGCGTACTCCTGTACGGCGCAATACCCTTCGGGTTCGTCCTTGTCTGGACAATCATACCGGTCTTCGTCGGCGTGAGCCTCGTTCGGGCGCGCCTCGGATACGGACGCGCCGAATTCAGCGGCCGGAGCGCGGCGCTCTTCCTCCTCGCCGGTTGCTTCATGGCGGGATCGGAGCTGACTCACTTCGTCTCGATAAGCATGGCGCCGGTGGCGTACATGATATCCGTGAAGCGGTTGAGCATGGTTTTCGGCGTGATCCTGGGCTGGTTGTTTTTCGGTGAGCGCAACATCCGCTACCGGCTGGTGGGCGCGTCAACCATGGTCTGCGGCGTCTTTTTCCTCGGGTGAGCGTCGCGGCGCGTCTGAATTGCCCGTTGCGAATTGACGTGAACGCGCTTCGGCGCGTAATATTGATCCATGATAAACGCCTCGGCCCGCCCGTGTGTGCGCGAGGCGATCAAGGAAGGACTGATGGAATTCGATGACGTGGTTGTCGCGTTTGAAGGCGCCTTCGCATCGGTGAGTAAGGAAACGGCCGAGCGCTATGCGGACAAGGTTCATTTGATGACCGATTACGTCAACCGACGCCTCGGCGAACGGCCCGATTTGGATAGGCTCATCGGGGGCGCCGACATCGGGGTCATGCACGATAATCATCTGAACCACGCCCACTATTTGAGTTCGGTCCTCGAGCTTCGAAGCGCTCGAAGCTTCACAGCCACCGTCGTGTGGGTCTATCGGACGTACATTCTCCGAGGGTTCGATCCGGGCTATTTCCCGGTCGAACTCGAGGCGTGGCGCGACGCGGTGGAGCGCTTCCTCGTGGACGGCAAAACAGATGAAGTGCGGCGGATCTACGACCTCATGATCGAGTTCCACCCTTTCTTTCTCGACGCCGCGCGTCGTCCGGGAGAGACGCCGCAAATCGAGGATCGGTATCGTCCGCTTGTGGACGCGTATACGGCTGCGGTGCTCAAACCCAGCGTGGCGGACGCGATCGCGATCACGAAGGTGAACGTGAAGACGGTGGATGACATCAAATTCTGGTGGCGTCACGTCATCGAACCCGCGATGTACGAAGTGGGCCGGAAATGGGAAGAGGGGCGCATAACCGTAGGACAGGAACATCTGGCCACGGCCATTACGCAGCGTGTCATGTCGTTGTTCTATCCCATGCTTCTCGAGATCCCACGCGACCGGGGGAGGATTGTCATCGCCGCGTCGCCCGGGGAGCTCCACGAATTGGGTCCTCGCATGGTGGCCGATCTTCTGGAAGCCGCCGGATGGGACGTCTATTTTCTCGGAGCGAACACGCCTGCGGACAGCCTTGTCGACATGCTCCGCGAATCCGGCGCGTCCGCGCTGTGCGTTTCCACAACGGTCTCGTTCAATCTCAGGGAAGTGCGGCGGCTGGTGGATCGGGTTCGAGCCGCGGATCTTCCCAAGAAGCCCTTGATTATCGTCGGCGGACAAGCGTACATAAACGATCCCGACGTATGGCGCACCGTCGGGGCCGACGCATACGCCGCTGACGTCGGCCGCGTTCCCGATCTCCTTTCTTCGGCCGCCTGAGCGGTGTGAATCCCCGACAGCCGACGCGGCATCCATTGTGGTTGTATTGCGAGAGACCGATGCCGAGTCGTTTGACGCCGGAGCGCCGCGTCACTCGAACGAGAAGACGGCTTAGGTCGATCGGCGCCACGGGCGCAGTGAGAGGTCGGCGTTGACCGTTCTGAAAGATCTTTTTCATCCCGGAATTGCGGAGATATTTCTCGACGATTCGGAGGTCGTCCTGGCGGTCCTGTCGTCGGACGGTGAAGCCCTGGAATGGAACGCCGCTTTTCGAAAGATCGCCGGAGAGCCGTACACGGAGATGAATGTCGCCGAGTTGATGACCGTCGCAAGTCAAAGCCGGTTTATGAGGCTGCTCCGAGAAGAGGATGAAAACACCTCACGCGAACCGATAACGCTCCATTTTTCTTTGGACCCCGCCGGTCTTCCGGTGTCATACCGGTGTCGGTTGCGACGCCTTGACGGCGGGCTAAGACTCTTCATTGGGGAACCCCTCTCCGAACTCAATCAGCGGGAAGCCCGAGAATACCTCGTAGTGACGAATGAATTGGCCGCGGCAACTCGGGAGCTTCAGAAAACCAAGTTCCAGTTGGAACGCCACGCCGCGGAAATCAGCGAAACCAACGAGAAACTCAGGGTCGAGATGGCCGAGCGCGTTCGCGCCGAACGGGAAGCCGACGAAAAGCGGGCCCAGTTCGAGGCGATCTTCAAAGCGTTGCCCGACCTGTACCTGCGACTCGACGGGGACGGCGTAATCCTCGATTTTCGCGGAGGCTCTCAGGGAGGGTCGTCCTTCACGCCAGAGACGGTAGTGGGAAAGCATATCGACTCGTTCCCGATTCTGTGCGCGGGCGGCCGGGTGCGGGAGGCCATGGAGGAAGTGGATGAGTCGGGCGGCGTGGTAACAATTTACGATCACGTGAGGATCCTCGAAGGTGACTGGTGGTTCGAGGTGCGGGTCCTTCGCTTGCGTGAGGGTGAGTTCATCGCGGTCCGCAAAGATATCACCGAAGCGAAGCGGGCGGAAGAAGCCCTCCGAGAGAGCGAAGAGAGATTTCGCCAACTGGCTGAGAATATCGACGAAGTTTTCTGGTTGGCCAATCTGGAACCATCCTTTCGGGTGATTTACGTGAGTCCGTCGTACGAGCGCCTCACCGGCCGTTCTCGCGACTATGCGCTCGGCGATTTCACGACGTGGTTGCAGGTTGTGCATCCGGATGACGCAGAGGGTGTCAGGTCGGCATTCGAGCGAATGGGGGAGGGGTGTTTGGAACAGGCGGTGGAACACCGGATCATCCGGGCCGACGGCTCGACGCGATGGATCGTCAATGAGACCTTTCCCGTCATCGACGGGTCCGGCCGACCGACACGCGTGGCCGGTCTCGCCCGCGACGTCACGCCCAGTAAGATCGAGGAACAAAAACGCGCGGCCCTCAACCGTGAGATGCGGGATTTCACCTATGTGGTTTCCCATGACCTGCGCGCGCCGCTCGTCAATCTCAAAGGTTTCTACGAGGAGCTTCGGGAGAGCCTGACCGAAGTTACACCGGCCTTCGAGGCGGGGTTACCGCTTCTGGACGAGAAGAGCCGAGCGGTGGCGGAGGAGGCGTCTGATCAGATCCGAGAGGCCTTGGGATTCATCGGCTCTTCGGTCGAGCGTATGGATCATTTGGTCGCCGCGATTCTGGAGCTCTCGAGACTCGGCAGGCGGGAACTCACCCCGGTCGAAATAGACTTGAACGAACTGACCGGGCAGGTGCTCGATTCGTTCCGCCATCAGATAGTCGAACGGGATGTGGAGGTGATCACGGGCCGATTGCCGAAGGCGCTTGCCGATCGCACCTCGATGGAACAAATACTGGGCAATCTTATAAGCAACGCTTTGAAATACCTCGACGAGAATCGCAAAGGACGTATTACCATAGACGGATCGATTTTGTTCGAGGAGGTCCTCATCAGCCTTACCGACAACGGCATAGGAATCGACGCGAAGCACGTGAATTCGGTATTCAACATGTTCACGCGCGTCGGCGAAGCGAAGGTTCCGGGCGAAGGAATCGGCTTGGCTCACGTCAAGACCCTGGTCAGACGACACGGAGGTAGGATATGGTGTGAATCCGAGCTCGGCGCGGGGTCCACGTTCTTTTTCACCGTGCCCGCAGGCGGCCTCCCGTCGGCGAGTTTCGACACGGGGGATCATGCATAGGCGAGATCGTAGCGGGGGACTACAATGAGCGTTACACAATTAATCAATGTCCTGTACGCGGAAGACGATCCCGGAACCGCGCGGCTTCTCCAGCGTAAACTCCAGCGGAGGGGCTACTTCGTGGATATTGCGCGCAACGGCGCGGAATGCCTGGAAATGTTGCGGTCGGGCTCGTACGATATCCTGGCGCTGGATCATGACATGCCGGAACGTACGGGACTGGAGGTCATCCGAGAGTTGGCCGGTCGTACGTCGCTTCCGCCCACAATTATGATAACCGGCGCGGGCAATGAGACCGTCGCAGTGGAAGCCATGAAGCTGGGCGCGGATGACTACATCATCAAAGACGCTCAGGCCAACTACCTTGAATTGATCCCCCAGGTGATCGAGCAGGCGCTCATGCGGGATCATCTCCGCTCCCAACACCGCCTTTCGCTCGAAGCGCTGCGCCGAAAGGAGGCGCTGCTTGCCAAGACCGGCGAGCTCGCGCAGATCGGCGGATGGGAACTGGATACGCAAACAAAAAAGCTCACCTGGACCGATGAAACGTATCGGATTCATGAGATGGACCCGGGGTCGCAGATCTCGCTTTCCGAGGCGCTGGATTTCTATCCTCCGGAGGATCGAGCCGTGCTCGAGGACGCGCTGGAACGCGCGGTGCGCTACGGCGAGACGTACGACCTCGAACTGAGACTCATTACCCGAAAGGGTAACCTCCGTTGGACCCGCTCCATCGCCGCCGCGCATCGTGAAAACGACGGAACACTCCGCCTCTGGGGCGTTATTCAGGACATTACCCACGCTAAGGAAGCGAACGAACAGGTCCGATTTCAAGCGCAATTGCTCGAAAATGTTCGAGAGTCGGTTGTGGCCACTGATTTGGACGGGCGTGTGCTCTACTGGGGAAGCGGGGCCGAAAGTCTGTACGGGTGGTCCGCGGACGAAGTCATGGGCCGGCCGATTACGTTCATCGTCGGTGAAGATGATCTCCCCGATGAGACGGAGAGAATGCGACGGGCGTTGTTCGAAGGCGTCTGGAGCGGGGAATACGAGCAACGCCGGAAAAACGGCGCGCGCTTCTGGTCTCACACGTGCATTTCGGTGGTCAAGGACGAGGCGGGGCAACCGATGGGGTTCGTGGGAGTGGATCGCGATATCACGGATCGCACGCGCTACGCCGAGGAACTCGGCCGACGCCTCGCCGAGATTTCCGGCATCAACCGACTCTGCAGGGGGATCACCGCGAGCCTGAGCGTCGACGATGTGGTGACGGCCACACGAAAACAGATAATGGAGGCTCTGCACGCGGATGAGGCCCTGGTCTATCTTGTGGAGGACGATCGGCTGACCCTGCGCTCGAAAAGCGGATCGGCGTTCAAGGCAGGCAGGGATGAGGACGACGAGATCCTTATGGGAGAATGCCTTTGCGGACTTGTGGCCAAGGAGCGCACGGCCGTCTATTCACGGGATATCCATGCCGACGACCGGTGTACGCTTACCGATTGCAAGAACGCCGGGGTGCGATCCTTGGCGGCGTGGCCTCTCGTCCTGGGCGCCGAGCTGATCGGGGTTCTCGGCGTCGCCTCGTTTACGGAAAGGGACTTTTCGGAACACGGCCAATTCCTCGAAGCCGTGGCCGGACAGGTTGCAGCCGGCCTGCAGAAAGCGCGACTCTATGACCTGGAACGCCGGCACGCGGGCGACCTCGAGCAGGCCAAGTCGGCTCTGGAAGAAGCCAATGAACTCCTGGAGCGCCGCGTCGAGGAACGAACCGGCGAGCTTCGGGCCGCGAACGAGGAACTCAATCTCGCCAAGGCTCAGTGGGAACGAACCTTTGACGCGGTTCCCGACCTGATCTGTATTCTGGATATGGATCATTGCCTGATTCGGGTCAATCGGGCGCTGGCCGAGCGAGTCGGTCTGCCGGCCGATGAAATGGTCGGCAGAGGTTGCTATGAATTACTGCACGCAACGGACCGGCCGCCGTTTTTCTGTCCTCACTCCAAGCTGATCGAGGACGGCCTCGAGCACCGGTTGGAGTTGAAGGAACCCCGGCTGGACGGTGTTTTCGACATCACCGTCTCTCCCATCCCCGATCAGGAAGGCAAGCCCGCCGGCGCAGTGCACATCGCGCGGGATGTCACCGATCGGAAAGAGATGGAGGAAGCTCTTCGAAAGAGCGAACGATTCCTCTCCGACGTCTTTGCGGGTATTCAAGACGCGATCTGCGTGCTCGACGTCGACATGAACATCGTGCGCGCAAATCCCGCGTACGAGCAATCGGCGCCGGACGCAGGGAAGCCTGTGGGCAAGAAGTGCCATGAATTCCGAGTGAATCGGACGACTCCGTGCGAAGCGTGCCCCGCGGCGAGAACACTTGCGACGGGCAAGGCCGACGAACAGATATGCCCGATGGGCAGCGATCCGGAAGCGCCGGACAAGTGGCTGCACGTCCACACCTTTCCGCTGTTCGATGCGGAAAACGGAACCGTGACGGGGGTCATCGAGTCGATCCGCGACATAACCGACCGGACCAAGGCGGAAGAGGCCTTGCGCAGGAGCGAAGAACGGTACCGGACGCTCGTCGAATCCATGAACGAGGGACTCGTCATGCTCGATCGAGACGCCCGGATTGTGTATGTCAATCGCAGCCTGTGCTCCATGATGGGATACGAAGATGACGAGCTTATCGGATTAAAGGCCGCCGAACTCTTCGAGGAATCATCGCGTGAATCCGTGCTGCGCGAGTTCCGTCGGCGCCTGGAGGGAGACGCTGAGCGTTTCGAGGGCACATTGGCGCGACGGGACGGTTCGTTGGTCCATGTCCTCATCGCTCCCAATGTCTGCGCCGATGAGGAGGGACGTATTGACGGCGGGTCCGCGGTCTTTGCGGATATCACGGCGCTCAAGAAAGCGCAGGCCAAGATTCAGGCTTCGCTGAAAGAAAAAGAGGTGCTCCTGCGGGAGATTCATCATCGGGTGAAGAACAATCTGGCCGTGGTCGCGGGTCTTCTTATCCTCCAGGGGAAATACGCGTCGGACGCCTCAGCCAAAGCGATGTTCGCCGAAGCCGGGGCGCGGGTCAGGTCCATGGCGATGGTCCACGAGAAGATGTATGCGTCCGAGAATCTGGCGCAAATCGACATGAGGGAATATACCGCGGGATTGGTCAATCACCTGCATTCCGTACACGCGGGCCTCGGCAGCGGCATCACGGTTGAACGGGACGTCGACCCGCTGTTGTTTAGCCCCGAGTCCGCGACGCCCCTCGCGTTTCTGATCACGGAATTGTTCACCAACTGCATGAAACACGCGTTCTCCGGGTCGCGTGACGGCACGATCACCGTTTCGTTCAAAGACGTTGGGAACGGTCTGCTCGAATTGATCGTCAAGGACAACGGGCGGGGCTTGCCCGAACATTTCGATCTCGAAAAACCCACCTCGCTGGGAACGGAGCTGATCGCCACCTTTGTCAAACAATTGGGCGCGTCGGTGACGTTCAGCGGTGTCGGCGGGACCGAGGCGCGCATCCGCTTCCCCGACAACAGAAAGTCCGGATAACGGTCCGCGTACGAGTCGCCGTGACACCGCCGACAGGCCGCTAGATTTTGTATGTCGAAACCAGACGCTTCAATTCCTCGCCGAGCTCGGCCAACCTGCGCGCGGAATCCTCGAGCTGGGACGTGCCGGCCAGGTTTTGTTGCATTGCCTGCTCGATACTGACCATCGCGCTCGATACCTGATCCACCCCGGTGAACTGCTGTTGAGCGGACGCGTCGATGACGCCGGCCGCCTGAGACGACTCGAACACATTTTGCGCAAGCGTCTGGATCGATTCACCGGCCGCCTCCGACTGAGCCACGCCCGCGTCGACCGCCTTGACCCCTTGTTCGGTGGCCATGACCACCGCGCCGACCCACTTCCTCGTATCCTCGAGGATCGTCCTGACCTGTTCGGTGGCGTCTTTGGACTGGTCCGCGAGGCTCTTGATCTCGTGCGCGACCACCGCAAAGCCTTTTCCCTGATCCCCCGCCCGGGCGGCCTCAATGGACGCGTTCACCGCAAGAAGGTTCGACTGATCCGCGAGATCCTGAACCGCGGCGATAATCTCTTCGATCGCCTGACTATGCTCGCTCAGTCGGACTACCGTCTCGCCGATCGATTCCATCTGCTCTTTGATCAGATTCATCCGGTGAATGGTGTCTTCCGTCGCCTTCTTTCCCTCTTCGGACGTCCGGACCGCCTCCTGCGATGACACGGCCACACTCTTGGCCTTTTCGCCGGCGGTCCTCGCAGCCTGCCTGACTTCCTCGACCGTCGTCGTCGTCTCCGTTATCGCAGATGACGTCTTGGACGCGCTCGCCGAGAGCTGGGATACGGTCGAAGAAATCTCGGCGGCCGATGACGCGAGGACGTTGACGCCTTCGAGAGTCCGCCGTGTTTGCGTCCTGACATGATCGAGCATCTGATGAAACGCCTTGGCCAGAACGCCCACTTCGTCTTCGCGATCCTGAGCCGGGATCGTTACCGTGAGATCGCCGTTGCTCACCTCGGAGGCTTGATCCGCGATAGCGGTGATGGGACGAGTGATGGTCCTTGCGAGGAGATAGGCTGCAAGCGCCACCAAGACCGCGGCGATGAGCGCGATGAGCATGGCTTTGCGGGCGAGCGCTCCGGCCGGCGCAAACGCTTCCGACGCGTCGATTTTTGCAATTATGCCCCACGTGAAGTTTGTTTTCAGGTTTTCGATCGTCCCAACGTTGACCGGGGCCCACGCGTTGAGAACAGGGATGCCCCGCATGCCCGTTATCGATCCGATGCCCGTCTTGCCGGCGAGCGCTTCTTCGGCAGCCTTGGTGTCCACCTTCTTGGTGAGGATGCTCCCCTGCGCGAATCGTGAGTCCGTCCGAAGGAGATCGTCCGGGCCGACAATGAAGGCATCGCCCGTCGCGCCGATCTCCGCCAAATCGGAGACCATCTTGTCGATCGCATCCGGGCCGATTCTGACCGCAAGGATGCCCAAGAATTCATTCTTGTCCGATCCGAAGACCGGGACGCCGGCAAACGCGGACACGCTCTTTGACGGTTTGTAATTGCTGAAATCGACAATCGCAGGCTTCTTGTTCTTGCTGATTATCCGCCAGAGCTCCGCAAGGTCCGTCTCTTTCCACGCGTCCGACGAGAGCTTGATTCCCAGGTCCGGCCCGCGTTTCAACGTGTACGCGACGTGCCCGGTTTTGTCGCCGACGATCATGAGCAGATCGTGAAACGCGTTCTCTTTTTCGTAGAGTTTGAGCCATCGCTGAAAGGTCTGGTCGATTTCGGCCACGATCCTGTTATATTCGTCCGACCCGATGTCTATCGCGATATTCTTGTTTTCGCCGCTTCCCTGCTCGTAGAAATAGAGGATTTCCAGAGTGGCCTGAACGGAAAGCGTGTCCGAGAGGAATTTCAGATCGGTGACGGTTTCGTTGACATATTCAATGACCGCGGATCGCGCTGCATCACGCGCGACTTCAACTTGATTGAGAGCGGCCTGGTTGAGCGCGTCCCGCGCGTTGCTGAATCCGATGTATCCCACAAAGATTGTCGGCGCCAGGGCCACAACAAGAAAAAAGAGCACCGTTTTGCTCATGAGGCTTCGGGTCAAAAAGTTCGACATCACTGCGACTCCTCGGATATATGATAGGGACGAGAATCTCTTTCATTCATCGTCCGTGCGTCCATTACATTCGTCGTCGTCCGGCCTGAGCGCGCTTTGGGCGTCCGGGGGACGTCCGTGCGCCTGTAGTTACAATAAGCGTGCCGGCCGTTGCGGTTTGCGGCATACGTCACAAACTATCCAAAGCTTGAGCTGGAGACCACTGTGCGGTCGTATGAAAACGATGCGATCCCCTCACTCCATGTGCGGGATTATCACGCCGTCTCGCCGGCCGAGCGGGTGGAGATCACGCAGTCCGGGATTCTCGAGGGGAGCGACGTCGAAACGCATAGTACCCGGAATACACCTCGGCGATACCTGCTCATCGTTATGAGGGACCGTCAATCATGCGTGAAAACCACGGCCGACGCGCGATCCCGAATCCGAGATCGGATCCCATGACGGATGTGTCCGTCTGGCCGCTTCGCCTTTTCGCCCTGGCGGACCGATCGTTATGAGTCCTTATCAGGGCATTGTCTGTTCCCGCTGCTCGTCTCGCCTTCTGCACGCCTCCAGGAGCAGATATTCGCCCGGTTTGTCAATGGTGATCTTGTCGGGCCTGCGCCACGGGAGATTCGAGAAGCTTCCTCCCTCGAAGCTGAGGCATTTGTACAGAGCGTGTTCACCCTCGAGATCACCGCAGGCCGCGTGCACGATGGTCCCTCGCTCCAGAAAGATGTGGCCGAGTAAGCCGTTGCGCTGTCGGACTTCCACCACCACGGGCTTGCCGGTGAGCATAACCAACTGAATGTAATCGAGCAAATCGATTCCGTTGACCACACCCGAGACGGTGGTGTCCGCGGACGCGCCTTTGATCCGATTGGCCACGATCTCCAGGAGGCGCGGGACCTTCAGCGGCTTTTCCACGATCCGATCCACGTCGGGGTGAGCGATGATTTCTTCCTCCGCGATCTGACCGGCCCAACCGGTGACGAGAATGAACGGCGGCTTGGGGATGCCCTTTTCGAGGCATATTTCATGGATTGCTCGAGCGACTTCCCAACCGTTCATACCGGGCATCGCGAGGTCGCTGACCACTGCGTCCACTTCGGTCTCTTCGAAGATCTTGATCCCCTCTTGTCCCGAGAGTGCGGGTATGGGCGTCTGGCCCAGCTTTCGCAGCCCTTTCTCGAAGATGCGGACGATCGGCTCGTCATCGTCGATGAGCAGGATGCGGAAGCTATTGTCGGGGGCCGCAGGCGTCGCGGCTCTTCGCCCGGCCGACGGTCTTTTGGCCGCGGGAATGCGCACCACAAAGCCGGTTCCGCGACGCGTGCGGCTTGTCAGGGTGACTGTGCCGCTGTGCCTCCGCACAATGCCGAAGCAGATCGTGAGCCCCATACCCTTATGCGCTTCTTTGGTTGTCCAAAAGGGCTCGAAGACGCGGCCCATATTTTCCTCGGGTATGCCGATGCCGTCGTCTTCGATCTTCAGCACCACGTTCTCCTTGTGGAACGTGGTCTTCACCTGGACCGTTCCGCCGACGGGGAGCGCTTCTTCGGCGTTTTTCAAGAGATTAAGGATCACCTCGGTGATATCCGCTTCATCGCCCTTGATGAAGCAGCCGTCGCGGAGGTCGAGTTTTACCTTGATTTCCACTCCCCGCTTGTCCGCGCTCGACCTGGTCCCGATGCGGCTCTTCTCGACCGCGTCCCGAACCGTGTCGGTCAGATCGAAAACGTCGCGGTGCGAACGCGACCAGCGGGAAACTCCCGTGGCTCTGCGTGCCTGAGAGAATTGATGGAGCCTCCGGACGGTTTGCACCGCATCGCGTGAGCCGTCGAAAATCTCCTCGAGAAGCGGGCGAATCTTGGTGATATTTCGCGATTCGAGGAGGCCAAGCGCCTGCCTCGAGTCGCCCGCCACCTTCTGGACGAAGCCGTTGAAACTCTCCGCGACCGCTCCGGACATCTCGCCCACCGCCTTGAGCCGTTCCGATTGGAGAAGCCGGCGCTCGGCCCGCTTCTGGTCGGAAATATCTTCGACTACCGCTTGAGCGCCGGTCACGCGACCGTCCTCGCCGCGGACCGGCGCAACGCGCAGGCGGACATAGAATTGTTTGGCGCCGTCGACCTTTTGCGGAAACTCGCTGACAACAGGATCGCCGCTTTCGATACACTTGCCGATGAGGCTCGATACGCCGCTCTCCAGCAGAGGCGAGTAGGTGAGGAGATTGAGCGCTTTGGCCTCTTCCACCGAATTCTGCCCCAGCATCTTGAGCGAGCGTTCGTTGGCTTCGGTGACATTGCCCAGTCTGTCACAGACGATGATGCCCACCGGCGAACTCTCGATCAGCGTCCGCGAGAATCCTTCCACACAATCCGGCGCCGAAGCGCGAGCCGCCGGCTTCATGGTGAGGCCCACAGCGGGGCGACCGTCCCAGGGGAGAGGGCCGGCGGTGAGTTCCACGAGCGTTTCGTCGCCGTCCGAGGAAATCAATTCGATCTGCTCTCCCAGGACGCCCCGAAGGCACACATTCTGAAGCCATCCGGCGGCCGACTGGCCCTTGGGCAGGCAAACCGAAAAGTTTCCGCTCATAAAGCGGTTCGGATCGTACCCGAGGAGTTTTTCGACGGCTGCGTTGGCGTAGAGCACTTCGCCGTCACGCTCGTCCACAACGGCCACGGCATTGGATGAACGCCGGCACACTTCGGCGTACCGGTCTTCGAACCGCCGCTCGGTCGTGTCCTCGCCCGAAGAGGCCTCCGGTCGGTATCGACTTGTATCCCCCTCCTGCGCGGCCGTCGTCCTGTCGCCGTTTTTCTTTCTCCGGTTTAGCTCCTCTTTGCCCGCGGCCAAGTCCTCGATGAGCACGAGTATGGAACGTTCCTTACCCACGCGAAACGACCTGAAGTGCATTCGGCCCCACGCGGTTACGCCGGCGAGCTCGAGTCGGCCTTCGGCGACCTTCGGCTTCCGAGTGGTGACCACTCGCTCGATGAGCAGGTCGGCCTTCTTGACCACGTCGGGATCGGCGAAAAGATTCGAAAACGGCCCGCCCAGGAGGGATCGGTACGCCGGGCCGATCTTTGCGCAGGAATCGTTCACGAAAAAGACGAAGCCGTTCTTGTCCACGAGAATGGCGGGGATGGGCATGGCTTGGAGCAACTTCCCCACAGGAGTGGTGTCCACCTTCCGAGGTTCGGGCTCGGCCGGGATCGCAGTGTCGCCGCCGAATATGGAGTTGAGGTCGATCGTCTCCGTCGGCGCTTCACCGGTTCCCAAAAGGCTCGGCGCTTCTTGAACGGTATCGAACGTATCGGTCGTAGGAGTTGTCTTATCCGCCATGGCCCGTTCCTTTTCGAACGCCTGCTCTTGTCTTTTCATTCCTCACTGTAAGCCGCAATCGAGACCCGGTTTACGCGCACGGCCGTCAACCCGCCGCCTGTTCCCGGTTTTCGGATTTTGAGCGCTCATCGCCCAGCAGGCCCCGAACGGCCTCGAGCAGGTCCGTGTATTTCAACGGTTTTTCGAGGATGAGGCCTACTCCGCACTCGGTCATCCGCTCCCGGTCTTCTTCGGCCAAGCCCGTGCCGGTGAGCAGTACAAACGGGGTCTCGGGTCGACCTTTTCGTCGGCACGCGTCCTTGATGACTTTTGCCAGCTTCCAGCCGTCCATAACGGGCATGTCCACGTCGCAGACGACCACGTCCGGGCGCTTGGTAAGGAAAAGTTCCAGCGCCTTCTTGGATGAGAGCGCGCAGTAGACCTTCTGGCCGAGCTGTTTGAGTCCCCGTTCCATCGAATCCGCGACGAGCGGCTGTTCTTCGACGAGAAGGATTCTTGTCCTGAACGGATCGGTCGAGCTCTCAGGCGTTTCGACGCCGTCTTCGGCGGCTTCACCGGCGAACGGAAGCTTGATGGTGAAGACTGCGCCCTTGCCTTCCTTGCTCTTGACCGTAATCAAACCGCCGTGCCGCGAGATGATGCCGAAGCTGGTGGAGAGTCCCATGCCGGTGCCTTGAACGCCCTTGGTGGTCCAGAACGGCTCGAAGACCTTCGGGAGATTTTCCTCGGGGATGCCCATACCACTGTCGGCCACCTTGAGGCGCACCTGCCCGTCTTTCTTATACAGGCGAATCTGAATCTTGCCGCCCTCGGGCATGGCTTCGGTGGCGTTCTTGACGAGGTTGACGATTACCTCGAACAGTTCGTTGCGGTGACCCTTCACCAGGCAGCCCTCATCGATACGGGCGTCCATTTCCAGCCGCACGCCGCGTTTGGCCGGACCGCTCTTCCAGAAGGGGCGGCTCACATCCAACGCTCGGCGACACGTATCGGCCAGATCGAAGACTTGACCGTCGACGGTGGGGTCCTCCGTGCGAACCCGAGCGAAGTCCTGGAGCTGTTTGACCGTTTCGGAGCCCAGTTGAGCGCTGTCCGATATCTGGGTGATGACCGCCTTCACTTCGTCGATGTCACCGCCGTCAAGGTCGGCTTCCGCTAGACCGGCGGCGCCGATGACCATTTGGAGCAGGTTGTTGAAGTTGTGCGCGACGCCTCCGGCCATTTCACCGAGCGCGGCCAAGCGTTCCTTCTGCACCGACACTTCCTGCGCCTTTTTCTGATCGGTAACCTCACGGGAGAAAACAGCGATCTTCTCGACACTCCCGTCCGAGTCGAACACCGGGTGATAGCTGTGATCCAACACTTGGCCGTTATGGGTGTCCTCGAACCGCACCGCTTTGCGGGTCCGAATCACGTCCTCGAACTTCGCCTTCCGGATCGGTCGGACTTCCTTCGGGATAACCTCGAAGTACGATCGTCCGATGGGGGGGCCGACGCCGGGGTCCAGGGTTTCCTCGGTTCGTTGATTGAGCGCGGCGAAGGTCCCGTCGGTCTCCAGGAGAAACGCGCAATCGCTGGTTGCGTTGAGGAGCGCCTCGACGGTTTCCTTGCTCCGCTGAAGATCGTTTTCGGCCTTCTTTCGTTCGCCGATCTGTGTGCGGAGCTCTTCGTTGCGTTCCCGCAGTTCCCCGGTGCGTTCCTGCACTCGGAGCTCCAGGCGATCGTGGGCTGCTCTCAGGGCCTCTTCGATCTTTTTGCGCTCCTCGTTCTCCCGAGAAAGCTCTTCGTTCTTGTGTTTGAGGAGCAGCGTGCGTTCCTCGACCAGTTTCTCCAGTTCTTGGTGATATTTCTTGAGTTCCCGTTCCGCGGCCTTCGTCTTCAATGCGTTGGTGACGGTAATGGGCAGCGTCTTGAGATACGCGCCGGCTCGATCTTTCATCAGATAATCGGCCGCGCCCGCTTTCAATGCTTTGACCGCCACTTCTTCGCCGCCGGCGCCGGTTACGAGAATCATCGGGAGGTCCGGGGGCGCTTCGATAATGAGGTCGAACCCGGTCCCGTCGCCGAGTCGATAATCCGCGACCACGATATCGTAGTCGTTTTCCTCGATCGCCTTTCTGCCCTCGGCCACGGATTGGACGCATGTGTAGTCGTACGGGAGACGCTCTTTGCGGACCATTCTCTCGAAGGCCATTTGGTCTACCCGGTCGTCCTCGACCAGCAGCATGCGTATCCGCTCCGGAGACACGATCCTTACCCTCCCGGGGGACCTTCGCTTATCGTCCAGTAACAGTCAAGCGCGCGAACCAGCTCGACGAATTTGAGGTAGTCCGCAGGCTTGATCATATACCCGGCCACGCCGAGTTCGAAGCTGTCGAACTTGTCTTGGTCTTCCTTCGAGGTGGTGAGCACCACAACGGGTATCAGCTTCAGATCGGGGTCCGCTTTGGCGACGCGAAGGAACTCGATGCCGTTCATCCGCGGCATGTTGATATCCAGCAGAATCAAGCACGGCCGGTCCGCGCCGGGGTCGCGGAGATACTCGAGCGCCTGTTCCCCGTCTCCGGCGATGTGGAGAGGGTTGGCGATCTTGAGGTCTTTGACCGCGCGCTTGACGGCCATGGCGTCTACTTTGTCGTCCTCCACAAGCAGTATGGGGCTCGAGCCTTTCATTACGGCGCTCCATCCTTGGGCAGCGTGATGATAAAGGCGCTCCCTTTACCCATTTCAGATTCCAAATCCACCTTCCCGCCGCTCACTTCCACGATCTTCTTGACGAGGGTCAACCCCATGCCCGAACTCTCGAATTCGTCCCGAGGCGCAAGCGTCTGGAACAACTGAAAGACCTTCTCGTGATAAGCCGGGTCGATGCCCGGTCCGTTGTCCGAGACCCGAAATCGCCAGTGGTCTCCGGCGTCTTCGCCGTCCACCAGGACCTTGCCCTCGGGTTTGTCCATGAATTTCAAGGCATTGTCGATCAAATGCTTGAAAATCTGTTCGATCCGTCCGCGCTCACCGCGAATAATCGGAAGGTTTCGTCCCACCATAACGTCTATATTGTCGGGGACATTCGCCTCCCGGACGATTTGCTCGACGAGCGCGAGGGTGTCGATGTCGGCGAGCGCTTCACGAATGCGTCCGATGCGGGAGAATTGCAATATGCCCTCGAGCAGACCGTCCATGCGTTCGAGCCTGCCCAGCATGAGGTCGATCATCTCCTTGCCGTCGTCATCCAGAGCCTCGCGCTGATCCTCGGCGATCCAGCCCGCGAGCTGGCTGACCGCGCGAAGGGGCGCGCGGAGATCGTGGGAGACCACGTAGGCGAATTCGTTCAACTCTTTCTCAAGCGCCGAGATATGCGCGCGACAGTCATCGAGTTGCTGTTTAAGGCGCTCGGGTTCAGTCGTGACATCGCGCTGTGATTCGGCCTCTTCAGCCATTGTCGTTTACCTCCGCCGGGGCGTCGTTGTGAGGGCGCCGGACGCTCAGCCGCCGCTTTTCTTCCGCACTTCTTCGCCGACAATCTCGAGGATCGTCGGAATCGTAACCGGCTTCTCGACGATGCGGTCGACATGGGGGTGATAGACCAGTTCGTCTTCACCCAGTTGCCCGCCCCATCCGGTGAGCAGGATGAAAGGCGGTTTTTGCTTTCCGGTTTCTTCACACAGGTCTTGAACGGCTTCACTCACCTCCCATCCGTTCATGCCCTCCATGCCCAGGTCGCAGACGATCGCGTCAACGTCCACGCCCCGGAGAATCTTCAAGCCCTGCGCGCCCGACATAGCGACGTAAGCAGTATTGCCCCGCTTCCGGAGCCCTTTGCTCAGTATCATCCCCACCGCGCGCTCGTCGTCGATGAGCAGGATCGAGTAGGTCGACAGCTCTGCGGAATCCGCGGCGGGAGCGGCCTGACCCGCCTGAGGTTCCACATCCGCGCTTTTCGGTTCAGTCGGCGCCGGGGCCGGCGCGGGCCGAGCGGCTTTCGGCAGCTTGACCGTAAAGGCCGTTCCGTGAGGCTTGACACGCTTGATGCCCATGCTCCCCGCGTGCCGACGGATGATCTCGGAATTTACCGTGAGTCCCATCCCCGCGTGGGATTCCTTCGACGTCCAGAATGCGGACGTAATCCGTCGAATGTCTTCTTCGGGGATTCCCGGCCCGTTGTCCTGAACCAAAAGGCGCACCTGATCGGGTGTGATCGTCGTTTGGATGCGAATCTTGCCGCCGTCGGGCAACGCTTCGAACGCGTTCTTGACCAGATTGACCACAACCCACAGGACTTGATCTCGATCGCCTTCGACCATGCACTCGGGTGTCAGATCCAATTCCTGTTCCACGTCGACGCGTTTCTTGTCCAGCTGCGGTTTTGACCAGAGTTTGCACAATTCGCAGGCTTCGGCCACAACGCCCGAGAGATCGAAGACGTCCTTCTGGGGCGTATCAGCGGGCGAGCGTTCCTTGGCGAACTGCTGCACCAGTCGAATCGATTCGACGGCTTGCGCGCTCCCCTGAACGATCTGCTCGATGTGCTGCTTGACGTCGACGAGTTCGTCCAATTCAAGGCTGGTCAACGCCATATTGGCATTCCCGGAGACAACCTGAAGGAGGTTACTGAAGGTATGACTCAATCCGCTGGACATCTGACCGAGCATGATGAGCCGCTGGGATCTGAGGACCAGCTCTTCGGCCCGTTTCCGACCGGACACATCCTCGAAGAGAAGATGCAGTCGTATCAACGCGCCGTTCCGTCCGTGAACGGGAAAGATGTGAAGTCGCCCGCTTTGCGGGCTGAGACGGTCTTTCTTGTGGGAATATTCGACACACGCAGACCCGCCGTTTTCCAGCGCATGCTTCAGGGTGTCCGCTATTCCCCGATCGCCGAAGGGCGGGTGGGTGAAGAGGTTTGTTCCCCGGAGCGCCGCAACGTTGCGCTTGCCCAGTATTCCGGCGCCCCTGTCGTTGGCGTCGACAATCCTCCCGCTGAGATCGCATGCGGCGAATCCGAGATTAAGGTCTTCCATGAATCGCTGATAGCGGGTTTCCGCTTCGTAGAGCGTTCCGTCGGCTCGGCTCCTGTCGGTGACTTCTCGAAAAATCCACACACGGGCTATCATTGCGCCCGCAATGACGAGCGGACGGGAAACGGTCTCGAGGACTAAGCCGTCCGCGAACTGAAGGAAGTCGAGCGTCTCCTCATCCGAGTCGTATGGAATCGATTCCGAGCGGGAGATGAAGTCCTCACCGTTGGTCGCGGTCTCCGCGAGCATTCGAAGGATCGCGTCGCCCTCGGTCGGGACCGTCGTTTTCTCCGGCAGGCCGCACAGGTTGAGGAGACGTCTGTTGGAGAGAATCGTCGTGCCTTCGGGATCAACGGCGAGAAGTCCGTCCGCAGTTGCGTCGATCAGGCTTCTGAGCAGGGCCACAATGGACGACGCGAGATCTTCGTCGTCATCCGCGGCGAGAACGGTCGGCGTCGGCGCTGCGGCCGCGCTGTCCGGCGGGACGTCGGTTTGGGCGCTGGCAAGCTCTTCTTTCAGGCGGCGATTTTCGTCGAGCACGTCGGCTATGCGACTATGGATGAGTCCCTCGACGGCCGAGTCACCGCGCGCGCCGTCCTCGGCGATGTCGGGAGCGGATTCCGAACCTTCGGGAGAGAGGGCCGCCGAGGGCGTCGATGTGTGGGACCCGAGTGCGCCGGCGGACTCCTCGATCATCCGTAAGGTTTCTTTGAGGCGCTCACTCGATTGCGCTTCCGATTCGCGCAGCAGCTTCACGAATTGGGAAATGTGCGCAATTCTCTCCGACAGCTCGTTCAGATCGACCACGGGCCCCGCGGGGCGCTCTTCGGTGCGGTCGGACGCCGACTTTTCAAGGGTGACCGGATTTTCTTCGGCCGCACGCATGACTTTATCTCCAGGCCTCACGGGATCGACCCGTGCGGCTGTTTCCATGGGGAATCGGGCGGATGAACGAATGCCCGTGACGTCGGCTTACGAACGTCATGAGCGCCGCGAAATCTCTTGGCGCAACGACTCGGAAGACGCTTCCCGACGGGGGATCCGCAGGGAACGCTTCGTTCCTGCCGGCGAGACCATGCGCCCACTTCATGTGCCGTCGTTCCTTTTCGGCAAAGTAAAGAAAAAAGCCGTTCCCACTCCGAGTTCGGACTCAACCGTTATTCGTCCTCCGGCCATATCGATAATCTTCTTGACCACGGTCAGTCCGATGCCGGTGCTTTCGAGCTCGTCGCGCGCGGTCAAGGTTTGGAAGATTTGAAATATTTTTTCGTGATATTTGGGATCTATGCCCGGCCCGTTGTCTGTTACGCCGAACCGCCAATGGGTTTCGTTCTCTTCGCACGTTACTTTGACGAGGCCTTCGGGCTTGTCCAGGAATTTGATCGCGTTGCTCAAGAGATTCTGAAACACTTGGCCGATGCGCGTCCGTTCCAGGCGAAGCACGGGCATCGTGTTCTCCACCGATACCGTGACATTATCCGGGGGCGCGAGCAAATCGATGATTTCCGCGACCAATTCGTTGAGGTCGACCTCGGTTTCTTCCTCTTTCACGCGACCGATCCTCGAGTACTGCAGGATGCCCTCGATGAGATTATGCATGCGATCGAGGCGCGTGAGCAGGAGGTCGATCATTTCCTTGCCGTCGTCGTCGAGATTGTCGGCCTGATCCGCGGCCAGCCACGCGGCCAACTGGCTGACCCCGCGCAGGGGCGCCTTGAGGTCATGCGAGACCACGTATGCGAATTCGCGCAGCTCGTTGTTTGCCGCCTCGAGTTCGGCCGTCCGCTGGAGGACCTTTTCCTCGGCTTCTTTTCGTTGCGCCACTTCCGCTTTCAGATGCGCGGTGCGCTCGTCCACTTTCTTTTCCAGATCACGATTGAGGATTTGGAGATCGCTCTGGGTCTTTCGCAGTTTCGCGTTGAGTTGGACCGCGTTCTCGTACGTCGAAGCGAGCAGACTGAGCGAGTGCTCCGGATCGACCTTGACCTGGTGCGGCGTGCCCCAGAGATTGACTTCCAGTTTCTGGAGCTCGCCCTTGGGTCGACCCGCAGGATTGGAGATAACCAATCCTATCTTGTTGAGGAGAAAATCCTCATCGTACGGTTTCGTGAGATAGAAATCGACTTTTGCCTCGAGCCCTCGAATCACGTCGTCCGGGTCCGAGAGCGCGGTAAGGAGAATGACGGGAATGCCGGCGAGTTTTTCATCTTCTTTGATCCGCTGGGTAAGCTCATACCCGTCCATTTTAGGCATGACAATATCGCTGATGATGAGCGAAGGTTTGTTCTGGGCGAGCAGATCGAGCGCCTCGCGTCCCGAAATCGCGACGATGACCCGATATCCGTTGCGTTCCAGAAGATGCTTAAGGAGCATCGCCTGGGTTCGACTGTCTTCGACGACCATAACCAGCGGTTGGTCCGCGGGGTGGGCATGGAGCATGTCGGCCGTCTCGCTCACGAGACTCATGGCTGTTCCTTTCGGGTTCCTTACCGGCGACGATCGGGAGCGCCGCTCACACCATTCGTTCCACCGTCTCTAAGAGATTGTTCTGATCGAAACTCCCCTTGACGATGTAGGCGTTGGCGCCGACTTCGATGCCGCGTTCCCGGTCTTCGCGCGACCCGAGGGATGTTACCAAAACAACCGGGGTTTCCGCTAGACCCTCATCCTTTCTTATATTCGCGGTGAGTTCGAAACCGTTCATCCGCGGCATCTCGACATCCGACACGACGAGATCGAACCGAGTGGTTTTCAGCGCGGACCACGCGTCGGCGCCGTCCACCGTCGTCCGCACGTCGTATCCCGCCGACTCCAGGATGTTCTTGAGAAGCGTCCGGGAGGTGATGGAATCTTCCACGACCAGAACCGACTTGGCCGTCCGCACGCTCTCATCCGCGGTTATCACGGTTCTGACACCGAGGAAGTCGCGTTTGAGCGCGGATTTGATCAGGTCGGGAACGTTGAGTATCGGCACGAGCTGCCCGGAACCGAGGACCGTCGCGCCGGCGACGTTGCGAACCCGCGAAAGCTGCTTACCCAGGGCTTTGACGAGCACCTCCTGCTCCTGGAGGATCGCGTCGATGCTGAACGCCACCCGCGCTTCCGCGGCCGAGAGTATCATGATCGGAAAGAATCCCGAATTGCCGTTCTTTCGCTCGATCCGCGGCAATTCGAGGACTTCCCACAAGCCTACCAGCGGCAGCGCGCGACCGTCGAGTTCGATCGTGTCCTTATTCCCGACCGTCTTCACGGATTCTTTCTTGATGCGCGCCACCCGCTCCACGTTCGCTGTGGGCACGACGAAGAGGTCGTCGCCCAAACGGATGAGGATGCCGCGATAGGTGGAGAGGGTAACGGGTAACAAGATTCTGAAGGAAGTCCCAACGTTGGGCGTGGTGGCCACCGAGACGTTTCCGCCCAGGTTCTCCACTTTGTCCTTGACGATCGCAAGGCCCAATCCTCGGCCGGATATATTGCTGATGATCGGGCTCGTGGAGACCTCGGACCTGAAGACGAGCGACAGAGCGTCCTGGCCGATGAGTCGTTCCTTTTCCTGGTCCGACATCATCCCCCGGCGGGTGGCGGCCTCCCGCACCTTGGACGTGTCGATGCCTCCGCCGTCGTCGGAAACGAGCATCTCGATCTGATTGCCGCTGATCTGGGAGATGCCGATGGTTATTCGTCCCTGTCGGGGTTTGCCTCGGCGCTCTCGTTCGTCGGGGGTCTCGATCCCGTGGTCGACGCAGTTGCGGACGATATGGATGAGGGGTTCCTTCATCTCATCGAGGATGCGCCGGTCGATCTCCAGGTCGCCGCCGTCAATGGAGAGGCCGGCTTCCTTGCCGCTTTCACGCGCGAGATCCCGGACAAGCCTCGGAAATATCTCGAGCAAGGACGAGCACGGCAGCATGAGGACGTTCATCATGTCTTCCAGCAGATCGTCCACCATGACGCCGTACATCCGCGAGTCGGTCTCCGCGGATTTCGCCAGATCCTTGATCTTGTCCTCGAGGGTGCGCATGCACTCATGATTCCACTGGAGGAATTCGGTCAGTTGCGCGCGCTGCTTCTCGGGGTCGCGACCTCCGTCGCTTTGGCCCGAAAGACCTTTCAAGTTCGCGCCGTGCGAATCGATTGCGGACCACCGCTGTTTCCATTGATCGATCGTCGAGATGACGTCGTTGAGATCTTCCACACGTTGGCTGGTGGTTAGTTTGACCGAAACCATTTCGCCCACCTGGCGGAGCAGGGGGTCGAGCTTGTCCACCGAGATCCGCACCGTGTCCGTCTGGGAGCGGCGCTCTCTCTTCTGATCCGAATCGGAACCGGTATCGCCGACCGGGGACGTCTTCAGGAATTGCGCGTCATCCTTTGATTCCTCCTCGAGGGGAGCGGCCGGTTTTTCCGGCTCGGAGGAGACGGTCGGCTCGGGCGATGCGACAACCGCTTCCCGAGGTTGCGGCTCTCCCCGGGACTCCGGCGTCGCCCCGGGGCGCGAAGTTTGTCTCGGCGGGGGTGAGTGCGCCTCCCGACCGGCTTCGAGCGCCTCGAGTTGTTCGATAATCGGTTCCAATTCAACGAACGACGATTCGCCAAGCAGCTCGGACATCGTGTCCGCGGCCCGGTGAAGCACGTCGAAAAGCGTCGTGGACGCGCCGATTCGATCCGACTTCAACGCGGAAAGGACGCTTTCGAACGCTTGGCACACGGATTCCACGTCCGTCATGTCGACGGAACGGGCCGCGCCTTTGAGGCTGTGCGCCTCTCGGTAGATCGTCTCGACAATCTCCGCGCTCCGTTCAGGCGACGGTTCCTGTTCGAGTTCGAGGAGCCCGTTGGAAATGGCCCGAAGATGTTCGTCGGCCTCGACCCTGAACGTGGCCAACAGTTGCTTGAGAAATTCCTCGTCACGTGTGCTCATGCAGAGACCCCCTGAACCGGCTAGAGCGTATACCGGTCCATCAACTCCTTTAGAGTATGACCCAGCTCCTCCAATCTTCGGGCCGCGTCTTCAAGTTGCGATGTGCCTGCGAGATTCTGTTGCATTGCGGTTTCGATGCTCGTCATTGCGCCGGCGACTTGCTCGACACCGATGAATTGTTGTTCGCTGGAGGTGTCGATAACCGTGGCCGCGTGAGCGGCCTCCGCTACGCTGTCGGCAAGCGCTTGAATCGAGTCGCCCGCTTGCACGGACTGTTCCACGCCTGCCTCGACCGCTTTCCCGCCTTGCTCGGTGGCCATCACCACCGCGTTGACCCACTGGCGAATCTCGCCGAGTATACCGCGAATTTGCTCGGTCGCCTCCTTGGATTGATCCGCGAGGCTTTTGATTTCGTGGGCCACCACTGCGAAGCCCTTGCCCTGATCGCCGGCTCTGGCCGCTTCAATCGAGGCGTTGACGGCAAGTAGGTTGGATTGATCGGCCAGATCCTGTACTGATGAGATGATCTCTTCGATTGCCTTGCTCTGCTCGCTGAGCTTGACCACCGTCTCGCCGACCGACGACATCTGCTGCCGTATCTCTTTCATCCGATGCACCGTTTCATCGGTCGCCTTACGGCCCGCGTACGAGATTTCAACCGCCTTGACCGACGAATGCGACACCGTCTTGGCCTGTTCGCTCGAGAGCTTCGCCGCTTGCTTGACCTCTTCGACCGTCGTGGTCGTCTCGGTTACCGCGGACGACGTCTTCGACGTGCTCGCGGAAAGCTGAGACGCGGTCGCCGAGATCTCACTCACGGAGGACGCCAGAACTTGGGCCGCGGAGCTCGACTTCTTCGCCTGTTCACGAAGATCGTTCAGGAGGCGGCGCACCGAGTCGGCAAGTTCGCCTAATTCGTCGTTGCGACGCCCCACATTGAGATCCACATTGAGATTCCCTTCGCTTGCCTTGCCCACGCGGTCGGTGAGGAGCAGGATCGGCTTGGCTATGGAACGGGAGAGGAGCAGCGCGACAATGATGGTTATCGCCGTGACGATGACCGCTATGACGAGCACGGATCGCGCGAGGGAGTAGACCGGCGCGAACGCCTCGGCGCGGTCAATTTCCGTGACGACCGTCCAGTCGAAGCCAGCGCCCAACGATTCTCGCTCATCGAGTTTCGCCGGCGCCCACGAGCTGAGAACCGGCACGCGTCGATAATCGATAATAACACCGGTGCCGGATTTGTCCTGAGCGCCCGAGCGGGTCGCTTCCGTGTCCACTCTGGTGACGAGGATTTTCGAGTCCGGGTCCAAGCGCAATTCCGTCCGGAGCGTGAAATCCGGTCCCACGATATACGCTTCTTCGGTTTTGCCTCGGCGGTTTACGACCTCGAAGAGCCTCTGGAGGTGGTCGTTGCCGAGCCTAGCCGCAATCAGTCCGATAAACTCATTGCCGTCATTGAAGACGGGGACCCCGGCGAAGGCGGCGGGTTCGCCGGCCGGGGGATACACCGCGAAGTCGACGATTGCCGGCTTCTCCGTCTCGACAATTTTTCGCCACAGTTCCGCCGGACCTGTTTCCGCAAGGTCGCCGGTCGAGAGATCCGCGCCCTGATCGTCCAACTTTCGGTAGGTGTAGACGACTCGACCGGCCTTGTTCACGAGGAGGATGTCGTAGAAGCCCTGGTCGGTCGAATTGATTCCAAGGAATCGGCCTGCGAAACCATCCATCCCTGCGGCCGTTTTCGCGCTATCCTCCGAGTATATGCCCAGTCCTTTCGTATCGGCGGTCGGGGCTTTGGCGGTCGCACTATCGGCTGTTTTATCCTCGGCGGCCGAGAGCAGCGCTATGGCAGCGGAGACTCGGCGCGTTCCGGCCAAAAATTCGAGCTTGTGGAGGACATGTTCCCAGAAAGCTACAACCTCCGTCGTGCGCACCTGCCGCACGTCGTAGAGTTTGTCCAACGCGGCTTGTTCAAGGTCGACCCGAGCCTTGTAGTAGGAGAGCGCGCCCACAATCGCGGTCGGCGCCAGCGCCGCAAGGAGAAAAAAGACCATAAGCTTGCCCGTCAGGCCCCTCCACTGAAACCGTCGCATTACCGAACCTCCCTGAATTCACACATATCGAAATCACGTTGCGCGTGTCAGTCTCCCACTTCCTCTTGAACCACGATAGCGTCATCGCTCAGCAGCTTATTCACGTCGAGGAGGATGAGGCGATCCTTGGTGATGCCCTTGATGTATTGTCCCTTGGGGCCCGACGTCGAACGGATGTCCGACTGGATAGCTTCGACCGGTATCGCGACGTCGCCGACCACCGAGTCGGCGAGCAGACCCAGTTCCATGTCGTCATTCTCGAGTATCAGCACGCGAGTGTTTGCGTCGACGCCCCGTGGAGGGAGGTCGAAGAACTCCTTGACGTCCATCACGGAGAGCACCTGCCCCCGCACGTTGATCACGCCGAGTATGAAAGACGGCGTGCATGGAACGGATGTCAACTCCTTAAAGGGGTAGACCTCCCGCACGTACTCGACTTCGGCAGCGTACCGTTCGTGCGCGAGCGTGAATTCGATCACGGCCGTGCTCTCGCGCCCCTCCGTATCCGACTCGGGACGGCGAGCAAGTTTCTGAGCGCGCGCCCGAAGTATGCGGCGCTTGTTCTCCGCCGCCGAGGATCCGGACCCTGATTCGCCGGGCCGCTCGCGCGTAAAGTTCTCTGATCCCGGCCGGATTTCATTCTCTTCTGCGGCTTTCATTCCTGATCTCCTTCTATCCGTGTTGCGTGAAAAGGCGGGCGCGCCGGCGCTGCCGGCTTTTCACGCAACACGGTCGGAGGCACGACGCTCGTTACGTGCGCCGACACCTTCCGGTGTTGATGTCACGAGAGCGCACGGCGCCTACGCGTCGATCTCCGGCAGCTGCCGAATCGCAGCTTCCACTCGACGATCCTCGTCTCCTGAAAGTACGTTATCGAGGGTCAAAACCATGATCATCTCGTCAGCGACTTTGGCGACCCCGTCGAATCGGGCGTTCTCGCCGGAGATGATGCGGTCCGAGGAGACCATTTCATTCGCCGACACCTGCATGACCGGTTTGACTTCGTCACCCACCAGCGCCGCGGTTCGGTGGTGTTCGGTGACAATGATGAAGAGATCTTCCAGTTGGATGTCCCGTTCGGGCATGCCGAGTCGGCGTCGACTGTCGACCACCGGCACGATTCGACCTTCGAGATTTATCACGCCCAGGATGGTATCCGGAGCGCCGGGCACGTGGGTTATCTCGACAGCGCGAACGATCCGTTCGACGCTCGTCAGGTTCAGCGCGAATTGTTGTTCGTCCACCATGAATACCACGAGGGCCTGCGTATCGGCCATACGTCTTTTTCCTCCACTGAACCCTGCTTGGGTGTAGATCGATCAGATGAGGTTGAGCCCGACGGATCCGCCGTCAGGCTCAACACCCCGAGTAAATCGCATTCCGGCCGTTCACGGCGATCATACGGGAACCCAAAACGCGGTTCAACCGCGACGCCGTCAACAAACTTTTCGACCTCGAACGCCCGGCTAAAGGGTCGCGCACCGGTCGCACCTCATCGTGTGCGATGAAGCAACTCTTGTGCCAATGGGACTTTTCTTGTGGGAGACTTGAAAGACAAATGATATCGTATTCCTATGGGGTGTCTGACGGGACGGGGCCTTCGCCCGACTAACCGTCCACCTTACGGAGGCGAGCGCTAGCGGCACGCCCCTGTGGAATCACGACCCAAGCTGTTGGAATTACACGACGCGGGTATGCGGCAATCCCACACATGAGCGGTTTTCACGTGCGTTATTTTCACACCTGCACGCCGCTGCCGCCTAAACACGGCGTTTGCCGCATCCCCTCGAACCGTCTTCAGCGCCGAAACTATTCCTGACGCGCGCGAACCGTAAGAACCGGAATCGGCGACGTCCGAACGACGTTTTCCGCGGTGCTCCCGAGAATCATGTGCCTGATGCCCGTCCAACCGTGGGTTCCCAGGACGATGAGGTCCGCGTTATGCTCCCGGGCAAACTCGACGATATCGTGCGCCGGCGCCGCTCCCTCGCTGAGGTGTCCCTCGGTATCCGAGACCTCTTTGCGAACCTCGGCCACAAGCTGTTCCAGCTCCCGCTGAGCCCCTTCCTGAACATGCCTGGTTATCTGCATGGTCTCCACTTCGGGAGCGCCCGCTATGAAGCTGGGGTAGGGCGGCAAGACCGGATTGACCACGTGGAGGACGATTAAACGAGCGTTGAATACCTGAGCCTGCTCTATGGCCGCGCGTCGCGCGGGGAGCGAGTTATCGGAGAAATCGGTGCAGAAAAGAATGGTTTTCACGGACATCGGAATACCTCCTCGTGAACGGGCCGCGTCAACCCGCGCGAGAGCCGACCGATCCGGGGAAGGGACCTCCTCGAGACGACCGTCTCCCGTCGCGCGGGGAGTCGACGAACGCCCTTGTATGAAGATGGCGTGGACCGAACCGACTTGTCAAGAGCGCCTTTTCGTGTCGGCGCCGCCCGGGGAGCGTCCGTCCGCCTGCGCGAGCAGCGGTCGCGTATCACACTACGTGCGGTATTTCGCCTGCGTTTGCGGCGTTCGACGAGTCTCTTCGAGCCGGCTTGTTTCCCTGATCGCGCCGAAATTTCATTCATTGCATCCAATTGAAAAAAGAGGCACAATACATATTCATCGGCGGATTAGTACGAGGAAGCAATGGGGAAATTGGTAGTGGACGCGCGTGAGGCGCTCCTGGATATTTGGAGCGGACTCGGGGACGCGGCGATGATGTCCAAGTACAATCTGTCGGAACAGGGCTTGCGGAGTCTGTACCGCAAGCTCGCCGACCGCGGTCTCGTGGACCGGAGCGCCGACTGGGGGAAATCGATGAGTAGACGATTCGACCACTATCCCGAGAGAGACATCTATCTGGGGGAGATCGCGCGGGACGTGAAGGCGGGCCTGTCGGACAAGGATTTGATGCGGAAGTACCGCATCTCGCCTCTCGGTCTGGCCGGTACGTTACGGAGTCTTTCCGCGGCCGGACTTCTGTCACGCCGAGATCTCCTGAACCGCGGGGTCAAAAAGCGCACCATATTCATCAACGAGATCGTCGCGGATATTCGGGCCGGGATGAGCGACGCGGAGCTGCGGGACAAGTACGGGGTGTCCCAACGAAAACTCAGGCGAGTCTTCGGAAGGCTGCTTGACGAAAGGGCCTTGGCGCTCGAGGAATTGGCCGCGCGTCAGGGTACTAGCCTCGGGCGCTCACGTCGCGACCTTCGACGCCGACCGCGAAACCTGCCGGTCTTTGAGCTCCCGATCTATGAGTTGGGTAAACCCGACGCGCGACTCTCCGTCGAGGACATAACGGAGAGCGGTCTTCGCGTCACCGGAGCCGATACGCGCGTAGACGAAGTCACGACGTTTACCATGCTGCCCACGGACATGTGCAGCGCGGAACCCTTGGCGTTCGAGGCTCGATGCCGCTGGGTTCGAACCGACAACAACGGTCGCTTGACCGCCGGTTTCGAGATTCCACATATCGACGGGAGAAATCTGGAGCAGTTGCGCCGCGTCATCGAGGAAGTGACGGTACGGTTCGAGAACTAGTCGGCGAGGCGGCTTCCCCGTTGCGGGCTTCCCGGCCGAGAGATCGACCGATCACGGCGCGCGCCTGCCGGCGGCGTCCGGCATGAGACCGCGGTCCTTTATTTCATCCAGGAGAGCGCGCGCGAAAAACTCCGACATCTCCGCGCTATAATGGAAATTGGAAACATAGATCGGTTTTGCAATATCCTTCTGTATATCCGCAAACCATAGGAAATTCTGGCCCATTTCGCGCTTCTTGACGCGTTCGGCCATGAGAGCGTAGCCGACCCGCATGCACGGAGCGAATCCGTCGTAGTCATAATCGGCGAACAGGTGATGTTTGAGATCGTATCCGTATACGGGGATGGGCTGCCAGACAAAAACGGGAACGATCTTGTATTCTTCGCAGATTGCTTCGATGAGCCTCATGTTCCGCGCGTATCGATCCAACGCCAGGCGGGAGAATCGTTCGGGATCCTCGCGGCCGTGTGTTTGGGAGCCGCCGAGGCGGGTAGACGCGAACGGTCCGCCCACTACTCCCGACAGCGCGCGAATTATGGGAAAGCGAGCCAAGAGAGCCCGTTCGCAGTACTTGTCCTGCCCGGCCATAAAACGGGACAATACTGCCGTGTAGTGCATGACGCCGTCGGGCCAGATCAGCTCGTTCAGACCGTCGATGAAGATTGCGACGTCGGGAACGATGCCCGCTGCGATGTACTTCTCCAAAAGGGTCCGTTCCTGTACGGCCAGATAGCATGAGCGGCCGAAGTTGTACGCTTTCACCGCTTCGCCCCCTTGTTCGGCCGCTATCCGCTGAAAATGGGACGGTACGGTCTCCTCATCGCCCACCCCGTAGCCGAACGTGGTCGAACCTCCGAAGAAGAACACTGTCGTCTGATCCTCCGGAGGCGGCCATGCGCCCTGATTGCCCGACATTCGGTATCCCGCCGGCGTCACATTTACATATTTCGACGTGTAGGGCAGTTCCCGGAATTGCGTGCCTTGCTCGTAGCCTTGGTACAGCCGACGGGTTTCCTTCCGCAGCCTGAGAGCTTCTGTTCGCTCCATATGTGGATAGACCGGCGCAAGCGCGTCGTCGTATTCGTTCCAGCGCAGGGTGGTCAGGGACCGTTCGCTCCACCGCTTCCACGCTTCGGAGATCTCGTAGTAGGCCCACGGTATGATGTTGATGACCGCCAACAGGACAAGAATATTGAAAACGATAACCGCGAGAGCAGTGTACCATCGCGCTAATCGGCCGCCGGACCCGAACCGTTTGGAACCCTCGTCTCGGGAGTCGTCCACGTCAATTCCTCCATATCATTTCGCCCAAAAACCCTTGGCAGACCCCTGCTCGTTCCCCCGCATATGCGTCGCAGCAATATACATTGTCACGTACGGGCGCCGAAGGTAATGGTCCACCGGGCTTGAGGCGGCTCTGCGCCCGGTGAGGATGGAGGGGGA
>CAYLRL010000006.1:0-22681 GCA_964385875.1 uncultured Syntrophales bacterium
GAAGCGGGTTACTCTGCGCTTGACAACCACACGCGGCGCGACTATTATGCCGCATAGGCGTGTTTATGCCTCTGGTCGGAATTCTCGGAAACCATCGCGGTCGTCAAACGTATGAATGGGAGCGGGGTCGGCCGACTCCCCGGGGAGCTAAGAACCGTCCGACCGGGCGCAGCTTCCCGCTGAAAGGACCGGCTGTGGCGAAAAGAAGGCTGTGCGTGGCCGCCGTGTACGAGAGACGGATGTCGCGCCGCGTTTCTCTTCCGCCCGCCGTCCCGCCTACGGCCCGATTCCACATCACCCATGAAAAAACAGGAATAGCTCATGAATCAGGCACAACCAGCAACGTTCGGCGGTAAAGTGTCTCCGCCCGCGGGGGATTTGGCTTCGGTCGTCAATCAGTGCTACCAATGCGGCAAATGCTCCGCGGGGTGTCCGGTGGCCTCGGAGATGGATCTTCTCCCACATCAGATGGTCCGCTTGGCCGTGCTCGGCAACGTCGACAAGATCGTCGAATCCAAGAGTATTTGGCTCTGCTTGACATGCCACACCTGCGGGGCGAGGTGCCCCAACGGCATCGACGTCCCGGCGATCCTCGATCCCATCCGACATCAGGTGTTGCGACAGAACATCGCGACGCGCGACGCGAAAGTGCCGGCGTTTCACAACTCCTTCCTGAAGACGATCCGTATGTTCGGGCGTGTTCACGAACTGTCGCTTATCGGCATGTACAAGATGAAGACCAAGTCCTACTTCGACGACATGAAGCTCGGATGGGAGATGTTCCGGAAGGGGAAGATCCATTTGATTCCGAAGATCTCGCCCAAAGTCGGTCAGGTCAAGGAACTTTTCCGCAAATCGTCCGTGAAATAGTCTGGAAGGATTGAATATGGAACTCAGCTACTATCCCGGCTGTACGCTGACCGGTTCCGCCTCGGAGCTTGACGAGTCCTTCAGGGCGGTGGCCGAAAAACTGAACGTCACTCTCAAGGAAATACCCGATTGGACATGCTGCGGCGCATCGTCCGCTCATATGGTCGATGAATATCTCGAGACCGCGCTGCCGGCTCGAGACTTGGTCGAAGCGGAAAAGATCGGACTCGATGTGGTGGCGCCGTGCGCGGCCTGCCATCTTCGGCTCAAGGCCGCCGGCAGGAAGATCCAATCCGACGACGCGCTTCACCGGGAGTTCCCCGTCAAAGGCGACATTCGGGTGCTCTCCGGCATCGAGCTCTTCAGCCTGGACGAGCTGCTGGCCCTGTTGAAGGAGCGCACCGTTAAGCCGCTTGAAGGGCTTCGGGTCGCGCCGTACTACGGGTGTCTTGCGGTTCGACCTCCGGAAATCGTCGAACCCGACGATCCCGAGAATCCCATGCAGATGGATCGCATTCTTGAGGCCATCGGCGCCGACGTGGTCAATTGGCCGTATAAGACCGACTGCTGCGGCGGTTCGCTCGCGCTCACCCGAACCGACTTGGTTCTCAAGCTTTCCCGAAAAATCATCGACATGGCCGAAGAAGTGGAGGCGGACGCGATCGTGACCTTCTGCCCCATGTGTCAGGCCAATCTCGATACGCGGCAGGACGACATCTCCCGCGAGACCGGCCGGCTCTACACCATGCCGGTGCTCTACCTGACCGAGGTCATGGGGATCGCGCTGGGTAATCCGCGAGTCCCCACGTGGTTCGGCAAGCACATGATTTCACCGGCCAAGGCGCTGGGGAGCAAAGGCCTGATCTAGGGTTCGCCGCGGAGGACAAACGAGCGGGAGGCGACGTTCTCGAAGACCGCATAAAACGGAGCGCAATCGTGACTAACAAGAAGATCGGCGCAGTAATGACCGTCGGCGGCGGAATAGGCGGAGTCCAGGCGGCTCTCGATTTGGCCGAATCGGGATATCGCGTCTACCTGGTGGAAGAAAAGCCCTGCATCGGCGGCGTTATGGCCCAGCTCGACAAGACCTTTCCCACGAACGACTGCTCGGCCTGTATCTTCTCCCCCAAGCTGCAGACTCTCGCGCAGAACCCGAACATCGAAATACTCGCATACAGTCAAATCGAATCCATCGAAGGCGACGCCGGTGCGTTCCGCGTCAAAGTGCGGCAAAAAGCCCGATACGTAGACCCCGACAAGTGCACCTCCTGCGGGACCTGCGCCCAAAAGTGCCCGACCAAGGTTCCGAACGAATACAACTTCGGCCACGACATGCGAAAGGCCATCTACAAGGATTACGCGCAGGGCATTCCGTCGGTCTATACCATCGATACGGATCATTGTCGCGTCTTCCAGGGCAAGAAGTGCGGCGTCTGCAAGAAAGCCTGCCCTGCGGACGCGATCGATTACGAGCAACAGGACGTCATCAGCGAGCTCGATGTTGGCGCGGTGATCCTCGCGCCGGGGTATGAGCTCTTCAATACCGAGAAGATAGCGGAATACGGTCATCCCCGCATGCCCAACGTGGTCACCAATCTCGAGATGGAGCGCATCCTCAGCGCGTCGGGTCCGTTCGAGGGTGAAGTCAAGCGTCCGTCCGACGGCCGTCATCCCAAGAAGATCGCGTGGATCCAGTGTGTGGCCTCCCGCGACCGTCGAAAGGGCATGCCCCATTGTAGCTCGGTCTGCTGCATGGCCTCGATCAAAGAAGCGGTAATCGCCCGCGAGCACGACGCAAACATCGAACCGACCATCTTCTATATGGACATTCGCGCGTACGGGAAAGACTTCGACAAGTACTACGAGCGGGCCAAGAACGACACCGGCGTTCGTTTCATTCGGTCGATGGTGAGCCGCGTCGTGGAGGATCCCAAGACCAACGACCTGATCATCACGTATTTGACCGAAGAGGGCAAGCTGACGACTGAAACCTTCGACATGGCGGTCCTTGCGGTGGGGATCAAGTCTTCCGAATCGACCATCCAGGCCGCGAACGTGCTGGGCGTCGAGATTGACGATATGAACTTCTGCGCCACCGGCTCGTTCGATCCCGTGCAGACCTCGAAGCCGGGCATCTATGTGGCGGGCGTGTTCCAGGCGCCGAAGGACATCCCCTATACGGTCATGGAGGCCTCCGCGGCGGCGGGCGCGGCCACGCGACTCCTTGCCGAAGCCCGGGACACCCTCACCGTCAAGAAAGAGCTCCCGCCGGAAAAACCGGTGGCGGACGAAGAGCCCCGCATCGGCGTGTTCGTCTGCAAGTGCGGGATCAATATCGCATCGACGGTGGACGTGCCGGGAGTGGTCGACCGGATCAAGGATCTCCCCGGGGTTGCGTTCGCCGGCGAGAACCTCTTCACGTGCTCTCAGGATACCCAGGTACAGATCAAGGACGCGATCGAGAAGAACAGCCTCAACCGAGTGATCGTCGCGTCATGCACGCCCCGCACCCACTTACCGCTCTTCCAGGAGACCGCG
The DNA here is from genome assembly GCA_964385875.1 of uncultured Syntrophales bacterium. GTDB lineage: Bacteria > Desulfobacterota > Desulfomonilia > Desulfomonilales > Desulfomonilaceae > CAYLRL01. The sequence goes on from CAYLRL010000006.1 coordinate 3,409, forward strand.
CGCGAAGCCGGCTTGAACAAGTACCTCGTCGAAATGGCCAACATCCGGGAGCATTGTTCCTGGGTCCACATGAAAGAAAAGGATGAGGCCACGGAAAAAGCGGTCGATCTCATCAAGATGGCCATTGCTCGAACGCAACGACTCGAGCAGGTGGAAGATCAGCAGCTGCCCATGATCCAACGCGGCTTCGTCATCGGCGGCGGCGTCGCGGGTATGGTCGCGGCCCTGAACCTCGCGGATCAGGGATTTCCCGTCGACCTGATAGAACGAACCGATGCGCTGGGCGGTCAGGCCCTGAGACTCGATCACACCGTTAAGGGAGAAGAGATCAGGCCGTTCCTGGACGAACTCATCGAAAAGGTGAAGAGCCACGACAAGGTCACCGTTCATTACAACGCGTCGATCGAAAAGGTCGAAGGCTTCGTCGGCGCGTTCAAGACATCCGTGAGTTCCAACGGCGGCGGGCCCGTCGAAATCGAGCACGGCGTGACGGTGGTCGCAACGGGCGCTCAGGAATGGAAGCCGGACGTGTACGGGTACGGCGCGGATCCGCGTATCAGGACTCACCTCGAGATGAGCGAAGCTTTGCGCTCGAAAGACCCGGCGGTCATGGACGCGGAGACCACCGTATTCATCCAGTGCGTGGGCTCACGCTGCGAAGAGCGCCCCTGGTGCAGCAAAGTCTGCTGCAATCATACGATCAAGGACGCTATCGCGCTTAAGGAGGCCAAACCCGACCGGAAGATCTTCGTCCTCTACCGCGATATCCGGAGCTACGGTCTGAATGAGCCGCTGTACGAAAAGGCCCGCCGGCTCGGGGTGATCTTCGTTCGATATGAGCCCGAAGACCCGCCGACGGTCGAGGCCGGCGAGAAGATCACGGTCAAGGTGAAAGACATGATCCTCGGCGGGACCATGAGTATCGACGCGGACAATCTGGTCTTGGCCGCGGCGATCGTTCCGAACAAGGACAACGGCGACACCGCCAAGCTGTACAAGCTTTCCACCAACGAAGACGGCTTCTTCCTGGAAGCGCACATGAAACTGAGGCCGGTCGATTTCGCGACCGACGGCGTCTTCCTCGCCGGCCTTGCCCACTATCCGAAGCCTCTTGACGAGACGATCGCCCAGGCGGAAGCCGCCGGCGCGCACGCGGCGCAGGTGCTGGCCCGAGGGTACGTCGAGGCGCCGGGGATGGTCTCGACAGTGGATCCGTTCCTCTGCCGAGGATGCGGCCGCTGCGTCGACGTCTGCCCGTTCAACGCCCCCCAACTGAAGGAGACCGAAACGGGCGAGGTGATTTCCGAGATCAATCCGGCGTTGTGCAAAGGGTGCGGAGCATGCGCAGTGGCCTGTCCCACGGGCGCCGCAGCGATTCGCCACTTCAAGGACGATCAAATCGGCGTCATGATCGACGCGGCGCTGGGCTGACGATGATGACGATCCCGACGGACGCCTCGAGCGGGTCGGTCGGGCGGTGCAGCGCAATACTCCTCATTGACGGGAGATGACATGAGTGCGGAGTTTGAACCGAAAATCATAGCGTTTGCGTGCAACTGGTGCTCGTACGCCGGGGCCGACCTCGCGGGCGTCAGCCGCATGCAGTATCCGCCGAGCATACGGCTGATTCGCCTGATGTGTTCCGGAATGCTCGCGCCGTCCTACATCCTCAAGGCGTTCGAGAAGGGGGCGGACGGCGTCTTGGTCACCGGTTGACACATCGGTGAATGCCATTACCTGGACGGTAATGAAAAAGCTCAAAAAGTTATCGATAAGACTCGGAAAATCATGAAACTCCTGGGTATCGAGGACGCTCGTCTGCGAAGGGAATGGATTTCCGCATCCGAAGGACAGCGCTTCGCGGAAACGGTGACCTCGTTCACCGAAGATGTGCGAAAACTCGGCAGGAATCCGCTCGTTGAGAAGGAGACCGCGGCATGACGATAGCCGAAATCGTAGACGACACCCAGGCCTATTACTGCCTCGACTGCGGCATCTGCACGGGAAGCTGTCCGGTTTCGCGAGTGACCGCGGACTTCTCCCCGAGGCTCATGGTCGAACGGGTGCTGATGGATGAAGAAGAGAACGCGTTCGAGGACGTGAACATCTGGTCGTGCCTTTCGTGCGGGCAATGCAGTTCACGGTGTCCCTCGAAAATAGACTACCCGGAATTCGTCAGAAAGATCCGGACCGAGGCGGTCAGCGCCGGAAAAGGCGGGGTTACCGCTCATCGCGGGCTCTTCCAGAGCATCATGCGGCTGCAGACCCTCAACGTGAAGCAGAGCAAAACTGAATGGGCCGCCGAGGCCGGGAAGATCGCGGAAACGGGAGACACCTACTACTTCGTGGGCTGTTCGCCCTTTTTCGACATCGAATTCAAGGACGACTGGGGCGTAGACGTTATGGCCGGGCCCAAAGGCGTCTTGAAACTCCTCAACGCGATCGGAATTGAACCGGTCATTCACGACGACGAACGATGCTGCGGCCACGATCTGCTCTGGAACGGCGATCGGGACCACTTCGAGGACCTGGCGCGCAAGAACGTCGAGCTCATCAAGGGCCTCGGCTGCAAACGGGTCGTCTTCCAGTGTCCCGAGGGATACCTCACGTTCAAGAAGTATTATCCCGAGGTTCTCGGTGATATGGACCTCGAGCTGGTCCACTTCTACGAACTCCTTGCGGATGAGTTCAAGGCCGGGAAGTTCGCTTTCGGCGGATCGAACGGCGCGCTCACCTATCACGATCCGTGTCGGTTGGGACGGCAGGCGGGGATCATGGACGCCCCCCGTGAGCTGCTTCAAGGGATGGCCGGCGCGGATCTGCGGGAGATGGAGCATAACCGCGAGAACGGCTTGTGCTGCGGTACGAGCGCGTGGATGAGCTGCTCCAGTTGCTCGAAGGAGATCCAGAAGCGCAGGATCGGCGAGGCGATAACGGCCGGCGCGGAAACCCTGGTCACCGCGTGTCCGAAGTGTCGGCTCCACCTGACCTGCGCGCTGAACGACATGGAGAATGTCGATCTGAAGATCCGCGATATGAACGAGCTCCTCGCAGAGGCGCTGAAGATTTGACATTAACGGATGCGGGACACGGTTGAATCGAGGAATGAAGGTCCGTCGGGTCGACCGACGCGCGTTCCGCTCAAAGCCATACGAAAGGCGATATCATGGGTTCTCGGGAAGTCCTGGTGATCGGCGGCGGCATAGCAGGGATGCAGGCCGCGCTCGATCTGGGCGACATGGGATTGCAGGTCCATCTGGTTGAGAAGAACCCGAGCATCGGGGGAAAGATGGCTCAGCTGGACAAGACCTTTCCCACAAACGACTGCGCAATATGAATTCTGTCGCCTAAGTTGCTGGATGTCGGTCGACATCCTAAAATCAATCTGCTGGCCTACAGCGAAGTCATTGATTTCTCGGGCGAAATGGGAAAATTCACGGCGAAGGTCCTGAAAAAAGCCCGATACGTGGATGAAAACAAGTGCACCGCGTGCGGCGCATGTCAGGAGAAGTGTCCTACGCGCGTCCCCAATGAATTCAACTTCGGATTCGACGAGCGCAAGGCGATCTACAAAGATTACGCGCAGGGCATACCGTCGGTGTACACGATCGATCCCGATCACTGTCGCCTGTTCCAGGGCAAGAAATGCGGCGTGTGCGCGAAACAGTGCAAAGCCGGCGCGATCGATTACGAGCAGAAAGATCAGGAGGTCGAACTGAACGTGGCCGCGGTCATCGTTGCTACCGGGTACGATCTCTTCGACGCGACCAAGATTTCCGAGTACGGGTACGGCAAACTGCCGAACGTGATCTCTTCCCTCGAAATGGAGCGATTGCTCAGCGCGGCCGGACCGACCGGCGGTCATTTGACGCCGCCCTCGGTCATCCGAGGCGAGGCTAGGCTCAAAGAGCTTCCTAAGCTGATCAAGAAAGCCGAGAAAGACGAGAAGACCGACGAAGCCGAGAAACTCAAGGAAGAACAGGCGCGGCTCGAGAAGCACTGCGAGAAGCACGTCGCCAAGAAGCTCGGGTTCATTCAGTGCGTGGGCTCCCGGGATTTCCGGTTCCACAAGTACTGTTCGAGCTACTGCTGCATGCACACGATCAAGCAGGCGATGATCGCGCGGGAGCACGAGTCGGAGACCGAATCGTACGTCTTCTACATGGATCTTCGGACCGTGGGCAAAGGCTTCGAGGAGTATAAAGTGCGGGGCGCCGAGGTCTCGGGACTGCGCTACATCCGGGGCCGAGTCGCGGAGGTGACCCAGGACGAGAATCTCAACCCGGTCGTCTATTACGAGGATACGGAGCAGCGGAAGGTGGTTTCCATGCCTCTGGACATGGTGGTGCTCGCCAACGCGTGTTCGGCTGTGTCGACCGCGTCCGAGTTGGCGACCATGCTCGGCCTCGAACTCGACGAGAACAACTTCGTCGATACGCACCCCAACCGGCCGCTTGATACGAACGTTCCGGGGATTTTCACCTGCGGATGCGCTCAAGGTCCCATGGATATTCCCGAATCCGTGGCCCAGGCGAGCAGCGCGGCCGCGCGCGCCGCGGAAGTGGTCATGACCGGCGGCCGGGCCCTGGCGGTGTGAGGGAGATACGGCAGTGACTGAAGCGAACAAGGACGATCTGCGCATAGGCGTGTTTATTTGTGATTGCGGCTCCAATATCGCGGGATACCTCGACATGCAGTCCCTCGTGGAGCATGCCGAGACCCTCCCCAATGTGGTCTTTGTCCAGGAAAACCTGTACACCTGCTCCGAAGGCGGCATCAACGAGATCAAAGCCGCGATTCCGGAACACAACCTCAATCGGGTGGTCGTGGCCTCGTGTACGCCCCGGACCCATGAGCCGCTCTTCATGAGCGCGTGCGAAGAGGCGAACCTCAACCCGTACCTCTTCGAGATGGCCAACATTCGCGACCAGTGCTCGTGGGTCCACATGAAAGAAGGCGAAAAGGGGACGGAACGGGCCAAAGATCAAATCGCGATGGCCGTAGCCAAAGCCGGGAGATTACGGGAACTCAACCGGATCCAGCTCGGCATCTTCCATCGCGCGGTGGTCATCGGCGCGGGAGTTTCCGGGATGTCCGCGGCTATGGCCCTCGGCAATATGGGCTACGAAGTGGACTTGGTCGAGAAACAGGACCGACTGGGCGGCCTGCTTAACGACCTGAACAAGATCCTGCCGGCGGACGAGTCCCCCGACAAGCTTGTCGGCGAGCTGGTCCAACGACTCGAGGAGAATCCCAAAGTCACGATTCACACCAATTCCCGTGTGACCAAGGCCGAAGGGTACGTCGGGAACTATCAGGTGAGTATCGACGACAACGGGGAAGAACAGAAGGTCAAAGCCGGCGCGATCATCGTCGCGGTGGGAGCGCGGCCGCTCAAGCCGGAAGGACTGTACGGGTACGACGGCGAAAAGGTGATCACCCATCTGGAGCTCGAGGCCCTGCTCAAGAACGGCTCTTCCGACGCGAAGAAGGTCGTGATGATCCAGTGCGTCGGATCGCGCTGTCGCGAACGGACCTACTGCTCGCGGATCTGCTGCATGACCGCGGTCAAGAATGCGGTGCTGCTCAAGGAGGCCGACCCTGAGACGTCCGTGACGATCCTCTATCGGGACATGCAGATGTACGGCGTCGAGAACGAGGACCTGTTCCGCCGTTCGAAGCAGCTCGGGGTGCGGTACGTGACGTACGATCCGGGCCGTCCGCCACGGGTCGAGGACGGATCGGTCACCGTATACCATGTGCGGATGGGCAAGGAGATCACGATTCCCACGGATATGGTGACCCTCTCGACACCGTTGATCGCTCAGGAAGACGTCGGTGACATCTCCACAATGCTCAAGATACCGATCAACGAAAACGGCTTCTTCCTCGAAGGACACGTGAAGCTCAAGCCGCTCGACTTCGCGACCGACGGAGTGTTTCTCTGCGGGAACGCGCGATTTCCGTCGACGATCAGGGAAGCGGTTGCGCAGGGGCTGGGAGCGGCGTCACGCGCGGCGATTATCCTCTCGAAGGACGCGCTGTTCACCAGCGGTATCGTTGCGGACATCAACGCGGAGACCTGCTGCGGATGTCTGGGGTGCGTGGAAGTTTGTCCGTACGGCGCGATTAACTATTTCGAGGATCGCGGCGTCTGTCAGGTGAACAAGGTGCTGTGCAAAGGATGCGGCGGCTGCGCGGCCGCGTGTCCGTCGGGCAGCGCGAGGCTGGACGGTTTTTCCAACGATCAAATCTATGCTCAAATTGAGCAGGCCCTGGCCGGATAAGGATCGAACGGACCGGTTCGACTTTTCATGACGCAAGCCCGGGTCGGCGGCGATGGTCGGCCCAGCGGCGGAGGAGACGCGATGGGCAACGAGCAATTCGAACCCACCATCATCGGATTTTTGTGCAATTGGTGCGCATATGCGGGCGCGGACCTTGCGGGGGTCAGCCGGCTGCAGTATCCGACCAATATGCGGACCATTCGGACGCTGTGCTCCGCGACGGTAAGGCCCGATCAGATTCTCAAGGCCTTCCAAAAGGGCGCGGACGGCGTCTTTGTAGGCGGGTGACACATCGGTGATTGTCATTACCTGTATGGTAATTACATGACGGTCAAGCGGATTTCCTTCATGCGGCGGCTCCTGGAGCTTTCGGGAATCGAACCGGAACGCCTACTGCTGAAATGGGTCTCGTCCGCGGAAGGACCGCGATTCGCCCAAGTGGTCACTGATTTTGTCGAGCAAATCCGCGATATGGGTCCGTCTCCGCTGAGCAAGCCGAACCGACTGAAAGAAGCGGGCTAGGTCGCCCCGCTTCAATACAACCGGCGCAAACGACACGGAACCGCGGCGCCTGACCGGCGGCCCGGACTCCTCAATCGAGAAGACATATGAAGGATCAGGTTAGAGATCATGTGAGGACCCTCTTCAATGAGGGCAAAATAGACGGCTTTCTCGGACTGAGAGACAAGGGCGGCAACATCGCTCCCTTTGTCTACGAGAGCGCGGATTCGCTGGACGACGGCTTCAGCCTCGGGAAGCACGAGGATCTCGGCGCATGCCGGTATCCGCTGGCCACGCTTGTGCTGTCGATCGTTGCGCAATACCCGGACACGACAATCGGGGTGCTTGTGCGGGGGTGTGACGAGCGAGCGTTGAACGAAATGCAAAAATGGAATCAAACCGTTGACGCAGCGGATCGTATCGTCAAGGTCGGCTTCGCGTGCAAGCAGAAGCTTGCCGACGCGCATGAGTGCCTCAAACCCTACCCGGATGAAATCGTCGCGGGAGACCGGGCCGAACCCGGGAAGTACGGGCGCCTGGACGCGGTGATGTCGAAGGATCTTTCCGAGCGGCTTGATTACTGGCTCAAGGAATTCGATCGGTGCATCAAGTGCTACGGCTGCCGGGACGTCTGCCCTGTCTGTTTCTGCAATACGTGCACACTCGAGGAGAACGTCCTTATTCGCACCGGAGATCTGCCCCCTGAAAATCCGATGTTCCACCTGACACGGGCGATCCACATGGCGGGGCGTTGCATCGATTGTAACTTGTGTTCGGAAGCCTGCCCCGCGGACATACCGCTGCGGACCCTGTACAAGGGTGTCGCCGAAATCGTTCGGGAGGAGTTCGGCTACACCACCGGCGGAACCGACGGGGAGAAATCGCCGCTGAACCTGCTCGGAGGAGAGCCCGGGCACACGTCCGCGGACGAATAGACGAACCCTCGGGCGGATTGAAAATCGGACCGGTCCTGCGATCCGCATGCGGAAGAACGGCGATGGTCGGCGTCCCGCCGACCGCACAGTCTGGGGATACGGGCATTGCCGGGTAAGGACAAAATCAGGCAGATCAATGCCGATCAGGTGCGGGCGGCGCGCGTCGTTTTCTACGAGGCGATCATTCTCTTCGAATGTCCGTTCTGCGGCCGAACTCTCGTTAAGACCGACTACGACAAGATACGCCGTCTCCTCGAGGACACGGGACCGCCCCGGGGCGCTATCTGCGCGAAATGCAACGGCGCGGTGATGTTGAAGCTCGGCGACCAGGCGCGGCGGATCATCGAGTCAAAACACAAGAAGGCATGACCGACGATCCTTTCTGGGTCCGCCTCGCCGTTTAGTCGAAGGATGAACGTCGCGTCGGTCGAGCGGTCGGCGGGCGTTGCGCGCTCGAAAGCGACGTAAAGCCGTTCGAGGAGATTGGACGCGGCCTTCCCACCCCGGGGCATTCGCCGCCGGCTCGGGCGTCACATCATGGAGCGAATCGGATTCTGGATGAAGGAGATCAGGGCGCCGTTTCTTTCCCTGTCCGTCGCTTTGGTCTTTCTGGGAACATCGGTCGGATTTGCCGACGGAAGCCTCGATCCGCGGAGAGCGTTCCTCGCCGTCCTCGGGCTGGTTCTCCTCCATATAGCAGTCAATGTTTTCAACGAATGTTCCGATCTGCGTACCGGCATCGACCTGCACACACATCCTACGCCGTTCAGCGGCGGCAGCGGAATGCTCACGTCCGGAGCGATCGCGCCGAGTCACGCGGCGGCGCTCGGCGCGCTCTGTTTGATAGCGGGTGTGATCATTGGGCTCTACTTCATCTATGCGACGAACATCAAACTCCTGCCGTTGCTTCTCCTCGGAGGGGTCGCGGTCTGTGCGTACACCGATATTTTGGCGAGACGTTTCCTCGGCGAGGTGTTCGCGGGATTAGGGCTGGGTTTGCTGCCCGTCTTGGGCTCGGCGTTCGTTCAGACGGGCCATTACTCGTGGGCTTCGTTCGCAGCCGGCGTACCCGCGGGAATTCTCACGTTCAACCTCCTCTTGCTAAATGAGTTTCCCGATCTGGAAGCCGACAGCGCGGGCGGGCGAAAGAACATTCTCATCGCAGTGGGAAAGAGGCGGGCGGGACGGATCTATGCGGCGACCATGCTCGCGATGTACCTCTGGATAATCGGAACGGCCGTGATCGGTCTCACGCCCCTTTACTGCCTGCCGGCTATCTTCACCTTCGCGATCGCTATCAAGCCCATGCGGTGGGCGCTCGATGAGGGGCGGGATATGGGTTCGTCGACGCCGGCGCTCGCCGGCAACGTGGCCGCCAATTTGGGAACCCTCGTACTCCTCGGGATCGGATTCATCCTTTCCGCCGTCCTTTGACGCGCTTCGCGTCCGGGCACAGGTTTCTCGATTCAACGCCGAGGCGGTTCGGGCTTTTCCCGAGCAATCGGAGAGGCAAAACTCGACCTGATTCGGCCCTCGGCGATCATCGTGAACAAGTTCGCATAAATATCCCCTCTGCGATCCCACGACTGCTCCCGAGCCATATACTCCATCACGCGGTCACGTTTGTCCGGGCGCGGATTTTCGAGGAGTTCGAGGGCACCGGCCGCGAAATCGTCGATATCCCCGTGCGCGAAGATCCGACCGTAGCCGGTTCTCCGCACAAGGTCGTTGTTGACGATCGGTTCTTCGGAGAGAACGGGCAGGCCGCCTCGCAGATAGTCGAGGACCTTCGAGACGTCGTTGTCGAAGGGGTGCGGGCCGGTTGCGAGCGCCAAGCCGATGCGGGCGTGTCGAATATAATCCCATATCCGGTCCGCGGAAATCTCGCCATGATCTACAATGAGGGAGTCGAGCGCGGAAGCGGCGTCTCCGCCGTACATCCCTGTCTTGTTCCGTCCTACGAGGTGGACCGAACAGCGTCCCTCGAGCGCCCGGGCCCCGCGGTTCAACATCTCGAGCATTCTCGGCGCGGCGATGCTCCCCAGGAAGAGCATCACGCGCGCTCCCTCCCCGTACGGATTGGGACCTTCAGGCGGAATCCGCGCGGGGCATCCGGTCGGGACGAGCACGATCGGCGGCTCGGGCCCGTAGAATCGCCTCCAACGTTCCTCGTTCTCCCGGTTATTGAGAGAGAGCGCGGTCGCGCGCCTGCGGATGATCTCCTGACATTCGAGGAGTTCGGATCGAACGGCCTCGTCACGCTCGGGCAGCTTCTCGTCGACGACCCGCACGATTCGGGAGACCACCGGTCCCGAGAAATTTCCAATGAGTCGAATGGACTGGTGATACGAGGTCTTCAGGAGGTCGAAATCCCCGTGACGATCGAGATCCCTTGCGGGGATCACATCCACGCGATCGTCCAGTCTTCCCGGCCTTTTTGCGGGCGCAACGATCCGCACGTGGAATCCCCTTTCCAGGAGAGAAAATGCGAAAGCGCGCAATCGAACAAGGTCGATGCTCGTCACCGCCGCGAACGGATCTTTGTGGAAGACGATTCCTATTCTCATAAGGGCGCCTGAAGCCTGTTACTCCGAACTCGCCGAGATCACGCTTGTATTCGGTTCATTAATCTGCTGTATAGTAGAGGCCGTTCAGCCTGCGCGCAAGCGCTGAGCCGCGAAAGGAGGAAAGCGTGGCGCCGAACGTGGGACATACCCGATCGAAAGTGTGTATCGTAACGCCGGAGTTTCCTCCTCTGCAGTGGGGAGGCTTGGCCCGAACCGCGAAGAAGGTTGCCCGCCATGTCGCGGCCATGGGCTTTAACGTTCACGTCGCTCACCTGGTAGTCGCGCCGACGGACATGATCCTGCTGGACGAGAACAGGAAGTCGGTCGAGTCGGGCGGTCTTACAATCCACGAGATCACCGTAGGCCGAGAGCGCATGCCCGAAACCGGGCGCGATCTGTGGGATTGTCCGCACACGTTGACCGTGCGTATGATGTTCCAATCGCTCGTCGCGCTTCATGAATCGGAGCGGTTCGACGCAATCCATTCGTTCTTCCTCTATCCGGTGGGGTACGTGGCCGGGATTGTCGCTCAACGAATGAAAGTCCCGTCGATTGCGGTTTTGGTCGGCAACGACGTGAACAAATATCTCTTCAGTCCCGAAAAGACGGCCATGTGCGTGAGCGGGCTGAAAAACGCCGATCGAATCGTAGGGCTGAGCTCGGATCTCATCGAAATCGCGGACGCGCTCGAGCCGATCGCGCAAAAATCTACGGTCATTTTTAACTCGGTGGAAATCCCCGAGAAGGAATGGACAAGCCGAGAGCGGGAAGGCCGGCCCTTCCGGGTCGGCGCGGCGGGGATCTTCAAATACGCCAAGGGCCTTCCCTATCTCTTCAAGGCGGTCGCGCGCGCGTCCGAAAGCCGGCCGGTTCAATTGGCTCTCGCAGGGGAACTCAGACCGGCCGAAAAAGGGGTCTTCGAGACTATGGCGGCGCGCGCCGGTATCGAGCACGCGATCGATTTCGACGGACCGCTCCCTCCGGAGGATATCCCCGGCTGGCTGGTCGGGCTCGACACGTTTGCGCTCCCTTCGGTCTCCGAGGGCTGCCCGAACATCCTTATGGAAGCCATGGCGTGCGGCTTGCCCTGTGTCGCGTCTCGGGTGGGCGCGGTGAGCGACCTCATGGAACCGGGCGTCTCCGGGCTTGTGGTCCCTCCGGGCGACTCGGAGGCGCTGGCGGCCGCGTTCACGGAAATCATTGAAAACCCTCAAGCGGCCGCTACAATGGGAAACAGGGCGCGTGCGCATATGGCGGAGTTTTCTTCGGAACGAGAGTTCCAAGCCTGGAATCAGCTCTACGCCGAGCTGCTCGGTTTTCGCCACGAGCCGCGCTACTAGACCGGCGGGTGTAAATTCCACATTCACCGAACGCCGCGCAACGGCGTCGGACAACGGACCGATTGGTGACGGCTCAACGAAAACGATACGATGAGGGACATTTTCTGCGATCCGACGATGTGGAGAGCGCGTTGGCCGCGTATTTCGAGCAGCAGAACACCGCGTATAGCCGCGTCAAGAACGCCTTTGTCGCGGAACTGCTTGGAGATTTGCGGGGCCTGCGCTTTCTCGACTATGGCTGCGGCGCGGGCTGGTTTACCGTGCACGCGGCGGAAGCCGGCGCGGTGCGGGTCGTCGGCGTGGATGCGGAGGAGACCGCGCTTTCGACCGCCCGACATTTTGCCCGCGAGCGCGGCGTGGAACGCCTCTGCCAATTCATGCACGAGGAGCGGTTCCCATGGTTTTTCCCGGGAGTCGAGTTCGACGCAATCCTCATCAAGGATGTTCTCGAACATGTGGAGGAGGACGACGACCTCCTCGCGGCCGCGGCGTCCGTGTTGGCGCCGGGCGGACGGCTGGTGGTCAGCACGCAAAATTCCTGGTCGCTCAACTTTCTCATCGAGGGCTTTTATCAGAGGGGCCTTCGATGTAATAAGGACTGGTGCGGCTGGGACCCGACCCACGTACGGTTTTATACGCCCTTCAGCATTCAGCGGAAGCTCGAAGACGTCGGTCTCACCGTGCGCGGTTGGCGATCCGTCTACCTCATACCCCACAAGATACCCCTGGGGAGGCGTTTCGGAAGGCGGTTCCTCCGCATCGACGCATTGACGTATCTCGATCGTGCTCTCGGCACGATCTTTCCGTTCAGTCGTCTCGGGTGGAACTTCGTGGTGCGCGCGATCGCGCCGGAACATGCGCCCGTAAAGGCGCCAAGCGAACAGCTGATCGCCGAGAAACTGCCCGCGGCGCCGGTCCTTCCTCCGTCGGCCGTAACTCGAACGCTGCGCGGACCGAATGCTCCGCCCTCAGGCGGAGCATTATGGCGGCGAGGGCAGCGCGCGGACATATGTATCGAATAGGGCGCTGAGAGGGCTATCGGGCGAGCGCTCTTCGAACTGAACCCCGATCGAAGTCCCGCGGCCTCTCATTTCGTTTCGGGCGTCTTCACGGCTCGACGGCGGACCGGGGATCCAAGCGTTCCCCGAAGGTCCGACATCGTCGGCCGCAAAGAAGTCTCGCGACGCTTTGACGCCGCATGCGGTGATTCTCACGAGAGCTTCCCAACCGAGCGCTCCCCTGATCACCCGTTTAATAATGTTCATCCACAGCCGGCACTGAGGCGAACCGCAGCGGCCGGGGCGATCCGTTCCCTTCATCGGCCCTCCGAAACATCCTTCCACACGCACCGCGAATTCCGGGGCCCCGGTCCCGCTGTACACTACGGCATAGAGGCGGATCTGCAGACCCGCGATTTTGGTGAGCATATCCTCGAGCCGTCTGAGGGATTCCGACGAGATATCATATCCGTTTCCGTGAGCGCCGGCCGATTGTGATGCGGTCTCGCCGCCACGTTCTGCGGGCTTTCGATCGAGACGCTCCAGTGCTTTTCGGACGTCGACGATGGTTGTTCTGTCATTTTCGGCAATCAACGTTACCCCCTTCGGGCAGCCCGTGTGGCCTGCGCCGGGCAAGATCGGCGAATCCATGGCGCCCAATACCAATTAGATGTCCCGGTAGGCGTCTGCGATGGAACATGGAGTCTCGAAGCGCCACGGGACACCATTCCAGAGGCATATTTCGTGCCAAGAACCGCTCATGTCCGGACCGGAGTAAAAACCTCAATGATTGCAGGATAGTTAATCGTCTCGGCGGGTGAAGTGGGGCTCCGAGGGCGGCGCCGATCGCTGTGCGGAATCGTCACCAAGGAACGCGACTGATGCATGACAATATAGTAAAAGCGGCGGGTTGCATGAAGAGCGGTTATCGCACGTGGAAGGCCCCTTCCCGCTCCTCCCTCTACATGCGACGAACCTCGTTCATTCCGATTCTACTATCTCCTATATGAAGGAAAGCCACGGCATACCCGTAGGGTTGGTAACATCTCTGACCGGAGACATCACTGTCGGGGATCTGAACCGAGACGGGTATCCCGACCTCGCCGAGGGAAGTTTTGGGGGGATGGGAGCTGCGTGTAACTCGCCTACTGGAGGCGAGAAGCAGCTTTTTTGAGCGCCTGCGCTTCTTCCGGCCGATGTGGGGAGGCCCGATCAATGTTTCTCGAGCGTATGTTCGAAACCCTGAGACCTCTCCGAGGACCTGGGGTCAGATCTCCCTTCCCGTTGAATGCGCCGTATCCTTCGGCATGACGATCAGATAGAGCGCCGGGAGTACGACCAGCGTGAGGATGGTGCTCGAGAGGAGACCTCCGATTACGACCGTGGCCACGGGCTTCTGCACTTCCGCGCCCGTGCCGGTCGCCAGAGCCATCGGGAGGAAGCCGAACGACGCGACGAGCGCAGTCATCAGCACCGGTCTGAGACGGGTCATGGCGCCGTCGATCACTGCGGCTCGTATCGGGCGTCCTTCGTGACGGAGCTTGTTGATAAACGTCACCATGACGAGTCCGTTGAGCGTCGCGACTCCGGAGAGGGCGATGAAGCCCACCGCGGCGGAGATGGAGAGCGGCATGGCTCGAAGCCACAATAACGCGACGCCGCCGGTGAGCGCGAGGGGCACGCCGGTGAAGACGAGCACGGACGATCGAACCTCGCCGAACGCGGCGAAGAGCAACGTGAATATGAGCAGAAACGCAAACGGCGCGACCACTTTCAGCCGGTTGGCCGCGGAAATCATCTGTTCGAATTGTCCGCCCCACGTGATCCAATAACCCGCCGGGATCGAGACCTGGTCGAGAATCCGGCGCTGTGCTTCCGCGACGAATGTGCCCAGGTCCCGGCCGCGGACATTCGAAGTTACCACAATGCGTCGCTTGCCGTCTTCTCGACTGATTTTGTTGGGGCCTTGGACGAGCCGCAGGTCCGCGACGGACCCCAGGGAGACGAACGATCGCTTGCCGCCGGGGACTGCGTTCGGCATTGGCGCCGTTCGGCTCTCGGGGGCCTGATCCACGCGCGGCATGGGCACGGGGAGGCGCTTCACGGCTTCCAGGTCGGTTCGAGTCCCTTCGGGCAGGCGCACCACGAGGTCGAATCTACGGTCTCCCTCGAAGATCCTGCCGGCCACCTTGCCTCCCACTGCGATCTCGACGATCTCCTGCACATCCGCGACATTTACGCCGTAGCGTGAAAGCGCGGAGCGGTTCAGGTTCACCGTCAGGATGGGAAGCCCCGTCACCTGTTCCACCTGCACGTCGGCCGCGCCCCGAACCTCTCGAACCACATCGGCTATCTCTCCGGCCTTTTCGAGCAATACATCGAGGTCGTCGCCGAAGACCTTCGCCGCCACATCGCTCCGCACTCCCGAGAGCATATGATTGAACCGCATCTCGATCGGTTGGCTGAACTCGAAGACGCTTCCGGGCAGCTTGTCCAGTTCGCGTTGCATCCGAGTGACCAATTCCGATTTGGGTAGATCGGGATTCGGCCATTGGTTTCGCGGTTTAAGGATGATCGTGTTTTCGGTGATGCTCGGCGGATGAGGATCCGTGGCGATCTCGGCCGTTCCGATCCTCGAGAATGTGGATTCGACCTGCGGGAACTTCTCGAGCGTTTCCCGTTCCACTGCGGACTGCATCTGAATTGCCTGTGTCAGGCTCGTCCCGGGTATGCGAAGCGTGTGGACCGCGATGTCGCTCTCATCCAGGTTGGGGATAAAGACTCGTCCCATGTGAAAAGCAGTGGCTGCAGCCGCGACGACAAGCGCGGCGGCCGCTGCAACCGTAAGATATCGCCGATCGAGCGCGACTTCGAGGACCGGCCTGTAGAAACGTTTTGCCCAGCGTGTGGGGAAGGTCTCTTTCTCCTCGATGCGCCGTGTGAGGAAGATCGCGACCGCTGAAGGGACAAACGTGAACGACAGTATCAGGGCCCCGGTCAGCGCCATAAGCACCGTGAAGGCCATGGGGAAGAACATCTTCCCTTCCACGCCCGTCAACGTGAGGATCGGAAGATAAACGATCATGATGATAAGCTCGCCGAAGAGCATGGGCTTCCGGACTTCCCGTGAAGCGCTGAGGATGACGTCCAAGCGCTCCTTTTCCGTCAACGGCGACCCCTTGGCCCGGTGCGCGGTCGCAAGGCGTCGCGTGCAGTTCTCGACGATGACCACCGCGCCGTCCACGATAATGCCGAAATCGATCGCTCCCAGGCTCATGAGGTTCGCGCTTGTCCTAGTCGCGACCATGCCCGACACGGTGAACAGCATAGAGAGAGGTATGACGGCCGCGGTAATCAACGCGGCGCGGATATTCCCGAGGAAGATGAACAAGATGACGATGACGAGGAGCGCGCCTTCGACCAGGTTGTTTCGGACGGTCTCGATCGTCTTTCGAACCAAATCGATTCGGCTGTACACGGGATTCGCGGTGACGCCTTCGGGTAGGGAGCGTTGAATCTCGCCCATCTTCTTTTCAACCGCATCCACGACCACGCGGCTGTTCGAGCCCATCAGCATGAAGACCGTGCCGATGACGGTCTCTCGGCCGTCTTTGGTCGCCGCGCCGGTCCTGAGTTCCTTACCGAGCCGAACTGTCGCCACATCGGAGACCCGAAGGGGTATGCCGTGGTAATTGCTCACGATGATCCGGCCGATATCGTCGAGGTTCGATACCCGTCCTGGAACGCGGACCAGATGCTGTTCTCCGTGCTCTTCGATATATCCCGCACCCACGTTGTCGTTGTTGTTCTCGAGCGCTTCGGTGAGGTCGCGCAGCGAGAGGTTGTACGCCAAGAGTTTGTACGGCGACGGATTCACGTGAAATTGCTTGTCATAGCCTCCGATGCCGTTCACTTCCGCGACGCCCGGGACCGTCCGCAGCTGAGGTCTGATAATCCAGTCCTGGATGGTTCTGAGACGGGTCAGGTCATAGGGAAGGCCGTCCTCGTCACGAGCGCCCGGTTCGGCTTCGACGGTCCAGATGAAGATCTCGCCGAGACCGGTCGAGATCGGCCCCATGAGGGGAGAAATCCCCTCCGGCAGGTCTTCCCGAGATTCCTGAATGCGTTCGTTGACTTGTTGCCGAGCGAAGTAGATGTCGGTCCCGTCCTCGAACATCACCGTGACTTGAGAAATCCCGTATCTCGACACGGAACGGGTTTCCGTCAATCCGGGAATCCCTGCGAATGCGGTCTCAAGAGGAAAGGTTATTTGGCGCTCGACTTCGAGCGGCGAATAACCCTGGGCCTCTGCGTTGATCTGCACTTGGACGTTGGTGATGTCCGGAACCGCGTCGATATTCAGACGATCGGCGTTGTACGCACCCAACGCGGCCACGGCAATTGTGGCGATCAGAACAAGCCACCGCTGCCGAATGGAAAACTTCAGAAATCCCTCTATCATGGTTCGCCTTTGTGTCTCTCGAATTACGGCTCGCCGGGCCGAAGGTCCTAATGAGAATGACCGCACACCGCGCGACTGCGCCGCAGTTCGGCCTTCAGCACGAAGCTGTTGGTAGAGGCGTAGCGTTCCCCGGGAGCGAGACCGCGCTTGACTTCGCTATAGCGTTTGCCCCTCAGGCCAAGGTTGATCTCCCGGGCCTCGAAGCCGTCGTCATTGTGGACGAAGACGACCGGCGCCCCGTCATACAGCTGGATCGCGCTGTTCTCGACGGCTACGGGCGCTTGCTTGGCCTCTTTGAGGAGCCGGACCGTTACGAAAAGCCCGGGTCGCCAAGCCCCGTGGAGATTGGGCAGGACGATTCTCGCGAGCGCCGTCCTTGATTCTTCTCCCACGAGGGGATCGATGTACGAGACGGTTCCGCGGGCTTCCAGGCCGGACGCGTCTGCCTTGACGATCGCCGTTTGTCCCATGCGAACCATTTGGAGGTCGTTGGGATAGACGATCACGTTGACCCAGACGTCGGATAGATCCGCAATGCAGAGTATTTCCCGCTCTTCGGGGATCCATTCCCCTTTCGACATATGCTTCGAGATAACCACCCCGTCAAAGGGCGCGGTCAGACTGTAGCGCATCATCGCGGCGTCCGGATTTTTGGTCAGGTCTTCCAGGTCCTCTGCGGTGAGCCCGAGCGCGAACAACTTCTGCGCGGCGGCCAGGCGTTCGATCTTGGCCTCTTCCAACGCCTTCTGAGCATCCAGGTGTTCCTTTTCCGTTGACACCCGCTTTTCCCACAGTCTCTTGGTGCGATCGTAATCGATCTGCGCCAATTCTTCCCGCTTGAGGAACACCAAATAGCGACTCTTGGCCTCGGCCAGTTCGCGGCTGTCGATCACTGCAATGACGTCGCCGGTCGAGACCTTGTCCCCGAGGTTTGATCGGGCTTCCACGATGGTTCCGGAAACATGGGGGACCACGTGGCACACTTTGTCCTCATTCAGAGCGATCTCTCCCGGAAGCTCCACGTACGCCTCGACATCGCCGGAACCGACCGTCTTGAGTTCGATGCCCGCCTTTTTCGCATCCTCGGGCGCTATCTTGAGCGTGTGATCGTGCTCGTCTTGATCGTCATGTGGGTGCGCGTCGTCTCCATGGTCGTGACCTTCGTGAGCGTCCCGTTCCTCGACATGGGATTTGTGGTTGTGCCTTTCACGGTCGTGACCCGCGTCCTTCTCACGATGATCCTCGATGCGCTCGGACGCGCTTCCCGGGACTGCTCGGTTATGGCCATGGTCGTCGTGAGCGTGGGCGGCTTCTCCCCGGTGTTCGGAATGGGTTTCATGATCGTGCCCATGACCGTCGTGATGATGACGATCTTCGGGGCGCGCCTCGTTGGAACGAACGGCCCGCTCCTCTGCCTGAGGTTGGGTTCTGACCTGCTCCGACGATTCCCGATGGTCGGTCGCCTTCGAAATCCCGGCGCCGGCGGGCCCGATGCGATTTGCGTACACTGCGACGCCGGCCGCAACGCAGACCGCCAACACCAAGACAATTATCCGCAATCTCCGCCTATTTGCCTTCGATCGATCCACTTTCATGACTGCCTCTTCTTTGTTTCGGATTCAATGCGATAAAGATGAGCGCACACCAAAGGTCCGGTTATCGGCCGTGAAGACGGAAGCGACGCCGCGCCCACATATCGCGGCGCACGGACATTTTCCGCGCGACTGTTCAACGGTTGCAAAAACTCACGTAACCGGACCGAACGAAATCGGAGAAAAGAGAACGGCTTAGATCAAAAGGCGAGAGGTTTGAAGGAGAGGGGACAGGCGGAATCCATCATCCCCGACGTTGCGCCGTGACAACAACCGATCGCGTTGCGGCGGGGGGACCGAGATCTCCTCGATAGCGGCGCCGGACGCGACATCAGCGGCTGAAAGCCTGGAGGAGGACCGCGTCACACCGGCCTGAGCGGCCTGTCCGTGAGGGCAATGTGCGAGGCCGCACGAGCACGCGGCGCCGAGGGTCGGTTCACCGTCCGCGTGATCTTCTTCATGGGGCTGGTGCGTCGATCGACAGTCTGAGAGCGGTTCGCATGCGCTTGGACATTCCCACGCCGCCGGGGTCAAAGCCGCCCAATTGAGCAGAAGGGCGGTCAGAAGCGCAACCGTTGCGATTCGGCCCCG
>CAYLRL010000006.1:22781-89790 GCA_964385875.1 uncultured Syntrophales bacterium
TCGGCCCCGAGGGCCGGGCGATTGAGGGAATTCGATCACTGTTCAACGTCCTCGATTCACTGTCGACCAGAGCCGTATATAGCCCGCTCCCGGGCCTTTGTCAACGTCCTGCTGCCGGAGCGGGCTGGAAGTAGTCGGCAAACTGGGATATTGATGGTTGTGAGTCCAATCGAATGACGCCGCAATCGTTCGCAAGGGTCCCGACGCGGGCGTGACTGAAATCCGCGCTCGGGAATTTCTCCATCTCTTCCGGGAGGAAAGGCGATGGGACATACCGCGGGAAAAGACGTATTCAGGCGTCTGGGAGACAAGATCGACGGCTTGCATCTCCGCGCGCCGTGGAATGAAACCTTCCGGGCTCTGCTCGAGGAGCTGCTTTCGTCCGAGGAAGCCGACCTGATCGTCCGAATGCCGAACATGCCGTCCGCTCTGCGCCGCGTCGCCGCGATTACCCGGGCTGACGAAAAAACTCTGCGACCGATGCTCGAACGGCTCTGCGAGAAGGGCTTGGTCATCGACCTCTTCATCGAGGGCGAATACCGGTACTCGCCGAGTCCCCTCATCGTCGGTTGGTTCGAGTTCACCATGATGCGATCGGGCCCGGAGTCCCGAGCGAAAGACCTTGCGCCGCTTTTCCACGAGTATCTGGCCGACGGGTCGTTCTACGAGGCGAATTTCTACGAGGCGACGCAGGTGTCAATCGCTCGGGCGGTCCCGCACATTGAGAGCCTCGGCGACCACGTGGAGGTTCTGGACTACGAGAAAGTCGAACACCTGATCGACGAGGCCGACCGATACGCGGTCGGGCTGTGCGCGTGCCGTCACAAGGAGGAACATTCCGCCGGCCGCGAGTGCGACACCCCCCTGGAAACGTGCGTCACGCTGGATAAAGGAGCCGAGTATGTTGTCCGTCACGGGATGGGCAGAGAGATTTCCCAATCCGAGGCGCGGGACATCTTCGCTCGATCCGCGGAACTCGGACTGGTCTTCTGCGCGGACAACGTGCGGAACGGCCCGCAGTTCGTCTGCCATTGCTGCGGCTGTTGCTGCACGATCATGAACGGACTGAACGTTCACGGCCTCCCGACGACGCTCGTCACGTCCACCCTGATCGCTCAGGTTGACGTCGAGGCATGCGCCGAGTGCGGGCACTGCGCGGAGGCGTGCCCGGTCCGGGCGATTCGATTGAAATCCGACGCGGACGGGTCCGCGGTTCCCACAGTCGACGAGTCCTTCTGTATCGGGTGCGGCGTATGCGGTCTCAACTGTCCCACGGGCGCAATCAGACTCGTGAAACGCGACCGGCGGGTCATCCACCCGGAAACGACGTTTGAGCGGGTCATTCTCCAATGCCTCGAGCGGGGCACACTTCAGAATCAGCTCTTCGACAATCCTCAAAGCCTCACCCAAAAGGTTATGCGACCGCTGTTGGGCGGATTTCTGAGATTGGGGCCGGTAAAACGAGCGCTGATGAGCGATATGTTGAGATCGCGGTTCCTGTCGGCCCTCGACGCGGGGGTGGTCGTGCTGGGAAAGGGCTACGTTCGCCGGATTTGAAGCTCTTGGCCGGCGGCCTGCGTCTTTCACCCAGGGCTCGGGTGATTTCCCGCCAGGCTATCTTGTTGATACTCCAAAGTTGTTAGAATGCTTCCTTGCGTTCGGTGAATCTTCAACCGCCGCGCCGAAGAATATCGTCATCCGTCCGGCGTGTGGGGACGGCGCCGCGAAATCGGGAAACGGCTCCGGGGAAGGCTTTTCTGCATCACGACGCCGAGCAGGTTCGGCCGGCACGCGGCTTGCCCTTCTCTTCCGCAAGGCTCCGACCCGAGGGAACACCGGCGCCGGAGCGTCGACATCTCGCTGTGTCGTCGGGGCTCATCGAAAGCGAAATAGACCGGCCGGGACAAGGGGTCCGTTTCTCCATGCCGGCGTGCTGTAAGAGGCGCGGTGTATCGGTTCCGGGATCGGAGAATGGCCGGCGTTCGAGCGAAGCCGCCCGCCTCTGTCTTTCACGCACATGATACGGAGGGACACACCCCGGCTGCGAGGGACGCTTGGATGGGAGCGTCCGAAATACCTTGTCCGCCCGAACGAGAGGGGTCGTCATGAATGCCCTGAGAAGCATTGAATTAGGCTTGGCGATGAGCGAAGAGGCCCACGATCATCCGCGCGCGGAGGCTCACGAAGCCCGAAAGCCCACGACACGTGAGCACGCGTCGGCCCCCCGAGATTTGGGGAAGGTCCCTGTTCGACGTTGCGGTGGATCGAATTGTCGACGCAATCGACCGGGATCTCGACCATCGTTAGTACACTGAGCGTACGCGGAATCGAACCCCACCGAGGCAAACACTCCCTACGGAACCGTCGTCTTGTGGAAGCGTCGCACTTCGTTATATGCTTGCAGCAGCGCGTTTCGTCCATTGACGCACATCCCACGCGCGGAACGCCGGCCGGTCCCATGGGAGTGGATTTCAGTCACGGTTGTTTCCGAATGTCATACGGCGGTTTTGCAGCGCTGCTCGCCGACCTTGCCGCGGAAGCGGGGATTGTTGTTGCAAAGATGGAAGGATACGGCGGGAACCGCTCCTGGGACGAGATCGACGATCCACTGAAGCCCCTCTTCATCAACCGGGACGAATACGGCGGCGGTTCGCTCACTCCTCGACAGAGCCTCGAGGCCAAGCGCCGAATCCGGGAACTCGCCGGTCGATGGTCCGAAGGGCGGAAGGGGAGACCGCACTCGTTCAAGGGTCATGCGTTCAGATTGGCCGAATGTATGTCCGAGGCCGCGTTTCTCGGCGAGCGATTCGAGTGGTTCTGATTCCCCGGTCAGCCGGACTCCCGCGCCTGCCGGTCTTCTCCAGGGCCCGAGAGCGCGCGCTCGGCGGATCGGAGGTCCGTGATGTCCCTGCAGCTGATGAGGGTGGTGCCCCCCTTGATCGAGACCTGTTTCACGTTGACCAGAAGCACGTGTTCGTTGTTGTTTTTGTCGGTGATCCGTCGCTCGATGTTGTGGAGTTCACCCTCGGCTTTCAGGCGTTCCGCGTCGTAGAGGCGTGCGCCGAGGAGTTCGCCGACTGTTCCCATGGACATGACCTCTTCGTTGGTATAGCCGAAGATCACGTGAACGTTGGGGCAGACATAGGTAAATTCCTGCCGATCGTTGCTGATGAGCACGGTGTCGGAGATGTTCGTGAGCGTGATCCGATGCAGTTCCTCCGATTCGCGCAGGGCCTCCTCCGCGCGCCTCAGATCCACTATGTTGCTGACCACGGTTTGGCAGCGCACGGATCCGTCGATCGCGTCCTTGAAGATGGTGCTCTCGAATCGAGCCGGGAATCGATTGCCGCGGACCGGCTCCAATTGCAGTTCGCAGGTTTGTCGAGTCTTGGTGGAGAAGGTGCGGCGGAGGTGCCCGTAATATATGGGATAATCCGACTTGCAGATGAACGCGGAAAAGGGCGTGCCGATGAGCTGGTCGGCGGGTCGACCAAGGAGCCTGGCGCCGGTCTTGTTCGCTTCGAGGATTAGAAGTTCGTCGCTCAGAGTAAAATATCCGACGGGCGCAAAGTCGAAGAGCTGGGAATAGCGATCCCGTGATTTCTTGAGATCGTCGTGCAGCCGCGCGAGGCGCTCGTTCTGCATCATGATCTCGACCTGATTCGACTGGATCTTGCGGATCAAGCGCTTCACATCGTCAACGGAGAGCTCCGACAGATCGCCCGGATCCAGCTCCTTGAGCCGCAGGGCTCGTTCGGCCCACCAGGGCAAGTCCGCGACTTTCGATAATTTCGACTCCCCGTCCGCGCCGTCCGCGGCTCGATCCCGCACAAGCAAGGTCGCGCCGATCTCGGAGACCTTTTGGCAGAGGTCCACAAGTTCGCCGATCAGTTCTTCGTCCGTTCTGTGTGTTTGCTGCATGGGTTCATTCTCTTTGTGAACGTATCGGTTATGGGATGATCCGGTATACCCGAAGCCGACGCAAGTCCGCCGGTCATTTCAGTCTGATCCAGAGGAGGCGCGCCGACCGCATCTCCGGATTCCGCCAATACTCGGGGACCTCGGTCTTGAGGAAGACCGAGCCGCCTTGTCTGAGGGCGTACTCTCGCTCGCCGCACTTGAAACGGAGCTCACCCGAGATGAGATAGCCCATCTCTGCGGATTTCTCCATGAAGAAATGTGATCCGAGATCGCAATCAGGGGGAAATTCAATAATATACATCTCAACCGGCCAGTCCGCGAATCCGCGTGAGAGGCACCCTACGACAGCTCGCTTTCCCTCTTTTGTCCGTAGCTCGATGGTGGGACTGTCGGCTAAATCGACGATCAGGCGCTTTTCGGGTTCCGCCTCACGGCGGAGGAAGAAGTCGGGCTGGACTTCGAGTACTTCCGCGATTCGAAGTAGTATAGGTAATGAGGGGCAAATCGCATTCCCTTCGATCTGGGAGATGGTCCCTGCGCTGACCCCGACCAGCTTGGCCAGTTCCGTCTGATTGAGTCTCTTGCTTTTCCGGGCCTGCTTGACCCGGCGCCCCAACTCGATATGACCCGGCAGGCGGGCCTGTTCGTCGAGCGCCACTTCGCCATCGACCACCGAAAAGGGGATCGGCTTCCGGAGCACACCGGCCGACGATTCGTGGGCCTGCCGCAGCGCAAGGTACATCCGGCCGCGGCGCAACGAGAGTTCGATTACGGCCTGCGCGGCTTCCGAGAAGCATTTCCGTAACGGCGGGGAGAGTTGTTCGCCCGGTGAAAGCCAATAGGCCACCGCGCCGCGGCCCAGCATTGTGAACGACTGCTCGCTCACGAACGCGGAGAGGCCGTCGTCGTCCTCGAACAACCTTTGAGCGCCGCCCAGACTGTCGAAGATCAATGATGAGGGAACCGGCGCGCGCTCGCACGCGCCCGCGATCTTCTCTCGGAGCGGATCGATCTCCCGCGGCTGATCGACTCTGAGAATGCGGCACGGATAATCCCGGCGCTCCTCCAGGTAGAAATCAAGATACTCGTCCGCGCCTTCTCCCAAACCCCATGTGAAGCAATCGATTATAGTGAGATGCGCGCCCCGCGCGAATTCTTCGAGTTGATGGATGAGTTCCCGGGGTGAATGATCGAACGAAACATAGATCGCATGGCGGCCCGTTTCGATCGCGGAATGGAGAAAGCTCCGCACGAAGGGCCCGGCGAGACTGCCCGTCAAGTCGCGCCAGAGGATATTATCCCCCGGCTGGACGCCCCCAAGCAATTCGTCGAGAGGGGGAATCCCGGTTGAGAGTATGCCGACGTCACGTCTCCACTCAACCATAACGCGTTCCCGGGACCATAGATGTATCTCGGTTGGGCGCCTCCCCGGTGCGATCCCGAAGGTTCTGCGCCTCTCCTAAATTCTTACCGTACAGAGCGTACGGACGGGAGACATTGAGCCCAAACCGAATCGAGAGGCCGCGGGCGTCTCCGCCGCGCGGCCTCTCTGTCGTTAGGATACGATCAGACGTCCACCTGTCTGACCTTTTGGTCGGAGTCGACCGAACCCAGGATTTCATCCACTTCGGCCATATCCGCTTCCATGACGTACGGGATGCCGGATATGGAGGACGCTTCCCTGGTGAGCGCGACAAGGTCGTCGCGGTCGATATAATTAAGGGCGAACTTCCGTGCGCCGGCCATCAGCTGCTGCATTCCCTGACGGAGTCGAGACACGTAGGAGTAGACACCGATCGCGCCCGGAGGAATGCTCTTGAAATCGTTTCCGTACTTCTCCTTGAGCTCGGCCGCGACCGCGAACGCGCCGATCACCTCTTTCTCGAAGCCTTCGGTAAGCTCGCTTTCAACGCCGTTCTCGCCGACGCGGTCCCTGATCTTATTGCCCTGGGTCTTCCCGACCATGGCCGCGGTCATGAGCGCGCGGCCGAGGCAGATGGCCTTGACGTACGGAGCTCCCAACGCAATCGCCTTGAAGATATGGTCTTCGAGGGAGAGTCCGCCGGCGATCGCGATCGGCGGAACGTACGCGCCTTGACGTCGCAGCCGCTCGGCCATGTTGTACGCCATGCACTCGAGGTATACCGTCGGGATGCCCCATTCGTTCATCATCCGCCAGGGGCTCATGCCGGTTCCGCCGCCTGCGCCGTCAATGGTGAGCAGATCAATGCGCGCGTTGGACGAAAACTTGATGGCCCGCGCCAAGTCCGCGGGTCGGTACGCGCCGGTCTTTAGCGTGACATACTTGGCGCCGAGGCCCCGGAGGTATTCGACGGACTTATAGAAGTCTTCCTCTTCGACCATGCCCAAACGGGAATGACGCTCGAACTGCTTGATACCGCCGGCCTCGAAGGCCTTCTGGGCCCATTCGGAGTCGGGATCCGGAAGCACCAAGTAGCCGCGCTCCTTCAGCTGTCGGGCGCGATCGAGGCTGCCCAACTGCACTTCACCGCCGATATCCTTGGCCCCCTGGCCCCACTTCAGCTCGAAGATCTCGACGCCGAGTTTCTGGATCACGTATTCGGGCACGCCCAGCTTGGTGTCTTCCACGTTCGACTGCACGACAATGCCGCCTTTTCCGTCGTAGAATCGCCGAAATGAATTGACGCGGCGCTCCATCTCGGGGGATTTGACGATCTTGCCGTTGCTGAACTCCGCTTCACGGTCCATGCCGCAAATATTCTCGCCGGCCACCACGAGGATGCCTGAAATGGCCGCGCCCACAGCCATCTCTTCCCAGTTGGCCCGAGCGATGAAAGTCGAACCGACAGCGCCGGTGAAGACGGGAAAGCTCAGTTTGATTTCACCGTTGGCGCCGACCGCGGTCGAGCAATCGACTGCGGGAAAGACCGCGACGTCCGGGTCGGCCGCAACACCGTGTGCGCCCACGCAGGTACCCTGAATGTTGAAGTGCGAGTAATCGATTGGATAGTCTTTGTCCGCGCCGGCGGTGATTTTGCCGTATGGTTGCGGATAGATGACTTCACGTCCCTTGATTGCCGATTGGCCGATCTCGCAGGGCCCGGGGCATCCGTCAAGACAGGTGACGCAGATGCCGGAAATGGGCGCGGGTTCCACGCGGTTCTTAGTCTTTGTTGCGGGGCTTCGGTTTGGTTTGCTGAACGTCATTCGGATTCCTCCTCGTTACATGTAAGGGTGTTCTTCGCCGTTGCGGCAAAGCGGGAAAAGGCGCCCACAAAATGGGCAAATACATTAGTGCTACTTATCGACCCCTGCAGTCCGCGACCGCCGGGCGATTCCCTTGGCGGATCACGCCGGCTTGACCGCCGTCCAAAGATCTTCGGACTTCCGGCTCGCTCGATTCCCCTCGAACACAAGCGGGGTCGCCGACGGATCGCGCTTCCGCGGATTACACGGCAAGGCTCTTCTTCAGAGCCCCGCACGGTCTATTTCTTCGTGGAACCTCCGAGCCGCGTGGAACCAATCGTCGGTATACGGCTTGATATGTTTGAGCCTGACCGCGAGCTCGGAATTGAGCCAATCTATAACTTGTTGCGAGCGCCCCTCCGTGCTGTCGGGGGTAAACGCCACTTCCGCACGAACATTCCCGGGAAAATACGTCATGGTGCGCTCCCGCCGATGATGGATGCGTTCGTGAGATCGTCGTGTGTCGCCCTGGAATCGTTGCGGTCGGCCCGAGTGGTCGCGCGGCTCGGTGAGCGATTGTGACGCACGCAGGCCGAGATAATAGTCGTACTAAAAACGCAAGCAAAAAGTCAAGCAGAACTTAGTCGATTTCGCGCCGCTTTCCCCGCCCACTCAAAAAATCCCCCAGCGCCGCGTCCATTCCCGCGGCGCCGTCACACGAACGCTTCCGCTGTTCGCGCGTCGTGCGCTTATGTGGAGCAACCGGGGAGAACATATCAATAATTCAGTCGCTTCGGCCGGCTCTCGGTTTATGCCCTTGGCTTCGGGTCTCCGCGCGATGTATAGTTCGCACTGAGATTAAACACACGTTTTCATGCTCGTTGCGTATGGACCACAAACGGGAAACCGGCGACAATTCGAGAATCGAAGTCGCACTCCGGGAGGGCGAAGAGCGATTTCGCGCCCTCTTCGAGGCAAGCCCCGACGGAATCCTCATCGCCAACCCGGACGGTGCGATTATCAGCGCCAACTCGTCCGCGTGCGCGCTGTTCGACCGCTCCGAGGAAGAGCTTCGCAACACGGCTCGGGACGAATTGGCGGACACCGACGATCCTCGGCTCACCGAGCTCCTGCGCCGGCAGAGCCGAACCGACGTGGTACGCGGCGAACTTAACCTCAAACGCAAAGACGGCGCCGTTTTTCCCGCGGAAGTCACCGTGGCACGATTTACGGCCGGCGGAGGATCCGAGGAGCTGAGTCTGTTTGTACGCGATATCAGCGAAGCAAAGCGGGTGGAGACGGAACGGGAAGCGCTGATCACGCTGCTCGAAGCGAAGAACGCCGAACTGGAGCGCTTTACGTACACCGTCTCCCACGATCTGAGAGCGCCTCTCGTCACCATTAGCTCATTCGTGGGACTGATGAGAAGAGATCTCGACGACGGGAAGATCGCATCTCTCAAAGGCGACCTCGCGCGGGTATCCGGAGCGGCTGAAAAGATGATGGACCTGCTGACCGGGCTCTTGGAGATTTCCCGCATTGGCCGAAAGACCCGCCCGCCCGAACGCATACCCTTCAACGATTTGGTGGGGGAAGCCCTTGAATTGACTGCGGGTCTCCTGGAGAGAAGTCGGGCCGAAGTGTTTGTTCAGCCGGGAATGCCGGAGGTGTTTGTCGATAGAAGAGGAGTGGTGGAAGTGATTCAGAACCTGGTGGAGAATTCGGTCAAGTTTGCGGGTGAGGGCAAGCCTTGCATCGAAATAGGCTTTCTGGAAACGAACGGACACGACGCGTTTTACGTCAGGGACGCCGGCGTCGGAATCAATCCCTCTTATACCGAAAAAGTGTTCGGCCTCTTCGACCAACTCGATCCTTCCGCGACGGGGACCGGCTTGGGGTTGGCTCTGGCGCAACGCGTCATCGAGCATCACGGAGGGACGATTTGGGCTGAATCCGACGGCGAAGGTCGAGGTTCGACCTTTTTTTTCACACTTCCGGAGCCGGCAGGAGACGTCCATGTATGAGCAGGTGATCCTCGTGGTGGAGGACAATCCCGACCACGTCGAACTGTTCCGGCGGGTCTTTGAATCTCAAGGCTTTCCGTACGACGCCGTCGTCCTGGTGAGCGACGGACTCGATGCGCTCGATTACCTTCATCGGCGAGGCTGTTTCTCCGATTTGGACTACGCCCCGAGTCCCCGGCTCATTTTGCTCGACTTACAGCTGCCGGGGATGAACGGACTGGACGTCTTGCGGGACATCAAGGAGTCCGAGGGTACCAAGCGAATTCCGGTGGTGATTCTTACGTCTTCGGACAGCGAGAAGGATAAGGCGCTCGCGTACGACCTGCGCGCCAACAGCTATATCTTGAAGCCGTTTAATTTCGATGAACTCTTCGAGTTGCTCGGCAATCTCACACAATACTGGCTCAAATGGAACTCATATTGCGAAGCGCAGTCCACGAGCTGAGCGCGTCGATCAGCATGTGCCGCTCAGCCGCGTGAAGTCCGGAGTCCGTCTTGCGGGCCGAGGTTCGTTGCGGTAGAGTCTCTGAAGAGAGACGAAGCGAGGAAATCAAAGGGGCCGAACAGCAACCTCCCGGGATACTCGGTTCCGGAATCGCCGCGCTCGGATGGACTTCGACGGTGGATGGGGTCCTCGGGGCAGCGCGGCCTGCGGAACGCGAAGTCGTCCGTTGTGATCGTCGCGAGGAGGCGCCTGAGCGATGATGACCCGAAATAGACGATTTATGGTGGTGGATGATGAACTGATCGTCCGAGAATCGTTGTCCGCGTGGCTGGAGAAGGAAGGGGCCGCGGTCGATCGAGCGGAATCCGGCGAGCAAGCGCTGGAACTGATGACGACCAATCTCTACGATATCCTCTTCGTTGACATCAAGATGCCCGGCATGGGCGGATTCGAGCTGCTCAAGCGGGTCCGTGAATTCTTCCCGACCACGGTGGTGGTGATCATCACCGCGTACGGCACGGTCGAACACGCTGTCGAAGCGATGAAGCTCGGCGCGAACGACTTCCTGGTCAAACCCTTCGATCCCGAATCGCTCGGTTTGCTCGTCACCAAACTGCTCGAACACAAGCGCCTCCTCGAGGAGCGCAACTACCTCGAGGGCGAGCTGGCCCGCCATTGGTCAGGTCCGGACGAAATCATCGGACAGTCTCCGCGGATGCTGGAGCTCTTCGAGACGATCCAGGACATCGCTCGGAGCGAATCGTCGGTGCTCATCCTCGGTGAGACCGGCACGGGCAAAGAGCTGGTGGCCCGAGCGATCCACGCGAGCAGCGAACGAATGGGCGGTCCCTTCGTGCCCATCAACTGCGGAGCGATCCCGGAATCGCTCCTGGAGAGTGAAATCTTCGGCCATGAAAAGGGGAGCTTCACCGGCGCGACGCGGCCAAAGAAAGGATTGATCGAAGTCGTGTCCGGAGGGACGCTCTTTCTGGACGAGGTGGGTGAGATTTCGGCCAAGATGCAGATCGACTTATTGCGGGTGCTCCAGGACAAGACGTTCTTCCGGGTGGGAGGAGTCAAGCCCCTGGTCACGGATTTCCGACTGATCAGCGCGACCCATCGGGACATCGCGGAGCAGGTGGAAAGCGGTGATTTTCGCCAGGACTTCCTTTACCGAATCAACGTGATAACGCTTCACGTGCCGCCGCTCAGAGAGCGACCAGAGGATATACCGCTTTTGGTTCGGCATTTTGTGCGGCGATTCGCGCGGGAGACCAATCGGGAAGTGGACTCCGTGGACGACAAGGCCATGGACATTTTGCTGAAGTACGACTGGCCCGGCAACATCAGGGAATTGGAGAACGTCATCGAGCGGGCCGTGGTCACCGGCCGCAAGCGCGTCATAACGGAAGAGGCGTTCAGCTACTTGACCCCGGGACAGGTGTGCTTCCCGTCCACGTCGCAACCCCGCTCGCTGGCGGAGGCGGAAAAAGCCCATATCGCCCGAATCCTCGACGAGGAGGATTGGAACATCAGCCGGACCGCAAAGACTCTCGAGGTCGACCGTTCCACGCTGTACAAGAAGATGCGCAAATTCGGACTGCAACGAGAGACGTCATGAGCGCCGGCGGATACCGCGGGGCCGGGCGAAAAAGGCCCGAGACCGTGTGAACCGATCCGACCGGGACGAGCGGTAAACCAAAGGAGGCGGGACTTCGTTATTTATCCGGAAGTGTCGCGCACGAATCCATGACCACCGAATCGACAGAATATCCCCCCGCGGCCGATCGTCCGCTCCTCGCGGTTCTTCCCATCGGCCGCGTCGCCGGAGACATCATCACCGTCACCGCGGCCGGCATCCAGGGTATCACCCGCATTCCCGTGCAGGTCAAAGAAGCGATTCCCATACCCGACGAAGCGTATATGCCTGCGCGTGAGCAGTATAACGCAATGAAGCTGCTCAAGATCATCAACGAGAAACATGCGGTGGATTGCGTCCGGGTGGTGGGCGTCACCGCCAAGGACATCGCCAATCCCATCCTCACCCATGTGTTCGGCGAGGCGTACATGGGAGGCCGCGTCGCGGTCATGTCGTACGCGCGTCTCAAAGTGGGACTCTCCGGCGAGGAAGTCCCACGTGAGCGCCTCATGGAGCGCGCGATCAAAGTGGCGATCCACGAACTCGGTCACACCTTCAACCTGCCTCATTGTCACATTGGCCGCTGCGTCATGCGCGCGTCCAACAACATTCAGGAACTGGACGCCAAGCTCAATTACCTTTGCGATTACTGCGAGATGTTTCTGGCTGAAGCGCTCCTCAAGCTCATGCCGCGGCGTTCGGACGATTCTGCGGTTCGCGAATCCCGCTGAGGTTCGACCGGTCGGCGCGCCGGCTCGTCGATTCGGGCGCGGGATCGTGGTCCCGCGGGGGTTATTGTAGAGCTTTGCCACACTGCCGTAGTAAAACACCACACCCCTAAAATGAATGGCAATATCAAGGCTCTGTGGCCCATGATGATATTTCCGCCACAAACCTGTTGATATATGCCACGCAAGCGGTCGGTCGACTCCATACGAAGGAACATACCATACCATGAATGATAGTGCAGACTTAGCTAGCTCGGGCGGCGTCTCCTTGTACTTGGCACACTCCCTGCATACCTCTAGGGCAAGACGACACAAGGAAGCACACGGGACAGACCCCGTGATCACAGTTGACGACATAAACGACATAAGGAGGCCCGCCATGTTGAAGAGAAATCAGGTAACCGACGTTCCGACCGCTTTGAACCAAGCCGTTCAGTCCAGACTCTGCGTGCACGCCGCGACCGGAAACGCTCCGGCGTTCAAGAGATGCGCCAACAACTACGACTGCGGCGCGTGCGCGTACGACCAGATGCTCGACGACATGGGACAGGCGCCGGCCTCCTCGAGCCGGGCGGCCGAACGGAAGATCCGGGCGGCTTAGGCGAAGCTCACCGTGAGAGACAACTGCGGAGGCTCGACGAACGGGCCTCCGCAGTCGGCGCAACACAGAACAACCGTTACCTCGAAGAACGCTTTCAGGAGGGTATTATGGCAACCGCAGACAAGAAGAAAACCGGCGTCATGGGCTTCAACTTCGGCGCGAAGGAATGCGTCTGGATGAAAGCCAAGGTCGTTCCCACCAAGTATTGCGACAACGCGTTTGACTGCACCACGTGCGCATTTGACAAAGCCATGCAGCGCAAGATGTCCAAGGAAGGCGCGGGAACGCATTGGAATACCAAGATGGCGAGTTTGGGCGCGGAGGATCGTCGCTGCAGACACGCTCTCACGGGGAACGCGCCTACGAACAAGATGTGCGCGCACAATTTCCAGTGTGGAGATTGTCCGTTCGATCAGATGCTCGACGACATGAGCCAGGTGGACCACACCGTCTTCGGACCCCCCCAATACTTGAATGCTCACGGATATCTGGTTCCCCGGGACTACTACATCCACACGGGTCACGGCTGGGCCCGCGTCGAGTACGGCGGTCGGGTTCGCATCGGACTGGATGATTTCGGCAATCGCCTGGTCGGCCGGGCGGACGGATTTCGGCTCCCTTCGCTGGGGACACGCTTCAAGTCGGGCGAAGAGTCGTTCATTCTGCAGCGTGAAGGCAATGAGGCCGGAGTGCGCGTGCCGCTGTCGGGCGTCGTGACCGCAGTCAACCAGAAACTGCTTGATCGGCCCGAAAGCGCGAACGCGGACCCGTACAGCGCAGGCTGGGTAGTGCTCATCGATCCGCAGGAACTCAGGAATGACCTCAAGGAGCTTCACTTCGGCATTGACAGCGTCAAGTTCGTCGAATCCGAAGCCGAGCGACTCCTCTCCATGGTGGCCGACGATCCCATGGCTGCGGCGGCCACAGGTGGCGAGCCCATCACCGACGTGTACGGATCGTTCAAGGAGATGGGCTGGGACAGACTGGTCAAGGAATTCATCTAATCGCCGAACATCGACCGAAAGCGGCCTCTCAGCGGCAGGGGCCGCTTTTTCGTTCTCGTCGCGCGCCGCATGTTTCTTCGTTCAGTGCGACTTGTCTCATGCTATTCGGCATCCGACTCATCCGCTCCCTCGCGCGGACGCTCCGGCGCGGCCACCGGAAACGTCTCCTCGGGATCGCCGACCGCGCCGGCGCGCTCGGCCTTGAGGTACAGCGTTTGAGACGGAAAGGCAAACGGGATATCCATGGATTCGAAGACCCGTTGCACCTCGTGGAGGATGCGATTGCCGTAGAAGAGCGATTCGGACCATCCGGCCGGCTCGGCTTGGAACCAAACCCGGACCACCTTGGAATGCGCGCCGAGCCGATCCAGATAGACCCAGCACAGATCGGGATTGATCTCGTCCTGTTCGAGAAGCTTGTCCCGAAGCGCCCGGATCACCTGCTGGACTCGATTTGCGGCGATGTCATAGGGCACGTCCAGGTCCCATTTGTACATGAACCGCTTCCGGCCGAAGTAGCTCTTCACCGAGCCCTTGATGAATTGCTCGTTGGGGATCGAAACGGTGGTCATATCGCTGAAAACTTCGAGATAGGTTCGGAAGGCCGTGATTTTGGTTACGGTCCCCGCCCATTTGTCGAAGATGATGAAGTGCCCTTCGTCGAAAATCCCTGTGCTGAAGATGTAGAGGCGTCCGACGAGATTGCGCAACGGTTCCTGGACCGCCAACGCGACCGCGATGGTGCCGATCCCGAGCGACGCCCACACGGCCTTCAGATTGAGACCGAGATTCGACAGGATCGTCAGAACCGCCAGCCCCGCGAGGACCATCTTGGATATTTCGACGACCTGTTTCCTGAGGCGCTCGGTTCGGGTCAGTTGAAACGCGAGGTCCTCCGGAGCTTCGGCCCGAAGTCGACGACACATACCATCGGCGGCAAACGTTGCGATTCCTTCGACGATACGAATAAGGATGACAAAGAAGAGCGCCAATCCCGACGCGGTGAGAAGACGATCCGCCCAGACCGAATATCGCGGACTGAAGTTGAGGGCGCCGATCGCTCCGGCAAGGCCGAGCACGATAATGCCGTACGTCAGAGGGGTGAGAATCCGCTTGACCACCATGTCGTCCATGTGGGTGTCGGTCTGTTCCGTCCATGACGCGACGTGCTCGGTCAGGAATTTCCTCACGATCAGCGACACGATCAACGCGATCAAGAGCATGACGAGCGAAACCACATAGTCTACGACGGTGTTGCCGAGAAATGTCATCCTGTAGAAGTCCATCGTTTTCTCCCTTGGCGAAGGAATCGAAAAAGCAAAGGCGGAACGCGCCTGCGCCCGGTTCCCGCTCGCCCCGTCGTATACCAAAGGGCGGCGGCCTGTGTAAAGCGGCGCGAAAAACGGCGCTTTCCCCGGAGAGGGCAGGATTCGGCTTCGTCAGCCGGAGTCGTCATAAGAGCCGATGCCGGATGCGAAACCACCACGCGGCGAGATACTCCTTGATCGCGATTTGTGTCAGGGACAGTCCGTATGCGGTCGGTATGAGGGTCTCATAGTTCACGGGAATCGCTTTCGCCAGGAAGTCGGCGGGAGCGGCGACCGGTTTGAGTCCTTCCGCGCGAAAGATCAGGAGCGATCGGGGCATATGGAACGCGGATGTCACCAAAACGAACGGTCGATCGCCGACGATCGGGGCGACGCGCTTCGCCTGATCTTCCGTGGTCCAGGATTCTTTCTCGAGCAGAATCGATTTATCCGGTACGCCCAATTCCGCAAGCATTCGTCTTTGGGCTTCAGCCATATTGGTATCGCCGCTGAGCCCGGGGATTTCGCCGCCGGTCAGCACAATCACGGTCGACGGAGCGGAGCGGCGCAATCTGACCGCTTCGAGCACGCGCAGGACCGATATACCCAATTGATCCGCGGCTGAAAGATCGCCCTGACGAAACCCTCCGGACAGGACGACGATATGCCGGATATCCCGGTCTTCTATCACCTTCGGGTTGAGATACGGTCCCGCGTCGGTCTCGAGTGTTCGGACGAGCAGAAGCCCCGTCAGGGGCAGCGCGGCCAAAAAGAGCCACACCCAAGCGAATAGGACAAGCGCGAAGGCGATTCTTCGCTTCCTGCGTACAAGGAGAGCCGCGGCCAAGAAGGCTAGGCACACGGAAACCGGCAGCATAAACCGGAGAATGACTTTCTGGGTAATAAAGGTCGCGTAATCCATACTGTTTCCCTGTAACCGTTCACCGGGATAGCGACAAGCCATTGATATCTCGATGGGGGAGGCTTGGAGGGGGAGATGAGTCTCCCCCTCCATTCTCACCGGGCGCACAGCCGCCTCAAGCCCGGTGAACCATAACGTTTCCCTGACTGCGCGGGCCATTTGACTTGACTCAACCTCATGCGCAAAGATAAACTTACCAAAAACAGAGGTAAGATTCCTGCGATTTTGCCGACGTTGTTCACGGGCGCTGAGCCGGCCGGACAAAAAACATGACGAGACGAGCGCAGTGTGTCCCTTCCGAGCGGGGGCAGAGGGTTCCGCTCGGGTGGGGAGGAATGACCTATGGTTCCCCACGAAAATCTCACCGGACAGACACCTCGGAGAACGGGTCATTCATCGGAGAATATGAACCGGGAACCAACCATTGACGAGCAGACCCCTCCGACGATTGAGAACTCGACGGCAGAGCCGCCCCTTGAATCCCCGGACCCCGTGACATTGCTGGGACGGGCGATTATGGAGGATTCCTCGGTGGCCGTTGTCATCGTAGACAAAGAAGGCCTGCCGGTGTCGGCGAACGCCGCCGCGATCGAATATCTCGATTTGGATGACGAGTATTTGGGCGGGCGTCTCGAGGAGGTCGCGCCGGGCGCAATCTCGATCCTCTCGAATACGACCGATCCCGGGGGAGCGCGCATCGACATACCGACACGGGGAGGAACGCAACGACGGCTTCGATACGTAAGTCGGCCGATGGGGGACGGCCGACACAGAGTCGTATTGATGCGCGATGAGACCGAAACGATTAAGAGGGAGAAGCGAAAGCGACGCGCGTCTCAGCTCTCGATCGCCGGACGCATGGCCTCACATCTTTCGCATCAGATGAAGAATCCGCTGTCGACCCTGATGGCCGGATTGCAGGGGCTCGAGAAGGATCGGGATCTGTCGGACGATAACCGCCGCATGGTGGAATTGCTCGTCGACGAAGTCCGCTCGATGGATTTGTCGCTCAAGCAACTTCTGCAGGCTGCGGTTGCTCGGATGTCGTCACCGAGCGTCGTTCCGGTGAAAAGGATCGTCACCGAGGCGGCGAAAGGGCTCCAGGGCGGCGCGGACGCGCGGAATACCGCGCTCGCGATTATTCCGGGCCTTGAGGACGCGACGGTAACGGTCGACGAGAGCGCGCTGACGCAAGCTCTGCGGAACCTTCTCCAAAGCTCGGTCGAGCACGTGGGTCCCGGGGACAAGCTCAGGTGCGGCTGGCGACGTCTGGGCCAAGGCGAGACGGCCGTACGATTTCCCGGCTTCGAGGGGACGGTGATAGGGATATTCGGTGAATACACCGGGGGAGAGCTGCAGGAGGAATCGAGCGTTTCGGAAATGTTTCACGCATTTGGTTCGTCTACACGATCCGCCGCAGGCTTGGGAGTCTCCCTGGCGCGGGACATCGTGGAATCGCACGGTGGGGTTCTTGCGCTGAATTCAGGCCCGTCCCGGGGCATGAGCTTCGAGATCCTTCTCTCGGGGGCGAAGCCGTCACCGTGCTGGATACTGGTAGGAAACGCTCAATGCAGCGCGGAGACATGCGAAGTCTTCGCCCGAGCCGCCGAACGGAACGACGCGACCGCGGGCGCGCTGTGCCGACTGATCAAGGAAAAGGCCCGCAGAGACCGGGACGGCATTTGGCCGGAAGCATGCCGAAACTGCCCGATGTTCGAATCCTTCAACCTGCTTCATTACTACCAATCGGATTAAATACGCTGAAAGGGTCTGCCTATGGCGGGAAGCGTACTAATAGTCGATGACGAAGTCCAGCTTGTCCGCCACCTGGAGCACCTGCTCCGGTCGGCCGGATACGAGGCGACCGGCGTGCACACCGGCGCGGCCGCGCGCACGGCCGTCGAATCCATGTATCCCGACGTTGTGCTCGTCGATCGTAAATTGCCCGACGCGGACGGCACGGAATTGATGACCGAGTTGGCGGCCGTCCACCCGAAGGCGGGTTATATCATCATCACCGCGCATGGGTCGATCTCCTCCGCGGTGGAAGCCACGAAGAAGGGCGCACTCGATTATCTGACCAAGCCCTTCGAACCCGACGAGTTGCTCGTCGCAGTGCGAAACGCGGTTCGGGATCGGTTGAAAGAGGAAGAGATCAGTGTCCTGCGGAAGGCCGGCAAGCCCCGGTACGCACGCCGGAAAAGCGGCGAAACCGGACGCCGACAGGGGCTCGATTCCCGATCGCCGGCGATGCAGGCCACGCTCGCAAAAGCTCGCCAGGCAGGGGCCACCGACAGCATAATCCTCCTCCTGGGTGAGAGCGGGACCGGGAAAGACTACCTGGCGCGGTATATCCACGAGAACTCCATGAGATCCGGCGGGCCGTTCTTCACCGTCAACTGCGCCGCGGTGGCGCCCGATCTGGCGGAGTCCGAACTTTTCGGCCACGAGCCCGGGGCGTTTACCGGGGCCCGGGGGCGAAAGCGGGGCCTCCTGGAACTCGCCGAGAACGGAACGTTGCTCCTCAACGAGATCGGCGAGCTCTCCATCCACATGCAGGCAAAATTGCTGACATTCCTCGACGCCCGACGCCTGACGCGCGTCGGAGGCGAGACGCAAATTACGGTCAACGCTCGGCTCATCGCGGCCACGAACAAGGAACTGGAGCACGAAGTCTCGGAGGGACGTTTCCGTAGAGATCTCTTCTACCGCCTCAATGTTTTGACCATCAGGCTGCCGCCCCTCAGGGAGCGCATCGAGGATCTCGAGATCCTCACGGCCGATTTGCTCGATCAGTTGGCCGAAGAGATGGGACTGCACGATCCGCCGCAAATCGAGTCGCAGGCTTCTGAGGCTTTGTCTCGATACGACTGGCCGGGAAACGTTCGGGAACTGAGGAATGTGATCGAGCGGGCCCTGATGCTTTCCGGAGCGGGGGTAATCAAGGCCGCCCACCTAGGTCTCGAAGACAGGCAGGAACACTGGACCTATATGGTGAGCTTCCCCGACGGCGGCTCTCTGCACGACGTCACCAAGGATATGAAGCGATCGCTGCTGCTGGAAGCTCTCCGCCGAACCAAAGGCAATCGCCAGGACGCGGCCAAGCTCCTCGGTATTTCGCGGCATGCGCTTGCATATCAGATGAAATCCACGGATTTGGAGCCTTCCGCGTAAAGGAGGACGCGCGCCCGGCCGGGCGTGAACTCGGTTTATTATTGACTTTGGAATCCGGAACAACTAAGTGAACGAACGACCCGCCGTGGAAGACGGAGCGCACTGAGAGGTTCGGGCGCGCGAGGACCCTGCGCCGCTCGGTAGCGGTCGACCGCGATTCGGCGCCGGCGCAGGCGACGGGCGCCGTAGGAGGCCGGGTGAGCCGACCAGCACTCATCGTGGACGACAACAAGAATTTGGCTTTTTTCACCGCTCGGAATCTGGAGCGGGAAATCGAAGGGCTGAGAGTTCTCAAGGCCGCGTCGTGCGCCGAGGCCTGGGAAGCGGTCTCCCAGACGACTCCGTCGGTGATCATCGCGGATCTCAAGCTCTCCGACGGCAACGGCCTTGAATTGATCGCTCGCATGAAAGAGCGATTTCCCGGCCTGTCGGCCATCCTGATCAGTGGGGAGAGCCCTCCCGCGTCGGCGGAGACCTCGGGCTTGGCCGGGGCGCTCCTCAAGCCCTACGACGCTCAGGATCTCGTGGATCTGGTCAACCGGGCGCTCGCCGGAACCGATGTTCCACCGTCCGTCGCGACGTCGCCCGAGGTCGTGGAATGCGAGGGCTATGACCGCCATCACCTCCAGAATCGTCTGTCAGCGCTCCTTTCCGGTTTGAGGGCCTTCGGAGCGGACCTTCGCGCCTACTCGGGCGACGCGAACGAGGTGGAGCGGACCGTGGACGAATATTTGGACAGATTGTGCGGGGTGGTCAAAGAGGTATCCGAAGAGTTGCCCTCATGTCCGAAAGGGCGAAAGGGGCAGGCGAAGGAATCCGCCGACAAATGAAGGCCGGCCGGCGGTCGCCGCGCAATGCGGGCTCTGAAAGTCCGGTTGACTCGCATTCAAGAACCGGGTTAGACTGCGTTTCTCATATCATTCCGTCCGGTCGTTAAGCGGTGTATCAACCTCCGGGTCCACAAAGACCCCACAACCCACCAAGAAGGAGGTAAGCTTAATGAAAAATCGGCTTTTGGCATTGGTCGTTGTGTTTCTCGGTATGGCGGTGGTCATGTTGGGAGCTTCGGCTCCCGCACAAGCGGCCGACGCGGTCAAATTGACGTACAGCTGTTTCTTCCCGGCGACGCACATCCAGAGCAAGCTCGCTGAAGCATGGTGCAAAGAGGTTGAAAAGCGCACCAACGGGAAGGTGGAGGTCGAATACTACCCCGGCCAAACGCTCACAAAAGCCAAGCAGTGCTACGATGGGGTCGTTCAGGGACTTTCCGACGTCGGATTTTCGGTGCTGGCGTACACGCGAGGCCGGTTCCCGATCATGGAGGTCGTCGACTTGCCCCTGGGGTACAAGAGCGGTGTCGCCGCCACGACGGTGGCGAACTCGGTCTATGAGAAATTCAAGGACAAAGCCCTCACCGACACCAAAGTGATGTACCTCCACGCGCACGGTCCCGGTCTTCTTCATACGAAGGGCAAAGAAGTCAAGAAGCTCGAGGACATGAAGGGACTCAAGATCCGCGGCCACGGTACCAGCAGTAAAGTGGTCAAGGCGCTCGGGGGAACCCCCGTGGCGATGCCCATGCCCGAGACCTATCAGGCCATTCAGAAAGGCGTTGTGGACGGAGCGGTCTATCCGGTCGAGGCGAACAAGGGCTGGAAACTCGGTGAAGTGATCGATTCGTTGACCCAGGACTTCTCCGCCGCGTACACCACCACCTTTTTCGTGGTCATGAATAAGGACAAGTGGAACGAACTGCCCGACGACGTGAAAAAGACCATCGAAGAAATCAACAAGGAGTGGATCGAGAAGCACGGCGAAGCCTGGGACTCAAGTGATGAGGAAGGGTACGCGTTCCTCAAGGAGCAGAACAAGAAAGTGATTCCGCTCGATCCCGAAGAATCGGAACGATGGGCCGAGGCGGTCAAGCCGGTGCTCGATCAATACGTCAAAGATATGAAGGCAAAGAATCTCCCCGGCCAAGAGGCGCTCGACACGGCGCTCGAGACGCTCAAGAAAGTCAACAAGTAAAAATCGGATCTATTCGCTCCCGGCGCAGTTCCGTCGTGCGCGGAATTCCTCCGGGAGCGTCCATCTCGGCGCGGACCTTCTCCCGGAGACACAATGGGCGCATTCGAGAAGGCGATCGACTATTTGGTGAGGATCCTTCGTATTATCGGAGGCTTCTGTCTTGCCGGTATGATGACGGTCACGTGCGTGGATGTGGTGCTGCGCGCGTTCGGCAGGCCGATTTTCGGATCGGTGGACATCGTTCAGTTTCTCGCGTTGATCGTCCTGGCGACC
Source organism: uncultured Syntrophales bacterium (assembly GCA_964385875.1). GTDB lineage: Bacteria > Desulfobacterota > Desulfomonilia > Desulfomonilales > Desulfomonilaceae > CAYLRL01. Next base: position 44,016 of record CAYLRL010000006.1, read on the forward strand.
GCCATGCCGTATACGCAGGAGCAGCGCGGCCACGTGGGGGTGAACCTCCTGGTTCAGAAGTTACAACCGCGGACGCAAGCGATCGTGGACTTTGTCACTCATCTCGTGGCTTTGATCATGTTTGCGGTTGTGGCCCGTGAGATGTGGCTCTATGCCGGCACGCTCAAGAAGGTGGGCGAAGTGTCCATGACGATCGAGATCGACAAGCATCCCTTCATATATTTTGTGTCGGCATGCTTCGGCGTTTTGTGCCTAGTCCTTGTTATCGATCTGATTCGGTTCGGTAGGAAGGCGGTGCGCGGATGAGCTCGACGGCCGTCGGAATAATCGGCATTGCGGTGCTGATCACCTTGTTTTTCACGCGCATGCCCGTTGCGTATGTCATGACGCTCGTCGGGTGGCTGGGATTCAGTTATATTCGCGGGGGCGATGTCGGGCTCAAACTCCTTTCCCGCGATATCTACGACGTCTATTCGTCGTACGGTCTGACCGTCATTCCGCTCTTCGTCCTGATGGGTCAATTTGCGTTCAACGCCGGAATAGGAAGGAAGCTCTACGAGTGCGCCTACAGTTTCATCGGCAGCATCCGCGGCGGATTGGCTATGGCGACGGTGGCCGCGTGCACCGCGTTCGGCGCGGTCTGCGGATCGAGTCCCGCGACGGCGGCCACTATGGCGACGGTCGGACTGCCCGAAATGAAACGATACGGGTACGGCCCGAGGCTTTCTTCCGGTTCGGTAGCGTCCGGCGGGAGCCTGGGTATGCTCATGCCGCCCAGCGTGGTGCTCATCGTGTACGGCATCCTCACCGAGCAGTCGATCGGCAAGCTGTTCGTATCCGGCATTATACCCGCGATCTTCATGACCATATGCTTCGTCGCGGCCATATCCCTGTACACGCTGATGCGCGTCACGGAGGGGCCCGCCGGCGAGCCCGTCCCGTGGAAGCAGAAGATCCGGTCACTCGGAAACATGGGGGAAACCCTCGCGGTCTTCTTTCTCGTCATGGGAGGGCTCTTCCAAGGTTGGTTCACCCCGGGGGAAGCCGGAGCGGTCGGCGCGTTCGGGGTGCTCCTCACCGCGGTCGTCCGCCGGCAGCTCTCGTGGGCCGGTTTCGTGAAGTCCTTGTATGAGACGTTGCGCACGTCGTGCATGGTCTTGCTTCTGGTGGCCGGGGCGGTGATTTTCGGCCATTTCCTCGCGGTCACGCGTATACCGTTTACGGTCGCCTCGTGGGTGGCGCTGTTGCAACTGCCGCCCTGGGCCATCATTTCCGTGATCGTCATGGTCTATCTGATCGGCGGATGCTTTATCGACGCATTGGCCCTCATCATGCTGACGATTCCGATCTTCTATCCGATCGTCCTGAACCTGGGATACGATCCCGTCTGGTTCGGCGTCATAATCGTTTTGGTAACGCAGATGGGAGTTATCACGCCGCCCGTCGGGATAAACGTCTACGTGGTCAGCGGAATCGATCGGGATATCCCGCTGGAAGACATTTTCCGCGGCGCGTTCCCCTTTCTATTGGCGCTCATCGTCGGGACGGGATTCATGATCATGTTCCCGCAGATCGTTCTCTATCTGCCTAATCTGATGTACTGACCCTCCGGAAAGCCCAAGCGCCGCGAACGCGATCGACCGTGTACGCGGCGCTTGACGTCGATCCCTTGAATACCCTGATTCGGATGGTATGCTTGTCGAGCGGGGCGCAGATAAGCCTCGGAATTCCACGGACGAGGTGTCGACATGGGCAAACCGATCTATCTGGACTACAACGGCACTACACCGCTCGATCCGGGCGTCGCGGCGGCGATGAGGGTATTCGAGCAGGAGGAGTTCGGCAACCCGTCCAGCAGCCATTGGTATGGCATCCAGCCGAAGCGCGCGGTCGATACGGCTCGAAGTCAAGCGGCCTATCTGTTGGGCTGCAAACCATCCGAGATCATCTTCACCAGCGGCGGCACGGAGTCGAACAATCACGCGATTATCGGCACGGTCCGGGCGTACCGCAATCGCGGCGCGCATATCGTAACCTCGATGGTTGAGCATCCCGCAGTCCTCGAGGTCTGCAAGTTCCTCGAAAGCGAGGGCGCCGACGTCACCTACCTGCCCGTTGACGAGTACGGTCTGGTCTCGGCGGACGATGCAACCGACGCGATACGTCACGACACGGTCCTGGTGACGATCATGCACGCCAACAACGAAGTGGGGACAATTCAACCGATCGAAGAGATCGCCCGAGCGGCGCGGACCAAAGGAGTCGCCATCCATACCGACGCGGCCCAATCCGTGGGCAAAATCCCGACCAATGTGGACGCGTTGGCGGTCGATCTGCTCACGGTGGCGGGGCATAAGCTCTATGCTCCCAAGGGAGTGGGCGCGTTGTACATAAGGGAACCGCTACGGCCGGACAAGTTCATGCGCGGCGCGGGTCAGGAGCGGGGGTTGAGAGCCGGAACCGAGAATGTAACAGGCATCGTCGGCCTGGGAGAAGCGTGTGAGATCTCGGCCCAGACGCTCGAAGCCGCAATGGTCCGCATGAGGGACCTCCGCGATCGGCTCCACCACGGCATCGTCGACCGTGTTGACGACGCGCAGCTTAACGGTCATCCGGAAAAGCGGCTCCCCAACACGCTCAGTCTTTCGTTCCGGGGCCTGGAGGCCAACCGTCTTCTCGAGGAAATCGGCCTGGAGGTCGCGGCTTCGGCCGGAGCGGCGTGTCATGCCGACCAAATAGAGATCTCACACGTCCTCAGGGCCATGAATGTGGACGAGGAATGGGCCATGGGCACGCTGCGCTTCTCCGTGGGGCGTATGACCTCGGAACCTGAAATCGATAAGGCGGTCGAAGTGATTACGACTGCGGTCAAGAAACTCAGGGGCTGAATCGGCCTCGCCGGACGAGCGGTCGGTCCCCTTTCCGCAGGTCGCAATTGATTGTCAACGCCGGCGAACAGCGGTCGTGTGGTCAATGAAACGGGCCCGTACCTATCTCAGCCGCAGAGCCAAGCTCGGGATCATTGCCGGAGCGGTGATCCTGTGCGCGGCCGTCACGCTGCTCTTCATCAGTCTTCCTGATTATCGTTATGCGGTCCGTGATTGTCGAATGTCCGTCGGTCCGACGGTTATGGACCGGTCCGGGGAACTCCTGCGGGTTTTTCCCGACGAAAACGAGCGCGTCTGTCTCTGGACGGAGATCGAGAAGATACCGGACTGCGTCATAGACGCTTTCGTCGCGGCGGAAGACAAGCGGTTCTTTCATCATCCCGGCTTCGACCCCATAGCGATCGTGCGGGCCTTCTACACCAACCTGAAAAAGGGGGAGATCGTCTCGGGCGCGTCGACGATCACGCAGCAGGCGGTGCGGCTGATCCGGCCGCGTCCCCGCACCTACCGGGCCAAGGTCATGGAACTGCTCGAGGGCGTCAAGATGGAGGCGCAACTCAGCAAGGAGGAAATCCTCGAGCTGCATCTCAACCTCTCGCCGATGGGCGGGCCGATCCGCGGTGTGGGGCTCGCTTCGCGGATCTACTTCGGTAAGGACATCGGGAAGGTCAATCCGGCCGAAGCGGCGATTCTCGCGGTGTTGCCGAGGTCGCCGTCGCGCTACGATCCACGGCGACCATCGGGCAGGAAACAGGTCCTGGCCGAGAAGGACCGCGTCCTCGAGCGTATGGCGGATATCGGCCGCCTCGATCCTGCGCAATCAGCCGCATATCGGGCCTCGGACTTCCGTTTTCACGTCCGCGATCTTCCCTTTGCCGCGCCGCATTTCGTCGATTTCGTGACTGCTCGACGAGACAGCGGCGGGCCGAGAATCCGGACGAGTCTCGACGCAGGCCTCCAGTCCGCGGTCGATCGAATCGTAAAATCGCACCGAGAACGGCTCGCGAAAATGGGGATCAGCCAGGCCGGCGCGATCGTCGTCTCGGTCGAGGATTCCGAGATACGTGCGATGGTCGGATCTCTGGAGTACGGCCCGAGGGCCCTCGGGTACAACAACGCAGTTCTCGCGGAGAGAGGCGCCGGCTCCACGCTGAAGCCCTTCCTTTATATTCTGGCGTTCGAGAACGGTTACTCCGCGTTTTCCCAAGTCCCCGACACCTTTCGGAGCTATCCGTCTTCCCACGGCGACTACATGCCGCTCAATGCGGATAGGCGCTCGTACGGCCCGGTGACCGTGCGGTCCGCGTTGGGGAATTCCCTCAATATTTCAGCGGTCAAAACGATCAAGGCGTTGGGTGTGGACGAGTTCTACCGGCTGTTGAAAGAACTCGAGCTTGCGGACGGCTCGGACGCTCCGGCGGAACACTACGGCCTCGGGATGGCGGTCGGAAACGTCGATGTCACGCTTCTGGGACTGACGAGGGCGTATGCGGCGATCGCTCGGCAGGGGATGTACAGGCCCCTCGCCTGTGTCAAGAACGGCGCCGGCCCCTCTTTGCGTGTCTTCTCGCCGCAGGCCGCATACATCGTCAGTCACATACTCGCGGACGCGTCCGCCCGACTTCTGACCTTCGGTAATCCCGAGTATTTGGACTTCGACTTTCCCGTGGCCGTGAAGACCGGGACGAGTTCCAATTATCGGGACTGTTGGATGATCGGGTACACGCCCCGGCGAGTGGTCGGCGTCTGGGCGGGGAACTTCGACGGACGCCCCTCGAACGCCGCGACGGGCGCTCGGGCCTGCGGTCCCATCGTCGCGGACATTGTGCGACATCTCTACGGAAGCGGCTCTCCCGGATGGTTCGCAAAGCCGGACGGCGTGACCGAGGCTCGGGTCTGCTGGATGTCCGGGCGTCTCGCGTCGCCCCGCTGCCCGTACACCAGCCGAGAAGTCTTCATGGGAGATCCCTCGCATCTCGGGGTATGCGATCTCGACCATACCGGGTCCGAATTCTTCTATCTCGGCGCGCCCTATGCCCGCTGGCTGCATAATCGACGGTTCGAATCGGGAACGGGTCGATTCCGATTGGATCGGGACCGGCGCGGTCCGGCGACGTCCGGAGTGTCCGGAGGCCGGCGCGGGGCCGGCCAAACTGTCGGGAGCGGCTCGAACGAACGCGTCCAGATCGTGAATCCGCACGACAACGACCGATTTATCGTCTCTTCAGGGGTCGAGTCACGAATTCGGTTTCAAGCGCTTGCCAAACTGCCGGTCCCGTATATTCGATGGCTGGTGAACGGCGTTGAAACCGCGCGTACGCCGCCGCCCTACGAGTTCTTCTGGACGCCCACGCGGGGCAGGCATACGGTGCACGCGGTCACGCCCGATCGTGAAGCGGATCGTATCACGATTGTCGTCGAGTGATCGTTTGCGCGAGAGACAACGCGCCGCGGGATCGGACCGCGGAAGCATACGTGAAGTGCGTTCTTGTCACGAAACCGCAACTATGGTATCTCTGCGGCCGAAGTGACTATAGACGTGGGCTGTTGAACCCTTTTCGCCTCACCGGAGGAGAATACCGGATTGCATGACAATTATTGAGTCCTGTGTTCGGAATGCAGCCGAATTGAGGATGTCCGTCGACCGCCCCTTTGTCACGCTCAGTTACACGCAGAGTCTCGATGGTTGTATCGCTGCGCGGCCGGGTGAACCGTTCGATATCGCCGGTTCGGAATCCCAAGAGCGCCCGGATGCGCGCAGAGGGCGGCATGACGCGGTGATTCCGGGTATCGGCACGGTTCTCGCTTGGAACCCAGACGTCGGGAAGCTTCCGGACGGCGAGGTTCGGCCGCCGCCCGTTATCCCCGACAGCAGGCTGCGGATGTCTGCGAGCGGCGACATGCTGAAAGGCGCCGGGGGGCGGGTGAGTATACGGCGGACTTTCGAGCGGCTCAAGGAATTCGGGGTATGTTCAGTCATCGTCGAGGGCGGATCGCATATACTCACCAGCTTTCTCATGTCTCGCCCGGCCGACTTCGCGGTTCTCACCATCGTGCCCGTCTTCGTCGGAGGCCTGAGGGCCGTCAGCGACCTTAACCAATCCGATCCCGAATGCTTAATGCGCATTCGAGAGCCCGGACATCACTGGTTCGGTAAGGACCTCATCGGATGGGGACCGCTCGCATGAACGCGCGTCTCGGCGTCGGACGATTCCCCGCGGTTCGTCGCTCCCGAACGATGATCCCGGTCGAACGAGTCCGGAGCGCATGACCGCGCCTCCGCAAAGCGCTGAAAGGGTCCATGGAACGAGCGATCTACATACACCACGCGCCGACCGCGGGACGTATCTCGGGTTTTCCGGGCCTGCTCGCCGCGCTGGTGGTCCGCGACGTGAAAGGAAAGTATCGCCGATCCGCGTTGGGGATTTGGTGGGCCTTTCTGCAGCCGCTCATTCTGATGGTCCTCTTCAACATGCTGCGTGGATTCATGGATATTCCCAGCGACGGCATTCCCTATGCGCTGTTTAGCTATTGCGCGCTTGTGCCCTGGACATTCTTCACGTCCGCCATGGCCGCGTGCGGACCAAGCATTATCAACAACGCGGAAATGATTAAGAAGATCGCGCTCCCCAGAGAAGTCTTTCCCTTGGCCGGCGTCACCGCGTCGCTCTTCGATTTCGCTATGTCGTCGATCATCCTCGCCGGGATGATGATTTGGTTTCAGGTTCAGGTAGGATGGGCCCTGCTGTGGCTGCCCGTTCTCGTGATCCTCGCCGTGGGCGTCGCGTTCGCCGTAGGTATGCTCTTGGCCGGGCTGGGAACGTTTCGACGCGATTTCATCTTCATGGTCCCGTTCATTACCCAGGCGTGGCTCTTTGTGACGCCGGTCATCTATCCCATGAGCAGCGTTCCGGAGGAATGGCGGCTTCTCTACATGCTCAACCCTATGGTGGGAGTGATCGAGGGCTTTCGCTCAGTGCTCCTGAAGGATTCAACGCCGGCTCTGGAACCGCTTGCGATCGGGTTCGCGGTCACCGGCGCGCTCCTGGCGATCGCGTGGCCGTTCTTCCGACGGCTCTCCGCCTACTTCGCCGATGTTCTCTAAGGCGCTCATGGCCAACGATGTCGCCATACGTGTCGAAGGATTATGGAAGCGCTACGGATTGCCCATTCCGCGCGTGGTTCGCAATCTGGGGCGCGTGTTCGGAAGAAACGGCGCGGCCGAGATGTATGCTCTGCAGGACGTAAACCTCGAGATTCGCGCGGGAGAAACCGTCGGCATTGTGGGTCGGAACGGCGCGGGGAAGAGCACGCTCCTCAAGGTCCTCGCCGGCGTCAGCGCTCCCACGCGAGGCAGGGTGGAAGTGCGCGGCCGACTCTTCCCCATGATCGAACTGAACGCCGGCCTTCATATGGAACTGACGGGCAAGGAGAACATCCGGTTGCTCGGCGTGGTAATGGGCTTCACCTCCGCGGAAATGCGCCGGAAAATGCCGGACATCGAGGAGTTCACCGAGCTGGGCGAATGGCTGGATCGCCCGGTCAGGACCTATTCGAGCGGTATGCTCGCTCGCCTCGGCTTCGGTGTGGCGGTGAATGTCGAGAGTGATGTGATCCTCATCGATGAGACCTTCGCTGTCGGTGACCTTAAATTCCAGAACAAGAGCCTGGCGCGAATCAGGGAAATGCGCGAGAGCGGCGCGACCGTCCTGCTTGTCAGTCACAGCCTCGATACCATTCAGTTCGTCGCTCGGCGAGCCGTTTTGCTCGAGGAAGGACGGGTGGTCGCTTCCGGTACGCCGTTGGAAGCAATCAAGGCGTACGAACGGATGGTCTTTCGATCGGAACGGGAACGCCTCCAACATCGCGCCCGGAGGCGGATATCGTCCCGGGAGGTCATACTCGACTGTGCGCGGGTATGCGGCCCGAACGGAGAACCAACCACCGAGGTTGAAACGGGGGCGCCCTTCGGAGTGGAGGTCGATCTGGAAGTCCAACGCCGTTTGGATCGTCCGCTCTTTTCGCTCGGGATTGTCAATGCGCAGGGAATTCTCTGCATGTGGAACATTTCCGAGGAAGACGGACTCTCACCGAACGATCTGCCGAATCGCTTCACGATTCGGGCGCGCTATGCGGCGAACCACCTTGCGCCCGGCGCGTATGAAGCGCATTTCGCGGTAAGGGACGCGCGATCCTTCGAGACACTCGAACGCATCGCCGGGATCGTTACCTTTTCGGTGACGGGCGATCGACGGGCTCGGGGAATCGTGGCGGGAGATTGCCGATGGGACATCACACGGAAGACGCAGTGACGACGCCCTCAAAAATGGCCCGCTTGGTTGAGTTAGCGGCCGGATTGAACCATCGGCTCAAGTTGCGTCGGCTCGCTTCCACCGAGGACCCGGACTACAAGGACTATCTCTCTGTTCAGTTCGAGCGGGCGTACGCAAAACGAGATCAGACGCCCGCCCGACGGACTTCAATCCTGATGGAAGATCTGGTCGAACTCGGCCGTCTACAGCCCGATGCTCGCGTTCTCTGCGTCGGTCCCCGGAACGGATACGAACTCGATTGGTTCTCGGCGCACGGCTTTAGGGACGCGGTCGGGATCGATCTCTTTTCGACCCGTTCCGACATCCTGGTCATGGACATGCAGCGAATGAGCTTCGAGGCCGACACGTTCAATGCGGTCTACGCGTCGCACTCCCTTGAACACGCCTACGATGTGGACCGCGTGGTGCGCGAGATCGTCCGCGTGTCCAAAGACCGCGCGCTTGTCGCGCTCGAGGTTCCCATACGCTATGAAACGAGGGGAGCGGACCGCCACGATTTCGGCGGATCCGACGGCCTTGTCAGGCTGTTTCGGCCGCACGTCGCGGAAATAATCCGTACCGACGAGCAGCCGCCGCGCAGTCCCCTGAACGCAAGCGGGACCGCAATCGCACGAGCGCTTATTCGGATAAGGAAAGATGCGGCAAACCTCTTTTAAGCCGGAGCCCTCGCCGGCAGTGGGTAAGCCTGCGCCAGAGGGATGTGCGGACGAAGCGATCGGTCTCGACGGCCTGGATTACCACGCTCGAGTACGGCGAAACGTATTCGCGCCGGCCCAGGCCCCGCGGCTTATCGTTCCGGCTCGTTTGGAAAGCCCTTCCGCGGTCGAGATGCTACGCGTCTGCGTGGAAACGATCGAACGCTTCACCCCGGAACCGCACGAACTGTGGATCGTGGACAACAATTCACCGGCCGCGTTCACCGAGGCGTTCATGGATCGAGCCCACATCAATCTCGTCCTGAACCGGACCGAGCCGCTCCCGCCCGAAGCCCGCCGGCGCGAGCCGTCATCGGAGGCGCCCGCTTCGCAGAAGCGATGGGGGAGCTACGCCAACGCGATAGCCTTGGAACTCGGCGTACGCCTGATCGATCCGGACTCCCGATACATCGTGACCCTGCACATGGATGTGATGCCCTGTCGTGACGGGTGGCTCTCGTTTCTGCTCTCCAAATTGAATCGCCGAACGGCCGCGGCCGGCGCGCGCATGGATCGGACGAGGCATCCCGCAGGCGCGCTCCACGTACTGGGAATGCTGATCGACTTTAAACGCTTCAGAGACGTGAAGCTCGATTTTTTTCCCAACCTCCCGGAATTCGACGTGGGCGATCGCGTAACGATTGCGCTCCGGGACGCCGGCTTCGAGGTTTTCGCGTGTCGCAACACCTTGTGGGAACCGTCGTTGCTCGAATCCGCGCCGGCCAATTCTCCGTTTCGCGATCTGCCCGTGGATCGGGCCGTCAACGACGCAGATGAGCCGATCTTCCTCCATCTGGGCAGAGGGGTGCGAAAGTCGGTCAGCGAGTACGCCAAGGGATTGACCGTTGAAGAGTGGGTGGACTTCGGGGACCGTGTCCTGTTAGGGCGAAGCCGTGAGACGCCGCGTCCCGAGGTCTCATGAAATCGGTCGTATGGCCGAAAACTTATTGCAAAGATGAGAACGATGCGACACTTCCGACCCGAAGGATCGCGATGACTTCCGACCGCGGACATCGTCTCGTGCATCTTTCCGAACACGGCTTGGATTATTCGCTCCGGCGCCGGTACGTGGACGACTTTCTCCTGCGTTACGCCGCGAGCCTTCCGAGGGGGGGAATCACGCTCAATGTGGGCGGCTTTCGGCAATTCAAGCGCGGAATCTTTGATATCGATCGCTACGGCCTGCGCGTCGTGCATATGGACCTCACGCGCGATCGGGAACCCCATGTTCAGGCGGACGCAGCTGAAACGCCCTTTCCGGAAGGGCATTTCGACGCGGTGCTCTGTTCGGAGGTTCTCGAGCACGTCTTCGACCCGCGAGCGGTCCTTGCGGAAATTCATCGGGTTCTGACGCCGAGCGGCGTTCTTCTCCTCTGCGTACCGTTTCTCAATCGCATCCACGCGGATCCCGACGACTTCGGCCGATATACGGATTCCTATTGGCGGAGGAGCCTGGCCGACGTGGGCTTCACGTCGGTAACCATTGAACCTCACGGTCATTTCTGGAGCGTGCTTGCGGACATGATCCGAGACGCGGCGTACCACTCATCATTCAACGGCCGGCTTCGAATGCCGATAGTGCGGCGTCTCGCTTCCGCCGCGATCGGACGGTTTAAGAAATATGCGGTTCGCGCCGATAAACGCGTCGCGATGAATGGAAACCGCGTCCTCCGCGCGTACACGACCGGTTTTGGAATAAGGGCGGTGAAATCATGAATCCCTTGAAGGTATGCTTCACCGCGGGAGACGGCATCGGCTGGGCGGTCGACGAGGACCTGCGCCTGATCGTTCGTGCTGCCGAGGGCATTGTGGAGCCCACGAGCATTGGCGACTGCGAAGTTGTGCACGCGCTCTGGTGGTGGGGCTTGCTGGGTATTCCAAGGGAGATGTTCCTCGGCAAGCTTGTGCTCTGCCACTTCTCCGGTGAGCCGTTCCGTTTCATGACGGTCCCGCAGGGACTCGCCGCCATGGATCGTGTCGACGTCTGGGTCGCGCGCACCGAGCAGGCGCGCCGACAGGCGGCCTCCATCGGTCTAAGCGCTCCTGTCGTGCCGTATCTCGTGGACGACGGGATTTTCAAGCCCCTGGATTGGTCCTCCGAAGAGCGGTCGGCATTTCGACGTGAACTGGGCATTCCCGGTGACGCCTACTGCATCGGCAGCTTTCAGCGAGATTCCGAGGGCGCGGACCTCGCCGGCCCCAAATTGGCGAAAGGTCCCGACGTCTTTGCGGAAATCATCGCGACGGTCGAACGCGCAGGGCGGCAGGTTCACGCGGTTCTCGGGGGGCCTCGACGACATTGGCTCTTGAAGCGGCTCCGCGAACTGGACACACCGTTCACCTATGTGGGTACGCCGACCGACCGGGACGATCTTGCCGTGAACACGCTCCCTCGGCCGTTCCTGAACCGGCTCTACAACGCGATCGACCTGTGCCTTGTCGCGAGCAGGTCTGAAGGCGGCCCCCACGCGATTCTGGAAGCCTCCGCGGCCGGGTGCGCGACCCTGAGCTCCCGGGTGGGCGCGGCGGAAGATATTCTCGAACCTACATGCGTTTTCGACGCGCCGGATCGCGCTGTGGACGCGATTCTCCGCGATATTGCCGGCAGGACGATTCGAGACTGCTCCACCGCGCACCGCCGTCGAATCGAGGGGCGCCATGTTCCCTCAGCCGCTGCGCCGGCGCTGCGTTTTCTCTACGCCGCCTGTTCGGAACGCAGGGACGAACAGAAGAGCACGCGGACAAGAGGCTCGTCGCGGCGATCCGGAAGTCGCGGCTCCGCGGCAATAAGCGCGGACTCGCGGTCCGCCAAGGAGAAGCCGACGATCGGGCTCTGGCATACCTTTTACAATCCGCCGTACGGCGGCGGTAATCAGTTCATGCTCGCGCTCAAGGACGCGTGGACGCGACAGGGGCTGACCGTGGCGGAAAACCGCATCGGGAGCGACATTGACGCATATGTCCTGAATTCCATCCACTTCGATGTGGACCGGTTCCGCGAACTGAGTCGTGACGGCCGCCTGAAGATGCTCCACCGGATCGACGGCCCGATCAGCCTTATCCGCGGCTTTGACCGGGAAAAGGACGAACTTTGCTTCGAGCTCAACGCATCGCTTGCCTCCGCGACGGTCATCCAGTCCGCATGGACGCTCCGACGCATCCACGAGATGGGCTATCGACCGAAGGATCCCGTGATCGTTCACAATGCGGTCAATCCCGCGGTCTTTCATTCCCGGGGGCGTATTCCGTTCGATCGTAGGCGGAAGATCCGAGTGATCTCAACCAGTTGGTCCGACAATCCCCGCAAGGGCGGGCCGATCTACAAACAGCTCGAGCGCGTCCTCGATTGGGACCGTTTCGAGTACACCTTTGTGGGGAATTTGTCCGAGTCGCTTGATCGAGCCCGTCATTTGCCGCCTGTGCCTTCGGATGAGTTGGCCCGCATCCTCAGGTCCCACGACATCTACATCACCGCAAGCGCGAACGACCCGTGTTCCAACGCGCTCATCGAAGCGCTTGCGTGCGGACTGCCGGCGCTCTATCCGGATGACGGAGGTCATCCGGAGTTGGCGCAATACGGCGGATTGGCCTTCTCGGACGAGCGGGAAATCCCCGCATTGCTCGAGAGATTGGTCGACGGGTACGAAATGTTCCAGGCGCTGATCTCGGTCCCGACAATCAAGGATGTCGCCGACCGGTATCTCGAGCTTATCAGGCGGATACTCCGATGAACCGTCGACTCACTCTTTTCTTTACTCGGGGTGTTTCCCTGAAGACGTGGGAATCGATCGGCGCCCTGGATCGGGAGATCGCGCTGTACCGCCGATTGCGCGCGCTCGGCTGGAGTGTGAGCTTTGTGACATACGGAAACGGCGACGAACTCGCGCTTGCCGGCGATATGGACGCAATCGATGTTTGTGCCAACTATGGACACCTTGGTTCAACCGAATACGAAGCCCGGCTTTTCACCATACACGCAGAACGCCTCAGCCAAAGCGATATCATCAAGACCAACCAGTCATACGGAGCGGATATCGCGTTTGCGGCCGCTCAGATGTTTCGGAAGCCGCTCGTCGCGCGCTGCGGGTACATGTGGTCTTTGAACGCGGAACGTGAATTCGGCGCGGAATCGGAACAAAGAGCAGAGGCGCTCCGCATCGAGAATCGTGTCTTCGCCGTGGCCGATCGCATCGTTGTCACCACCGAGTCGATGCGCGAAGACGTGGCCCGCCGTATTCCCGACGCGGCCCAGCGCGTACGGGTCGTCCCCAATTACGTGGATACCGATCTGTTCCGCGATTACGGCGTGGATCGCGATCCCGACTTGGTCGTCTACGTCGGGCGGATAGCTCCTGAGAAGAACCTGCGAGCGCTGCTGCGGGCGATCGAACGCTCGTCGCTTCGGCTCGTCATCATCGGCAATGGACCTCTGCGGGACGAGCTGGAGCGAGAGTTTCGCGGCTTGGCCGATCGTGTCGCCTGGGTGGGAAATGCGCGGAACTCCGAACTCCCGACAATCCTGAACCGAAGCGGGATGTTCGTGCTTCCGTCGCTCTATGAGGGCCATCCCAAAAGCCTGATCGAGGCGATGGCGTGCGGAGCGCCGGTCATCGGATGCGATTCCCCAGGCATTCGGGAAGTGGTGGAGCATTGCGTCAACGGATTGCTGTGCGATCGTTCAGCGGAAGGGATACGCGGCGCGATCGAAGAGTTGAGGTCGAATGCCGAATTGCGCCGAAACCTCGGAAGAGCAGGCGCAGCCTTCGTCCGGGAGCGCTTCTCCCTTGAGCGCATTGCAGCGCTGGAATCTTCCGTGCTGTCGGAAATTGTAGGGTAATTGGTGATGAGCGTGCGGAAGAACGTCAATCGACTGATCGAGCGAACACTTGCCGGCGCGTTGCGACGACTGTCGGACGAGTCGTTATCGCGGGTATTGGTCGAAGCCGCTTCGGCAAAGGCGCGATCCGTCCCGGCCGATCGCGGGCTTCGGTTCCTCTTTCGTCTCGACGAGCTTCTCTATCCGGTCCAGGGTGGGCTATCCGTCGAATATGATGGGGGATTGCACACCAAGCATCGCCACACCCGCTACCATAATTTCTTTACCGATCGCATCACCGAAGCCGATCGTGTGCTTGACGTGGGCTGCGGGATCGGCGCTCTTGCCCTCGATATTGCGGAAAAGACCGGCGCGCGGGTCGTCGGGATAGATCTGAACGAGGAGCACATTCGCGCGGCTCGAACTCGATACGCTCATCCGAAGGTGGACTATCTGGTCGGGGACATGCGCGGCGCAGGTCCCGAGGGACAATTCGACGTCGTGGTCATGTCCAACGTCCTCGAGCACGTTAAGGACCGCGTCGACCTCCTCCGCTCGATTGCTCGAACCGCGCGTCCGAGGGCGTTTCTCCTGCGGGTTCCCACGTTCGAGCGCGACTGGAGGGTACCGCTGAAGGAGGAACTCGGACTGGACTACCGTCTCGACCCCACCCATGAGATCGAGTACACCGCGGACGGCTTTGCGTCTGAATTGGCCGACGCGGGATTGCGCGTCGTCGAGCAGCAATTTCGGTGGGGCGAGATTTGGGCCCGCGCTGTCCCGGCGGCCCCGGAAGCCGAATGGAGAACCGAATGACCGCGCCTGAAGTAACCGTCCTCATGCCCGTTTATAACGGATCAGCGTATCTTGCGGCCGCGATTCGGTCGATCCTCGATCAGCGGTTCGAGGACTTCGAGTTTCTGATTATCGACGACGGCTCCACCGAAGCAGTCGGGGATATTGTCAGGTCGTTCCACGACGAGCGCATAACGTTCATCCGACAGGAGAATCAAGGACTTACCCGCACGCTCAATCGCGGCTTGCGCATCGCGCGCGGTCGGCTCATCGCTCGCATGGACGCGGACGACCTCTGTGCGCCGGCGCGATTGGACGAACAGGTCGCCGCGTTTTGTGACAACCAGCGGCTCGACTTGGTCGGCTCATTCTTCACTGTGGTCGACGATTCGGATTGCATCGTCGAATCGAAAGGGCTCATCGTCGATGATGTGTATCGGCTCTGGCGACTGGCGTTTCACAACACGTACGCGCACGGGTCTATGATGTATCGGCGGGAAGCGGTTATCCGGGCGGGCATGTACGACGAGCGCCTCCGATACGCGCAGGATTACGATCTCTGGTGGCGGATGTCCCGACCGGAAAACTCACGGATGATTCCCGCCGCGCTCTATTCGCACAGGATACGCTCCGACGGCGCGCAGTCTTCCATTCGAGCGTACGACGAGCAGCTGGCCGCGACGTCGGCTATCGGCGCTCGAAATTTGGCCGATTGCAACGCCGCGCTCGGCGAAGGCGACTTGGCCGCTGTACGAGCACTCTACTGGCGATTCGAGGTTCCGCGTTTTCGCCCGGCGTCGACGTCGGCGGTTCTTGCAACGGTGCGGGGATTTTGCCGACGCTTCGGAGTCGACGGCGGAGAGCAACGCCGGTTGGAGCGCATCGTCCGGAGTGATATCGTAACCGTTCACCGGGATAGCAACAAGCGATTGATATCTCGATGGGGGAGGCTTGGAGGGGGAGATGAGTCTCCCCCTCCATCCTCACCGGGCGCAGAGCCGCCTCAAGCCCGGTGAACCATTACGTGATATCCAACAGGCAGTCGCGCGCGACGCGGCAAGATCGTCGGTGACGGACAGCTCTGTTAACATGAAGGAAAGATTCAGGATGAGGGCGATATTCTGAAGGAGTGGCGTAAATGATCGTTGCAAAATTGAAAGAAACAATCCGCTCGGGGCTCAGGAACTTGTTGCGCGAAATGGAGAACCGGGAGATCGACGCGCTCAGGCGCGAAGTGGACGTTCTGCGCAACGAGATGCAGGAGAATATCGCTGCGATCCATCGACTCGAGATTCTGACGCTGAACGACCGCCTGGACCTGCTCAACTCGTTCGGCAAGGCCCTTGCGCCGACGCGGGCGGGCCGAACGCGCGAATCGATCAAACCCACGGGATACAGCTTCGGGATTATCACCAATGGTCTCAGGCCCGAAAAGCTCGAGCGTCTTATCGGCTCGATCCGCAATCAGCCGCGTGCTTCACGTTCGCTCGAGATTCTGGTGGCGGGGCGTGTTTCGGACATGGCCGCGCGGCCGGATGTGCGGACATTTCCCATGGAGGAGGCGGCCGCGGGCGGGAAACTGGGGGCCATGCGCAACGTGTTGGCCAAGGCCGCGCGGTTCAACAAGTTCGTGTGCCTGGATGACGACTTTATTCTGCATTCCCGTTGGGTTGAGGCTGTAGAAGCGGTCAACGACGATTTTGATCTCGCCACCGGCGTCATCGTGAACCCGGATCTTTCCCGCTATTGCGACTGGGTGAATTACATCGGCAATTGCACTTTCCTCCGCTCCTATGATGAGGGTTTTGACAAGTGTCAATACGTGACCGGCGGATACGGTATTTATAAGGATTACCTGTTCGAGGACCATTGCTGGGACGATGACTTGGGCTTCTATCAAGGGGAAGATGTGCGATTCTCCAGGGCGCTCTTCGAGGCCGGTTATCAGCTCAAGTTCATCCCGCAGGCGATGGTGATGCACGACGACGAGCGCTACCGGCAAAAGGGTTACGGGATAATCCGGCGGGCCGCGGATCAGGGCGCGGCGGACATGGTCGAGGTGAACGCGAAGATTGAAAAATTCTGCCCGCAGACCCTCCTGTAATTCCTCACTTCCAAACAAGAAAAGGACGGCCCCTATCGAGGCCGTCCGAAATACACTCCACGGTGCGCGGTTTAAAGCGCTCGCATGAACGCAACAAGATCCTTCTTCTCCTGGGCGGTAAGTTTCAGGCCCTGGATAAGATTGAAGAATTCCACGGTATCTTCGAGCGTCATGAGCCGCTGATCGTGGAGGTACGGCGGTGAATCCTTGATACCTCGCAGCGGAAAGGTCTTGATTTTTCCGACGCCGGCGCAGACGCGATCGTTGATGGTGGTCTTCTTGTAGAAACGTTCGGCATGGAGGTCGTGCATATTGTTGTCCGTGTAGTACGGCGGCGGATGACAGACATCGCACTTCCCCTTGCCGAAAAAGACCTTTTGGCCGCGCATTTCCGACTCGGTCGCCTTTTCCGGATCGAGCTTTCCATACAGATCGAGCTTCGGCGCCGGCGGGAAGTCGATGATCTTCTGAAACGCGGCCATTTCCGCGACCTGGGCGCCTCTATCGAGGATGTTGACGCCCTTTTTGCGCGCGATCACGATATCGCCGTCGAAGTACGCGGTGCGCTGCTCGAACTCGGTGAAGTCCTCCACGCTGTTGAGCGCTCGTTGTGAGCCGAAGAGCCGTTGGATGTTCGTCCCCCGGAGGGTCGGCGTGTCGATGCGGTGACGGAACGCATTGGGCCGGATGTCCGGAACGAGGTGCGTCGCCGCGTTGGTGTGGCAATTCACGTGGCAGTCGAGGCAGGTCACGCCGAGGGACGGCTTTTCGACCAGCCTATCCGCAGTCGCGTTGAACTGCTGCTGAGGGAACGGCGTGACGAGCAGGCGCAGGCCCTCCAGCTGTTTCGGATTCAGGATGCCGTTGAACAATTCGTAATAATTCTTGATGGTGACGACCTTGCCCTGGGAAACGTCGCCCAGGTCGGGTCGTGTGGTCAGATAGATCGCAGGAGGAAAATCCGGAAGCATGTGCTCGGGAATGTCGAAATCGATATCGATTCGGTCGAGGTCCCGGCCTTCCTGCTTCTTGATTTCATCGATCTGCATTTGTGGAAAGACCTGCCCGCCGACCTTTTGTTTCATATGGGGCAGGGGATAGAAGCCTCGAGGCCACACCCCCTTCTCTTTGATCTCCTCGGGCTTCATCGCGGCTAGGTCGTCCCATGTGACGCCTTCGGGCAGCTTGACTCGGACGCCTGCCTGGACGGGCTTCCCTCGCGTCATGGTGACGCCTTCCGCGGGGGTGTCGCTCAAGTCATAGCGCCTGTTGAGCTCCTCCATCTGGCGTTTCATGACTTCCGGCTTGTTCTTCTTCACCCGCTTTGCCATCGATTCGAACGATTCGGTGATGGAGACGGCCATATAACTGGTGGGAACCGGCTCCGCCCCTGCCGGCGCAGGCGTGGGAACCTGGGAGCTGGTCCGAACGTCGGCTTCCTTCATCATCTCCCTGTGTTTCTTCATCATTTTTTCTTTTTTCTCGGCGCTCATTTTTCCTTTCATCATTTCCATCTTTTTGGCTTCGCCTTTGGAAGCCGATTGAGCGCCGATCATGGGGGCCGCGATGAGCGCTGCGCAGAAAACGGCCGGAATGATCATCCAACGTGTGTTGCATACCAATTTCATGGGGGAATTGCCTCCTCTCCCGTGTGAAGACGACGGTTTGGGTTTGATTGCGTTCGCATACTCCGCCGCGAGCGCCTGTTCACCGGACGGATGCGCTTCTCAGCCTGACGTGACAGGTAGCAATTCCCGTGCCGTATTGGCGGGGGGGGGAGGTAACAATCCGATATCCTGAGCTATCTCAAGCGCGACTGAGCAGCGGCTTTCGCCGGGGGATGAGCATGTGCGCGGTTTCACGACAGCCCCCTCGGCCAAAGCCTGTCATGTCGGGGATTAAGCGTTTCAGGTGATGTATGATTATCGTGCACGATACGACCGCGAAGGGCCGCGTTCCGTTGTTGAAAGTCGACCAATTATCGGCGATGTTCACGGCCCACGGAACTGAGCCGGCCGTTTGCGAAAAAGCGACATCCGGACGGAGGGGCGTGGCTGTGCGGGGATCCCGGAGGGATGATCTTACGGGAGAGGGGTTAAGCGCTACTTCAGCAGTCGTGATCCTTTCGGGCCGGCCGTCCCCATGTCCGCTCCGTGGGATTCGAGAAGCGTGACGATCTCCTGCCGGCCGTGTTTCGAGGCAATCGCAAGCGCGGTCATGCCGCTCTTTTCGGTCGCGTGGATATCCGCTCCCGCATCGATGAGCATCCGCGCGATCTCCGTAAACCCGCGGCCCGCTACAATCGTCAACGCGGTATGATCGTTGTTGCAGCGCACGTTGACGTTCGCGCCCATGTCGATAATCCGTCGGAGCGCTTCGCGGTCTTTATGGACCGCGGCCCAAACAAGCGGGGTCATGCGATGGCGATAATCCCTCAGTTCGATGCTCGATCCGTGTTCAAGCAGCGTGAGCGCTGTTGCGGAATGCTTATGACGAATCGCCCACGTGAGCGCGGTCATGCCGCGAGCGTCTTGTTTGTTGACGTCCGCGCCGTCCGCAAGGAGAAGCTCGACCAGGTCCTTATGGCCGTTCTTCGCGGCGAGCATCAGGCAGGTGCGGCCGCGGTCGTCCGATGAGTCGATATCGTATCCGGATCGGAGGCGCTTATGAACAACGTCTGTTTTGCCGGACGCACACGCGTCGAGGAACCGGGCGCCTTCCGCGTCCCGCGCTGTTCGGCAGGAGAGGCAGACAAGGCAGATAAACGGGATGAGCCACACCAGGCGCCCGGCAGGGCGCGTGTCGATCGTGAAGGGTCGAAATGATGATTTGAGCTTCTGCGTTTTCATTGCTTCGGATCGCTCTCAAAGAGGCGATTAAAGACCCTCACTTTGCCTCTCAGGGTGGGAGAGGGGAATAGAGAGATGCTCTCCCGGAGAGAGCCCGAAAAAGAGACGCCCTCTTCCAATCGAACGAAAGCACCGTCAGGGGCGACCTAGAGGATGCCGGTCCTTCAGGGTCGGTAAACCCGCCCTGTTGGAAATCACGGTACGTCATTGCGAGGAGCGGAGCGACGAAGCAATCTCAAAGGTTTAATGGGTAGCCGCTGCGCTGAAAGAACACAATGCCCTCTTGCGGCTGCGCCGTCCGGACCTATGCCTTCCGGGCCACCCGGGGAGGATACGGTCAAACATCAGTGAACGTAAAGTCTTATCCCCTGCCCCACTGGGAGAGGGTACAAGAGGCTGACTTCATAGGCCTTACCGGAGGGAGGAAGCGAGAGCCGGTTTCTCCCGCTTGTTTCAGAGGGAGAGAGGGTAAGAGTCGGACTCGCGGGCTCTATTTCTCACTCTCCCTCCGGAAGCGCGCCGACGCCGTTTTTTTGATCCTTTTTTGGAGAGCGCATTCGCATTAAGCGACAAGCCTTTCCTTTCGCAGGACGTCGCCCCGCGTGCCGATGATCACGTGCTCCATGGGAACGGTCTTGCCGGCTTTTTCCATGCCGCGCTTCACAATGAGCGGGAGACCGCTGCAACAGGGGACTTCCATGACGAGCGTCGTTACGCTGTTGATGTCGGCTTGCCGGAAGATTTGTGCGAATTTCTCGATGTACGCCCCAGCTTCGTCGAACTTGGGGCAGCCGATCAGAAGGACGCGGCCGGCGAGGAAATCCCGATGGAAGCTGGGATGCGCGAATCCTGCGCAATCCGCGGCCACCAGCAGATCCGCGCCCTTGAGAAACGGCGCGTTGGGCGGAACCAGCCGAATCTGAACCGGCCAGTGGGTCAGCGCGGAATCGGCGGCTTGCATAGTCGCAGGCTCATTGGCCGCCGCGCAGTGGGAGGGGGCGTCGAAGGTTTGGATGCGCGTCGACGGGCAACCGCACGGCATTACTTGAGGCGGCTCGGCTTTCGCCGGCGCCTGAACGGCAAGATGCTCGTGGACCGCTTCCTCGTCGAATTCATCCGCTTCGCGTTGGACAATCCGCAGCGCGCCGGTCGGGCAATCACCCAGGCACGCGCCCAAGCCGTCGCAATATTTATCGGCAATGACTTTGGCCTTGCCGTCAACAATCTCCAGCGCGCCTTCCGCGCACGCGATGATGCAGTTCCCGCATCCGTCGCAGAGATTCTCGTCGATTTCGATGATTTTCCTGGTTACGGTCATGATCCTTCTCCTTATATAGTGGGGAACACGAGGTTCGAAGCGATGTGGTCGTTCTCATGAGATTTCGCCGATTAGAGGCGACTCGGTCGCGATTCTTTCATTCGTCCCGCCGGCGCCGCCTCGGTCGCGGGTATTCAGGAGCGCGGTGCGGGCCAACTCTTTGCCGCTCTTCGTGAGGAATCGCTCCTCGATGTGTGTCTCGATCTGTTCGTCGGTGAGGCTTTCTCGTTTTTTCATCTCTTCCAGATTCACGATCAAATCCGCGTCGTGCACGATCTTGAAGTTTGCCGTCTCTTCATCTCCGGGAGTGTGCCGGCGTCCCAGGATGTCGCAGACTTCGTCGATGATGTCGGAGTTGGCGTCGAGCTTCTCGAGGATACGCCGCGCGATCGCGGGTCCTTCTTGGTGTTGAAACTGCGGCGCGGCGCTTCCGTGTTTTCGTTCCGCTTCAGGAACGCCGACGTCACGGAGATACGCGGCCGAGAGCGCCACGGCGGGATTGCCTTTCTCCTTGGGTACGAGTTGTTCCGTGTAGCGCGCGGTTTTCGCCGCGTGACCGATGCGTTTGAAGTCGGTCTTGAAGTAGAGCTTCATTTCGACCGCGACCCGATCCTTGAAGACATTTTCTTTTTCTTTGATGAGTTCGGGCGGGAGGTCTTCGCCGAAGCAGTCTTTTGCAAACTTGCAATAAGCAGCGCACCCGAAGTCCATCTTCGGGTTCAGGATACGTTCCCCGCACCCTTCGCATCGCCTCCTCGTCTCATCCTTGAAGAACTCGGTCAAGTGACCGCAATGCGGACATTCGACGTTGAAGATCGCGTCTTCTTTCCAATAGCGTGGATCTTGTCCGGGGCACTTCATGATTGTCACTCCCTTCGCGTTCGAGCGGATCGTGCTCCGGTCGCCGTGAGGGCGGGACGGGCTTTGCCCGCCCCGGGTTACGTTTAGCCCAATGCCGCTTTGAGGTCCTCGTCGGGCGTGCTGATGGGCTTGATGTCGAAATTCTCGACGAGCACGTTCAGGACGTCCGGCGTCAGAAAGGCCGGGAGGCTCGGGCCGAGCCGCATCCCCTTGATCCCGAGGTGGAGCAGAGTCAGCAGAATCGCCACGGCCTTCTGCTCGTACCATGACAGGATCATCGAGAGCGGCAGTTCGTTGACGTCCACTTCGAGGGCGTCCGCAAGCGCTACCGCGATCTGAACCGCGGAATACGCGTCATTGCACTGGCCCACATCGAGCAGCCGCGGAATGCCGTCGATAGTGCCCAAGTCCTTGTCGAAAAAGCGGAACTTCCCGCAGGCCAGCGTGAGCACGAGTGTGTCTTGGGGCGTCTTTTCAACGAATTCGGTGTAGTAGTTCCGCCCCGGTTTGGCGCCGTCGCATCCGGCCACGAGAAAACAATGCCTGAGCGCGCCGCTCTTCGCCAGTTCCACTACCTTGTCCGCAACCGAAAGGACCGCGTTGCGAGCGAATCCGACCATCACATGGCCGCGTTCGATGTCCTCGGAAAATCCGGGAAGCTCAAGCGCCCGGTCGATCAACGGGCCGAACTCGAAATCGGTGATGTGCGGGAGGCCCGGCCATCCCACGAGACCCGTTGTGAACACGTTGTCTTTGTACGATTCCTGCGGCCGTTGCAGGCAGTTGGTCGTCATCAGGATCGAGCCGGGGAAATCCGCGAACTCCTTCCGTTGATTCTGCCACGCGGTGCCGTAATGACCGTAGAAGTGTTCGTATTTCTTCAGCTCCGGGTAGCCGTGGGTCGGGAGCATTTCACCGTGTGTATAGATATAGATGCCCTTGCCCTGCGTCTGTTTCAGGAGTTCTTCCAAGTCCTTGAGATCGTGACCGGAAACGAGGATCGCCTTGCCGGCCTTCGCGCCCAGGGGGACCTTGGTCGGGACCGGTTGGCCGTAGGTTTCCGTATTTCCCTCGTCGAGCAATTCCATAGTGCGCAGGTTGATTTCACCGCATTTGAGCACAAGGCCGAGCCAGTCTTGGAGCGTCAGGTCCTTTCTGAGCGTTGCCGCCAGCCCCTCATGGACAAACCCGTAGACCGCGTCGTCTTCCTGCCCGAGGATCTGCGCGTGGTCGGCGTATGCGCCCACGCCGCGCAGACCGAAGATAAGCGTGTGTTGCAACGCGCGGATGTTCGGGTCGAGGTCCGGTTCGTCTTCGGGCGCGAATCCTTTTCCCGAGGCCTGGCGCAGCAGCTCGTCAACCGAACCGGCGGGAGTGAAATTCGCCGGTTCCTCCGTGAAGTCGGTCTTGCCGCCGGCCGCTTTGACCTTTTCCTTGAGTCGCTCTCGGTGTTCCACACACTTATGAATGAGTCTCACGAAGCGTTCGGGATCGAAATCAACGTTGGTGAGCGTCGAAAACAAGGCCCTCACAGTGAAGACGTTTGCTTCACGATCGGTGACGCCCACGCGGCGGCCTTCCTGCGCGTAGAGCGCCAATCCTTTGAGCGCGTAAGTCAGCAAGTCCTGCAACGCGGCGGTTTCGGGCGTTTTTCCGCAGACGCCCTGCTTGGTGCAGGCCACGCCTCCGGACGTCTGTTCACACTGGTAGCAATACATTTTGTCGGCCATTTTTGCTCCTCCCGTCCAACTGGGTTTTCTCCGCCTTCATTTGGGGTTTGTTGAATTATTGTTCAATCGCCTTGCGACTGTCTCTTTAAATGAAACATATGGTCTCTTGAGCTTGGCCGCCTTGACCTAGGTCAACTTCCGCGCTTTTTTGTCGAATCGTGTTTTTTCGTTTCGGGGGACGGGGCGTTTTTCCGACTCCTTCGGCCCTTACGTGGTGTATGATAATCTTTGAGGCGCGCGCTGTCCGTGGCATAGATCAAGCCGACACGATTTTATCCGTGGATCGCCGACCGCGGCGCCGGACCGCATGTCCGTCCACGTTGTCCTCGGGAGAGACCGGCCCATGCCCACGACCGAACAGATGGCACGCATCCCGCTTTTTGAAGGGCTCCCCGAGGATCAGCTCGCGGACCTGGCTTCTATTGCGGTCGAGAAGACAGTCGTTCGGGGCGGGACCATATTCTCGGAAGGGCAGACAGCGGACGGCTTTTATGTCGCGCTCGAAGGGAAGGTGAAGATCTTCAAGCTGGGGCCCGATGGGAAAGAGCAGATACTCCATATTTTCGGACCGGGCGAACCCTTCGGAGAAGTCCCGGTCTTTGAAGGCGCCGGCTTTCCGGCCCATGCGATTGCGCTGGAAAAGAGTCGTATCTGTTTCCTATCCAGGACGTCCTTCGTCAAGCTCATAAGCCGAACGCCGGCGGTCGCCCTGAACATGCTCGCGGTGCTCTCCCGGCGTCTGCGGAAATTCACCGTCCTGGTGGACGATCTGTCGCTCAAGGAGGTTCCGGCCCGCTTGGCCGCGCATCTGCTCTACCTGAGCGACAAACAGCGCCATGCGGACCGCGTCCGTTTGGAAGCGCCCAAGAATCAGCTCGCCGGCATGCTCGGCACAATCCCGGAAACGCTCTCGAGGATTCTCAACCGCATGGCCCGGGAGGGATACATCGTGACCGAGGGAGCGGAAATCACCATCACGGATCGGGAGGGCCTGCGCGAGCTGGCGGAAGGCCTCCGACGTTTGACCTAAAGCCGAGATCGTCACATGCCTGCTCGAAAATACCGAAACGAGCTTCAGAACCTCTACTGCAGGCTGAACAAACGTGAGTTTGTAGACCCCGACCCGTTGCAGCTCTTATACCGATATGAGGACTCGCGGGATCGGGAAATCGCCGCGCTGGTCGCGTCGTCATTGGCGTACGGCGCGGTTCGGCAGATCGTGAAGACCGTGTCGATTGCGCTCGATCGAATCGATCCGCCGCACGCGTTCGTTATGAGCGCGTCACGCGACGATTTGGTCGATTTGTTCGCGGATTTCAAATATCGCTTCACGACGGGGGGGGAGCTTGCGACCATGCTGCATGGCGTCCGGCGGGTTATCGAGCGCCACGGCTCCCTGGAGGCGTGTTTCGTTCGGGGCATGGAGGATCGCTGCGAGACCCTCATGCCGGCGCTTTCGGCGCTGGTGCGCGAACTCTCGTCGGTCTTCGAAGGCAGGCCGAGGAGCCTCCTCCCGTCTCCCGATCTGGGCAGCGCATGTAAACGGCATAATCTCTTCCTGAGGTGGATGGTCCGCTGCGATGAGGTGGATCCCGGCGGATGGTCGCGTGTCCCCGCGTCAAAGCTTATCGCGCCCGTGGACGTTCATATGCGCAGGATCGGCCTCCGGCTCGGTCTTACCAAACGCAGGCAAGCAGATATGCGGGCCGCGATCGAGATAACCGACGCGTTCAGGGCGATAGCGCCCGATGACCCGGTTCGCTTCGATTTCTGTTTGACGCGCCTGGGAATACGGGATGACGTGGACCCGGGGGGCTTCCTCGAGGCATGCCGGGTGTCGGGCGGGCCGGATTAGGGGGCTGTGCGCCGGACGCGGTACGGCGGAAGATCGGACCGCGCCGGCGGGTCCATTCCGAAGGGCGCTCTCAGGGGACCGCAATCATCCCATCTTCCGGAGTCGCTCTTCCTCCTCTGCCGACGTCTTGCACTCGATGCAGTGTTCGGTGACGGGCCGAGCGTCGAGGCGTTTGAAGCCGATCGGTTCCCCGCAGACTTCGCACTCTCCGTACGTGCCCTCGGCGAGCTTTTCGAGCGCCTTTTGGATCTTGCTGATGAGTTTTCGTTCTCGATCCCGGATGCGTAACTCGAGGCCGCGATCCGATTCGAGGGTCGCGCGATCGTTCGGATCGGGAAATGCGCCGTTGATCTCGGTGTCGGTCATCTCCTCCCTGGTTTTGCCGGCTTCTTGCAGAAGCGCGTCCAGTTGATCCTCGAGTTTGGCCTGAAAGTATTCCAGTTCGTCTTTGGTGAGGGTCATCGTATCCCTCCGTCGAATATTTCACCCAGGGTCGCCGCCGCGCCCGGGCGCTACGATCGACAAACAGCCTTGCCGGAGCGTGAGGCGTCGACTCGAGGTCGTCGACGAGTGGTCCGTCGGTCGGCCGCCGGACCGAACGCTCCCCTATTCGCAAAACATTGCGGACTCTACAAGCTTGTCCAGTTCCCGTCGATCTTCGTCGAGAATACTCGTTATACCGTAGCGGGCGATCGCGCCGCTTTCATCTTCGATGACTCCGGTGCACTCCGCGTCGAAGGAGAATGGGCTGAGATCTTCGAACCCCTCCAGCTCGGGAGGTTTGACCAGGAAGACCTTGGTCGATCCCACAACCGAGTCCAACCCGCTCACTTCGACGACGTTCCGGCTCACGTCCCGGACCCAACCTTCCGCTTCGATGTCATCCAGATCGTGAATGGTCACCCGAACAATGGGGTAACACACCGGGTCCGGCTTTTTCCGATGAATTCCCGAGCTCTCCTCGAGGGCCGAAATGCGTTCCGAAACCTCTTGGGGGGCCACAAGCCGCGCGTCTATGAGTTTCGTCAGGATCGCGGCGAGTCGATTCCGAGTGAGGTTATACTTGGCCGCCATCTCCTCGTTGCTCATCCCCGACCGTATATCGTAAACCACCGTTCTCGCGCTCAGTTTCTGCACTCTCGTACCCGCGACGCTCGGTTCTAGGTGTTGCATCAATCGCTTCCGTCCATTTTTTTTTAGATGCGTCGGGAGCGGGAAAGGTTCCGCCTTTGAGACACTCGCCTATCCCGAATTCAGACCTCGAAAGAGGGCATGGCCGACGTGCGCGGCCAAATAGGCCGTTCCCGCAACTGCGATGGTGGTCGCCCCCGCTGGGAAATCGGGACCGTAACTCAGCGCGAGCCCGATAACGGTGAACGCCGAGCAGAGCAACGCCGCAGTTATCATCATTTTGCGTACGCTGTCGAAAAACAATCCGGCGATCGCGGCCGGCAGCGTCAGCAGTGCAATGACCATGACGATACCCACGACCGTCACGAGGACCACCACCGTCAACGCGGTCAAGCATAACAGCAACAGATAGTAGAATTCCACATTTACCCCGCGCAATCGAGCGAACTCGCTGTCAAAACAGACTGCCACGAATTTGTTGAAGAAGACCGCGGAGAGGCCGACGATGATCACGTCGAGAAAAACGAGGAGATAAAGCTGCCTTGATGAGACCATCAGAATATTTCCGAAGAGGTAGCTCATCAGGTCCGTGGTATAGCCGGGGGTCCGCGCGATGAAGAGGACGCCCACGGCCATCCCGATAGCCCAGAGCGCGCCGATCACGGTGTCTTCCCGCTCGTTGGCCTTGAGGCTGACGATGCCGATGATGAGCGCCGCCCCCAGCGCGGCGACCACCGCGCCGTAAAGCGGGTCCATACCGGGTGTCAAGCCCGTCTCCTTCAGATAGAGGGCCGCTCCCATGCCGCCGAGCACCGTGTGGGCGATGCCTCCCGCGATGTACGTGATCCTGCGCACCACTACGAATGTCCCGATGATTCCACAGGCTATCCCGGCGAGGACACCCGTTATCAGCGCGTTCTGCAGGAACGCATGGCGCTGAAGATCTGTCAGGAATTCAAGCACGTGGTTACCGGGTCTTCATGATGATGATCGTGCCGCACCATCTTCATGGGCGCGCCGTACATGTCGCTGATGATTTGGCCGCTGATTTCCGCGGTCGGGTGGACCGCGACGTTTCGTTTCACGCACACCACCTTGTTGACATAGTGCGAAACAAAACCGATGTCGTGGGAAACGACCACCACGGTTATTTCTTCCGCGAACTGCCGGAGGATCTCGTAGAGTTCGGATTCCACGGCCAGGTCCAGGCCCGCGGTGGGTTCGTCCAGGAGCAAGAGATCCGGGCGGGAAGCCAACGCGCGTGCGATCAGGACGCGCTGCCGTTGTCCGCCCGACAACTCGGAAAAGCTCGAGTTCTTCTTTTCCTCCATACGCATGGTTCTCAGGGCCTCCAGCGCGGCCTCCCGATCCTCCCTGGTATACGGGCCGATGCCGTTCCCGAGCCCGAGTCGCCCCATCAGGACCACATCCATGACGTTCACCGGGAATTGGGGATCCAGGTGAGCGTGCTGCGGCATGTATCCGATGCGATGAGAAATCTCCTCCGGCGGACGCCCCAAGATGCGGACGCGCCCCTTGGAGGGTCGAAGCAGACCGAGCATGAGTTTGAGCAGAGTGGTCTTGCCCCCTCCGTTCGGACCCACAATCGTGACAAAATCGTGTTCACGGATCTGAAACGTGGCGTTTTCGATCACGGTATATCCGTCGTAAGAAAACGTGACGTCACGCACGTCTACTACGGATTCATCCGCCATTGCGTTTCATCCTTCCCGGCGCCCGATGAATCGGTCGGGTCGGCGCTTCTGCCGTCAGCGGTTTCCCTCGCTTCAACCGGACGATTCCGTGTGCGCGAGCGGCTTCGGGTGTGATTTGCACACCAGGTGCCTGGCGCGGCATGTCTCGCACTCCGCGATGGCATGGTCCTTCGAGAATTCCTCCCAATGATTTTTCTGGTTGGGAAGGAGGATTCCCGTGCCCTTGCAGAGCGGACACACGCTGTCGAGCGCCATCAAAATAGCGCGCCGGATGAATTCGGACCTGTTGGGTATTCCCGTCATGGCGTCCTTGAGCGACTCGGGGACTTTGAAGGTGATGATTTCGGGTTTTTCGTCGGACATGAGACGACCTCGAGTTGTAGCGGGGGCGCGAGGGGCCCGAGTGTATTAAGAGGTGTTACTATATCTTATCCGCTGCTTTCCCCCCTCTGTCAAGCTCACCGGGTCCCGTCCTCCCCGGGGCCTTGCCAAACCCCACCGCCGATGGAATAATACATCGATTATGAAACCGTTTTGAACGATCGCGGCGTTCGCGCACGGAGGCGCGCGTCCGGTCCCACATATACCGAGTAGACGGGAAAACCAATGGAGATGGGTCTTTTGAACGATTATATCAAACAGGTCGCGCTCGAAGAGGGCGTGGAATTAGCAGATCTTGCGCACGGAATGGAAGCCGGCCGCACGGCCGTATTCAAGCCCCCTCCCTCGGGAAAGGCAGTCGCCGTGGGCGAAGGGCTCCGGGTGAAAGTGAACGCGAATATCGGGACCTCGGGGGACCTCGACGACGAGGACATGGAGGTTCGGAAGCTCGAGGCCGGCATTGCCGCCGGAGCGGACGCGGTTATGGATCTCTCGACGGGCGGCGATCTCAGATCGGTGAGAAAGCGCATCGTGCGCGGTTCATCGATTCCGGTCGGATCGGTTCCCATCTACGAGGCGATCGTCGACTCGGTGCGTCGTCGAGGCGGCGGCGAGAACATGGAACCGGAAGAGATGTTCGACGCGATCCGCCTCCACGGCGAAGACGGCATAAGCTTTGTGACCGTGCACTGCGGTGTGACCCTGACCTCGTTGGAACTCCTCGAGGAGAGCCCCCGAGTCTGCGGAATCGTCAGCCGCGGCGGCAGTTTCCTTGCGCGGTGGATGCGCAGGAACAAGCGGGAGAATCCGCTGTACGAGCGGTACGACGACGTACTCGATATCTGCCGGGAATACGGTATGGTCCTCTCCCTTGGGGACGGTTTGAGACCGGGCGCGATAGCCGATTCAATGGATAAGGCGCAGGTCGAGGAATTGATCACGCTCGGCAGGCTTTTCCGTCGAGCGCGCGAAAAGGGGGTTCAGGCGATCATCGAGGGGCCGGGTCATGTGCCGCTGGATCAGATCCCGGCGCAGATCATGCTTCAGAAGAAACTCTGCGACAACGCGCCCTTTTACGTGCTCGGCCCGCTCGTGACCGACGTGGCCCCAGGTCTCGACCATGTGACGTCGGCAATCGGAGGAGCCGCGGCAGCGGCCGCCGGCGCGGATTTTCTGTGCTACGTGACGCCGTCGGAGCATCTCGGGCTGCCCTCCGCGGAGGACGTGCGGATGGGCGTTCTGGCGGCTCGTCTGGCCGGTCACGCCGCGGACCTGGTTCGGGGCCTGCCCGGCTCGTGGGAATGGGACGAGAAGATGAGCGTCGCGCGCAAGGCTCGGGATTGGTCCGAGCAGATCCGGCTGGCGCTCGATCCGGCCCTTGCCGCTGAGATCCGCGCCCGTACGTGCGAAGGCGATCACGAGACCTGCACCATGTGCGGCGACCTCTGCGCGTACAAGGCCGATTCGAACGAATAGGGAATCCAGCATGATCCGACAGGTCGAGTATTTCGAGAAAGCGGGTAAGGAGAACACCGATCGGTGTGTCGAAATCGTTCAAGGGCTCGTCGACGAGGGGTACGGCCACGTGGTCACGGCCACCACGGGCGGTGAAACGGCGATTCGGTTCGCCAAGGCCCTGCAAGGGAAAGATGTCAACTTGGTCGCGGTCACTCACAACGTGGGATTCGGCAAGCCCAACGAAGACGGTTGTTCGCCGGAAGCCCGCCAAGAGTTGGCCGACCTGGGCGTCAAGGTCTTCACGGGAACGATCCTCACCCGAAGCATCGAACGGTCGTTCATGGAGAAGCATAAAGGGATTTATCCAGCCTATATCGTTGCGGAAACCCTTCGGCTCTTCGGGCAGGGGATGAAGGTGACGGTCGAGATCGTCATGGAAGCCTGCGACGCGGGCTTGATCCCGGAAGGGGTCGACGTGGTCGCGATAGCAGGCACGGGCCGCGGTTCGGACACGGTCGCGATCATCGAATCGCACGCTTCGAATCGATTCCTTGAGACCAAGGTGCGTCAGATTGTCGCCAAGCCGATGTAATCTCGATCTTTCGCTTCAAAAGGGAAATGTAGGGGGCCTCCCGCGCGGGATCGCCGGAATGACCGCGTACGGGAATTGTCGGGATGCGCATACTTGTTCTGAACTATGAGTTTCCCCCGGTGGGGGGCGGCGGCGGTCGAGCGGCTGAAGACATCTGCCGAGGCCTGGCGCGTCGGAGGCACGAGATTCGAGTGCAGACCGCGCACGTTCGGGGTCTCCCGCGCGTCGAGACTCGGGACGGCTATACCATCTACCGAAGTCAATCCCTTAGACGACATATGCACACGTGCAGCGTGCCCGAGATGGGCGCGTATATTTGTCTCAACGCGGCGCCCTCTCTGCGGCACATCATCCGATGGAAGCCGGACGTTCTCCACGTCCACTTTGCCGTGCCCACGGGCGCGCTCGGCTGGACGCTCAGCCGCATGACGCGCACCCCGTATGTGCTGACCACCCAACTGGGCGACGTCCCGGGAGGCGTTCCGGATCAGACGGATCATCTGTTCCGTTTAGTCAAACCCTTCAGCGCGCCCATTTGGCGGGACGCGTCCGCGGTGACGGTCCCGAGCGAACACATCCGTGAGATGGCGCTCGAATCCTACCCGGTGGATATGGAAATTATCCCCAACGGCATCGATTTGGAGACCACGCCGCAAAGTCCGCCCGAACCGCATCATCCGGTTCGGCTCGTTTTTGCGGGTCGTTTCAATCCGCAGAAGAATCTGCTGTTCCTCCTGGACGCGCTCAACCGGATAAACGATCTGGACTGGGAATTCTCGATGCTCGGCGACGGACCGCTCATGGACGAGGTCCGCTCGAAGACCGCGGACTTGGGATTGACCGATCGTGTGCGATTCTACGGATGGGTGGACACCGGCCGAGTCGCAGAGGTGATGAGCGAAAGCGACGCGCTGGTTCTACCGTCGCTCTCGGAAGGGATGCCGCTGGTCGGCGCCGGCGCGTTGGGCGCGGGACTTGCGATCGTCGCCAGTGACGTGGGCGGAAATACCGACGTTGTGACCAACGGCGTAAATGGATTTCTCTGTCCGGTGAACCACGTCGCGTCCTTCGAGAAGGCGCTCAGAGCGGTCATTACCGCGCCCGATCTACTCTCGAGCATGAAACATCAGAGCAGACGTATGGCCGTGGATTTCGACATTCGCACGATCGCCAAGCGATTCGAGGAGCTCTTCCGGAACTCCCGGTTTCGTCGAGGAACGCCATTGATCCGGTGAGATCCGCTCGGATCGGCCGATCGCGCGGTCACCGTCCTTCGCGCGAATTGGCGTCGCCCGCTTTTGGCCCTTCCCCCGTGTCGTTTCCTTCAAAGGGCATGGTGATTTCGTACACCCCGCCCGCAAGGCGCGCTTTCACCGGCAGTCCCGCGTGTTCGAATACCCTCATCATCGACTTGTTCGATGCGACCACATCCGCGGTAAAGCCCTTGAGCCCGCGCTCCTTGGCGAGCCTCACCAGCATCTTGAAGAGGAATGTGGCGATTCCGAGGCCCTGATACTCCTCATCCACCACGAACGCGACGTCCGCGTACGGCCGGTCCGCGTGTTTGACAAAGCGGCCTTCCGCGATGATGTGCCCGTGCCCGGGCTCTCCGAC
Source organism: uncultured Syntrophales bacterium (assembly GCA_964385875.1). Classification (GTDB taxonomy): domain Bacteria; phylum Desulfobacterota; class Desulfomonilia; order Desulfomonilales; family Desulfomonilaceae; genus CAYLRL01. The sequence continues at coordinate 76,151 of CAYLRL010000006.1, forward strand.
GAGGCCGACGATGGACATGACCTTGCCGTAATCCACATTGACATATTCCTGCATTTTCGCGTGGGGCATGGTTTTGATCGGGCTGAAGTACCGATAGTACACCGCTTCGTCGGAGAATCGATAGAACAGCCGCCGCATCTCTTCTTCGTCCGACGGCTTGATCGGCCGGAAGCGCACCTTCGCGTCGCGACCGAAGGTCTGCTCCGCATACACGTCGGAAGGATAAAAATAGGAAGATTCCTTGAGAAAGATTTGATCCTCATAGAGGATCTTCCGTTCCTTGGCTTTTTCGACCAACTCCTCCCGATCGTCGGGATGCGCGACCTCGATGAGGGCCAGCGCGCGCTCGCGGACGGTCCGGCCGCGCAGGTTTGCGACGCCGTATTCGGTCACGACCATGTCCACCGATTCCTTGGAGCTGAACTGATTCGGTATGTCGCCGAGGGAAATAAGAATATTGGAACGCCCCTCGAGGTTTCGGCTGGGCAGCGCGAAGACGCTCAGCCCACCCGGCGAGATCTCCGCGCCGTTCAGGAAATCGATCGCCTCACCCGGTCCCGCAGCAACGTTGCCCTTGCCGAAATGGAGAGCGACGCCGCCGGAGAGTTCAACCTTCCGAGCGGGTATGACCACGGTGAATCGGCGATTCCGTCCCATTTGCAGGGGGTTGAAGACCTTCTCGATGCTTTGGAACTCGATCAAGGGATTTCGATCGAGCCATTTCATGAGTTCGGGTGTTCCCACGGCATAGGACGCGAGGGACTTCCCCTGAAAGATTTCCTTGTATCGGTTGGTCACCGCTCCGCTTTTCACCAGATCCATGACCGCGTCGGTTATGAACGGCGAGTGCACCCCGAGATGACGTTTCTTGGCGAGGTGTTTGCTCAACGCCTCGAAGATCGCGCCGATGGAAAAGGCCATGCAGGACCCGTCTTCGATCACCGACGCGACATTCTCCGCGACACGGTCGAAGACGTCGTCCACCGGCCAACGGGGGAAATAGATGGGAGGCTCCTCGGCCTTGACGAAGTAATGGAAGTCGGACATCGGCACAAAGGTGTCCCCGTACGTGATGGGAATGTCCGGATTGATCTCGCCCACTACGATCTGGGCCTTCTCGATGGCCGCTCGCGCGACATCCACGCCCACCCCGAGCGAGCAGTACCCCGCCGGCGTGGGCGGCGTCACCTGCACGAACGCGGTGTCGATGGGAATTCGCCCCGATGCGATCAGCTGGGGAATACGAGCGAAACGGCTCGGAATCAGATCCACTCGGCCCGCGGTTATGGCCTCGCCGGCGACCCATCCCGCGAAGAAGGTCTTGAGCCGGTATTTGTGAGACGCAAGCGCCTCCATCGAGATCGCGTCCCCGAAGCTCACCAGCTGGATAAGTTCCAGATCCTGGAGGTTGGTCTTATTCGCGGCCATGAGCCGCTTCACCAGCGTTCGCGGTTCAGCCGTTCCCGTTCCGATGAAGATGCTCATCCCCGGTTCGATTGCGTCGAGAACCTTGTCGGGATCGACCGTCAAGTCTTCCCAATTGCGCAGCGCGGTTTCAGCCACGGTTTTCCGCCTTTCCGAATGATTTGGAACCAAGCAGTATAGCATGGGGAGTCCCGATCTGTGTGGCCGGCGGGATGATACAAGTGGCGGCCGACCCGAAGATCATCGTTGCCTCCTACGATCCTGAAATGGTAAGCAATGGCGAAGGATGCAAGCGAGGCCAATCAAGCGCTATTGAGAAAGAGAAGCGCCCACTGAATATCAGACCGATCCGAACCGAAGAAGACTACGAGTCTGCCTGCCGGAGGATCGACGAAGTCTTCCAGGCGCAGGAAGCACGCCCGAGGATGATGAACTGGAGGCGCTGCTTGTACTCGTTGATAAGTACGAGGAAGAGCGCTATTCCATCGGTTTGCCGCACCCGATCGAAGCGATTCGCATGCAGATGGAGAATCTATATCTTTCCCGGTAATGGTTCACCGGGCTTGAGGCGGCTCTGCGCCCGGTGAGGATGGAGGGGGAGACTCATCTCCCCCTCCAAGCCTCCCCCATCGAGATATCAATGTCTTGTCGCTATCCCGGTGAACGGTTACCTTTCCCGAAAGAATTTGATGGAGCGACTTGGAAAGAGCAGCGGAAGGATATCCGATATTCTCAATCGAAGGAGACGGCTGACCCTCGACGATGTGCGGGATTTCAGCGAATTGCTCCATATCCCCATAGAAGTATTGGCGCAACGGTACGACTTTGCGCAACCGGCCGGTCACGACCGAGGCGCGGGGCGGCGCCCGGTCGGCGGCTGATCAACTCCCGACGAATTCGGAGCGAATCCGCTCGATGCGTTTCCGGTTGACGCCGAAGTCGTAATATCCGCTTCGTGCGGCCGATCTGAAGTGAATCACGCCCTGCTCGTCGTCAAAGAGGAATTCCACGTCGTCCGCGAATTTGAACACCGCCGACCTACAGACCGCGTGAACGTAATCGTCGGTCTGTTCGATGACTTCGCATCTTTTCATGGAACGAAGAATTGCAAGGAGTTTCGACCGAGCCTTATCCTTCGAGCCCGAGTACTCGATCGGCGGAAGGCTTTTGCCTTCCCGGTCGTCGTGACTGCACACGCAATTGGGGCTCGCGGGACACGGCTTGAGACGGCCGTCGGTGAGGCCCACCTCGGCCGAGTCGCTGCCGGCGCAGCCCGACCCGGCGAAAACACCGACGATGGTTATCATAATCAGCGCACTCCGGCACGATCCCATGACGTTCGTTCCACGGCCCTTCATATGAGGCGCGGCCGACGATCTCCGATCGGTCGGGCCCCTTTCTTATGCCGACAGGTCTTTGCCGAGTCAAGGGGACGTCGCTCCGCCGGCGTCTTCCGATCCGGCGAATTTACCGGCGCGTCGTGAGAAACGGCCGGCGAGAAGCGGCCGAAGCGCCGGCTCTAGTCCGAGCGGCCGTCGCCCACGTTCACGTCGAGCATGAGATTCCAGCCGTCGAAGACGAGGAGCTTCCTGATATTCTGATCGACCCATGTGTCCGCGCGGGCGATCATGCTCTTCGGCACATACACCAGGTCGTTCTTGTGGACGAGGAAGTCGGAGCAGGATGAAAGGTTCGAAAGATTGGTGATACGAGTCATGAACTTGCCGTCGGGCGCTCTCGAAATAATCAGGACCGATCTCGGCTCCGCGGTGACTTTGGTTCCGCCGGCCATCGCGATGGCGTGTTGGACGGTGGTGGGTCCGGTGATCCGGAAGCTGCCCGGCTTATTGACTTCGCCGTCCACGAAGATCAGGTTGCCCGCCACGTCCTTGAGGAGCACCGAGACTCTCAGGTCCCTGACCAGACGATTGTACCGGCGGTTGATCGCATGGGTCAATTCGGGAACGGTTCGACCTGCGGCCTGCACGCATGGAATCAGCGGCGCCGAGACATGGCCGTCCGGGTGAATGGTGACGGTTCGGGCCTGTCCGTGTTCATCGCTACGGACGGCTTCCTTGAATTCTTCATTGCGATCGTTGAAGTCGGTGACGGTTACGGTGATGACCGGCTCCCGGAATATATCCGAGTAGATGCGGACCAGTTTCCGTTTCAGTTCGTCCGGCGTGAGGCCGAGGGCTTTGATGTCGTCTTTCCGAGGGATGCTGATCTTTCCGTCGGGACGGACGACCACCGTGCGATTCATCTCGGGATGAAAATTGAACTCGATTTCGAGCTTGTCCTTGACGCCGATACGGTACGGCTTTCCCATTGCCGAGGGTATGGTGAGATAGAGCAGCTCGAGGACGTCGCCCGGCGCGAGCCGATAGAGAGAGTAGGCTGCGGCTTGGGTCAGTTGGTGGGTAACCTGAGGAGGCGTCTCCGGGGCCACCGCGCGATGGCGAGGAATAACGCAGCCGCTCACCGTCACCGCGAGCGCTATGAGCGTGGCGGCTAACACCGGGAATCCCGTCCGCAATCGTATGGTTCGTCGAAGATTCATCATGTGTCGTCCCGGCCGGGACGCAGGCGCCTCGGCTGTGAAATCCGATCCGGCAGGCTCAGAACGCTCCGCCCACCGAGACCATGATCCCGTCGGTCTTGAATTCCAGCACTCGGCCGAAAAAGGTTTCCTTGTAGTACGAATAGCTCTCGTGAGTGTACCCCACTTTGGCGTCGATAACGGGCCCGCCGGGACCCTGGACGCGCACCGAAAGTCCCATCGAGATATCCACGTAATCCACGGGCGCGGGGGTCACGCCGAAGGCCAACCTGGCAAAGCCGCCCACCTGCGCCGGCCCGAAACGCCCGAGGCCGAGCGGCAGCAGTCTGCTTTCCACGTGCGCGCCGAGGCAGGGAAGCAGCTCGCCCACGGAGAGCTGATCCTCGATTTCGCCGTTGTCGATGGCGACACGAGTCATAAGATACTTTACGTCGCCGTTGAGGCCGGCGAACCCGCGCGGACCCACCAGGAAATCCAAGTCGTACCCGAAGCCGAAGGAGCCGCGACGCAATTCCGAATCGATCTGTGAGCCTTTTGGATAGGTTCCGTTTCGGGTGACGATCAGGCGTCGGAGAATGCTCGAACCGGCATAATATTGAGGGACCGTCCCGTAGACTCGCACCGCGTGATGTTCCAGGGGCCGAACCGCGCAGAGGACCTTCCACGACTGCTGATCGCGGGGCAGGCCGAGATCCTGTCGCAAATCATTGAGTGTAAAACCCGAATCGTTGCGGCCGTACATGCCCCCGAACCAATTGAATGAACCTTCCGCCACGAGCGACGCAAACGACGGGCCCTCCAGAGGCGACGCGGAGGCCGGCCGGTCCCCGGCGATGAGGACCAGCGCCGCTACGATAAGAAAGCCGCCGGTGAAGAGTCGTCGGTGACGGCGTCGTTGAGGTGGATAGTCGTTCATGGCTTCATTCCGTGATCGATTCGTCGGGAGACGAGAGAGCGTCCGCTGCGTCCGATTGAAGTTCTCGTCGCGGTCGCGCGTCCGTATTCGGCGACTCGGCCGGCGCAGGTTGTTCGACGTTGCGCTTCCGATCCAGATGGTCGAGCCGACACGCGAACGGGAAGGACGTGAACTCACGCTTGATGCGATCGAACGCGATGCGCACGCCGTCGCCGGCTCGGCGATACAGATCGGCCGAGTATTCCGAAGCGACGACAAGGGCCGGCTTATGGACGGTCAGCGGGCTTTCGATCACGTACGGAACCGAAGCGGTCTTGGACGCTCGGTCCGGGCCGACGTTCGTAGTCTTTTCGTCCTTGTCGGACTCAACGGGGCGGGCGGCTCGGCGGATCGCGTGTTCCAGGTTGCGCTTTTCGGAAAGGAGCGCGTTCTCCTTTTGCGTGAGGAAGACTAGGCTCGCCCGAATCCAATCCTTCATGCTTTCTCGAACAGCCCGAATCTCTTCTTCCACCGCCCGGACTTCGCGGCTCGAGGGATTGAAGGTGGGCGACAGCGCTTTCTTCTTGATTTCCAGTTCCACGATGCGGCTCTGGAATTTACCCAGCGGAGTCGACGTCTCCGACGGGTCGGCCGGCGCGAATCCTCGAAATACGCCGGAACCCGATTTCATCAGCTGCAAGGCCAGGCGGCATTCCTTCCGCTTGGACTCGACAGCGTGCAGTTCTGCGTCGAGCTGTTTGAGCCGCGAACGGGCCCCCGCAACGTCCCGGAGCGCTGCGGGCGGCGGCGGTTCGGACCGCGGACCGACCGAGCGTTTTCGGGTTTCCGCCTTGTACTGCTCCACAAATGACTGCAGAACCGTCTTCACGAACGCAGGATCGTCTCCGGAGAGCGATACGACCGCGGTTTGGTTTTCGCGCTCTGCGGTGATTTCCAAGTTGTCCGCGAGCAGTCTCACGAACTTCACGGGATCGGGCAAGCCGGCCGCGCCGTTCGAAGCGGCGATGCCCCAGGTGTCCCTCTTCTCGGACGTATCGGAAAGACCGGTCGTTCCGAGCAAGCGATCGGTATACACGTCGTGCGCGGTGAGATGGAGAAGCGCGGGGCTCCGAAGACGGCGAATCTCACGGCTGAAGGACCGTTCCGCGGCCTCGTCGTCGGTTCCGCCGAATGTTATGAGCAGGTCCGTTCGAGCTCGGTATGAATCCGTGAAAAGCAGATATCCCATCAGGGAAAGAACCGCGCCGCCGAGAATCGCAAGCGCATACACCGCCGGCCGCACCCCTCGACTCGTCCGGCCCGCCGCAAATGAAACGGGTCGATGTTCGGGCGCGGCCGACTCGGAGACCTCGGATTCGTCACGGTCGGGCGCGGCCGACGACGTGACCGGTTTCGGTCGCTCAAGGGGAGGGATGGGCCGGAACCGCTTGTCCACATCGGTTTCCTCGCTCGGCCGGAAGGAATTGGCTTCGCTCGGCCTCGGGGACGCCGCGCGATTTCGCGCCGAGTCACGAGCTTCGGTCAAGCGCTTGAAAAGGCGCTTCAACGTGCCGTCGGATGACGGCTGAAGACGATTGGGGATCTGTTTGGTATGCGCCGATTTCATGTGATGTGAGTCCTCCATCCGAGTTCGGGACGCGGCCGACCGGATGTCGCGATACTAGCAAAATGATCCAAAGTTGTCAATCAATTAGCAACTTTACTTAAAGTAAATTATAAGCTATGTCGGGGCTCTTGCCGCGGCCCGAAAACCGCGCCCCCGCGCCTCTTCTTGACTTTCCCAACACGCGCCGATACAAGAAGCTATGCCGCTCGCCCATCCCACGAAAGGTCAGGTGATTCGCTGGTCGATGCGTTTCACGGAGGAGTTCCGCAAGCTCCATCAGTCCGTCATGAGCAAGCTCGGGCCCGAAGGGGCTCATGTTCTGCAGTTCACGTCGTCGCAGTTCGATGAGGGTGTGACGAGCGTATGTGTGGGGTTCAGCTACTTTCTCGGGGGAGTGTACGGCCCGGGGAATGTGGTTCTGTTGGAGGCGAACGTCCGTCGCCCGTCGCTTGGTTTGCTGTTTCGGAAGCAATGGGAAGCGGGTCTTCAGTCGGTGATCACGGGCGACGCGGATATTGGGGACGCGATGATTCGGCTTCGTCAGGACGGCTTTTCCATTCTTCCGTCGGAGCGCGGCGGCGGCGGTGAGGAGCGGTTTTCGGATGCGGCGGGTCGTCGTGGATTGGATGATCTCATCGCGTATTTGCGGTCTGCGTTTGCGTTTGTGGTCATAGACAGTCCTCCGGTGAATCCGTTTATCGATGCGACGGCCCTTTCGGAGTTCGCCGACGGGGTGGTTTTCGTGATCGAGGCGAATCGGACACGGTCGGAAGTGGCCGGTGAGGCGCTCGAGAAGTTGAAGTCCGGCGGCGCCAACGTCCTCGGCGTGGTGTTGAACAAGCGAGAATACTGGATTCCTGAATTCATTTATCGGCGACTATAGGGAGAAGCGCGGGAGATTGTGCTCGGGGGCGGGTTTCGTGCGGCGGAGCAGTGACGACATTCGCTTTCACGGTCGGCGCGGGAAATCCATAGGGCCGCATATGCGCTTCCGTGGTTCTTTCGGGCGTGCGGGACCGCGTGTGCGATGTGGGCGTCGGGCCTGTCGGCGTCTTCCCTTTTGGGCGCCTTTGACGTATACTGGCTAATGCGCGACACGTCGAGCGGTAGGGTCGCCGGCGGCGTCCAAAATCGACGCAAGAACGCCGGAATCCGATCCTGCCGTGACGTTCGGCCACAAGGTTTTTTTGGGTAGGGTGTGAAAGGGGAGCGATGACCAACATTCAAGTAGAAGACGTAAGCGATGTCCGCAAGAGACTGACCTTCGAGATCCCAATCGACAAGGTCAACGACGTCATCGACGCGGAATATAGGGATCTGAAGAAGAACATCCAGTTGAAGGGTTTTCGGCGGGGGAAAGTACCGATCGACATATTGAAGGCGCGATTCAAGGAAAACGTGGAAGCGGACGCGGCGCGGCGCATCATCGAGGAGACGTTCGAGAAGGGACTTGAAGAGCGGAACATCGACGCGGTTTCGGTGATCAAGATCGAACCGGAATCGATCGTGTCGGACAAGCCGTTCACGTACACCGCGGAGGTGGAAGTGCCTCCGTCGATCGAGGTTTCGGGGTACAGGGGCCTTGAACTGACGAAATATGTACTGGAGGTCTCTGAAGAGCAGATCGACGAGCAGATCGAGTTGATTCGCGATCGAAACGCGCATTTCAAGCCTCGCGAGGCGGGGGCAGAGGTCACGAGCGACGATCAGGTGACGGTCAATGTGAAGGCTGAGAAAGACGGAGACGAGCTTGCCGAGCTCAGCGTCTATGACTATCACTTGGAACTGGGCAGGGAATTCTTTCTGCCCGATTTTGACGCCGAGATTGTCGGCATGAAGGTGGGCGAAACTCGCGCTGTGAGCCTTGAATTGCCGGAGGATTTCGCCCTTTCCGATTTGGCCGGCGAGACGGTCGATTTCGAAGTTCATCTCCTCGAGGCGAAAGCGCGCGTTCGGCCCGATGCGGACGACGATTTAGCCAAGGATTTCGGCGAGTTCGAGACGCTCGAAGAGATGAGGGCCGACATACGTAAGGAGCTGCAGAAGTCCCTGGACCGTCAAACCGAGAGCGAATTGGAGGATCAGATCATCGACGCGCTCGTCGAGAAGCATCCTGTTGAGGTTCCTGAAGCGCTCGTGGAGAATCGCATCAACCGGACCATCGAAGAGGCCGGCAGGCGATTCGCCGAGATTGGGGTTGATCCGTCTCGTTTCGGTCTCGAAGATCTCGAGCAGCGGGAGTATTTGAGACCGAACGCGGAGAAGACGGTGAAAGCCGGCTTGATCCTTAAGGCGATTGCGGAAAAAGAAGAGTTTCATGTCACGGACGAGGAAGTCCGGGAGGTGCTGGAAAAGCGCGCGGAGGAAGCCGGAATCACGGCGGATCATCTCAAGGATTATCTCGATGCGTCCGGCGCGATGGGAGACTTCAAAGGGCGTCTGCTCCAAGAGAAGGTCCTGGACATGATAAAAGAACATGCGCAGATAACTGATGAGGAAGCTCCGGCCGAGGAGTCGGAGAATTCCGAAGAATCTCAAACCGAAGATCCGGAGTAAGGACTGGCAATATGTTGGTACCGATTGTAGTAGAGCAGACAAGCAGGGGAGAACGGTCGTACGACATCTACTCCCGATTGTTGAAAGAGCGGATTATCTTCTTGGGCACCGGCGTCGACGACATGGTGGCCAATCTTGTGATAGCGCAATTGCTCTTTTTGGAGAGCGAAGAGCCCGACAAGGACATCAACTTCTATATCAATTCGCCGGGCGGAATGGTCACGTCGGGTCTTGCGATCTACGATACCATGCAGTACATTAAGCCTGATGTTCAGACCATTTGCATCGGGCAGGCGGCCAGCATGGGCGCGCTTCTCCTGGCTGCCGGAACTCCGGAGAAGCGCTTTGCGTTGCCCCATGCGCGGATTCTCATTCATCAACCCATGGGCGGCTTCCAGGGTCAGGCCAGCGACATCGAGATTCACGCGAGGGAAATCCTCCGCATGAGGAGCGAGCTCAACGACATCCTGGTTCACCACTCGGGTCAACCGCTGGATCGAATCCAGACGGACACCGAGCGCGACTTCTTCATGAGCGGAGAAGAAGCCGTGGATTACGGAATCGTGGATAAGGTGATTTCCCGGAGGGATCTCGCCGAGATGAAAAAGGAAGAGTAGAGGGTTCCCCGACGGAGCCTTCTACGGGACCGAGACTGCGGTCTGCCTGCAGAAAAAATACCCGAGGCCTAAGGAGGAACCGATGGCGGGCAGAAAAGGCAATTTCTCGTCGCTGTATTGTTCGTTTTGCGGCAAGAGTCAGGACGAGGTCCGCAAACTGATTGCCGGACCGACCGTGTACATCTGCGATGAGTGCATCGAACTCTGCAATGAGATCATTGCCGAAGAATATGAGAAAGAAGAGCTTGGACGAGCTCGATCCAAAGTTCCCAGACCTTCGGAGATCAAAAAAGCGCTCGACAGCTATGTGATAGGGCAGGAAAACGCCAAGAAGATCCTTTCCGTGGCCGTCCATAATCACTATAAGCGTATCGAGGCCAAACCGGACCTCGACGGCGTCGAGCTCCAGAAGAGTAATATCCTCCTTGTAGGACCGACCGGTTGCGGGAAAACACTACTGGCGCAGACTCTGGCGAGGATACTCAACGTGCCGTTCGCCATCGCCGACGCGACCACGCTCACCGAGGCGGGATACGTCGGCGAGGATGTCGAGAACATAATCCTGACCCTGCTTCAGAACGCGGACTACGACATATCGAGGGCGTCAAAAGGGATTGTGTACATCGACGAGATCGACAAAATCTCCCGAAAGACCGAGAACCCGAGCATAACGCGGGACGTTTCCGGCGAGGGTGTTCAGCAGGCCTTGCTCAAGATCATCGAAGGGACCATGGCCAACGTTCCTCCCAAAGGAGGCCGTAAACATCCGCAGCAGGAGTTCCTCCAGGTGGACACCACCAATATCCTTTTCCTCTGCGGAGGCGCGTTCGTGGGTCTGGACAAGGTTGTCCAGCAGCGGTTGAACGTCAAATCCATGGGCTTTAACGCCCAGATCGGCGGGACCTTCGCCGACGGCGACGGCTCGGAGAGCATTCTGGATCGTGTCCAGCCCGAGGACCTCATCCACTACGGTCTCATACCGGAGTTCGTAGGGCGGCTGCCCGTTGCGGCCACCTTGCACGAGCTGGATGAGGACGCGCTGATCCGAATCCTTCTCGAGCCGAAGAACGCTCTGGTCAAGCAGTACAAGAAACTGTTCGGGTTCGAGCAGACCAAGCTTCGGTTCACCGATGAAGCGCTCCGCGCGGTGGCCCATCAGGCTCTCAATCGTAAGACGGGAGCGCGGGGACTGCGTTCGATCCTCGAAGCCGCGATGCTCGACATGATGTATCAGCTTCCGGAGCTGGAGAATCTGCAGGAAGTGATCGTGAGCGAGGACGTCATCAACAAGAATGAACAGTGCATTCTCGTGTTCGAGAAAGGCGCGGAATCGGCCTCGTAAGCCGGGGGGCATCGTCGACGGTTTTCGTTCAATCCGTTGAGGCCGCACACACCCATCGAACCATCTCCAATGGGCGGACCGACCCTCCCCGGGAGCGGCGGTCCGCTCAACCAAACCCCACACCGAGGATTCCGACACATGATATTCGGTAAGAAGGAAGACCCTCCTTACGCCCCCGTTCTCACACTGCCGCTCTTGCCCCTCAGGGACATTGTGGTGTTCCCGCACATGGTTATTCCGCTCTTTGTCGGCCGTGAACGGTCGACAAAGGCTCTGGAAGCGGCCATGAGAACGGACCGGAAGATATTTCTCGCATCCCAGAAGAACGCGCAGCAGACCGCTCCGGAAGCGGATGACATCTTCGAGATGGGAACCGTGGGTCAGATAATCCAGATGCTCAAGCTGCCCGACAACACCATCAAGGTCTTCGTGGAAGGGCGAACGCGCGCCAGAATCACCGAGTTCGTCGAATCCGAACCCTTCTTCCGCGTCGGCTATGAGCCGGTGGAAGAAGTTATCCCGGAAAGCGACACCGAACTCGAGGCGCTGGTCCGCGGATTGCGGACCGTTCTCGACTCGTATCTCGAGCACAACGACAAGCTGCCTCAGGAATTCGTCAATTCCGTCCGGGAAGTGGAAGATCCCGCGCAGCTCGCGGATATGATAGCGGGGCAACTCAGCATTAAGACCGAGGATCGCCAGGAGCTCCTCGAGACGACCGTTCCGAGGGAGCGCATCGAACGTCTGCTCGCCCTCATGCAGGGCGAGATCGAGATTGCGGAGATCGAAAAGAAGATCCACGACCGCGTCAAGAAGCAGATGGAGAAGAGCCAGAAGGAGTACTATCTCAACGAGCAGATGCGGGCGATCCAAAAGGAGATGGGTGACAAGGCCGATCTCAAAAACGAAATCACCGAACTGGAAGAGCAGGTCGCCAAGAAGAATCTCCCCGAGCATGTCGACGCGAAGGTGCGCAAGGAGATTCGACGGCTCAAATTCATGTCTCCCATGTCCGCGGAAGCCACGGTGGTACGCAACTACATCGATTGGTTCCTGGTATTGCCCTGGTCGGACCTCGCCCGGACCGACCTGACCATCGAAGACGCGCAGCAAATTCTCGACGAAGATCACTACGGTTTGAAAGAGGTCAAAGAGCGGATAATCGAATATCTGGCCGTGCAAAGTCTCGCCGGAAACGCCAAGGGTCCGATCCTGTGTCTCGTGGGGCCGCCCGGAGTGGGCAAGACCTCGCTGGCCAAGTCGGTGGCGCGGGCGACGGGCCGGGAGTTCGTGCGCATATCGCTTGGCGGAGTCCGGGACGAGGCGGAGATCCGCGGGCATCGGCGGACCTATATCGGCGCGCTCCCCGGCAAGATCATCCAAAGCATGAAGAAGGTCGAGACGATCGATCCCGTTATGCTGCTGGACGAAGTGGACAAAATGAGCATGGATTTCCGAGGGGACCCCTCCGCGGCCCTTCTCGAAGTCCTCGACCCCGAGCAGAACAACACGTTCAACGACCATTATCTGGATGTGGACTACGATCTTTCGCGCGTGATGTTCATCACGACCGCCAATACGCTCCACGGCATTCCCGCGCCGCTTCAGGACAGAATGGAGATCATCCGTCTCGAGGGCTACATCGAGATGGAGAAGATGCGGATCGCTCGGCAATTCCTCATTCCCAAGCAGATGACCGCCAACGGAATAACCGACGATCACGTGGAATTGACCGGCAAGGCCATCATCCGCATCATTCGCCGATACACCCGTGAAGCGGGCGTGCGCAATCTCGAACGCCAGATTGCCAAGGTATTTCGAAAGGTTGCCCGAAAGGTCGTTACCGGAGAGACGGAAGGACGCCTCGTTCTCGAGCCCAAGCACATCGGCAGATATCTCGGCGCGCCGAAGTTCCGCTACGGCGTTCGGGAGGACCAGGAGCGGACCGGAATCGCAACGGGGCTTGCATGGACCGAGTTCGGGGGCGAACTGTTGATTGTGGAAGTGGCGATCATGCCGGGTTCCGGTAAACTCACGGTGACCGGCAAACTGGGCGAGGTCATGCAAGAGTCCGCGCAAGCGGCCATGAGTTACGTCCGATCCCGCGCGTGGGGACTGGGGTTGAAGGCGGATTTTTACAACGCCATCGACTTACATATTCACGTTCCGGAAGGCGCGACGCCCAAGGACGGGCCGTCCGCCGGCATAACCATGACGTGCGCGATCGTCTCCGCACTGACCAAGAAGCAGTTTCCGACCGACTTGGCCATGACCGGAGAAATCACGCTCCGAGGACGGGTGATCCCGATCGGCGGTCTCAAGGAGAAACTGCTCGCGGCAAAACGCGGGCTGATCAAGCGGGTCATTATTCCCAAGGAGAACGAGCGCCAGCTGAAAGAAGTCCCGAAGCGCATCCGTGAGGGACTCGAAGTGACGGCGGTCGAACACATGGACGATGTCATGAAGCTCGTGTTCGGCGAGTTGGAGGAGTCGGTTCTTCCGGATCATGATATAGCCCTTGAATCGCCGGTTCATCTGAAGCAATGAATGATCTCGTTTTTTTATGGTTCACCGGGCTTGAGGCGGCTCTACGCCCGGTGAGGATGGAGGGGGAGACT
>CAYLRL010000007.1:0-555 GCA_964385875.1 uncultured Syntrophales bacterium
GAGATGAGTCTCCCCCTCCATCCTCACCGGGCGCAGAGCCGCCTCAAGCCCGGTAAACCATTACATAAACCCTTCAACCGCGTCACGTGATCCACGCCGGTGAGGGCGCGTCGGAAGCGGGTGTCTTTAAGATCGGATTTTTCAAAGGCCTTAGCCGTCATCGCGCGATCAGCCTCTACGCCGTGAATCCAACGCTCGAACGTGGGATGGAGTCCGCTCCGTTCCCGGGAGAGCGGACTGCCTGAAGTCGCTATACCAAACCCTGAGGTCTCGGCACAACAGAAACAGGCGGCCGTTCGTTCAAAATTATAGGTCGATTCGCATTCGAGTAAAGAGTCGGCGTGGAATTTTTTCGCAGCGCAGGATAAAGAGGCCCTCACCCCCGCCCTCTCCCAAAGGGAGAGGGGGAAGAAGGCCGGCGCCGGCGCACGCTTATCTCCTCCCCGCCGGGAGGAGCGTTGAGCGCGAGAAATTTCAGGCTCATTCTAGGAAGTTACGCTGGTATGAGCTTGTCATTGCGAGCCAAGCGAAGCAATCTCCGCGCGGAGGCTTCGA
>CAYLRL010000007.1:655-88564 GCA_964385875.1 uncultured Syntrophales bacterium
ATACCGCTGAGATTGCCACGTCGCTGCGCTCCTCGCAATGACGGTAGCCGACGCCGGTAATTTGGTTGGGCGTTCGATCGAGAGGAGAGGATCCTCTCCCCGCCCCTCTCCCAAGGGGAGAGGGGCTACGAGTTTACGTTTACTGATGTTCTACCGAGTCCTCTCGGGTGGCCCCGACGTCATACGTCCGGGCGGCGCAGCCGCAAGAGGGGGCTTTTCACCGAATCGTCGCTCGAGATCTCAATCTCCGGGCATATTCAAGCCGCACCTCGTGCGCCTCGGGCCCCCCCAAGACGGAGACGATCGACCGTTATTCGTATGGGCAACGCCTCCCCCTTCGTTGCCGGCGAAACGGGGCGTTTAAGCTTGTCATTGCGAGCCAAGCGAAGCAATCTCGACGCGCAGGCTTCGAATACCGCTGAGATTGCCACGTCGCTGCGCTCCTCGCAATGACGGTAGCCGACGCCTAGTCCGAGCGCGGCGTTTCATCGCCTTGATCGTGCATTTTCGCGTCGATCCGAGGCCTACTGCTGCAGCACGTTGGCCACCTGCAGGAAGAGATCGGAATCGCGCACCACGCCGACCAGTTTATCGCCGTTGAAGACGGGCAGAATGACGATCCTGTTGGCGTACATCATCTTCAGCGCGGCCATGATGTCCGCGTCCGCGTCCACGTAGCCCTTCACCTTGAACATGACGTCCCGGACGGGGGTCTCGGCGTTCTTGACGACGCGGGCCTCGAAGCCGGCCTGGGATTCGTCGAGCGCGGACGCGTCCCCTTCCGCGAACGTTATGGAGACGCCGAGGGATCGGAGTTTCTCCGACAGGCCGCCGGCGATCTCCGGTATGAGCACCCGGAGGATGCACCGGAAGTCCATAACGCCGACGAGCTTGCCGGCGCTGTCGAGCACGAGGCACGCGCGGTGTCCGGCTTCGGTGCAGACGCCCGCTTCGATTTCGCAGTAGACGGTACGCAGCGTTGCGACCGCGTCCTTGAGCGAGTCGTCTTCGCGGATCACCGCGTAGTTCTCGATGGGCACCATAATATCTTTGACAAGAGTTGTAAGAGGCATGGCAGTCTCCTTCCGTGCGCTGCGTTCCCGCCGAGCTCAATTCCTCGGCGCGCGGGGAAAAGAGCCCTCGCCCGTCCGGCCGAACCGTTCCGGCCGAATCGTGAAGGCTCCGGCCGTCACCGGCCTATTAATGGCCGCCCACCGCGAGAATTCCGCTGGCCGCGACCGTCAGAATAATCACTTCAACGACCGCCAATACCGCGTACACTCGATCGTTGTTCGCCCACAGTGTTGGAACGATCGCCAGGAAGCAGATGATCGTCACGCCGGCGAGCATGGCAATCCCGATGAAATTGAGAAAGTCGCCCTTGTGGACCATGCCGACCCACGCCCAGCCGGCGTGGATATCGGTCTCGTGCAGGTAGTCGGTGACGTTCATGGTCCAATAGTTCGGGACTTCGTGGAGCGGGACATGCGGGCTCATGATGCCGAGAACATAGATGAAATAGGTAACCAGCACCATTGCGAGTCCGATGTACATGCCGATTTCAAGGATTTTTGCATAGAGCAACTGTTCCGGGCTCGCCTTCAAGGATTGCTGAGGATTGTCGGCCATGTTCTGTTCCTCCATTGTATGGAAACCGTTGGTAACGGATCCTGTTCTGAGTGTAACTTCTTCGGTCTAGTATCCCAAGCCCTTTGAGAGCGCCCTCAGGCCTGCGAATCCGAGCATGATGATGACGATCCATCTAACGAGGCCGGGCTTGGCCACACGGAGCAGCCGCACGCCCACGAACGATCCGAGCATGATCCCGACGATCGACGGCACCACCATCAAGGGAATCACGCATCCCTGGTTCAGGTAGATCCATGCGGCGGACGTGTCGGTGATGGACAGAAGGAATTTGCTCGTCGCGACGCTAATCTTCAACGGCGCGCCCATGAGCAGGTTCAGGACCGGAATGTTCGCCCAGCCCGCGCCCAGTCCGAACATGCCGGCCATGACGCCGATAACCACGAAAAGGATCAGTCCCTGGGGCGTGCGATGGATCTTCCAGTCGATGGTCTGGCCGGTGCTCGCTTCCTGGTACACCCCATAAATCCTCAGCGCTGACGAGAGCTTGTCCGGCTGCTGCACGTCGGGGAACTCGGACTTCTTGGCGGTGAGCATCAGGATGCAGATACCCAGAATCGTAGCCCCGAGTGCAATCTGAACGATATTCGTGGGCAGCGCGAGACCGATCATTGCGCCGACGATCGCGAATGTGGACGCGATGAGCGCCACGGGAATGGCTAGGCGGAGACTCGCCAAGTTCATCTTGAGCAGACCCGGCCCGGCTGCCAGAGCCCCGGCCAGAGCCACGAGCAGACCCGTCCCGCGGACGAAGTCCAGGTGAAACGGAAAAAAGCCGCTGATGATGGGGACGAAAAGGACGCCTCCGCCGACGCCTCCCAACACTGCGGCGATGCCCATGATGAACGTGGTCACCAGCAGCAGAATAGGCCAGACCCACCAAGCCAGGGAACTCGACGCCTCCGCGCCGGCTTCCGCCTGCGCCAGAGCGCCGCCTCCTAAGAGCGCCGGCAGGACTAACGTGAGAAGAAAAACGAAACCAAATGATTTTCGCAAATACCCCATGTTGTGCTCCTCTGTTGTCGTCGCGGCGTCGCGGTTCCGGGCGCCGGGCAAGGGGGCGATCGGGGTTCGTCACTCCGGTCCGAATCGGCCTCGAGTCACTGACGATTCGGATCTCCGGGCCTTATCCACCCTCCATCGGGTACCGTTTCGCGACGCGCGTAATCTTATCCCAAGGACTCCTCGTCGGCGCTTCGTCGAGCAGTCCGCCTGATGCGCGTGATAAACCGATAAATTGTATGATTCCTTACGTTATGAGCCGAAAAAGCGATTGAAGTCGCCGGCCGACTCGGATCTCCGGGGATCGCCCGGTCGGCCGAATTCACCCGAGCGTCGGACCGCCGAACCTCCCACCTCCTCCGAATCGACGACGCCGCTCCCGTCAGTCGCGATCCGAAAGACTTTCCACGATCCGTGACTCGGCTGCGCGTACAGAAATCCCCTACCTCCACAGGGCCTCGTTGGAGGCCGAACCGTATTTCTTTCCCTTGTTCTTCACGGCCGGGCCCCCCTAACGTTCAAGATTACGCCGCTTGAGATGGGGACGACCGGTGTTCCGGCTATTCGAGCTACGCTCTTCGCGCGGTATTGAGCTTACGGATGCACGGCTCAATGTCAACGGCTTTTCCCGCGTTCGTGCATATGGGACATAAACCGCGGGGCCTCGGGATTTCCGACGCCTCCCCCGCGTCGGGCGCGTCTGAACGTCACAAACCGCGCTCTCCCGCTTCGGCGCTCGTCCAAGGCCTCACCGTCGGTCCCTCGAGCGCTTTGACCGCCACCCTGAGCGATCAGGTCAAAATTGTAATGAAATCGGATTGAAGGTCAAGCGGAAGTACGCCGATCTCGGGAATCCTTCGCCTGGATCGCCCCGGCGGGGGGGCCGATCCTTGGGGCCGGCGTCAGCCGATCAGCGTCCCTTCCAGTTGGGTTTTCTCTTTTCCAGGAAGGCCGCGACGCCTTCGTGCGCGTCCTGGGTGGTGCAGAGTCGGGCGAAGACTTCGTTCATGTAGTCAAAGGCCCGGTGATAGTCGAGATCCGCCGACGCGTAGAAAGCCTGCTTGCTGAGTTGTATCGCTATGGGGCTCTTCTCGGCCAAGCCGGCGGCCATTTCGGTCGCGGCGTTCTCCAGTTCCTCGGCAGGAACGACCTTGTTGACCAGCCCCATCTCGAGGGCTTCCTCCGCGCCGAAGATCCTGCCCCCCAGGAGCAGTTCCAGGGCTTTCTTCCGCCCCACAAGTCGAGTCATGGGAATGACGGGCCCGAGACAGGAGAGGCCCACGTTGATCGCGGTCAGACCGAATCGAGCGTCATCCGACGCCACGGCAAGGTCGGCGGCGGCCACCACGCCGGTCCCGTTTGCGACCGCGGCTCCATGCACCTGGGCAACGACCGGTTTGGCAAGCTCCGTCATGGTGATCAGCGGCTCTTCCATTTGATGGGTCCAGTCTTTATACTCCGTCGGGGTTTTGCCCGCCAATTCTCTGACATCGATGCCCGCGCTGAAGCTCTTCCCCGCGCCGCGCAGCACTATGACTTTCACATCGGGATTGCCGTCCGATTCCCGAAGCGCGGAATCCAATTCCATCGCCATACGCGTGTTGAAGGTATTCATCTGCTCGGGTCGATTCAGGGTGATCGTTCCGACGCCGTTTTCAGAAATGTCTACGGTGATAGCCTCATATGTCATATCGTTCCTCCCATGCCGAGATCGTATTCATGTCGTCGAAGCGGAAGACCCGAAAGGCCTCTATCGGCGCGCCGAAGGAATCGTCGGTTTTCATTCCATCGGACGAACGAGAGAGACGAGCTTCCGAAGACGCTCCTGACCGTCTTCATCGACCGCAAGGATGATCCAGCCGGAAACCGGTTGTCCTTCGTACGCATTGTCGATCCGCCAGATGCACTGCGCTTCCACGGTAAAGGAATCGACCGGGAAGAACATACTGGAGAGAACCGTGAGGCGTCGAGTGTCGCCGATTTCACCCCCGATGCCGCTGACTTCGATTTGCCCCGCGCCCAGGTTGCACACCATGCCGGTTTCCGCGGAACCGTCGGCGGTGCGCACGGGCACGAGGCAGACCAGTTCGTCTTCCGACGGGAGAGTCAGCGCGCCCTCATCCACTTCGGCAGTGTCTTCGTAGGTCGCAATCCGTCCTTCCAGGTCGGCGCGGCTCAGAAAACCGCCCGCGATGAGTTTGTCGAAAACCTTGCTCAGGCCCCTGGCCGAAAGCCGATACTTCTCCATCAGGTCCCCGTCGGTGTGACCGTCCCGAAGATCCTCGAGAAGCAGGCGGACATTTATCTTGTGTTTGGCTTTCACGGGCATTGTAAGCCTCCTTCATCGGAGCCGCGCCCTGACGTGGAACCGGCGGGACGTACCTGAGTCGAACGGGGTCTTCCCGGCTCGGCGCCCGTGACACGTCGCTCTCCGGGCGAAAAATCGATGAGGCCGATTTGCCCCCGCACATGCATATCGCGCGTCACATCTAATCCCGGCCATCATATCGATTCCGCCCGAGGCGGTCAATGCCCGTCTCGAAGCCGCGCTTTCGCTACCGCAGATTGACGGTTTGTACTCTTTTTGTTATTCTGGGCATTGTAAGAAGATGGAGTTATTTTCTTAATTGCTCTCGGCGCCTACTGTTTCGGCGCCGTCACCGAATCCGGTCAGGCGACCGGATCGTATCACAGGGGGGAGTGAGAAGGCGGACAACGATATCGTAGAAGCCTGAATCATGCGACGAACGAATGCAAGAGGGGAATGGACGGGCCCGTACGAGCGGCCGATCGAGTCGGCGGCTCCATCGTTCCGGTGAACCGCTCGAGGGCGCGGCAACGATAAATCCGTAGTTGGTCGGAACATCCGACGAAATGTTTGTGTCCGCCGTCGATCCGATGTAACCGTTCACCGGGATAGCGCCAAGCCATTGATATCTCGATGGGGGAGGCTTGGAGGGGGAGATGAGTCTCCCCCTCCATCCTCACCGGGCGCAGAGCCGCCTCAAGCCCGGTGGACCATTACGATCCGATGCAATGGAGAACGGGGGGGGGGACACCGACCGCGCTCTTTCGGCGTACGCGAGAGAATTGCTATGACTCAACGGCGAGTGGAACAATGACAACACCTGTAGCTGTCGAACGAATCGACGCGGCTTCGCCGAAGTCGCAGGGGCGGGCGGAGTCCGACCGCATGGAATTTATAACGGTCCTGGTGCGGCGCAAAGACTATGAGACGCTCCGGAGTCAGGGAGGACCCAGGTCCGACCAGATAACCACGGCGCTCAGACATTATGTGAAGCGTATGGACAAAGAGGCGTCGGCCCCGGATCAAACTACGTACTATCGAGGGCTGGTCGCCGTGGCGACTTTCCAGTGCGCAATCTCGAAGGAACTATTGGACAAAATCCGCGCCCTGCGCGGTCGAACCGATCTGCACGTGTGTGAAGCGGTCCGTCAATTCCTTCAGTAGCGGACGCCTCTTCATGACGCAGCGAGGATCTCGGCCCGGCGGATGAGAATCTCCGCCGCGCGGCGGGGTCCGCCCCGTCGGAGCGCTTTCGAACCGAGTTTTTCCGCCGCTTCGGTATACTTCGGATTAAGCGCTTCTCGCGTTGCTTCCCGGAGCCGCGTCGGCGTGAACTCGTCCGTCGAGAGATGAATTGCGGCTCCGAGGCGCGCTGCGGCGCGCGCGTTGAAATCGCGCTCGAAGTCGTCACCTGGAATGATGACAGCGGGAACCTTGTGGATCAACGCTGCCATCGCGGTATTTTGCCCGCCGTGAAATATGATGGCGTCCGAGCGCTCGAGAATGGATCGTCCCGGCACGAATCTCACCCACGTGGTATTCGATGTGGGCGGAGGCGCCGTCGGCAGGGCGGGGTGGTCGCCGGTCGCGCAGATAACATGGAACTCCGTGTCGTCGAAAGCCTTCGGGAGGACGTCCGTGTATTGGTCGGGCCCCACGTCTCCCGCGCTGAAATAGGCAAAGACCACACGCCGGCCGTGAGTCGCCTCCATGAGTCCCGCCGGCAATGGGGCCGATTCCATGCGATCGTAGAGCAGGTATCCTGCGTATTCGAGATTTGGGACGTCGTCCAAGAGGGGTTCGAGATCGACGATCGTCGGCGCGACCTTTGCGTCGCTCCGGCCGAAGAAGAGCTCCGCGGTGTCCTCGATGGGAGCAAGCCCGCGTTCATTCAGGATGGTGTTGAATCCTTCGATCGCCTCACTGTGATCTATGGTTTTGGGGATGTCGAAAAGCTCTGAGCGGAACCGTGGATCCGCGGGGCTGCATGCCGTCGAGACAAGGGGAAGTCCGGTCTCGGACGCGGTTATGGGCGCGGTCAGTTTGAATTCGCTGAAGAGCGCGTCCGGTTTGAAGCGATCGATCGCCTCGAGTTCCGCGTGGAGCGCCCGGCGAAGGTAGTCCTCTTTCGTCAGATTCAGAAAGACCGCGACATCCGAAAGATCGTGCAGCGGATGATGCGGTCCCGGCGCATCGGGAATTGCGCCGTGGACGTACGGGTAACCGGCGTGCGCGACGTATTCGGCGCCGTGGCCGTTGGTGAGGAAACACGGCTCATGACCGAGCGTTCGCAGGTGGTCCGCGATGGCAAGGCATCGAGTTATCGTGCCTATGGCCGCGCCTCGGGTTATGAGCGGGAGAAACAGAAAACGCATGAGGCACTGCTTCCGACGGGGGGGCGTTCTCGTCGAGAAGTTCGACCCTCGGCGATCCGGTGGGTCTTACGATCGTTGACGGAATCGGGGTTCCGACGGCGCTTCTTCCCGAGCCTCGCCCGAAAGAGGAATGTGAAACGCGAACCTGCTGCCCGTGCCGTCGCCTTTGCTTTCCACCCGGATCCGACCGTGATGCATCTCCACCAGTTTTCTCGTGAGCGCCAAGCCGAGACCGGTCCCCGATTGCTTACGGCCGTACGAGGAATCAACCTGCTCGAACGCGTCGAAGATCCGCTCCTGGTCCGCAGGGTCGATACCGATACCGGTATCGGTCACCGAGATTTCGAGTCTATTCTCCAAGACCAGCGCGTGCACCGAGATTCGGCCTCCATCCGGCGTGAACTTGGCCGCGTTCGAGAGCAGATTGAACATGATCTGCTTGAGCTTGAGTTCATCGACCGGTATCTCATGGACTAGGTCCTCGGGTTCGATTTTGAGAGACACTTCGAGCCCATGCTTCATCGATTTTTCCTTGATCATCCCGAGGCTGCCCTGAAGGAGATGCCGAATATTGACCGGCGAAACCTTGAGTTCCATCTTGCCGGATTCGATCTTGGACAAGTCGAGGATTTGATTTATCAGTTCGAACAGATGCCTGCCGCTGCTGAGAACATGCCCGACCGATCGCATCTGTCGCTCGTTCATGGGGCCGAAGGTTCGATCCTCGAGAATTTCGGAAAATCCAATGATCGCGGTCAACGGCGTCCGCAATTCGTGGCTCATGGTCGCCAGAAACTCGCTCTTGGTGCGGTTGGCCGCCTCGGCTTCCGCCCTCAACTGAATCGACGCGGCAAGGGCTCGTTCGAGGTCCTTTTCAGCGCGCTTGCGGGTGATTTCTATGGCCGCGAGATTGCCGAACAACGATAAGGTGTCAAGATCCTTCAAGGAATATTGTTGCTTCCGACGATTGGCGATATAGAGCGCCCCGAGATTGGCCGGCCCGACCTGGATCGGCACGGCGATACCGGAAACGAGCCCTTCCCGCCGGACCGTCTCCTCATAGAAGGGATGCGGTTCGTCGAAGTAATCCTCGACGATGTATCCCGATCCCGCGCCGGTCACATGTCCGCCGATCCCCTTACCGATCGGCAATTCCAAATCTCGGAACTCCTGTGTGCGGATACCCGAAAGGATGCGCATCCGCAATACTTTGGACCTCTCCTCGCCCAACGCGATGAACGCGGCGTCACTCCCGAGGACGTCGCGGCTTTTTTCCACGACGAGCGAGAGATTTTCTTCGAGGCTTTGCCGAGCGGTCATGGCGACGGCCACTTCGTACAAGGCCGCAAACTTCTTGATCTCCTCCTCGAGTTCCGCTTCCGCGCGACTGCGCTCTGCAATTTCGGCCACAAGTTGTCTGTTGAGATCCCGGAGCTCGGCGGTTCGCTCTTCGACACGCCTCTCCATCTGATGGTGAGCTGTCCTGAGGGCTTCCTCCGCTCGACGGCGGGTGATCTCGACCGCGGCGAGATTGCCCAGGAGCGAAAGCGTCTCCACATCGGAGTGGGAGAACGCCTTGTTCGTGCGATTAAACGCATAGAGTACTCCGAGGGTCTCCGATCCCAACTGAATGGGCGCGGCCAGACCGGAGATCAGGCCCTCCTCCCGCAAAAGATCCTTATACGCGGAGCCGACCTCCTCGAAGTAATCGTACGTAACCGCGGGTCGGCCCGTTCGTGTCGCTTCTCCGCCGAGACCTTCTCCACACGGCACGCGCACGGATTTCAGCCCGTCCGATCGGAGTCCCGAATGGGCGCGCATGTAGGCCTCGTTTCGGTCCAAATCATGGAGCGCGATACCGGAGGTGTCCGTACCCAGGAGATCGCGGGCGGTCTCGACCACGAGCAGCAGATTCTCGTCGAGAGATCGTTCGAGCGTCATGGCGACGGCGAGCCCGTGAAGGGCCTGGAATTTTTTCAGTTCCTCGGCGAGCTGGACTTCGTAGCGTTTGCGTTCGGTGACGTCTCGGATAATACCCTGATACCCCATGATTGCGCCGTCCGGACCGCGACGGGGACTGATAGCCTGCACCGTGTCAATCTTCGTACCGTCGATCTTCCGAAATGTGAACTCGAACTCCTTGCCTCCGTCGATTCTTGCAATTTCCTCTCTCATGGATTCGCGATCTTCGGGATTGGCATAGAAATCCTGCGCTTTGTAGCCGGCGAGCTCTTCGCTATCCCGGCATCCTACCATTTCGAGAAACGCGTCGTTTACGGCCTCGTACTCGCCGTCGAGCGTGGTGACAACGATGGCGTCCCGCGATTCTTCGAAGAGTCGACGATATTTTTCTTCGCTTTGTCTGAGGGCTTCTTCGTTGCGCAGGCGTTCGGTGATGTCGACCGCGACGCCCCTGATCCCGACGATGCGACCCCGCTCGCGTATCGGGCTGCTGTACGCCTCGACGGGGACCCGGGCGCCGTCCTTAGAGATGAGGGTGTACTGCGAATTGACCGCCGCCCCGCCCGACGCGGCGCGTTTGACGTTTTCACGCGCTCGATCGTGGTCTTCGGGCGGCAGCACGGTAAAAATGTCCAGTCCCGCCTTGAAGTCTTCGGCGGTGAATCCCCCGATTTCCAGACCGGCCCGGTTTATGAACAGGAACCGACCGTCCGCGTCCAGTTCGTACACCATCTGGGGGAGTAGTTCGGCCAGTTGTCGGAATCGCGCTTCGCTCGCCCGCAGCGCTTCTTCGGCTTTTTTGCGTTCTTCTATTTCCGCTTCCAATTGCTCATTGGCCCGCACCAGCTCATCAGTGCGTTCTCGGACGCGCTGTTCGAGCTCCTCCCGCGCTCGCAGAATACCTTCTTCCGCGGTCTTCCGCGGGGTCACATCCTGAGACACGCCTGTTACGCGCAGCGGGCGGCCGTCTCCATCCCATGCGACCACCTTTCCACGCGAGAAGATCCACTTCCAGCGGCCCCACTTGGTCACCAGTCGATGTTCGGACTGATAGACCGATTCGTTCCGACCGAGTCTCCGGTCGAGCGATTCCTTGACGCGGCGGAGGTCATCGGGGTGGATGAGTCCTTCCCACCAGTCAACATGCGTTCCCACTTCGTGGGGGTCGTAATCGAGGAGGCGGGCCCAGCGGGCGTCGAGCAACAACGCGCCGGATTCCACCTCCCAGTCCCACAATCCGAGGTCCGCGCCGGTGAGGGCGAGGTCGAGGCGTTGTTCGCTCTCCTTGAGACGCACTTCCAGGGAGGCCTTGTACAGGGCGGTTTCGATGGTGGTTTGCAGTTCGGCTTCCGAGAACGGCTTGACCAGATATCCGAACGGCTCGGTCTTTTTGGCGCGATCGAGAGTTGCGCGGTCAGTGTACGCAGTCAAATAGACCACCGGAATCGACGCGACTTCACGAATCTTCCGCGCGGCGGCGACTCCGTCCATGCCCTGCTTAAGGATGATGTCCATGATAATGAGATCGGGCTTCTGCGTGTGCGCCATCTCGACGGCTTCAATACCGGTCCCGGCGATGCCCGCTACGGCATATCCCGACGCCCGCAGGCATTCGGCCAGATCTTCGGCCACCAACCGTTCGTCTTCGACGATAAGGATTCTATGCGGTCGACTCATTTCACGACCTCTTCGACCTTGGCGCCGGACGAAAAACGATGCGGAATTCCGCGCCGTCCTTGCCGTCAACGGTCATCGTTCCCCTGATCTGTTGGGTGAATATCCGGACCAACTTCAGTCCGAGCGAGCTCTCCCCATCTGTCGGCATATTCTCCGGCAAGCCGACTCCGTCGTCGGAAACGATCAGTTCCAAGCGTCCCGCTTCAGCGGATCGCAGGACGACGCGGACCGAGCCTCGACGCGTGTCCGGGAAGGCGTGCTTGAGGCAATTGGAATACAACTCGGTCACGATAAAGCCGAGGGGGATCGCCGTGTCCACCCCTATGTCGATATTCTCGATTTCGGTCTTCAGTTTCACTCTCGACCCCACCACGCCGTACGTGCGGGCGACCTGATCGAGAACTCCGGAAATGTAGTTTCCGACGGGTAGTTTGGCGAGTGTCTCCGACTGGTAGAGCTTTTCGTGAACGAGCGCCATGGATCGGAGCCTATTTTCCGATTCCTTGAATATGGCCTGATAGCCTGTGTCCCTCACGTGCCGGGACTGCAGCCGCATGAGGCTCGACATAACCTGGAGGTTGTTCTTCACCCGATGATGAATCTCCCTGAGCAGCACTTCCTTCTCTTTGAGCGACCGCTTGATCTGGTCTTCCGCTTCCTTCCGTTTCGTTACATCTCTGATGACGGCGAGTATTCTCTCTTGTCCGCCGATTACGGTCTGCTTCCGGCTGGCCTCGATCCAGATCTCCTCACCGTCTCGTCCTTCGATGCGCCATTCTACGAGCCGCTGATCGATCTCTCCCGGGCTGAGCGGCCACGCGCGATAGTCTCCATCCTCCGTCGTAGCGCTCCCGCTCGTGAAAACCTCCAACGTTCGACCCTGAATCTGTTCGGGGGTCACTCCCAGTAAATCACTCACCCGGGAATTCGCGTCCACGATGCGGCCGGTCGCCGGTTCGAGGATCGCAATGGCGTCGTTGGCCGCGTCGAATATGGTCCGGTAGTTGGCCTCGGATTCCTTGAGCGCGTCCTCGGCGGCCTTACGTTCTGTTACGTCGGTTGCGAAGCAGAGTCCGGCCGGCGCGCCTTCCCATTCGATGAAGACGGTGTCCAACTCGATCCAGAAGACACCCGCGTAGGGATTGACGATCCGGAACGAGTAGCGGGAGGGAGATTCTTCACCGCGTGTGATGCGATCTCGAACGGCCATCATCCCTTCCCGGTCGTCGGGATGAATAAGCTTGGCGAACGGTTCTCGAAGAAGCTCTTCTTCGCTCAAGCCGGTGATCTCGATTAAACGGGGATTGACGAATTTCAGCATTCCGTCTTGAGCGACGAATATTCCCTCCTGTGCGCTGTCCACGAGAAGCCGATACTTGGCCTCGCTCTCGGCGAGCGCCTTCTGGGCCAGTTCCCGTTCCGCCATTTCCGCGGTCAAATGTGCGTTGAGGTCCTCGGCTACGGTTTTCTGCCGGGTGAGGGATTCGATAAGGTCGTTCTTTTCGAAGCGAAGCATGAGAGATTCGCGGTTGATATTGTGCACATGTCGACCGGTTACCAGGAGCACGGCCAGGAAAACGAGCATCACCACGCCCATCAGGACATGGAGCCAGTCGCCTTCGTAGAAACACCGGCACGATATGGGCGCGACTTCCACCACCACCGTCGGGAGGTAGCATTCTTTCAACGGAGCGTATACGACCGAGGCGGCGGCGCTGATACCCGCCAGGAAGAGCGCGAGGAGAAACTGTTGAAATTCCGAGTTCTCGGGAAAGAGGAAGACGCCGGCCATCCCCCAGGTGAATCCGGACGCGATCGTCACCGCCGCAAAGAGATTGCCCCAAACGCGGGCTTCCGGGCCGAGCCGAGGCCGCTTGTGAAACTCCCTCACCAAACGATTACGGGGAATCTGAAGCGCGAAGTAGACCGCCAGCCATAACCCGACGCGCCACAACGGCGTCGCGTTCCACAAAGCGATGGGCAGGATCAACGCGCTGACCTGCGCGCCCAGCAGCCCTGCTCGCGACTGTGAATAGAGCTGGTTCACCTGTGCCGCGCGGAGGTGTGCGCTCTCCCCGTGAGGTGCGCCCGTATCAATCTCGGAGTCCGTCACGGCCCTCTCCCCGAAAAGACGCACAGACCCGACCCGCGTCGGATGGTCGCCCAGTCGCCGAACTATCGGAAACGCCCGGTGAAAAGCCTTTTAACGCAGTAAATAGAGATTACAGGAAACCGAGAGGCGCGTCAAAGAGAACCGTCGTCGCCGCATGACGCTGAGATTGCTGCGCTTCGCCGGCAATGACGTCGTGGGACGGCCGGCGCGTCGATCGCGTGGCGCCCCCGGCCATGATACCGGCGCGCCTTCACGGGATGAACGCCGGAGATTGAGAAATCGTAAGCGTTCACCGGGATAGCGATAAGCCGTTGATATCTCGATGGGGGAGGCTTGGAGGGGGAGATGAGTCGCCCCCTCCATCCTCACCGGGCGCAGAGCCGCCTCAAGCCCGGTGAACCATTACGAGAAATCAACCGGCGCTTCGGTGAAAAACCCCTCTTGCGGCTGCGCCGCCCGGACGTATGACGTCCGGGCCACCCGGGGAGGACACGGGACAACATCAGTGAACGTAAAATCTTGTCCCCTGTCTCGCCGGGAGAGCAACGGTGAGGGCCTTAATCTTACTCTTTGGAGAGCGCATTGGTATGGCACGGTTCTTACGAATGCGCTCGAAGTTCAGTCGGAACTCGACCTCCCGCGACTGCCGCGTCGGTTGATCGCATAGGTTCCCGTCTGTCCGACAAACGGAAGAGCGATCATCCAGGGGAGGGTAAGTCGTGACGGATCGCGGAATTGATGCAGGCCGATGGTCATGCCGTCATGGCCTTTCATCGGCTGGGCTTTGTACGTGCCCAGGAGACGGTCCCACCAGGGCAGGTTGAATCCGAAATTGCTGTTGGCTTCGGTGGGAAACACCGAATGATGCACGCGGTGCATGTCGGGAGTGACGACGATGAGCCGGAGAGCGCGGTCCAACCCGACCGGGAGTTTGAGGTTACCGTGGTTGAACATGGCGGTCCCGTTCAGGAGAATCTCGAAGATGACCACGCCGAGGGCCGGAGCGCCGAGAACCACAACGGCCGACACCTTGATCACCATCGAGATGAGGATCTCGACGGGGTGGAAGCGCGTTCCCGTGGTCACGTCGAAGTCCAGGTCCGCGTGGTGCATCATATGGAGACGCCACAAAGCGGGGACCGCGTGAAACATCACATGCTGCAGGTAAATGATCAGGTCGAGCAGGAGCACGGACAGGGCAACGGCCGCCCAATAGGGGATCGCGATATTGTTGAAGAGCCCCCACTTGCCCTCTTCGGCTATCAGAGCCGTCCCCACCGCAGCCCCTGCGAAGACGAGGCGCAAAAGGATCGAGTTGATGACCACTATGCCGATATTGGCAAACCACCGACCGCTTTTGGATGTCAGCAGCTCTCGGCGGGGCGACACGGTTTCCGCCCACGCCACGGCCGCAAAAATCCCCAAAAAAAAGAAGAGCCTGATCGTCCCTTCATGCTGCGCCACGAAATCGTTCATCCCGTGTTCACCGTCTTCCTTTCATCGAAACGCGGGACCGCGCCCGCCTTGCCCCCACCGGGCGCGTCTTCCCGCACCTTTGAACCAGATTAAGGCGTTCCGCGCGCATGTCAAGATCGAGCGATTCCGGGGGACCGTCCGCGCCGGCCCCCGGGGAATCGACTATCGCTGAATCGACGATCTCCTTCGAGAGGCTTTCCGCATGTTTCCGGGTTTGGGCGCGTCTTCGACACCATCGTCGTTGAGGAATACGCTCATTTGGAAAACGCTGTCGTTGTACTCGAGCCCCGCGGCGACAATATCAGGTGATTCAAGCCGCAGATCCAGACCGAGCGCGACGGAATTCCTCCGCTCCGCCGGCGCGGCTTTGGCGAGGTTGAAGAGCTCGGCGACCCGCGCCTTCGAGGCTTTCGATGTCGCCGCGTCTCGGCCGACCGTTTCAAGCGCGTCCATCACGTAGCTGCTCACCAGCTTGCTGTGGAGTTCCCGAAACGCGTCGAATTTCCGGAGGATCTCCACGCCGGCCGGTCTTCCGTCGATGAAGACCGCGATCCCCACCTGTCTATCCACGGACTGAAACGCGGCCATGTACTCGGTTGTGAGATCCTCGTGTTCCACATAGAGGTCGGCCATGGCCATGGTCGCGGAGGGAGCGGCTTCCATCCTGGCGAACTTGTCGGTGATCTCCTCCCAGACCATGCCCTGATCCGAATCGAACCTCCCCCGCGTACGAAGCCCCTCGGAGACGGATCGCGTCTTCTTCCGCTTGAGATCCGCGCTCATGGCGCGCCGCGCGCTTGCGAACCGGGGCGTGTCGTAGGACCATCTTCCCTGTTCGACGCACGAAACCGGGATCACGGTCTCCGATTCCTCCGCGATCAGGACGGTGGTGTTGAGCACGCGGTTCTGTTTCGCGCCCACGAGCTCCTCGCCGTCCAGCATGAGCACCTTAAGGCGGGAACCGTTCCGCACGCGCAGTTCCGGGACGGTTCCCGCCTCATCCATTTCGGTTACCGTCAGCGCGCCCTCTTCGAGAGCCCGATCCACCGTGAGGAAATCTTCCTCGACTTCATCCGCGGCAAGCAGGCAGTAGAGCGTCAGATTCTTGTGACTTTGCTTGGCCCCCACCTTGATACCTTTGAAAAACCCTTCGATCGCCTTGTCCATGATGCGCTCCTTTTTCGATGATAGAACCACTCTCGCGCGCGCCTATGTCATATACGGTCAAACGTACGGGGTTTTTTCATTCGGCTTGCGAGAGGGCCGTACGACCCGATGAGTAGATCGCGCCGAGCGCGGAAATTTGGTCTGAAATGGCGCATCGAAGTTCCGGCGGTTCGAGCGCCTCGGCCTCTGCGCCGAAGCCCAAAATCCAGGAGAGCGTTTCGTAATTGATCGGCGCCTCCAGCGAACAAATCAGACCGCCGTCGGGCAAATCCCGGAGTTCTTGTGTGGGATGCCAAATCCGTTCCCGCACCACCTCGGCCGCGGCGGGAGAGAATCGGATCTTCACCCGCGCGGGCTCCCCGCGCATGACCCGGAACGCGGTCTGCAGGTAATCGTCGAGAGAGAAGTCCTTGGGCACGCTGAAGGTTTCGTCGGTTACGCGGACCGCCGTAATACGGTCCATAGCGAAGGTCCGCACCGCATTGCGCAATGCGCAATGACCTATCAGATAGAACGCACCGTTCATCGCCCAGACCATATACGGATCGATCCGCCGCTCGGTCGTCTCGCCGGTCGAGACGGCTCGATACTTGATCTTCACGCGTTTCCGTCGAGCTGCGGCGTCACTGACGCGCGCCGTCGAGTCGGCGAATTCCTCGAAACGCTTCGGCGGGCCGAAGCCTATCCGCACCTGTCCGGCAAGGTTGCGGAGGTATCGAAGGGTCTCCGGATTCAACGAGAGCTTCACTTTGGCGAAGAGGCTTTCAATGCTGTCGTGGAAGATGGTCCCGGCAAAGATTCTGAGAAGATCTCGGCTCAGATTGAGCGCCATAAGCTCACTGGTTGTGAACGGAATCGCCACGCCTCGTCTGTACCCGTCCACCAGTCTCCAGTACGAATTCTTGCTCTCCCGTTCGGTGTACAGCGGAAACTGCGCGGCTTGCAGAGCGTCCAGGTCACGGTACACGGTCCGTGGCGGGACATTGAGTTCCTCGGCCAATTGCCGGACCGTCATCCCTTTCGCGCGTCGTTCGAGAAGACGAAGGATTTTCCACTGCCGCGCCGATTGCTCTCCGCGCATGTTCGGGCGCCTCCCCAGGATATTGCTCGAGAATTGCGGTCAGTGTGAGCCAACTTCCCCGGAATTGCAAAGAATTTTCCTTCAGGGATTCCGAAATAAAGGATTGCGCGGCAGACCCGACCGCATCGGACAATCGGCTTTGATTATGATCAGATTGGAAAGGGTTCGAGTCGACGACGCGGCAAACGCCGTCGACTCGTCGTCCGTCACGGCACAGACAAAACTTACCTATTTACGATACTTCTCGACGATCTCTTTGAGTTCCGCGGGAGTGCGGCAAATCTGCTCGGCCTGGATCGATTGAATATTCTTAAGCACGGGAAAATCATATTTGTCGGTGAAGACGGTCTCGCCCCAGATCACGTCTTCCACCACCTGATGGTCGGCTTTCCGCATGATTTTCCAGCCTTCCGGGGTTTCCCACGCGAAGGGATGGGCTTCGACCGCCTCGATGATCTTGTCTGCGTCCGTCGACCCGGCCCGTTCGATCGCGGCCTTGAGAAAGTAGACGCCGGCGTAGGTCTCGCCCGCCATGTAATCGGGATACTCGCCGTACTTCGTGTGGTACGCCTTTACGAAATCGTGATTCATTTGGGAATCGGGTGTGGTGAAAAAGTAGCGCGTCGACATGATGAGCCCTTCCGGCATTTCCTTACCGACGGGAATGAGCACCTCGAGCGCTCCGCCGCAGGGCATCACGAATTGAATGTCCTTGAACAGATCATGCTTGAGCCCCTGCTTGATGAAGCCTACCGCGTCGCCGCCCCAGAGCGGGCACCAGACCGCGTCCGGTTTGACTTCGAGCACTTTCTCGATCGCTTCGGTGTAATCCTTGGCCATGAGTTTCGGGAAGACTTCGCCGACGAATTCCACGTCCGGCCGCAGTTCGGCAAGCTTCTCCTTGAACATGCGCCAGGATGCGTGACCGTAGTTGTAATCGGGTCCGACGCACATCCAGCGCTTGTGCGGCTTCGAGGCGGTCAAATACGCGCCGGAGCGAGAATGCATCATTGCGTTGCTCAATGTGCTGAAGAGATAGGGATTGAACTTGGCGCCGGTGAGCGCGTCGGTCGCGGCCTGGGTGACGACAAGGATCCTTTTGTTCTCTCGCGCGATTTCCGAGAGGGTCATGGCGATCTTGCTCGACGTGGGTCCCATCAGAAAATCCACGCCGTCGTCTTTGATGAAGCGCTCTGCGAGCGAAGCGGTGATATCCGGCTTGAGTTTGGTGTCGCCGAAGACCAACTCAAGTTTGCGGCCCATAATGCCGCCGGCCGCGTTGATTTCTTCCACCGCCAACTCGATCGCTCTGCGCCCGTTGATTCCGTAACCCCCCAATTTGCCGGAACTGATGAACATTGCGCCGATCTTAATGGGTTTCTCCTCCGCGGAAGCGAAACCGTGCAAAAATAGCGCCAAAGCGCCCAAAAGTCCAAGGAACCAGTACCTGCGCATTCTTCAATCCCTCCTCTACTGTTGGAGATGTGGAACAAGCGCCTCTCGGGAAACAGGCGCCGCGATTCCGAACGATCGTCGTCGGGCAAATCCCGAGGCTCATACACCGTGCGGACGATGCTTCACCATAACGCGGCTGCGTCGACCGGTCAATGACGGATATCGCCCGGAATCCACAGCCTCCCCGCAGCCGGGGGTCGGTTCAGCGGACAGAGAGACACATTCCTCGTACCTTTGCGGACAGCTGCTGCGTCGAGCGCTCCAACTCGTCGGACCGGCCGGATCGGGAACTTATTGTCGGGCTCATTGACTAACGGGTACAGCGACGTGTGATGGAGGGACGTTCAAAATGTTCACGAAGGCGCGACATTTACCGAACGAATTCAAGGGCGACTGGTGCGACGTCGAATCAGCCCGACAATATAGAGATCAACCCGGCCCGGCCGATGATGAACTCGGCGTAGGTTTCCTGCGAACCGCGTGGGCGGAAGCCCTCTTACAGGGAGATCTGAAAGCCGCGCACAAGCATTGGGGTAAACTCAAGGGCTTCACCGGCTCGGACCCGTGGGAAGACAACGCGTGGCGCGCGTTCCGGGAAGCGCAGCAGTTGGGTGAACGGATCTGGGACGATTTCGACGCGTCCAAACATCACGATCGCGTGGTGATGAAGACGTTCATGAGCTACTGGAGCGGCCCGAAAGCCGGCGCGTAGGCCGACCGAAAGACTCGCCCACCTCGGACTGTCCCCACACGAATCCTTCGACGGAAACAATCAGATCCGCGCGGACGGCGAGGTTTTGGGTGGTTAATCCCGCCGGCGATCGGAATGCCGTCAGGATCTTACACGCCTGCCCAAGCCCCCCCTCGGGGAAGCGTCCGCCCGACGGAGGGTCGGTCTTCACCCAATTCCGCGGAACCGCGTCGTTTTGATTTGAAATTCTTCTCCTCGATACACTATGCTTGACGATGTGCGGTCGACAGGAGGCGTCGCGTTCAAGCTAACGGCCGACGCCTTTGACGCATACGGGGGAATCCGGCGGAGAATCGCATGCCGCGGGAAGACGGAGTGGTTCGCCCGTGCTGCGTTACGGCCGGTAATTCACAACACGCATCCAGTTCAAACTCGGAATGAGAATAAAAGCCGCGCAGATTCGACAATTGCCGGATCAGGCCCAATCGGGCATGGTCGGGGCCGCCGTAGCCGCAGTAGTTCTTTCGGCCGCGCTGTGGAACGTGGTTCCTCATATTCGTATCGTCGCATGGTTGACCATTTATCTCGTGGTCCAGATTCCCCGATACGGCGCCGTCCGGGAAATCCGACGAGGAACGCTCGACGATGAGGAGACGCTCCGTCAGGGACGTCGCTTGATCCTTCTCAACGGTCTCAACGCGGGCATGTGGGGCGTGGGTTCGATCGCTCTCTTTCCCGACGCGAGTTTCACGCATCAATGCCTTCTTGCCGTCTTCTTGGCGGGAATCGCCGCGTCGACGACCATGGCGCACGCCGCGGTCACCGAAAGCCTGGTCCCCTCCGCGCTTCTCCCTACCCTGCCCATCTGTTTCCGTTTCTTCCTCGAGGGCACGGAGACCCACGTCATTCTCGGCTGTGTCGGCTTGGTATTCTCGGGCGCCCTCCTCGCAACGGCCCGCTCCGTGCATATCCTGATTCGGGACGCGATCCGGCTGCGCTTCGAGAAGGACGACCTCGTGGATGAACTGCGTGAGAGCAGCTCGGAACTTGAACGTCGCGTGAGCGAACGCACGGCCGAACTGACCCGCAGCAACGAAGACCTGAAACAGGAGGTCGCTGAGCGCCTCCGCGCGGAAATTGCGCTCCGCCGTAGTGAAGAGCGATTCCGCGAGCTCGTCGACCTCCTCCCGGAGATCGTCTTTGAAGCGGATGACCAAGGGCGACTCACCTTCCTCAACAGGACGGGTTATGAGGCCCTGGGCTACTCCGACCCGGATCTCGAACGGGGCCTGACGGTCCTCGACCTCACCGCGCTCGAGGACAAAGAGT
The DNA here is from genome assembly GCA_964385875.1 of uncultured Syntrophales bacterium. Lineage (GTDB taxonomy): Bacteria > Desulfobacterota > Desulfomonilia > Desulfomonilales > Desulfomonilaceae > CAYLRL01. The sequence continues at coordinate 20,939 of CAYLRL010000007.1, forward strand.
ACGCGGCGCACACGCTTGCACAAACCATGAAAGGTCAATCGGGAGGAATCGCCGAATATCGCGCGCTGCGCAAGGACGGCGGGCGATTTCCGGTGTTCGCTCGATCCGCGCCCATTTATCACGACGGTCGTGTGAGCGGCGTACGAGGCGTGATCGTTGACGTCGGTGAAAAGCAGGCCGCCGAGGACAGGCTCCGCCGATCCGAGCGGCGTTATCGTGAGCTCTACGGCAATCTGCGCGACGGAGTGGCCTCGGTCGACGAGACCGGCCGCATAGTCGATTTCAATCCCGCATTTGAGGAGATGCTCGGCTACTCGGCCGAGGAACTCCGCAGGCTGACCTACGAAGAGATCACGCCCGAAAAATGGCGTAACCGGGAAGCGAAGATCATCCGTGAGCAGGTCTTCAAGCGATCCTACTCCGACGTGTATGAAAAGGAGTACATCCGCAAGGACGGCGGCGTCTTCCCTGTTGAAGTTCGCGCTTATCTCCGGTTTGACGATGAAGGCCGTAGAGCCGGCATGTGGGCCTTTGTACGGGATGTTTCGGAACGCAGGGAGTCGGAGGCCGCGCTGAAAGAACGCGAAGCCCTTTTCCGAACCGTTTTCCAGACAAGCCCGGACGCCGTGAATCTGAACACAATGAACGACGGCCGCTACGTCGACGTGAATGAAGGGTTCGTCAATCTAAGCGGATACGACCGAGAACGGATCATCGGAAAGACGCCGGACGAGGTCGGAATCTGGAAGGATCGGGATGCGCAAAAACGCTTCCTGGACCTGCTCAGAAAAGACGGCCGGGTTCGCAATTTCGAGGCGGACTTCATCGTCGGTGACGGCTCCGCTAAGACCGGCCTCGTCTCCTCGAATATCATCGAATTGAACTCCGGGCCCCACGTGCTTTCGGTTACCCGCGATATAGACGACTGGAAGAAAACCGTCCGGGAACTTCGAGAGAATCGACAGCGACTTGACCTCGCCCTGATGGGCGCGGACTTGGGACTGTGGGACTGCAATCTCCAAACCGGCGAACTGTCTTTCGATCAGGTATGGGCGGACACCCTCGGCTACGCGCCCAACGAGATCGAACCGCGGATCGAGTCATGGGAGGCCGTGGTACACCCCGACGACAAGGCGGCAGTCTCAGAAGCGTTCCGGAAGCACCTCAAGCACGTTACCCCGGTCTTCGAAATCGAACATCGCGTGCGGGCCAAATCCGGCGAATGGAAGTGGATTCTTGTACGCGGAAGGGTCGTTCAGCAAGACGAGTCGGGCAAACCGACACGCGCGGCCGGAACGTACCTCGACGTCACCGAGCGCCGACGTCTCCGCGAGGAGCGGGATCGGCTGTTCAACTTGTCGCGGGACATGCTCGCCATCGCGGGGTTCGACGGATTCCTCAGACAAATCAACCCCGCGTGGACCGAGACACTCGGTTGGCTGGAATCGGAATTGCTCGAACAGCCTCTGATCACGTTCGTTCACCCCGAAGATCGAACGGGCCTCGAAGGGTCGATCGAGACCTTAAGAGCAGGCGAACCCGTCTTCGCCTATGAAAACAGATGCTTGTGCTCCGACGAAACCTATCGATGGATATCGTGGAATCTCATCCCGGTCGCCGAGGAGCAGTTGATCTATGCGGTCGGGAGAAACGTGACGGAGGCGCGCCGACTCGAGGAACAGGTTCGTCAGGCTGCCAAAATGGACGCGATCGGTCGCCTGGCCGGCGGCGTGGCCCACGACTTCAACAATCAGCTCACCGCGATCATGGGCTTCGCCTCGATGCTCTCGGAGCAGCTCCCCAGCGACACCCCCGAGTACGACAAACTGCTGCAGATCAACCGAGCCGCCGAGAGCGCCGCTGAATTAACCGGCCGGCTCCTGGCCTTCGGCCGCAAACAGCTGCTCGAGGTGCGCGTCCTGGATCTCAACGAAGTCCTCGGCGACCTCGAGACCTTCCTCCGCCGACTGATCGGCGAAGATATCGAGTTCGTCACTCTGCTGGAAGTCAAGGGACCCAGAGTGGAAGCGGACCCGGGTAAGCTGGAACAGATCGTGGTCAATCTTGCGGTGAACGCCCGTGACGCAATGCCGACCGGCGGCAAGCTCACGCTCGAAACCGCTACGGCCTATCTGGGCGAGCGGTACGCGGATATGCACCCGGACGTCGAGCCGGGGGCGTACGCGGTCATTTCAGTCACCGACTCGGGAACGGGCATGGACACGCAGACCGTGTCGCGGATCTTCGACCCCTTTTTCACCACCAAGCCGAAGGGCGAAGGCGCGGGGTTGGGACTTTCAACCGTCTATGGGCTGGTCAAGCAGCACAACGGTCACATAACGGTCTACAGCGAACCGGGACAGGGGACCACGTTCAGAGTCTATCTCCCCAAGGTCGAGGCGGAAACGGACCATCCCGCGGAACAGCGGCCCGTGCAGCAACTCCCCGGTGGGTCCGAGACTGTTCTGGCGGTGGAGGATGAAGAGATACTTCGGGGGCTCGCCCATGAAGTGTTGGATCTCCTGGGGTATCGAACGTTTATCGCCGCGGACCCGCTTGAAGCTCTCGAGCTTGCCGAGGCGTATGAGGGCCGCATCGACTTGCTTCTCACCGACGTGGTCCTCCCGCACATGGACGGCAAGACGCTCTATGAGCGGCTCACAAAAACGAGACCCGACGTGAGGGTGATCTATATGTCCGGATACACCGACAACGCCATCGTTCACCACGGGGTGCTCGAACGGGGGGTTCACTTCCTTCAGAAGCCGTTCACCATGGAGCGGCTCGCAGTGAAGATAAGGGAAGTGCTCGACGCCGACTGATCCGCCTCGATTCGGGCGCCTTCGAGTCCTCACTGCGTTTCACGCTCGATCTCACGGTCCCATTTCTTCCAGTAATTCCTCTCACATTCGAGCATGCAGTGGGCCCAGTGCTGAGCGACCGCGCCGGTCGCCGGCGGTCGCAAACGGCCGATCCCGCCGAAGATCTCGTTGCATTCGATTTCGCATTGCTCCCGCCATTCATCCGCGTCGGCCGCAATAACGGACGGAATCAGGGACAATACAACCGCGGCCGCGATAATGACCACTGCCACCGTCATTCCATGCGCCAAGCGTTTCATATGCCGGCCTCCTTTGATGCGCTCTTCATCGCTCTCCCCATGAATATGAATCGTACGGACGTCTTTGGCCGGCGCGGAATCCTCGGACGCCCGTCCGAGAGCGGTTCCCCTGTGCGCTTGTTATGGCTCACCGGGCTTGAGGCCGCTCTGCGCCCGGTGAGAATGGAGGGGGAGACTCATCTCGCCCGCCAAACCTCCCCCATCGAGATATCAACGGCTTATCGCTATCCCGGTGAACGGCTACGTGCGCTTCAATCTGTCGGGTCGGTCGGAATATGCCGCGTGTACAGGCTGAGGACGTGTCGGTGATTCTTCTCCGGATCGAACTGCTCCAGCACTTTGGTCCGCCCGCGTTCGGCCATGGAGATCGCCGCAACGCGATCGGACGTCATACGCTTCACCGCTTCGGCGATCGCGACCGCGTTCTTTTCGGGAATGAGCAGTCCGGTTTCCCCGTCCTCCACCACCTCGGAGATGCCCGAAACGTCCGTCGCGATCACGGGAACCCGGTGCATGAGCGCCTCCATGATCACCGTGGGAATACCGTCCCGATCGCCTGAGGAATGCACCACGCTCGGCATGACGAGCATGTCCGCGGCGAGAAAAAGCTCCGGGACGGAGTCATACGGCACAAAGCCGGGAAACGAGACCTTATTCTCCAAACCCGCTTCCGAGACGAGTCTCCGGAATTGCCCCTCCCGGGGACCGTCACCGGCCAGGGTGAGTCGGAAATCCATCCCCTCGCGGTGAAGCATCGCGCATGCGCGAATCAGGTAGTCAAAGCCCTTCTTCCCGACGAATCGCCCGATCGCGAGGAGCGAGTACGGCGGCTGCATCGTGACGGGCGCTTCGCGCCCCTCCTTGAGGGGGATACCGTTGTAGGTGAGGTGGATCTTGCTCGTGTCTCCGTTGAGAAATCCCCCTATGTACGGAATATTGTGGAACGTTTCGCTGCGGACAAGCGTCGCGTCGCGCAATTTCTCCTTCAATGCGCCGTCCGGGGGATAGATGTCCCACGCCCGAGCCGTGAAGCTGAACGGTATGCCGGTAAGCCGCGACGCGATCCAGGCGGCTGTGGCCGGACCATGAGCCCACGGCGCGTGAATATGCTCGATGCCCTCCTCGTCGAATCGCCGGGCCAGTCGGAATCCGGCAAGAGCCGCCCAGAGTTTCTCGCCGGTCTTTTCGGCTCCGGCCCATCGCCATACTGCGGGATCACGCATAATCTCCCGAACTCTTTGACGATTACGCCGTCGCCAGTAATGGATGTCGCGGTGCGCTATCGGCAGATAGGGAAGTCCCAGCCGTTCCACGCGATCGGAGACCGATCGCATTTCATGGGAGAGACCCTGTTCGAGGGCCCCATAGAGCGTGTAGACGTGAAGGTCGAGACCCATACGCCATAAATTGACTGTTTCCCGAAAGACAAACGTTTCCGATGGCTTGGGAAACCACAGAAGTACGTAAGCGGTCTTGGGAGGTCTCATCTGCTGTCGGCCTCTGTTCGGAACCCGCCGCGATCGGATCGGTCATCAACCCGCCGCGAGGATCGGTACAGATCTCCGAGTTCCGACAAAGTCAGTGAGTCTACACCCACGTCGGACCGAAGCCAAGTGAAAAAGCGGCGTAATTTCTCGATGAAGCGCCGCACGTCCTTGTCGGTGGCATGTTGCGGACATCCGCCCGGAAGGAGTTCCGATGAATGGAAAAAGATCGTCAGCGCGCGTCCGCCCCGGCGCCTGTGGAGGCGAACGGCTTTTCGGAGTCGATTCGTTCCCGTCCAGAGGGGCTGAGCGGGAAGCGAGCCAATATACTTGGCGAATCCCGACACCAGCGCCCCAGGAAGAATCCGCCGAGATCGCATGGATTCGAGGACGCCGCCGAGATTCTCGACCACGGGCACGATCGTCATCGGAGCTTCCAAGACCGGAGAATCGCCCGGCCGACAAGGGTCGGCGGGATCGGGAAAATAGGGATCGGTCGGAGCGGCCAGGTGGTCGGGTCCGCCGTAATAGGACCGCATGGGAGCGACGCTGCTGTCGACCTCGATGCCGAACTCTTCGATAATTCGGAGCATTTTCGGTCCCAGGTTGAAGCGTCCCATGCGAAAGGAGCGCGGCTCCACGCCCATCGCGGCCAACGATTCGAAAAGCGTCGTTGTCTTGGATCGCAGGAGCGCCTCGGGCATCATCTCCGACGGGACCGGCGCCGGATAGGGGAGCTTCTTGAACGGCGGGGTGTTCCACGCATGAAGGTGGCCGCCGATCTCTCCATTCCATTTATCTCGAAGCCGAAGGACGATCTCCGCGCATCGAGGAACCCGAGCGACTGAATGCGCGGTCATGAGCGTCGGCCGGATCTCCAGATCGGTGAAGAGGCTGTCGAGCGTTTCCAGCCGCTCGACGTTCGCGACCTGAACCGCGTCCGGACGATATTCGCCGCTGAAGAGTCCTTCCTCTTCCACATCGATGGTGACGGCCAGCTTCACGTTTTCGGCCTTTCTCGTGGATTCCTCGCCCGCGGGCGTAACCGGACCGCAAGCTTCAGGGCCGATTTTCCTCACGGTCTGTCGAACCTCGCTTTTTCGTTTTGTCGGCGGCCGCGTCGCGTCGGACGATACGACTGAGGAGCGCGTCGGCCATACGTCGCGCGACGATTGCTCGGCCTTCGTAGGTCAGGTGCGCGCCGTCCGGTTGATACGCCGGGGCCCTTCGATCGCACAGGATGTTCTCGAAGTTCACGAAGTACGGCCTCCCCTCGAGTTTTCGGGCTACCGCTCGGTAGGGGATTGAGAAGTTTCGACGAACGGCCGCGATACGATCGGCCCCGGTTATCGTGCTCTTTTCCTGCTCGAAGGTCTTCACCGGCTCCGGGCAGTCTTCCACCCAGAGAACCGGCTGTTGGAAGACGACGAAGTCCGCGCCGTAACAGCGTGCGATCGTGTCGACATGATCGTAACGTTTTTCGACCGAACGGGCAAACCGCTCCACTTCGGGCGATCCTGCTTTCAGCGGCACGAACACCTGATGGAACTTGTCCCACAGCTCCTTGGTAAACGACGCGTTAACGGCCGCGTGCAGCGCCTTGAAAAGGCCGAACCAACTCCGGTAATAGCTCTCGATGAGGGCTTTGACCCGGCGATACCCATGATGCGCGTCGGGCGTGCGATGCTCCGCAAAGTATTTTGCGTCGTTCAAACCGTCGTAAAATATGATCAGATCCGGCGGGCGCTCCGCATCGATGAGCATTTTCTGGAGGAACTTGACCTCGAGGAGCGAATTGAACGAATTCACACCGAGGTTTCGCACGGTGAAATGAAGCGGTTTGCCCTCCGCGTTGAGGATTCGGGCGAGCAGGCTTGGAATCGTGCGTTCGTCCCGTTCGGTCGCGCCGCGCGTCGTCGATCCGCCGAACATCCATATGAGTCGGTTCAATCGCTCGTCCGCGGCGCTCGAGTTGTACGCGGTCTTGCGGAGTCCGTGGGCCATGGTGAAAAGCGTATAGGGGTCGTATTGCGCACGACTCCCCTCTCGAGGATGACCGTAGAGAAGATAATTACTGCCGGCGATGACGATGAAGCTGAACGCCTCCACCGCGATCACCGCTATGAGCAGCCATTTGATAACGGTGAATATGATTCCGGCTATTCGCATCACGTTGGGAAACCCCGAGCTCCCGTGGGATTTGCCGGCGACGACCGGCGCGCCTTGGAAGGAATTCAATTATAATGTCGCGTCCGGTCCCGCGCAACGGGTCATTCCGCGAGCCGGCGACGATTCCGCAAAGGCGTTCCCGTTCGACCCCGCAACAGTCCCGACTTGACACGGTCTCGACATTTCGCACATTCTAGACGGCAGCCTGTCGCCGAAGCGCTCGAGCCGATTCAGTATCGTCCCTGAGCGCTCACCCGTGGATTGATAGATGATTGAATTCAACTACATATCCGTCATTTTCACTATCGCGTATTTCATTCCCTTTGCCGTGGCGCTCTGGTTGGAGGCGCTGAACCTGTCGCATTTGCAGGCGGAGGGCGGGAAAGTCCCAGCCGGCTTCAAGAGCGTCATTGACGAGCACAAACTCGAGCGCATTACCAACTACACGATCGACAAGTCTCTCGTGGGCATCATTCGCACGGTGATAATCGATTTGATCGTGTACGGGCTTATTATTGCCGGCTTTTTCGTCATGCTCGACCGTTGGGTCGCGGATTTGGCCGCCGACTACTTTCTCGCGGGGACGGGGTTCTTCATTGCGCTCGCTCTTCTATTCTTCGTCCTCGACATTCCTTTCGACCTTTTCAACACGTTCGTTGTCGAGCAAGAATACGGCTTCAATCGAGCGGGGCCGGGATTGTGGCTTACGGATAATCTCAAGGGCCTCGGCATATCGATCCTGCTGATCGCGGTGACGATTCCGCCGATTCTGTGGCTGATTCGGACCTTCCCGGAATGGTGGTGGATTCTGGGATTTGCGTTCGCGGTGGTGATCCAGCTCTGTTTGACCGTGCTCTACCCGGTTCTCATCGCTCCGCTCTTCAACAAATTCGAGCCCCTCGACGACGAGCGTCTGGCCGAGAAGGTCGAGAATCTGGTTCGCCGCGTGGGTTTCAAGCCCCGGGGAGTCTATCGAATGGACGCGGGCCGGCGGAGCGCTCACTCGAACGCGTATTTCACCGGCCTCGGCAAGACCAAAAGAATTGTGCTCTTCGACACGCTCCTCGAATCGCACACCCATGACGAAATTCTGGCGGTGCTGGCTCACGAGGCGGGCCATTTCAAACGTAAACACATCCTGAAGTCCTTTCTCCTGTCCGCGGTCGTCATGTTCGTCGGATTTTACGTGACGTACGCGCTGCTCAACTGGGCGGCGATCTATCGAACCTTCCACGCGAACTTCACCCATCCGTGGATCGGACTCTTCCTGATAGGGATCTTCCTGCGGCGCGTCGGCTTTGCCGTGCGGCCGGTCGCTTCCGCGCTCTCCCGGAAATTCGAGCGGGAATCCGATGATTTCGCCGCGGAGCTCATGCAATCGGGCGCCCCGCTGGTCGAGGCGTTCAAGAAGATGGCATCCCACAACCTGGCCAATCTGAATCCCCATCCGCTCTATGTGCGCTTCAATTACTCCCATCCGCCGCTCCCGGAGCGCGTCGAACGGCTTGAATCGCGGTAACGACGGTCGGCCGCGCGATCTTCGGCTGATCGTCCCGAGGCCTCGCCCGTTCCCGTCGCAATCGCCGGCTGCGCCTGATTTGACCTTCTCTTCCGGCCGGCCCGATGGTAATGTGGACCCGTCGCGTGGCCGGCGCGTGTATGCGGACGGAGATTTCAAGGACGACGGCATGATACCCGGGAGAATTCTTTTCGGTAGCGATTTCTCGAGAAATTCCGGTATTGCGCGGCGATACGCCGTCGAGTACTCGGTGGCTTTCAACGCGGAATTGATGGTTCTGCACGTGATCAACGCGTCCCAGATCGGATATCCCACCGTCGAGGACTGGATGCCGCCCGATCTCCAAGCGTCCCTCAAGAGCATACGAGAGTCCGTCGACAAGGCGCTCCACCTCGTCGCGGACGAATGCCGCAAGAGCGCGCCCCTCGTCACCGTTCACAGCGCGGTCGGCGTACCGCCGACGGAAATCGTTCGCTTCGCCAATGAGAACGACGTGAAACTGATCGTGCTCGGCACCCACGGCTGGTCGGGCATCCAGCACCTGATCATGGGAAGCACCGCGGAAAACGTGGTACGATCCGCCGACTGCCCGGTGCTGACCGTGCGATCGTCATCCGAGAAGATCATGTCCTCGGCTACCGGGGGAAAATGATCGAACCTTGCGGAACAACACCCCCCCGGCGCTTCTTCCTCCTCAGCCTACGCCTCGAGAGGCAATCCGAAGAATCGAATCGCATTGGACGTGGAGACCGCGGCGATCTCCACGAGCGTTGAATTGCGGGCTCGCGCAACGGCTTGGGCGGTGTGAACGATGTACGCGGGTTCGTTGTCTTTTCCCCGCTTGGGTTCCGGCGCGAGGAACGGGCAGTCGGTCTCCAGGAGAATGCGCTCTGCGGGCAGGCGCGAGGTTATCGCTCTCAGCCGGTCGTTCTTCTTGTACGTGATCGTTCCCGGTATCGAGATATGAAATCCAAGGCCGAGCGCCCGTTCCGCGTCGGCCTGAGTCCCTGAGAAGCAGTGGATAACGCCGCCCCGGGGAAAGGGCGCGGCCTCCTCGAGCATGTCCAAGCCTTCCTCGTACGCATCCCTCAGATGGATGACCACCGGTTTTTCGAGGGCCTTGGCCGCCTCGAGCTGCTCCGCGAACACCGCCTTCTGCACGGATTTCGGTGACAGGTTCCTGAAGAAATCGAGGCCGATTTCTCCGTACGCCACCACGTGAGGTCCTCGAGCCAGTCGTTCCATTTCTCCCACGCCGCCGGGTCCCGCGTCCTTGGCGTTGTGCGGATGGTATCCCACCGCGGCGAACACATTGTCGAACTGCTCGGCAATGCGGAGCGCCCGACGGGCGTCCTCGAGATCGATCCCGACGGTGACGATCGCACGTACGCCTGCGGCGCGCGCCCTGCCGATGACCGACTCGGGGTCCTGGGAAAGGGGTTCGAGTTCCAGGTGAGCGTGCGAATCTATGAGCGACGGTTTATCAGAGAATGCCGTAAGGGGCGTGGTCGGTTTCATACAATTCTCCCATGCAGGGGGTATTTCCGAGAGGACTAACGCTTTGGGCGCGTCGATCCGGTGGTGGAAATCATGTCCAGGTAGTAGTCTCGGAACCACCTCTTCTTCCATCCATCCAGCCGGCCGTCGTGCTCGGCCGCGCGGATGAAATTGTTCAACCAGTTGAGCCAATGTCCGTCGCCCGGCGGGAGCGCCCATGCCACCGTCTCGTACGTGAGCGGCTCGAACCGGCCGATCAGCGCGTCGGGCCTACGAGCGCATTCCAGACGGATGGTGAATTCGTCATCGATGAAGGCGTGAGCCCTTCCTTCGACCACTTCCTTCACCGCATTCCGGACGTCCGGAAATTCGCGCAGCGCGGCTTTGGGCAGGCTCTTCGAACTATTGAATTCGCCCAGGCCGCCGGGTCGGGCGACCACGAAAACGCCGGGCCGGTCGAGATCCTCGGGCTTCCGGAATCGATCCGCGTTCTTTCTGTGCACCAGGAACATCCGGCCCGTTTCGTGGACGGGGTCGGTGAAAACCGCTTCCATGTTGCGTCGGGGCGTGACGGTCATGCCGGACATGACCACATCGATCTTCCCCTCGGCCAACGCGGGGAGGAGCTCCTGCCATTTGAGCCGAACAATGCGCAAACCCGCGCCGAGCTCATGGGCCGCAGCCTCGGCCGCGTCAACATCGAAACCGATCAGCGCGCCTTCGGGACCGGCCATTTGAAACGGCCGATATCCGACTTGCATGCCGACCCGAATTTCTCCCCGCTTCCTGATGGACGCGAGAATGCCGTCCTTGGGAGGTTTCGGCTCGCGAGCCGCGACGGAACGACCTTTCGTCTCAGGAACGGAGGGCGCCTCCGCCGGGGAAAACCACTCGCAGGCCGCGCCGAAAAGCGTAACCGTCGAGCAGAGTATGACGAGCATAAGCCGTCGGACAGTCATATCAACCTATCCGAAATTGAGAGTCGGGCCGCGCGCGGCCTCGGCCGACAACGGCGCTCCGCCGACTCCGTGTTCGTCGGCCAGTATACGGTGAACGCCCGAGAATGCCAACGGTCACGGGAGCCTCGATCGAGGGAACGGCTTGCGTCTTCGCGGACGGGTGAGGTAAGTTCACGACAACGCAGCCAAGCCGGCGCGTTCGTCCGGGGGGGCGTCGGCTCGGGATCTGCCGGGCCGATTACGGACGTGAAACGAACCGGACGCGTTGGGAGGAGCCCATGAGAGACACAATCGAATGGACCCCTGATCTCAAGATCGGCGTCAAACAAATCGACGAACAGCACCGGGAGATGTTCGCCGAATTCAATAAGCTCGCTCAGGCTGTTCGAGCGGAAAAAGGAGCGGACGAGGTCGGCCGGATGGTCGAGTTCTGCGCCAAATACACCCTCGAGCACTTCAACGCCGAAGAAAACATCATGGAGAAGTACGATTTCCCACGCTTCGGATGGCACAAGAAAGCTCACGACGAATTCGCCACCGACGTCGTGAAGGTCATCCGCGATTACGAAGCCGGCGGAAAGGATTCACAGCTCGCCCTCGAGATCGTCGAGAAACTCGACGAGTGGATCCGTCATCATATAAAGAACATGGACAAGGAGCTTGCGGATCACCTCAGATCCAAGCTCAGACCGTCCCAGTAGCGGCGAGCATCGAGACTGCCGGGGGGACTCCCCGTCCGATCCGCCGGCTACAAAAAGGGATCGTAGTCGAGATCCAGTCGCCGCTCGATCGCGGCTCTCGTCTTCGCCATGAGTTCGGGAACATCGTCTACCGTGAGCCCCTCGGTGGGGATGGGATCACACAGGGTGAGCGTCATTCGCCCCGGTCTGAACGCAAATGAGTTTTTCGGGAGAAGCTTGTGCGCCCCGTTGATGGCGACCGGGAGGACGGGTACGCCGGTCTGAACCGCAAGCATGAACGGACCTTTCTTGAACGTTCCCAACTCGCCGTCTTTCGAACGGGTCCCCTCGGGATAGGCGAGCAGGGACCAGCCGTCGGTCAGCCTGTCCGATCCCCGGTTGAGGGCCCGTATCGCTTGTGCGGGATTGGACCGATCCAGCCGGACCGCGCCGCTTTTTGCCAATGCCCATCCAAAGAACGGTATTCCGGTGAGCTCCTTCTTGATCACCCAGAGTACCTTGACCGGCAGCCCCAGCTCGAGCGCCAAAAAATCGAGCGTTCCCTGATGATTGGGCGTCACGATGTACGAAGCGCCCGGCTGGACATTCTGACCGCCGATCAGGTCGGCTTTTACTCCCAAGACGGTCGCGACCGCGCGGGACCAGAGATATCCGGCCAAACGCCCCGTCTTCCAGGGAGAGAAAAAAAGCGTGGCGACCAGCATGGGCGGAGCGAGGAGCACGGCTGTCAAAGCCGCCGTAAGAGCCCCGGCGATCGCTCGGGGCGCATACCGTAATCTGCCGTTCCACGGTGAAGCGCTCATCGTCGCCTACTATTCGATCAAGCGGGCCGGCTTGTACGCATCAATGTGAATCCAAAATGACCCGGCCGGCCGCTCTCGTCGTCTATTCGGTCGAATCGCTCTCTTCGGCCTGTGCCTCTTTCGGCGGCATCGGAATAAACGCGCTGGTACGCCTCATGTAATCCTCGTACTGGGGCTTCGAATTGAGGATCGTCTTCTCGGTCAGCGTTACCCCTGAAACCTTGAGCAGCAAAAAAGTGATAAGCGCGGGGCTGATCACGACCGGGATATTTTCGGGGTTGGCAGCTGCGATCAGGAATATGCCCCACCAAATGAGCGACTCGCCGAAGTAGTTCGGATGTCGGGTGTATCTCCACAACCCCGAGTCCAGAACCTTTCCCTTATTTGCCGGGTTCGCCTTGAATCGAGCCAACTGATAGTCCCCGCCGGCCTCGAACACGAATCCCGTGATCCACAACGCGAGCCCCACGAAATCGACCCAGGTGAAATGGAACGGCATGTGCCGCATCTGCGCGACTTGGACGGACAACGAAATGATCCAGAGCAGCAGGGCCTGTAGAAGGAAGACCTGGAAGAGGCTGGTGAACCAATAGATGTCGCCGGCCTTCCGTCGGAATGCTTGATAGCGCGGATCTTCGCCTTTACCCAGGTTTCGCGCGTAAATGTGCAGCGCGAGCCTGAAGCCCCAGATCGTCACGAGGACGACTACCAGCAGGTTCCGCCAAATGTAGCCCTCTCCGTGCGCAAAGGTGTTCCATGCGACCAGGACGAAGCCGAGACCCCAGAAGACGTCGACGATACTCGAGTCGCGCTTGATCACGCTGAACGGCCACACTGCGACCATCAGCGCGACGACCGCGATCACGTTGTACAAAAGGATCGACCATGAAACGTACATGGCAAAAACTCCGTATGAAAGCGTCGGGGAGGTTGTTCGGACGAGTCGAGCTTGAGTCGCCGATGGAAGAGCCGGCGCGGCGTCGAATCCCCCGATACGCGCATGAGCAGCCCTCACGCCGATTCATCGGCCGGTCCCAAAAGGAAGCCGCCGCTGAGAGCGCCCGTATTGAAGAGCGTCGAATCGAGCTGGATGTTTCGCTTCCGAGGTACACGGCTTTTCGCGCAAACACGCGAGCTTCGTCGATCCGCTGTTCGACTCTCCCATCAAGGGCTTCCCTTGCCGTGCAGCCCTGACTCCAGCTCGACACACGCCCTTACAGCGCGGCCAGGGCCTGTTGCGCCTTGGGAACCGTATCCAGAGGCTTGACCTTGTACCAGGCGTCGACAATCTTCCCTTTCTCGTCGACCAGAAACGACGAGCGAATAATCCCCTCGTACGTCTTCCCGTACATCTTCTTCTCCCCCCACGCTCCGTACGCCTGCGCGACTGCGTGATCCTCATCGGAGAGAAGCGGAAACCCCAGCCCGTGTTTGTCGTCGAATTTCTTCTGTTTATCGGGTTTGTCGGGACTGATTCCCACGGCCGCGATCCCCGCAGCGCTCAGATCGGGCTCCGCGTCCCGCACGCCGCACGCTTGTTTCGTGCACCCCGATGTGTCCGCCTTCGGATAAAAGTAGACAAGGAGCTTCTTTCCCTTGAAGTCGGAAAGCTGCACCGTGTTCCCGTTTTGATCGGTGAGCGCGAACGTCGGCGCGGGATCTCCCTTTTTCAATGCGGTCATGCTCGTGAATCTCCTCACTTTGGATGAGCGTCGATCCTCGCCGGTCCGCTCGAGGGCCTCCCGGCGTCTTTCGGCGCTCTTCGGTGTTCCAAGAGGGGACCGCGTCGGGCCCCTCTCGGGTTTGTAGCTCAGAGCGTTTTATTCCACTTCGTACGCGCTTGCGGTGGCGGGCAGTTTGGCCCAAAGATCATCCCACTTCGATCGAATTTGCCCGAGCGCGCCGTCGACCTCCAGCTTGTCCGGGCTCCATTCCGTCGGGCACTCGGTGCGCAGCTTGGCTATCCGGGCGTCCAATTCCTCGAAGACGATGTGCATGTCATTCAATTGCGAGAGCACTTTATCCTTGTCTCCGCTCGGGACCTTATCGATTCTCCGCATCACATCGTACATTTTGGCTTTCCAGCCGGTCAGCTCGCTGACCAAGCTATCGCAATAATCTCGAACATCCATGATAAACCTCCGTTAATTTTACCGCTGATCACTTTTTTTGTTTGTCCTCTACTTGACGGCCTTGAAAATCATCGCCGCCAACGCCCGCCGCTCATCCGCCGTGCCTGTGTCCCAGAGTTCCTTGAGCAGCGCTTCTTCCGGGTTGCCCGGACAAACCTTTTCCGACAAGAAATTGCCGACCTTCACGCTCAGACTTTGGATCATCTCATCGGAGAGGCCGACGCGTTTCCCCTCGGCGATCGCCTCGCTGAGGGAGTTTCTCCACGTGGTCCAGTCTTTGATAAAATCCATTGCGTCGAGACATTTGAGTCGCTCGGGCATCCTCATCACCTCCTTTCTCTATTTGACATGAGCCGGGCGCAGCCCGTCTATGGAAAACGCGAGCGAAGACACGCCTATCCCGCGCTGCGCGTGACCGCACAAACGGAGGACCGACGGAGAACGGACCAAAACAGCCGGTATCCAAATCAGAGAGAGCGTCGCAATAGGGAAGAGCATAAACGGTGGGGAGAGGGAAGATAAGGCAGTGTCGGAGATTATAGGGATGAAAGCGCCATGAGAGCGGATGTGAAACCGCCGGCGTCGTCGGCTCGTATCTATCAAATCGAACGCCCCGCCTGCTCGGACACGTGCCCGTGTCTACGGACGCCGCTTCAAAGGAATGCGGCGCCGCATGCCCCTTCCGATGTTGGAAGCTCAAGT
Organism: uncultured Syntrophales bacterium; assembly: GCA_964385875.1. GTDB lineage: Bacteria > Desulfobacterota > Desulfomonilia > Desulfomonilales > Desulfomonilaceae > CAYLRL01. The sequence goes on from CAYLRL010000007.1 coordinate 36,026, forward strand.
TCCCGCTAATTACCAATTATTCCGGAAAAGCGTTCACGTACGTTGCCTCAAAGGCCTACGCTTTTCATGATTCCCCATATCTTGAGCACAAAGATAATTTCGTGCATGGCGGTTGGCAAGTGTCAAAGAACCGAATAATTGCTCCGCGTCGGTACTCGATCGATTTTCTCGGCAGACCCGTCACGCCTGTCGATCGAGCAGATCCGACAGGCGCTCCCCTTGCCGTGGACTTCGGGTTGGCCCATGTCCGCCTACGGACGATACGGCGCTCCCAACATGTCACGGATGTATTCGAGAAGCGCGTTCGCGCTGTCCGACACCAATCGGATTTTCGAGAAATCAAGGGGAACATTGTTGAGGTACTGAAGGATCATCGCATCGCCGCCTTCGACACCGCCGGGTAATATGCCGGCAAAAAAGAAGCCGAGCCGCTCGAGGGGTTCGGTAAGGTCGGCCGTGCGAGGATCGTGGAGATTCAACCACAGGGTGAGCTGATCGATCCGCTTGAAGCGCAAATCCCTGAGCGCGGACTCGACCTGCTCGACCACGCCTGCGCCGGAGCGCCGAACTTCGATCTTCGCCGCGTTCAACACCCTGTACGATGACGTTTCGACGATCGCATCGCCGTTTCCCTCCGGCTCGGGCTCAGGCGTCTCGGTCACAATTGTCGGACGCGCGCCGAGGTTCTCGTACAGACGCTTCACCATATCTGCGTGTCGAGCCGGCGGATAGATCGCGACGGATTCGGGTTCATCGAGATAGCGGAAGTGAACGCACAGGCTCTCACGCTGCTCGAGTCGATCGCGTATACCTCGGAAGACGACGCTGCTCGGAATGACGCCCAGGAAGATCGCGCAATCCCGGAATCCGAATTTGTGGGCGGTGCGCTGAGAAAACGTGTGATTTGTCACCGCTTGTCCGTACACCCCCATGACGTTGAGAGAGCGGGCTTTGTCGAGCGCCCCGGCGGTCAGCTCGTTGAAACACCCGTGACCGCGATACTCCGGCTTCACCGCTCCCGATCCCATCTCGACAATCAAGGAATCGGGATTCCATCGCATGAGCGCGACATGGCCGACGATCCGGCCGTCCTCGGACGTCGCGACCAGCGAAGCGACCCGACCGCTCCGATTGAGTTCCACGAGAAGCTCGGGTCGATACATGTGCTCGTACGCGTACGTGTATCCATACGTCTTGTACACGTTGCGCGCCGTTTCCATCGCGTCTTCCGAACGGAAATCCCTCACTGAGCATCGCCGGGGTTGGACGCTCGCCGGGAGCTCGCCCGTGGGCTCGGGTTCGATTTCCAGTTCGCCGGCCGAGTAGAAGTCCGCCGTTTCGGAGGTTCTCAGGTACGCTATCAGCACGGTCTCTTTCCCCGCGCGCCCGAGATTGCGGAACACCACCTCGTCCACGTATTGATGGACCCGCGAGAGCACCGAACAAGCCTTTGCGTCGTCTCCCTCCGCCGGCGTTCGATCGTCTCCGCAATCGATGAAGTCGGGATCGAGCGGAAGACCCTCATCCCGGATCGTCACTCTGAGTCCCTCCGGAGTCGGTTCGCAGGCCACCTGGAGGTCGGCCCGTTCGCCGGGATCGAAGGAATAGTCGATGAGACCGTTTACCGCTTCGGTCACACCGGTTTTGAGCGCCGAAACGTCGCTCGCGTCGAACCCGACCTTTTCCGCGACCGCGCTCACGTACGCGCCGGCCACCTCCGCGAAGGCGGGATCATTGGGGATAGTGAGGACGGATCTTGCGGCCGGTTCGAGCATGATGCGCCTGCAGTCCGGTCGCGTGCTCGGGATGTGTTCGGTCCTCCCGAGACGGCCGGTGATCGGGGTTCACGCCGGCGAAAACAAAGAACGCGGCGAGTGAACCACATAAGAGGACGGCTATTCCGAATTTCAACAGGGGCGGCAGCGGTGACGGAGAGAGAAAGGCTTCGATGAAGCCCGCGACAACGAGCAATGGAACGCATCCCAGCGCAAGCCGAGCCGCACTGTTTCCCCGGATCGACAAATACTCGGAGCGGCGAAATCTTCCCGGATCCACGAGCGCATGCCCGATGATCAGACCGGCCCCTCCCGAAATGAAGACCGCGGTCAGCTCGAGACTTCCGTGGGGCAGAACGAACGACCAAAACGGGACCGAAAGACCGTGCAGAGCGCACAACGCCGCCGCGGTCCCGAAGAAAAGACCGTTCAGCGCCAAAAGATAGACCGTACCCGCTCCGAACGTTATGCCGGCCGCAACCACAAGGAAGGTCACGGTAATGTTATGGGTCATCAAAAAGCCGGAGGCTTGAGGCGCAACCGCGAACAATCCTTTGAACCAGACGTCGCCGTTTTCGACCGACGACATGACGTGATCCGACAGCACAAGCTCCATGAAGTCCGGTCGGGTGAGCGCGGTCACAAAGCCTGCGACACCGAACAGCGCGAAAACGGAGGTCGATATCGCCAAATAGGGCCAAGTTCGGCGAACCGTTCGAGGAAACTCGAACGCCAGGAATCTCCAAACGGACGACCAGCGAAACGGGGCAGTCCGATGAATCCGACCGTGAACACGCGCTGCCAAGCCGTTAAGGTACGCGGTCAATTCATGGTCCTTTTCCGATGCGAATTCGGAAGACCGCACCAAAGCCAGATCGGAAACGACCGCAAGATAGAGCCGCCCAAGCTCCCACAATTCGTCCCGGGACAACCGATTGGCCGATCCCGGTCGAAATCGCGCGGACAGGGCCTCAAGCCGCTCCCATTCACCTTTGCGTTCTTCTATGAACTCGTTTATATTCATCGCGGTTGTCGTCTTTTCATAATTTCGGACATCCGGCGGGCTTTCGAGAGGGGCGGGGAGGCCGAGAATTCGCCTCTCGTCGTCGACCGCCGAGGTTGAACCGTGTACCGGGGATCGCTTATCCCGGGCCGAACGCTGAATCGCGCCGCAGCCGTCCACGGCGCGCTCCACCCGAGTATATCACGTGACGGGACGGCGGATGAGCCGGAACTCTGAAAAGATCGTCATCGAGACCCCCGAGCAGGTGGAATTGCGCTTTGAGCCCGCGGAAGTGGGCGCGCGGTGCATCGCGTACATAATCGACCGTCTTATCCGTCTCTTTGCGGTTCTCATACTGATTCTCATGTTCTCACTGGGGCTCTTTTTGGTCGGGGAAACGGCCTCGTTGATGAGCCGGCTGGAATCCGCGTTCAAGTCCGCAGGCGGATGGCTGATCGCATTCGGCATCATCGTGTACTGGCTGATCTCCGTGTGCTATTTTATGATATTCGAGTACGTGTGGAGCGGACGAACGCCTGGGAAATACACCCAGCGAATTCGGGTCATTCGCGCGGACGGTCGCCCCCTTACCTTCGTGGACGCGGCTATTCGCAACATTCTGAGATTGGTCGATATTCTGGGGGAAATCTACCCGATCGGCCTCATTGTGATGATCGTCGACTCGCGCAACCGACGATTGGGGGATTTCACCGCAGGGACACTCGTCATTCGAGACACGCGCGAATATGAGGAGATCATTCCCGAGACGGCCGTCCGAACTGCGGACGATAACCCCCTGATCCGTGATACGGCCCGCTCGATGACCATCGAGGAGTACCGACTTATCCGGAAATTCCTTCTTCGTCGAGACGATCTGAACGAGGAGCACAGACGGAGATTGGCTCAGTCGATTGCGGATCGGATCTTCGGCAAAGGGGGCCGGTCAGTGTCGTCCATACGGAATCCCGAGGCCGCTTTGGAGACCGCGGCGGCCCTGTATCGCCAAAAAACTCGAATTCTCTAGCTATTTTTCCGCCCGCAACCTGTAGTACTATTGAATGGAGAGCGACGGAAAGGGCTTCTGTCATAAGCGCCAAAGCGTAGCGCCCTCGCGACCCACTGAACTTTGGAGGAAGCCGGCATGGCTCAGGAAGCGTCTGACACGACGTACACCGTGATCATCATCAACGTGAAGGACGACGCGGCCAAGAACCGAACATCTCAATTTCTGGCTCGGGTGACCAAGAGCCTCCCTCCCGAGCGTATCGCCAAGAAGCTCGACCAACTCCCCTGGACGCTGACGCGGTCCGCGCCGCTCAATCGCGCAAAGCGTCTGGTGAACATGCTCGAGGCGCGGGGGGCCGTCGTTAAGGTTGTTCCTCCTCTGCCGGCCCGCGATGACATGGACGTGGCGCAAACCATGATCCTGCCCGGCGCCGAGTTGCTCGAAAAGCAACAGATGATGAGCTCGACCCAATTTGTTGACACGGGCGCCCCGGGAGCGACGACCGGCGAAGTGCGCGTCGATCCCGCTACGGTCGAAATGCCCGCGATGCGCGCCGACTCGGAATTCGATATCGAACCGCTCTCAATAGGGGGAATCCTCGATCGAGCCCTGCAAGTCTGTAGGAAAAGCTTCCTGAGGCTGCTTGGGATACTGTTGATCCCGTGGCTCATCAACATAGCCATCCTCGTGGGAGTAGGGCTTATGTTCGGGATGGTCGGACTCGCCGGTTGGTTCGTGGGCGGCGAAGGGGGTCTGACGACGTCCCTCATTGTCGCCGGCGTGATACTCGGCCTGCTGCTCGTCATACTTCTGACGGTCGTCTACTTCCTCGGCTCGGGCGCGATCATTCACGCGGTTTCCATGTCGTATTTGGGCCGCGAGGTCCGCATCGGCGATTCCTATCGCTTCGTCTTCTCGCGACTGGCCAAATTCGCTCTGACGTCCGCGCTTTTCAGCGCAGTCGCATTGGGACTTATGGTGACGACCGTGCTCCTCGGCGCTGTCTTCTGGTTTGCCTCACGGGCGCTCCTTGGGAGCCCATACTGGTCAATACCGCTTTGGCCGCCGCTTCTGGTCGCGGGCCTTTACTGTGTGTTCAAGATGCTCCTGTACGACAAGGTGGTTATCATCGAGAATGAGGGATACGGCGCCGCGCTGAGGAGAAGCTGGAACCTACTCTCGGGCAAGACCGGCGGCGAATGGCCCCGCAGCTATTTCATGCGGTTTGCGGCTCTTATGCTCCTGTTCGTGGTTTTCAGCCTTTCGATCCGGCTGACCGCTCAGCTGATCGATGTGGTATTGACCCTCGCTGCGATGACGCTGCCGGAGACGGCGGGGCTGATCTTCAATGTGGTCAAGAGCCTCGGGCTCCAGCTTGTGGAAATGACGGCCGGCATTGCCCTGAGTGTCTACGCCGCAGTCTGTCTGGTCATCTTCTACTATGACATACGCAATCGCAAAGAAGGCTTCGACCTCCAGATGCTGGCGGAAGCCCAGGAGGGAAGGTGACCCGGTCGATCGAGTGGAACAGGGGACCTTGGAAGCGGCGACCGTGAGGGGGGGGGGTCGAGGAATGGTAACCGTTCACCGGGATAGCGACAAGCCCTTCATATCTCGATGGGTGAGGCTTGGAGGGGGAGATGAGTCTCCCCCTCCAAGCCTCACCGGGCGCAGAGCCGCCTCAGGCCCGGTGAACCATTACGAGGAATGTTTTTTAGAAAACGGTTGCGAACGCTTGAGGAATTTTTCATAATAGTCGTTTAACTATGAGCTCGCTTGCAACAGGAGGCGATCGCAATATGGCGGAAAAGAAAAAAGAGAAGAAAGAAAAACCCCTCGACAAGTGGACGGTTAAAGAACTCAGAGAAGAGGCCCTCAAACTCCCGGACGTCGTCGGCGCTCACGGCATGAATAAGGAAGAGCTGCTCGAAATTATTCGCGAAGCGCGCGGCATTCCCGCGCCGCAGAGGAAGAAAACCGGAAGTGTCCGTGAACTCAAGAAAAAGATTGTGGAACTGAAGAAAGTACGACATGAAGAGCGCTCAGCGGGCGCGGAGTCGGCTCGACTCGATACGCTCAGACGGAAGATCTCGAGACTGAAGAAGCAGACACGACGCTAGATCCGAAATCGGGATAGTCGGCGAGAATGATACGCTCCGAATCCGTCGCATGATACCGGAATCTGCCGCGGTACACTCGGAATTTCCGAATCGTCGTGAGGAGGCGCATCCGATCGTTTAGCGAAGCCGCCCGTCATACAGAGCGAGAGCCGGGCTTGTTCGTTCTGAAACGGTCCTGCCCACATCATGAATTCCCTTACGGATCAGTCTTCCACTCCGCGCGAAGGCCGGAAGCCCTCTCCGGCCCGATCGGGCGGGAAACGTCCGAAGCTGCGCGCACTAATCGCCGCGGGACTCGTCGGTGTTCTCTTTTTCTGCGCGGGCGCTGCGTTGTATGTCGCGGTCCTTATGCCGGAGGATCGACTGGCCGCGCTTCTCGTCCACGGACTGGAAGCGGCGGGAGGCGGGAGATATTCCATCGCGTCGGCGAAGGCCGAGTGGATGCCGGAAGGCCGCGTTCGACTGATCCTCAACTCGTGCACGTTCATCGATCACGCGGAGAATCAACCGCTGCTTCACATTCCCAAAGCCTCCCTGGTGATTCGTCCGACGTCGCTCCTGCGCGGGATTCCCGCGGTGGAACGCGCGGTTGTGGAGGATATGACCGCGTATCTTTCTCATCCGGCGGACGGTAAGGATTCGGGGTCCTTGGTCCAACCGGCCGAGAATACGAGGGGCGGTTTTATGCTCTCGCCCGAGGCCGACAATGTCGAGATTCGCAACGCTCGGCTTGTTGTGCGCTCGAACAGCTCGGGTGCTTCGGCTGCCGTCATGGTCGCGGAGAACGTGAACGTGAAGGCCCGCGAAGTGAGCCTGGAGGGCGCAGGGCGAATCGAAGTTCGGGGACGACTGCCGGCTTCACCGACGCCCGGCGAATTCGACGCTGAGGGCGAGATTCGCACTACTCCATGGGGAGGATCGGAATGGTCCGGCGCCGGCAGGGTCGAGGGACGGCGTCTTCCGGCCGACGCGATCGCACAAATCGCCCGCGGCCTCGGATTGGGTTTCCCGCTTTCCGGCGGCTTCATCGATGCTCGTCTTGAGGTGGAAGGGGCGTCAACCGCGTTCAGCGTGAAAGGGGAAATCGAACTCGATCGGGTGACGCCGAGACAAGGATTGACGCTCTCCCCGGATGCCACAATCCCTGCAGGGCTGCTCCGATTTGAGGCGGAACGTCGCGACGGACGATTGGCGGTCCATCTCAAGCTCGCCCGCGTTCCCGGCATGGTCGTGGTCGGCCGAGCGGAAACCCCCACGCCGCTGGGTCCTCGGGGAGTCTTCTCCGCTACCGTGGCGCGCGCGGAGTTCGATCTCGCCAAAATCTTTCCGTTGATACCCGTCGCGCTGATTCGCTCCGAAGACCGAAAGCGTCTCTCAGGCGCGGGCTTGCGGGGAAAGGTGAAGGTCAACTACGGCGCCTACTACGGAAACCTTGAAGATCTCTTTCACGGCGATTTCTCGCGCGGTCGCTTTGCCGTGGACGCGTACATGGACGGCGTCTCCGGTTTTGTGCCCGGTTTTCGAATGCCGGTGAGGCAGGCGTCGGGCCGGGTCCGACTGGACGAGCACACGGCGCGATTTGAAAAGGTGCGCCTCACGCTGGGAGCGTCTCCCATTCTCGTCAGCGGACAAGTGACGAATCTCGGCGCCGGCGAACCGCTCGCGGACCTGTCGGTTCAACTTCGCGCTCGGGCTGAGGATTTGCAGCCGCTGCTTGCGGCCCGCCCGGTCGCTCGACGCCTCCCGCATCAGATACGAGCGATCAAGGAACCGCGAGGCCGGCTGGAAACCAATCTCCACCTCACGGGCAAACTGAGTTACCCCACGGTGAAGGGGAAGCTTGCGGTCGAGGATTTCTCGTGCAGAGTCGAAGGCTTCTCGCCGGCGATCTCCGAGGTGAACGGACTGCTCACCTTCAGTAAGAACCGACTCACCATATCCGGGGTTACCGGTCGCATAGGCAAGAGCGTCGCGCAGGCGGAAGGCTTGTATTCTCCGGCAAGGATTTCCGTGGACATCGAGTCGGAGATTCGGGCCGCGGACCTTCGCTCTCTGCTTGAGATTCCTAAGAGCGTGCGGATCGAGGGCGCGGTCCCGGTTCGGTTGTCGCTCGAGGGAACGCCCGACGAACCGCGGTTCTCGACGAAAATCGACCTCAAGAAGGTCGCGCTGGAAATCGGCTGGTATGTGAGGAAGCGCGCGGGGTCTGCGGTGTCGATCGAGGCTTCGGGCGTGCGAACGGGGGACGAGGTCACGCTCGAGGATGCGTACCTGGTCATCGGAGGGCGACGAATCGCCGTCAAAGGTCGGGGGCGCGAGGACGGACGCATGAAGCTGACGATCAATCTGCCGCCCCAAGGGATCCAGACCGAGGACCTCATCCCGATTATGCGCCCCGAGGTCGATCTCAAACCGGGAGGCCGCTTCGAGGGAGACGCGGTAATCGCCGCGGGGCCGGGGTGGTTCGTCAAGCCGTCCATTGAAGCGAACCTAGGCGTCAATCACGTTTCTTCCCGGATCTTCGGATTTCACAAACCCGTGGATGGTCTCACCGGACGGATTCGTTGGCGCGGGAAGAATTTTTCCGCTGTTATCGACCGCGCCCGAATCGGATCATCGCTTCTGAGCGGGTCCATATCCGCGGTTGGTTGGGAAGCCCCGACGGTTGACATCACGCTCGACTTTTCGTTTCTGGACAACGTGGATTTTTCGCCCCCGCCGGAATATAAAAGCTCCGTGACGTGGGGGGAGTGGATCAACACCAATTGGGCGGTGCGTTTCCTGGGACGCGCCAAGGGAGTTGGCGCACTCACGGTGGACAAAGGAAAGACGTCGTGCCGAGCGTTTTCACACTTCTCCGCTCGGTTCGAGGGCGCCGGCGGACTGATTGAGGCGCCGGACTGGCAGATGGAGCTTGCGGGAGGAGCGCTCCGAGGGAGCGCCAAGTTCGACATTCGCGAAGACACCGAGGCGCCGGTTTCCATCGAGTTCCAGGGGGACAGATTGAGGTCGGAGCGCCTGCTCTGCGATCGAAGCGTGGTCAATGTCGAAGGTTCCGCGTTCATAGGCGGACACATGCAGTGGCACACGACCCAAAAGCGCGAAAACGACGGGGTGTACAAGACCGGTTCGATGGAAGTGAGGCTCCACGACGGCGTTGTCCACCGCTTCGAGGTTCTCTCCAAGATCTTCTCGCTCCTGAATCTGGGGTCGCTCGTCAGCGGCCGCGTCCCCGACATCGCGGCCAAGGGTTTGCCGTTCGAACGAGTCGGCTGGAAAATGGAAATCATCGACAACAAATGGAAAGTGAACCCGCTCAGGTTCTTCTCGGACGCCGCGCGCATCGACGCCAAGGGCATGTACTTCGCGGGCCAGGGCCGGATGGATTTCGCGGTCCAGGTCGCGCCGTTGGTCGGCATCGACAAGATCTTCTACGGGCTCTTCGGCGATCTCATCGCACGGGACGGCAAGACCTTGACCACCACGTTTCGGGTGCGCGGTTTGGTTCACTCACCCGATATACGGCTCGAACCGCTGGAATCGTTCGCCGTCAATTAGTCCGGCGTTTGCAGCGCGGCGCGCCGGTTCCGATAAACTTTCAAATCCTTGTCCGAAAAGAGGCAGAAGTAGACTTTTTCGATCTCAGGGAAGCGTTCGAGCTGTTCGATAACCGCGCCGAGCGCGACGTCGGACGCCTCCTCGATCGGATAGCCGTACGCGCCGGTGCTGATCGAAGGAAAGGCCAACGTCTTGACGTCGTTCGCCGCGGCGATCTCCATGCACCTCCGATAGCAGCTTTCCAAGAGTTCGCGCTCACCGGAGGAGCCGCGTCGGTAGACCGGTCCGACCGTGTGGATGACGTAGCGCGCGGGAAGATTGTACCCCCGAGTAATCTTGGCGTCGCCGGTTTCGCATCCGTTCAGCGTCTTACATTCCTCCTTCAATTTGGGCCCCGCGGCGCGATGGATCGCTCCGTCAACTCCTCCACCCCCCATAAGGCGGTTGTTCGCCGCGTTGACGATCGCGTCGGTCTCCATGCGGGTAATATCGCCTTGGACCAATTCGACTTTCTCTTTCATCCGCAGTCCCCCTTATCATCGCTCATGCGACTTCGCCCCGTGCGGCGAACATCGGAAACCACGGAGCGGGGGCCTCGCCGCTTATGTGTCAAGAATATACGAGGTCTTCATAATCAACAAGAAAATCGGGATCCTCCGGTTCCAAGTCGTCTTCCTTCTCGTCGAAATCCTCCTCGGCCTCTTCGTCGTGCTCGTCGGGAGGCATTGTGTCTCGTTCCGCTTCACACTTTTTCATACTGAACCACTCCTCCGGGATGTCTCCTGAAAAGGTTTCCGGCAATCTTCTCCGCGAGGGCCGAAGAATCGCGCGAGACGCCGGCTGAGCAATGCCCGGCAGGACCAACGACTCCCCAACCGGGTCGGTTTCACGTGCGGGAACCCTGAAATACGGCCTGCGGATTTGTCCTCCGCGGCGAAGTCGATGAAGCTCCCTTACAATCGACTTTTTCACGGCCCTGGGCGTGAGACGATACGGTAAGAAGAGAACGAATTCAAGCCCTGTGAAGCACAATTTCGCCGTATTCGGCCGACAATCGTGAGGAGCAGCCGGAAGAGCGGCGAAGGCGGATTCGACTCCTTTCGTTGCCGCCGGCGCGGCTTTCTGCTACCCTTCCCGGATGGCCGGACTCTTCACGCGATTTCGCCGACGGAGAATCCTCAGCGAACCCATGCCCGACGCATGGATGGTGATTCTGCGGGAGCGCGTTCCCTTCTTCGAGGGCCTGCCGGACGATCTTAAACAGACGCTCACGGACTATGTCCGCATCTTCGCGCGTGAGAAGACGTTTATCGGCGCAGGGGGGATGGAAATCACGGACGAAGTGAAGGTGGTGATCGCCGCGTGCGCGGTTCGGCTTGTCCTGCGGCTTGACCTCTCATATTACGACCGTCTGCGCGAGATCATCGTCTATCCTTACATCTTCAAACACCCGGAAGGGGAGGACGCTCTGCTGGGAGAGGCCTCGGACTGGAACACGGTGGTTCTGTCGTGGCCGTCCGTCCTCGAGGGTCTGTCGAACCCCCGGGATGGGCACGAGACAGCGCTCCACGAATTCGCTCACGTTCTGGATCGCTCCGCGGACGGCGCGTTCGACGGGACGCCGAAACTTCGTTCGCGCGACAATTACGGTCCCTGGGCGAAGGTGATGAGCCGGCATTTTCTGCGCCTTCGGGACAATGACAGCGTGGAACTCAAGGTGTTGCGGCCGTACGGCGCGCTGAACGAGGCCGAATTTTTTGCGGTCGCGACGGAAGCCTATTTCGAGAAGCCTCGCCGCATGCGGAAGCGCCTGCCGGATCTGTACGCGGAATTGCAGGAATTCTACGGCGGCAATCCTGCGGAGGAGTGAACGGCTCGCCCGCGGACAGAGGGGAGACGGACCTCGGGTCGGTGATTGCGGACTCGATCTGAGCCGACACGGACCGATCTTTGTGCGCCGCCCTAAGATCGCCCTTGGCTCGGGCCCTGTGTACGGCATATAATGGAACGGTAATGGGCCGGGCTTCCGTTTCGGCTCGCGGATTCCGCATCCACGACTGACGACCGAATGGTCGTCGATTCAATAACCGCCGAAACCTTCGACTATTACGGGGGCGCCGCATGAAAAAAATCTGGTTGGACCATTACGCGCCGGGAGTTCCGGAATCGGTCGATCTCGAGGACGTGACGCTGTCGGACGTGCTCTCACGCACCGCCCGCCGGTTCCCGGATCACACGGCTCTCACCTTCCAGGGAACTCGGATAACGTTCCGTGAACTGGATATGATGTGCTCTCAATGCGCGTCCGGTCTGCAAGGGATCGGCGTCGAGCCCGGCGACAAGGTCGCGATCCTGCTTCCCAACCTTGTGCAGTTGGTGGTCGCCTTTTTCGGAGCGATGCGCGCCGGCGCAACTCTCGTGATGAACAATCCCCTGTATACGGATCGGGAGCTCGAATATCAGTTCAACGATTCCGGAGCTCGCTATCTGTTTACGCTCGACCTTCTCGTTCCCCGCATGCTTGCTCTGCGTGAGCGGACGGGAATCAAGGGAGTCGTCTCGTGCCACATCCGCGACTACTTGCCGTTTCCCCTCAAGCAGCTGTTTCCCTTTGTGAAGAAGGACATGCACATCAAGACCCCGGCCGCGTCGGACGTATACGAGTTCGTCGACCTGATCAAGCGCAGCGAACCGATCCGAAACGCCTACCAGTTCAGCATGAACGACGCTGCGGTCATCATGTACACGGGCGGCACCACGGGCGTCTCTAAAGGAGTGGAACTCACCCACGGCAACCTGTCCTGGAACTGCCAACAAGGGCGGGCGTGGTTTCGGGACCTTCGTGACGGCGAAGAGATCTCGGTGGGATGCCTACCCTTCTTTCACTCGTTCGGCATGACGACGATCATGAACATGTCGATTTTCTACGGCTGGAACATCGTCCTGATTCCGAAGCCGGAACCGAAAGCGATCCTCGATGCGATCGACAAGTACGGCGCGACGTACATTACGGCGGTTCCTACGCTGTACAACGGTATGATCAATTATCCCGATCTGAAGAAGTACAGCTTGAGAAGTCTGAGGCTCTTCTTCTCGGGCGGCGCGCCGCTGCCTTTGGAGACGACGCGGGAATTCGAGCGTATGACGGGCGCGCAGATCTGTGAAGGGTACGGCCTCACCGAAACAAGCCCCGGGGTGATTGTCAATCCGTTCGGCGGGGTCACCAAGCCGGGCACGATCGGATTGCCGCTGCCGAACACAGACGCCAAACTGGTCGACGTGGAGGACTACGAGAAGGAGATAACGGAAATCGGAGAGCCCGGCGAGCTCTGCGTGAAGGGCCCCCAGATCATGAAGGGGTATCTCAACCGCCCGGACGCGACCGCGGAGACGATTCGCGATGGATGGCTCCTGACCGGGGATATCGCAGTCATGGACGACGAAGGCTACTTCACCATCGTGGACCGAAAGAAGGATATGATCATTTCCGGCGGCTTCAATATCTACCCCCGTGAAGTCGACGAAGTGCTCTATACCCATCCCAAAATCCTCGAAGCCTGCGCGATCGGCGTTCCCGACGAGTATTCGGGGGAACGCGTCAAGGCGTTCGTCACCCTGAAGGAGGGCGAAACCGCCACCGAGGACGAAATCATTGAATTCTGCAGGGAACGACTGGTGAAGTATAAAACTCCCAAATATGTGGAATTCAGAGACAGTCTTCCGAAAAGCGCGGTGGGGAAGATCCTGCGCAAGGAGCTGCGGCATATGGAGGTCGCCGGCGACTGAGACCCCGGTGACGGACGACCCGAGGCGGCGCGGAAGAAGGCGAACGCTTGCTCTTCCGAAAAAAGGGTGTATACTGTGCATTGATCGGAAACGCGCCCCAGGAAGGTCGGCGTTGGAGTTTGTCCGCCGATCCGGCGGAGGCTGTCGGCGCAACCGGCCGGTAATTCGAGGTTTTTCACATCTCCTTCCGGCTCGGCCTCGGCGCCGCGAACGGCGGCCCAAACGGCCGACGTATAGCGGACTAGGGCCCGATTCCGAAACGGTTGAGGCGGCCGCGCGTCGCCAAAAAGCCGGACGATCTTCACAAAGTTCTGGCGGGAACGTTCGGCGCGTGGTAGATTCTTCCGTAGTTTATTCCCATCGCGTCTAAACTTCAATACAGAAAATCGGAGGGAGAGTGGACATGGACATTCTTCAACTGTTGACTTATGCGAGCTTCGTGGTGTTCGTCGTCGTGTTCGGCGCGAAGATCGTCAAGTACTTCACCATGCCGATGCACGTGCGTTGGGAACTCTATCCGATTCCCCACGAAGGCAAGGCCTGGGGAGGCTCTTTCTACGAAGAAGTCGACCATTGGAAAAAAGAACGGCACAAGGACCATGTCTCGCAATATGCGTTCATGATTCCCGAGATATTCTTCATTCGGGCATTGCATGAAGACAACAGGCCGATGTGGTACTGGTCGTTCCCGTTTCACTTCGGTCTGTATCTCGCCATCGGCGGGCTGGTCTTCCTTACTATCGGCGCATTGCTGGAAATCGGCGGGCTCCGGCCGGGCGCGTCGGCCCTTGCGACCCTCGTTCAGGCCTTAACCGTGCTCTTCGGAGTCGTCGGCTTCATTCTCGGGACCATCGGCGCTCTCGGGTTGCTCCTGAAGCGTCTCACCGATCCGTTCCTGAAGGACTTCAACAACCCGACGGACTACCTGAACCTCGCGTGGCTGGCAGCGATTTTCGTCACGGGGTTCTTCGTGTGGCTGACGGATCCGGGATTCGCCGTTTCCCGCGCCTACATGGCGAGCTTGATAACGTTTTCGCCCAGGCCCGAACTCAACCCCATTCTGGTGATCAACCTGTTGCTCTTCATCGGATTCTGGGCCTATTTTCCGTTTACTCACATGACCCATATGGTCTCCAAATACTTCATGTGGGACAAAGTCAAATGGGATGACGCGCCGAATGTGGGAGATCCGGGAATGGACGCGAAGATCAAGAAATATCTCGCCTATCCCGTGACATGGTCTTCCGAGCACGTCGGCGCCGAAGGCGGAAAGAAGACGTGGGCCGACGTCGCCACCGCGAACCCCTGGGCAGAACAGGATCAGAAATAGTCGGAGGACTTGTGAGATGAAACCTGAAGAAATATCGACCAAACGCGGGGAACCGCTCGTTACGTTGGACCCGGAGAAATTTTCTCCGCTTCCGCCTCCTTACGACAAAGAATCGGAGGAGCCCCTTACCGAGCTGACGGACGATCAGAGGGGCCGGTGGGAACATTCGCTCGACGGCGTCAGCGCCATCACGCTTCCCAAGCCTGAAACCAAGGAAGAAGAGGAAAAGCTGGTTGCAGGGTTCCTCCGGGGGCTCGAGAAACTCATGAGCAAGACGGACAACTGGACGTTTCTCCAGCCGTTCATGCTCTCTATGGAATATTGCACCCGCTGCCAAACCTGCGGCGACGCGTGTCCCGTCTATCAGTCGACCGGCGAAGACATCTACCGGCCCACGTTCCGTTCGGACGTGCTTCGGAAGATCGCCAAGAAGTACCTCTCACCGGGGGGCAAGCTTCTCGCAGGCCTTCGCGGCCACGACATCGATCTCAACTGGGAGACCGTGGCCCGTCTGGCGGAACTCGCCTATCGATGCACACTCTGCCGACGCTGTACCAGCGTCTGTCCCGTGGGCGTCGACAACGGGCTCATGACGCACGAATTGAGAAAGCTCTTCAGCCAGGAGCTCGGCATCGCCGCTCCGGAAGTGCATGAGAAAGGCTCGGTCAAGCAGCTTCAGTTCGGATCGAGCACGGGCATGGTCAAGGCGGCCATCGTCGACATCATCGAATACCTCGAAGACGACATCGAAGAGAAGACCGGCAAGAAGATCAAGATCCCCGTGGACAAAAAGGGCGCAGACGTGCTGCTCATCCACAATGCGGGCGAGTTCATGTCCTGGCCGGAAAACCCGATGGCCTTCGCCGTTCTCTTCGACGCCGCGGGAATCAATTACACGCTCTCGACCGAACTCGTCGGCTACGACGCGGTTAATTACGGGCTGTGGTACGACGACGTCCAGTTTGCACGCGTCGCGCTCAAGCACCTCGAGATCGGCAAGGAGCTCGGGGTCAAAAAGATCGTTGTGGGTGAGTGCGGCCATGCGCACAAGGCGCTGTCGGTCATCGCCGACCGTCTCTTGCCCGGCACGGAGATGATTCCGCGGGAAAGCTCGTATACCCTGCTGTGGGATATCGTCAAGAGCGGCAAGATCAAATTCGACCCGTCCAAGAACGACTTCCCCGTAACGCTTCACGATCCGTGCAACGCGGTTCGCCTCATGGGCATCGTGAAGCCCCAGCGGGAAGTGCTCAAGGCGATCACGCCTCCGGGAAGATTCCGAGAGATGACTCCTCACGGTGTGGAAAACTACTGCTGCGGAGGCGGATCGGGATTTGCCATCATGAGTTCCGGCAATTTCACCGATTGGAAGATCAAGCTGTCGGGCCGGAAAAAGCTGACGCAGATCCTCAACGCGTTTCAGGGCGAAATGGACCCGTCGATCAGAAAGATGGTCTGTGCGCCCTGTTCGAACTGTAAGGGTCAAATCCGAGACGTCATGGAGAGCTACGATGTCTGGGAAAAGACCGGCATCTGGTACACGGGCCTGGTCGAGCTGATGGTCAACGCGATGGTCGAGCAGGAAGAGCCGTTCATCGAGTGGCCCGACGAAGAAGACTTCTAAAGTCGATCTTCGAATTCTTGGGACGATTCCTCTACGTTGTTGAGGCGATTGTGTCGGGGCTCTCCGGCGGGTCCCTTCACGGCAGCGCCTCACACACAATGCAAGAGCCTCGCGCTCGCATTCGAAGGGGGGAGCACGACTCCCCCTTCGAACTTCCCCCTATCGATCGTTCCGGGCGGCTGGGCGGCCTTTCCCGCCCTTCCCATTCCCATAGAGCTTCCCTTCTTCTCCCTCCTGAGCGAGACCCCGCCTCTCTGATGCGTGGTCACGTCGCCAGCCGGCGGCCCGAATCAGTGCGAAACTCCGCTCGAGCGGCGCTCTGAAAGGGTTTTTTTCAAATCCTGCTATGCGTCGCGCTCCTCATTGGACGCCTCCCGCATGCGGGGAATCGTGAACGTGAAGGTGGAACCGACGCCCGGCTGAGACTCGCACCAGATCCTTCCGCCGTGACGCCTCACCAGAGTGCGCACATAGGATAAGCCCATCCCTTCTCCCGGCGCGTCCGTCTGGCCGACCCGATGGAAGATCTCGAAGATCCTGCCGATATGCTCCTCGGGAATGCCGATCCCGTTGTCCGCGACCCGGATGACTGTCTCATCCGAGAAACCCGCGCCCGTAATTTCGAGTCGACCGGGTCTGTCGGAATCGAGGTACTGAATCGCATTGCTTATCAGATTGGCGGTAATCTGCTCCATGGCGATGCGATCCGCATGCGCGTCGGGCAGATCGTCGACATGGACGGTCACCCCGCCTTGATTGATCTGATGGGCCATCATCCCGAGGGTCTCGCGGATCAACGCGTTCATGTCGATCCGTTCGATGGTGAGTTCGGAGCGTCCCAGTCGGGAGAGCTTCAAAATCGCGTCGATGAGTCCGTGCATACGCCCGGTCGAGGACTTGATGAAGGTTACGGCTTCGGGAAAATCTTCGCGGAGCGCGATTTCCACCTCCCGGCGGCGCTCTTCGGGCAGGCTCGGGAGCGCGTCTTCGACCACCGGTCGCAGGAGCTCCATCGCATAGTCCAGTTCCTCGCAGAATCCTCCAAGATTGGTGAGTGGCGCGCGGAGGTCGTGAGAGACGATATAGGCGAAATGGCGAATTTCTTCCATGAGTTGAGCCTGCTTCTCCTGATCGGCCACCCGCTGAGTAATATCTTGCGCGAGCCCGGCAATGCGGTAAATTCCGCCGTCGTCGTCGTAAATGGCGAACGCGCGATCCCAAACCCAGCGGACCGAGCCGTCCGGTCGTTCGAGGCGATATTCGATATTGTATTCGCCCGGATTCTCCACGAAGTCGGTATAGAGCGCGACCACTCGGTCACGGTCCTCCGGATGAACGGACTCGCGCCACCGCAGCGGATTCGTGTACACCTCTTCCCGTGAGATTCCCCAGACGCTCTCAAAAACCGGACTCAAATAAGCGATCCGCCGGGGATCCCCCGGCAGGGTCGACCAGAAAACCTCCTCGATATTCTCGGCAAGTTGCCGGAAGTTCTCTTCGCTCTTCCGCAGAGCCTCCTCCGAACGCTTCCGTTGGATGGCCAATGCATAGAATTCGGCGAGACGCTCGATCGCGTGGAGGTCCCGTTCCGTGTAGTCCCGTCCCGGGTTGGCGAGCGCAATCTGCCCGACCAATTGTGCGCCCAAGGTCACCGGGGCGGACAAAAACCGCCGGATAGGGATATGTCCCTCGGGGATTCCGCCGGTGGAGGGATGAGACCGGGGCGCGTTGGTGAAAAAGCCTTGCCTCGTATTGAGGGAATGCCCCCACAGTTTGGCGTACAGGCCGTCTGCGCCGCAAGGAAAGACCGCCCCCTCCTTTTCGGCCACCCGGCAACTTTCTCCCATCATGAAGGTCAAGGTGTGGCTCGTCATGTCCCGCGTGTCGGGATCGATTTCCGACACATAGCCGTGTTCACTGTCGGTCAACGACTTGGCCTGCTCCAGCACGATCGCGGCCACGTCCGCTATGGAAGAATCACGCGCGACAAGAGGTTCGTACAGGCCGGCAAGAGCCGATTGCATGGTCATTTCCCATTGGAGCCGTTCCGCGGTGACCTTCCGCTCGGTGATGTTCTCGGCCGTAAGCAGCGCGTGAGGCGACGCCGTCTCCAAATCCCGCATCGGCGATACGGTAAGGTTGACCCAGAGGATGGAACCGTCCTTCCGGACGAATCGAACCTCTCGGGAATAATTGGATATTTCCCCGGCAAAAAGCCGGCGAAGATCCGCTTCGTCCGCGGCCGCGTCATCAGGATGAATGAGGTCCGCGCTTCGCAAATCCTCGAGCTCGTCGGCGCTGTAGCCCACCATGTCGCGAAGCCGAGGATTCGCCTCAACCCACCGGCCGTCTTCGTCCGTGAGCGCCATACCGATCGCGCCCTGGTCGGTGAAGACCTTCCGGAAACGCTTTTCGCTGCGCCGCAACGCCTCCTGTTCTTTTCGGACGTCCGTAAGGAGCAGGCTGAACGGCTTCTTCAGTCCGGTTTCCACAATAGCTTTGTATACGAGAAAAAATGCGACGACTTTGAGTATGTGTCCGCAAAAGTTCCAAAACCCGGTCACACTCGTGTAGAGGGTGAACGCGATTTCGGATACGATCATCAGCGCGATCGACCAGGCCAGCAGCTGGAAGACCGTCTCCTCGAAAAGGCGCCTCACTCGGATCAGCAAGACGAGGCCCGCCGCGAGAAGTCCGCAGATGAAGAATTCGCTGATGATCTTGAATTGAGTGAGACCGACCCCTTCCACATAGCATGCAGGGAAAACGCCGAGAAAGATCGAACCGAAAAGCGCAGCGGTGGCCGTCGCGAAGCCCGTGAACACCACGGTGACCGAAACGCTCCGCTTGACCAGAAACGCCGCGATCACCAGCGAAATACTTTGCAGGTATCGCGCGCCGATCCACAATTGCGTGGGAAGGTCGGCGCCGTCGCCTGCAAATGCCCCCATTCCCTTATAGGCCAGAGTGTGAACAAGGTCCGTTCCCGCGACAAACAGCCAGCCCACCCCGATGAACAGCAGGTATCCGTTCTCAATCACCCGTCGCGAGTTAATCGTAATCAGAAATATGGAACCGGCCACCGAAATGCTGAAGAGCTCGACCAGCGCGTGAAACAGCAAATAATTGGAACGGCTGAGCCCATAGAGAGCGGCGAGAACCGCGGCGCCTACGACGAGATAGGCCGCCGATTCTCCGGTCGGTCCGAAAGGCGTGAATTCTTCCGAATCGCTCGGATCGGCCGTGGGAGACCAAACCGGTAACCGGGGGCAATCGTCAGCCCGCTCAGCCTGATCCTCCCGTAGCATGACCGTCTCCGTCAAAACGATGGAATCTTGGTCGACCCCCATACGGACGTCGCCGCGTCTGTCAGACTACAGACCCGACCGAACTTGTCAAGTTGGATGATACTGATTAGGCTGGGATGAAAGCAACCAAACCGCTCCGCCGCCGCAATCGATACCCTCTCATCCGGCGTACTCGCGGATTGACGTCGAGTCTCGAGAAAACCCCGCGGGGATGGGCTGCTCGGCTTCTCGTCCTCATCCGTCCGCGGGGTTCAATGGATAGTAATGTCTCAGCTTCGCCGTCAGTCTTACGGAACCGGCGGCTCGTGTTCCTCACAGAAAGGCGATGCGCCCACGACGGGCTTATTGCACATCTTGCAGAGCGTCCGCCGAACCGGGTCGTCGATATTTTCACACGATTCTTCGCCGGCGCGGGTGTCGTCCTGCTCTTTCACCTTCGTGTGTTCATGCTCTTCAGCCATCGTTCGATCCTCCTCTCGGCGCGGCTAATTTTCGCCCCCGGCGGCTCTCGCTCGTCGATTGTATTCCAAGTCGCCGACGGGAGAATTCCTTTCGCAATTACGATGCGCCGTGGTTTGTAAACGTTATGGTACAAGTAATGAGCGCGGACCGCGTGTCAAGGTCGAGCCGGGGGCAGTTCGACGCCCGGCCTGAGATTCGAGGGCGCCGAAAGAAATCCGGGCGATCGAGCGTTTTCAGTCCGTCGGTCGGGCCTGTGAAATTGACGATGGGCCGGGAAAGGCCTGGGAAGGCTGGTCAGCCGAGCACGAACCGGCTCAATGCCTCCTGCATCGCAAGCGCTAAAGCGACGACGAAGACCGTGTGAGGGACCGCTCCCGCCGCCGCCTTTCCCCACGACACGTCCGAACCGGCGCCGAGCGCGTACAGGCTCACCAAGGCCCACGCCGCGCCGATCCAGATGAGGGCGTCTCGGAGGACGAGCGCGACGACGTGTGACCCCGCCGGATCCGGAAACAACCAGGGAGACGCAAAGAGATACTGAACATGAAACGCCGCGAAAAAGGTGAGCGCCAACGGCAGCAACGCGGGACCGCACCGAGCGTAGTTCTCCCGCAGGCTCTCGTGAAAGAAGCCTCGGGACACCGCGGATGTGACGATGAACAGCAGGTTCACCGCGAATATGACCGCGATGAAGAGCCCCGAGAAGACCGCGACCCGCGGAAGCCCCTGGTGCGCGGTTAAGCCCTCAAACCAGGGAGTCTTCGACCCGATCTCACACAGCAAACCGCCCAACATCCCCAGCGCCAGAAAGGTCGTCCCCGGATCCGTTCGGCGATTCCGCATGATTTCCTGCCCCGGTATGCGAAGATTCAGGTTGATCGCGTCATGGGGGCAATTCTTCACACAGAGTCCGCAGAGTTTGCACAGCCGATTGCTCTGGAGCTTGGGGCCGGCCAGCCCGTACGGGCATCCTTCCGAGTCCTCCGTCCCTTGATGACACTCGTTCGAGGAACACTGCGCGATACAGACATTCCGATCGGCGCGAAGCTCCACCACGGATGTCTTCGCCAACACGCCCACCAATCCGCCCAACGCGCACAGGTTCATACACCACGCGTGCCGTTCGAAGACCACCGATGCGACAATAGCGCTGAGCAGCATTGCCGAGAGGAGCAAGCCGAGCTTGTACGGCGAACTGCGCATGTCGGTCGCGGTTTCCACCCAAATGACGGCAAGAACCGCGAGCGCCAGAAGCACGCTCCCGTTGTTTCTGACGAACCGGGGAAGCGGACGCTCAAAGGAAAACAGTCTGCCGACCAATCCCGAGATCGTCCCGACCGGGCAGGCCGAGCACCAGAAGCGCCCCCAGAGGAACGTCCCCACGATCAGCATCGGCCATCCGAGCGTCCATGCGGCTTGAGCAACGGGGTTCACATCCGCGTCGGGCGATCCGAAAAAAAGTATGACGAGCATGATGAAGAAAAACGGCGCGGCCGCGCTCTGGAGGACCGCAGGATAAAGGGGGCTCTTCATCGCGGCCTTTATCCATGAAAAACGCAGCAGATTGAACTTGCCCCGTCCCTCGAGCTTGGTCCGACCGAAGTAGATATTCTCCGGTCTCACAATGCCGTCTTGAGACACCAGCAGCGCGCGCTTCAGCGTCGATGCGAGTTCCAAGTCGTTCCCCGGCCACGCGTAGTTCACCAGCGCACGCATCGCCGGCTCGGGAACCGGCCCGATCCGTTTGTGCAGCTCCTGACCGTATTTGTTCAAATACTTCTCGACAAGACCCGGTATCTCCTTGCGACGCGTCCGCAGCGGCGGGATCGATACGGATCGATCGAGCAACGCAAAGAGCAGGGGGTGACGGTTGGGGGAGATCTCCGACGGCTGAAGCCGCGTCGTGACGATCAGCCGGACTTTTGCACGCTGGACGTGTACGCTCCCCACGCGCTTGAACGTCTGATTATTGGCCGCCTCCAGCAGCTTCACCTGCATATCGCGCGTCAGCTGATCCACTCCCCGGACCAGTAAGGTTCCCCCTTCGCACAACTCGAAATATCCGGCCGTACGGGTAGATCCGCCGTCCGGGCCCGTCTCCTCCGAGCCGAAAAAGAGCCGCCGCTGATCAACGGTCACGTCGTCCTCCTGAGCGGACCGCCGACCGTCGCCGGCGTCAGTCGCCGCCGCACGCCCCGTCTGAAGGTCGACCGACAGGAAAACTTCATTGCAGTCGCGACTCATTTGGAAGATCGCGTGCGCGAGGCCCTCCTTGCCCACGCCGGTTTCGCCGATGATGAGAACCGGCCCATCCGACTGAGCCAGCTCCTCGAGACGCGCCAGGACACGTCGACGCACATAATCCCCCATGATGTAGTGGGGAAAGACGTGCTCCTCGCGGCTGATCACCGAATGCAACGCCCGCCGCTTGAGTTTGGCCCCGAACAAACTCCGGTCGAGGCGAATGATCCGCCGGCCGAGCTGTTTGATCAGGGGAATGACGAAGTCCGGCGCTTCGATGAGGAATTGCTGAAACCGCGCCGAGGGGATCTGAAGAATGCAACAGTGGCCCTCCGCGACGAGCTCCGCGTCCGTCGGCCACGGACTCCCCGTGAAGAACTCCACCTCCCCGAAGATGTCCCCGGGACCGAGCGTCTCCACCTCAACTTTTTCGTTGTCCGCGTCACGGAGAATCAGATCCGCGCGGCCCTCGACAATGTAGAGCACCTCGTCCCCGCTTCGCGCTCCGGGGCCCAGGATCATCTCCGAGGGTTTGTACTGTCGAATGACGTCGTTTTCGAAGGCAAAGCGGCGCAGCGCCTCGGGGAGGCGATCGAGAAGGTCCGAATCGCTCGTCTGAGGTATCGACGGCTGTCGCATCGGTCCCACCGGCGGTAGGAGGGGCTTCCTGCTCGCGGCTCTTGGCTTTCGGCTCTTCCAAGTCGGGCGCTGCGGATGGAAATCCGGATTCATCGAGGACTTAGACTGCCGATTCAATAAAGTATTTACCATAGAAAGCGCGGACACGCCGGCAATAATTTCCACGGCGCGCCGGATGGGCTCGGCGATTGTGAGGTCACGGATTGGTTTTATTTGCACCATGTTCAGGTTGTCATTATTTGCAGTTCGCTTTTTTGCTTGACAATTGGAGTCGGCCGAGGCACTATCCAATTATCAACTCCAAACGGGGTCGCAGATGAATACCCAGGAAGAAGTCAAAGACGAACACGTCCCCCAGATGATCGAAGAGTTCATGAAAGAGGAGGACATGACCCCCGGCCAGCTCGCTTCTCTCCTCAACGTCGCGGAGACGACCGTCCACCGTTGGTTGAGGGGAGAAGCGCGACCCACCGGCACGGCCGCGTCGATTCTCTGGACCGTCATCGGTCTTGGGGGAATGGCGCTGGGCGCGGCGGGGCCGGCGATCGGCATGCTCGGAACCACGTCCATGGCAGCGCGGATAGTCCGTGGAGCCTCGGTGGGCGCGGGCGCCTTGACCAGCGGAGTCGCCATATATCGTCTGTTGAAGAAGCGTCTCGAGCGCGAGGACGTGAGCGAGGAAGTCCAGAGAGCTCTCGAGTCGGAAATCAAGGCGTTGGAAGAAAAGGAACGGCAAGAGGGGAAAGTCAAGGCTTTGCGGGAACGCCTTGCGGAGGAGGAACGAAAACTCAAGGAGATCGAGCGGATGCTTTCCGGCGAGCAAGCGAGCGGAGGCGCTCGGGAGGAATCCGATCCACTGAGAGATGTTCCGGAAGGCCGGACATAAACCGCCTCAGAATATTTTCCCGAATGGGGGAGAGGAGCGCTCAATGAAAATACGAGAATTCATGAATTCCCAATGGGTGAACAAGGCCCGCGACCCGGAAGCGCGATCTCGGGTAATGGCCGAGTTTCCCGAATGGGTCGAAAAGGTCACAAACTCTGAACTGGTCCAGCGGGCGCAGCGCCTGTGGCGATATCTCAAATCTGAGGCCGCGTCGCCCGCGGACGTCGTGCTGGTCATCGGCGCGTTGCTCTATCTGATTTCGCCGATCGACGCGGTTCCCGATTTCATACCGGTCGCCGGCTTCTTGGACGACGCTACCATCGCCGGCCTGGTCTTGGGATACCTTGACCGCAAGGCATCGGAGGAAATCGGCGACACCGCGGTGTAACCGCTGCGGCGACGCGTTCGGGTTCCGGATCGACGTCGACAATCTTGAAAGGAGTGTCAAGAGATGATGAAAGTCCCGGTTCTGTCAATCAAAGTAATCGGTTGGGTTGCGGCGGGCGCGGCCCTGTACGGCGGCTGGAAACTGGGGGAGTACCTCGGCGACGTGGCCCTCGGCAAACGTGAACTCAATCTTCCCGACCCCTCGAAGATCATCGAGAAGATCAAGTTCAAGGAGCCCCTGTGGAAGCGGCAGTTCTCTCCGGTCTCCGAGGAAGCCTGATTCGCCGGCGCGCCGGCCTGCCGTGCGCCGCGCGCCTCGACAATGCAATAACCATCACACCATGACTCCGGCGCGGTCCACACCCCCGGGGTCATCGGTGTTTCAGCCGCTGCCTTTTGATAATGGCGGATCGTTCCCCGTGCTTTTCAACAATAATAAAATCCTGATAAGCCTGGTGTTTTTCAGTCTCGACCCTCCCGGTTTATTGTTGAGGGCCGGTTCTTATTGTTAAAGATTCGGTAACCGTTCACCGGGATAGCGACAAGCCATTGATATCTCGATGGGGGAGGCTTGGAGGGGGAGATGAGTCTCCCCCTCCATTTTCACCGGGCGCAGAGCCTCCTCAAGCCCGGTGAACCATTACAAGATTCGCTTCATCAACGATGACCCGCTGCATTCAGCCTGCCCGCGCGTTTCTCGAGGAGACCCGCGCTCGTGATGCTCAAAGAAAAAAGCCGCCACTTGGCGACCTGTACTTAACCGGAATGCTTTGGGTATCGTGGTCGGGGCGACTGGATTTGAACCAGCGACCACCTGAACCCCATTCAGGTACGCTACCAGACTGCGCTACGCCCCGACAAATAATGAGTTTAGTCCATCGGGGGCCGACTGTCAACACGTTTGGCCCGGATTGCAGTGGTCCCGCACGTCCCAGTTTTGTCTTGCAGGCTCGGGCTGATATGTGGTATTCTTAGACTGCGCGTGAAGTTTTGTCATGACGAAAAAGAAACTCCAAAGGGAGACGATTATGGCACGAATACCCCTTGTCGCATGCCTCTTGGTCGCGCTCATGATTACCGGAGCGCAGGCGGCGGAACGGGTCCACACCAAGCTCGTACCCCATTCGGTCAATTATCCCATGATTCGGCCGGTCCCCTATTCCTCACGCTCAGGCGATGTGTACGAGATGAGCTTCGGGGTGCGCCGCATGTTCAAGCAATACACGGATCAAGATTACGAGCGAACCCTTCAGCAGTCGATGGACCGATTCGAGACCTACGGCGGGTACGGCGTCCTCGGCCATGGTGAAGACGTGTTCACCGACCGAGCCGCCGCGTACCGGCGCACCCATCAGGGCAAGTAGCCCGCCGGCGCCGACCTTGCCCGATCAGACGATACGCCCGGGGCCGCGGGTGTCGTTACCCGACATGTCCGCGGCTTCGGGCCTTTCGAAGCGTTCGTCACGCGCGTCCCCGCCGAGCCGGTTCGTATAGCCCAAAGCAGCGGCCAAGCGCTCCAACCATTTCCTCTTCTCATCGGTTCGTCCCGGCACTCGATCCACCTTTGACGATTCGCCGTACGAGAGGATACCGAGCTCGTTGAATCGACCGATAGCCGTTCGAATCGCAAGCGGCGAAAGGGACGGCCGGACCCTCTCTTCGTCGCCGTCTCTCAATTCATCTGCGGTCGCGGCCATCAGTTTGGTCAAGTCCTTTGGGCTGACTGCGGCCTCCGACCGATCACCCGCCGCGAGAACAAGGTAGTAGACCTCGATCATATCGGCCAACAGCGATCGGAGCGCGTGGAGCGGAGAAGACGCCTTCCACCCGGCGCCTTCCCGCCAACCGGAATCGAGCCAGCCGTTCTCCCGGAACATGGCGAAGGTCCGGTCCACGAGTTTCTCATCGCTCTCCAGCGGGTTCACGATGATCTCACCGGAGCACAAATCCTTGAGGCTGCGAAATTCCTCGATGATGGCGGACGTGGGCTCGTCTGCGTACAGATCGGGCCGCGTGAGGATCATCGCAAGGAACGACGACGGCCAGAAGTGATTCACCAGCGCGTTTCGATAAAAGAAGATATGAGCCGATCGCTGCTCTTCGATCGAATAAACCGGATCGACCGCGCCGTCCCCATCTTCCCTGCGGAGCAGACCACGATCCGCGAAAAGCGCCAGCGCGTTTTCCACCACTGACTTGAGGTCGGCGGTCGCTCCCGAGTATTCCGCGCCCAGCCGGCCGAGCACAGTCTCCAGAATCGCCGCGCAGATGAGGAGCTTCGCGAGCGAAACGGAACTTCCCCCTGCCGAGACCAGCGCCCCAGCGGTCAGGTCGTTGACCGTCACCACGCTCGCGCGCACGATCCCGTCCATGAGATAGAGCCCGAAATCGCGCCGCAGATTGCGGACTTCACCCGCCGAAAGACTATTTGGGTCCACGCCGCCGTTCCAACGACCGCAAAACTCACGGTACGAGACCGGAGGCCGGAAACGGGCGTAAACTTTGCCGAAACGCTTCTTCAGGATCTTTCGGGCGCCGATGACCGAACCGATGCTCTCCTTCTTCTTGTCGATGCCGGACAACTCTTCGATATACGACTTCTCTTCGGGAATCTGCTCATACCCTGCGAAGACGGATGAGAAATAGATGTCGTCGACGATTCCGCTTTCGACCGCTTCGAGAAGGAAGCCGAGAATGCCCAAACGCGGCTGGAGCAACTTACCGGTTCGACTGCGGCCGCCCTCGATGAAGAACTTGATGGTGTACTTCTCCTCGAGCAGGACGTGCACGTACGCGGCGAAGACATCCGTGTAGAGCGAGAGGCCCTTGAAAGACCGTCGAAGAAAAAACGCGCCCCCGCGTCGCAGAAACGGACCCAGAGGCCAGAAGGAGAGATTCTTGCCTGCGGCGATGTGCGGCAGAGCGAACCGATTCACGAACATCAGCCACGGTATCAACAGGTAATCGAAGTGGCTCTTGTGGCTGGGAACAAGAATCAGCGGGGCTTTGGCCGCCGTCTGTTTCAGCGGCTCGAACTGACGCTCCTTCAGGTCGATACCGTCGAACACATGGGAAAATATCCACTTCAGAAAGTGGTAGAGAAACTGGATCACCGACGCTCGCTGATCCGCGGCGATCTCATCCACATACCCTTCCGCCTTCTTACGGGCCTTTTCAATCGGGATATTCTTCTTCGAGGCCTCGGCTCGAACCGCGCGCTGAACGCGGTCCGTTTGGAGGACACGCTCCTTGATCTCCGTGCCGGTCAGCTGCTCGGGCCCTCGGGCCACGCGGATGCGCGCGTTCACGCTGTCGGTCAATTCGCGGCGCAGCTCGTACGGAAGCTCCTCCCAGGATTTCTCACCGCCGAATTCCTCGAATTCCGACAGGAGGAAGCACGGCTCCCCCATGATCAGTTCAGGTTCCGTCCATTTCTTGACCGTGTTGAGCACCCTTCGGAGCGCGCCCGGCCGATCGGAATCGCCCAGCAGCGTGTCCCAAAAAGGACGGATGGTTCGCCGAGGACTTCTGTCGTGAAGGAGCGTGAGCGGAATAATCACGATCGGCGCGGCCATTCGTCCTTGGGCTTCCGCGATTATACGGAGGGGGTCTCGATCCGGATGAACGTAGGTCTCGCGGTAGTTCTTTTCGTCCACAAGGAAGAAAGTCGCCGCGCCCCCCTGTTCGAGGATTTCTCTGAGCGCGGACTCCCTCGGGTCGCCGGCCTCTTCGGGGGGGCGCACATAGTCGCTGATTCGGTTCGTCCAGACGTGAGCGGCCTTTCCCACCGACCCTCGCGTCGCGGCGGACAATCCAAAGGCAAAGCAGGGCACGGGGAGTCCCAGCTCCGCGAATCGCATCCTGAGGAATTGCAGGTCATAAAGCGTCCGGTGCTTCAGGGCGTACACCACCGGGCCGGTCGCGGCCAGAGCCCGTATGGACTCCACCACGCTCTCATCGATCCGCACATTGGACCATATCGGCGGAATCACCAGGCGCTGGAACCGCGTCGGCTCCCGGTCGAGGACCTCCTCCACGTGAGCGTACTTCCCATCCCGGAGGAAGCTCGGAACAGCCCCGCGGTTCGTTCGGCTTGTTACGGACACCTGAGTCGCGCCTCCCTGGAAATCGTCCGACGCCCCGGCCCGGCGGGCCTTTCAACCTCCGTAGCGCCGCCTTTACGGTACCACAGGTAATCCAAGCGGAGCAAGACCGGAACGTCCCGGACCGGCGGCTTCCCGGGGGCTTCGGACTCGGGCGGCCCGGCGCGCGCTCGGACGATCACGCATGGCGAAGCTGCTCGGAACCGCTTGCCAACTCGTATGTCGGTGTCATATAGATTTGTGAGCCCCAACCGGGGGGTCGCCGTACGCCCATACCGGGTCGCAGTCGGGGCTGACAGGAGAATTCGGCCCTTTCGGTCTGCGGTCGGCTTAACTATTTTCCTTGTATTTGTCGGAAGTTAGTTTTTTCAATCCCCCGTAGGGAAGGCGCCGAAAAAAAAGATGGTTTGACACGAGGCGATTTGTGGTAAACTATATAACTTCGTTAGAAGGCGTTCGAATGGTTCCGGCAGCCAAGCGAATATGGTCCGTCACGGTGTGCCTGTTGTTCGTCGGCGCATGGGGCGGATCGGCGTTCGCGGAAGACTACCTGGACTACTTCGAGCGTGGTGAGTTGGCGCTGCGCGTACAGAAATGGGATCGGGCGATCGAACTCTTCAGCAAAGCCGTAAAGGACAATCCAAAATTCTATCCGGCATATCGGAACCGAGCGATCGCGTACTCGAAGACGGGAGAATACGACAAAAGTATCAAGGACTTACAAAAAGCGGTGCAAATCAACCCCGATTACCCGGAAGCCTACGGTCTTATGGGAGTGGTGTTTGAGATAAAGAAGGACTACGCATCCGCTTTGAAGGCCTATCAGAGGGCGCTCAAACTTGAAAAGCGCGTGGCGCTGAAAGAGGCCCTCGGTCGCTATATCAAAGACGTAAAGTCACGAATGCGACAGGGAAGATGAAGAGCGTCTCGCCGGCAAAGCGACGATGCGGGCGCGCCCGGCCGAGAGACGGTTATTCCGCCGTAAAAAACGCGCTAACGCGTACAAACCAAAGGTTGTCTTCTAGGCAGCTCCGGTGGTAACTTCCACGGGGTGACGTTGCGAGTCCCCCTCACCATCGGGAGAAGAAAGAAATAAAGGAGGTTATTTCAAATGCCTACCCTCGAGATCGATGGAAGAGAATTTGCCGTGGACGAGGACGGTTTTCTGCAGGATCCCAATGTCTGGGACGAGGAAGTCGCCAAGCTGTTCGCCAAAACCGAAGGAATCGAAGACTTGACCGAGGATCACTGGAAAGTGGTCCACTATCTCCGGAATTACTATCTGGAGTTCAACATTGCGCCGATGATCCGCAAGCTCTGCAAGGACACCGGCTTCAAACTGAAGAAAATCTACGAGCTCTTCCCGTCCGGCCCCGCCAAGGGCGCGTGTAAGGTTGCCGGCCTGCCCAAGCCTACAGGCTGCGTATAACCTGCCGGAAGACGAGTCCCGCTGAGTGGTTGGAGCGTCCGACGGCCGGATGATTGGTTCGTTCGGCTCACTGAACGGGCGACGCGCCGCCTTAGACGGCGCGCTCGAACCCACCGTTCCAAGACCGCTCCGGGACTGAGCACACAGACACAACGAACGCGACCGATCCGAATATCCCCTGATCCCCACAAGGGGGTCAGGGGCGGCGCGTCGTCGTGTCCGCATTCCTCGCACATTCGCCCAAGATCGGCGGACTCGTGAGTCGGCCTTGATCCGCGCTCATCGCGTACGATCGTCGCAAAAAAAGACGAAGCGGGCCTTCGAAAGTCCGCAATACTCTCGCATAGCGGCAAGACACTGGCCCCCAATCACCCTTATCCGGTAATGATACAACGGGCTTGAGGCGGCTCTGCGCCCGGTGAGGATGGAGGAAGAGACTCATCTCCCCCTCCAAGCCTCCCCCATCGAGATATCAAGCGCTTTTCGCCGGCCCGGTGAACGGTTACCTTATCCGTAGAAGATCGTCGGAACGGCAACTCGACGGGCGCCGGCCGTCCGACGCATCCGTGATCTCAGGCCCCCGAATTCCGAGTCTGCGCACGTTGAGGGCGCCGCCGTCAATACCTGCCCCGCCGCGCTCCATTGCGGTTCGTTTTGGCGAGACGTCGCTTTGAAAGAGCTTCGCCTTGGGGGCCGCCGATCGGGACTTCCCGCGCCTCTTGACAAAGCCTGCGTTGTGGTTAATCATTCCTAACCCGAAGGGACGGCTTGAAGGCCGCGGAGCACGCTCATTCCAGTGAGTTCACACAATTGGCGCCGATCCACATCATATTTCCTTCATATATACCTGAGGCGATTTGATAAGCGGAAAAAGGGCCAATATGCGTGAAGCGCCTGTACCCATGACCCGGAGTCCGTTCAAACGCGCGCGGCCGGTTCCCGGCTTCGGCCTGCGCTGATGGACGTTGCGCCGACGAAACCCGCCTCGGGGAGGGGTGATGAGTGCGAGTGGGAATCATGCTGGGCAATCGGGAAGGGAAGTTGAGGTTACCTCCATGGAACCTGCTCCTGTCGTAGTGAAAGGAAATCGCGAGTCGGACCGTCCGTATCGCAAGGTCGATTGCGACCACTACGGGACATGTCTGGATATTGCTTTGAAGAGCCGCTGGTCCGACTTTTCCTGTGAAGCGTGTCGAGCCTACACGCGTACCCGCTTCATCGAACAGGCCACGGGGTCGGACGACTACTGGTAGGTCTCTTATCCGCTTGACGACTCGATCGCAGCCTGTGAGAAAGCTTCCCGCAATCATCGTTTGGGCCGTCGCGTTCGCGTACGTGGAATCCGCTCTTGTCGAGTATTTGCGTGCGCTCTATTACCCCCTTCAGGGCGGCGGCTTTGCGTTTCCCCTGCTCACCCTGGAACAACTGACCGCAATGGGCGACGAACATGTCCGACGACTCGGTATCGAGTTCGGACGAGAGATCGCGACGCTCGTCATGTTGGCGTCAATCGGCGCGGCCGCGGGTCGGAATTTCCGCGAGTTCGTCGCGCATTTCATGATCGCGTTCGGCGTCTGGGATATCTTCTACTATATTTGGCTCAAGGTCTTTCTCGCCTGGCCGGAGAGTCTCATGGCCTGGGATCTTCTCTTCCTCTTGCCCGTTCCTTGGGTGTCGCCGGTGATGGCTCCGATTATCGTCTCGGTGGTTATGATCGCGGCGGGGGTGGCCGTCCTCTTTCTGGAATCCCGCGGTCATGAACTGAAGACCGCGGCGCGACACTGGATTCTGCCCACGTTGGGAGGATTGATCGTTATCGTCTCCTTCTGTTGGGATTTCCGGAACATCATGGCCGGCGGCGCGCCCAACCCCTTCAACTGGAGCTTGTTCTTCGCGGGTCTTGGAATCGCCGCCCTTGGTTTTTTTGTCATCCTCAGGCGAAATCTGGTCGGTTCGCGGTGATCTTTTCCGCGGGGCGCGCGGACCCGGTCCTCGACCGCATCTCCCGCTTGACGGAATCGAACCCCTCTGGTATTCATCAAAGGATCGCCTATCGACTGTGCCCGGCTTGCCTGGCACCGTCTGTCCGGCTTGAAATACCAATCTGTTGGAATCGATAGGCCCGCCGGCCGCGTCGGGCCCGTAACGGAGGATCGATGGGAAGAGTGCCGCGCAATAGGACTGGGTTCGAAGGGTATGATGAGGACCAACTGGGCTTCGGACGTATCTTCACCGACAACATGCTCCTGATGAGGTATTCCGGAGACGAGAAGACGTGGCTGACACCCGAAATCAAGCCCCTGGCGCCGCTCGACCTCCACCCCGCGGTTATGGTTCTCCATTACGGTCAGCAGGTCTTCGAAGGGCTGAAAGCGTTCACCGGGCCCAACGAAGACGATATTCTCCTCTTCCGACCGGACATGAATATCGCCCGCTTCAATCGGTCCTGCGAACGGCTCTGCATACCGCCCGTCGACGCGGATCTCTTCATGGAGAAGACGAGTGAGTTGATTCGAACCGATCGGGACTGGATCCCGAAAGCGCCCGGCACCTCGCTCTATGTTCGTCCCACGGTCATCGCGGCCGACGAGTTCCTCGGCGTGAGCCCATCGAAGAATTACCTTTTCTTCATTATCCTCTCGCCGGTAGGCGCGTACTATCCGGAAGGCTTTGAACCGGTACGGATCAAAGTGGAAGACGTCTTCGTCCGAGCGTGTCGCGGGGGCGTAGGTGAGGCCAAGACCCTCGCCAACTACGCGGCGTCGCTTCTGGCTGCGGAGAGAGCCCACTCGGAAGGCTTCACTCAAGTGCTGTGGCTCAACGCGGTCGACAGGCAATCGATCGAAGAAGTGGGAACCATGAATATCTTCTTCCGGATCGACGATGAGATCATCACCCCCGCGATGGGCGGCACGGTCTTGCCCGGCGTGACGCGCGACTCCGTCATCAGATTGGCCGCGGATCTCGGCCACAAGGTAACCGAGGGAAACATTACGATCGATCGACTTGTGGAGGCCGCGCAGAACGGCTCACTGCAGGAAATCTTCGGTACGGGCACCGCCGCGGTCATCTCGCCGGTGAGCAGCTTCCGGTACCAGGGTAAGGACTACACTGTCGGCGACGGCAAAACCGGACCGACAGCCGCGAAGCTCTTCGATGAAATCACCGCGATGCAAACGGGGAAGAAGCCCGATCCGTACGGCTGGGTGGTCAACATCGGCGCGTAACCGTCCGCGCCTCCGTTCGATTGAGACTCTCCGGAGCATTCTCCGGAGAGTCTCGCGTTTCGAACCCGGTCATTGCTTCCGTTTTCCCGCCCCGGCGCGACGCTCGGTCGGCGTATTCCGCGAGACCCGATTCCTGTGTTACGATATATCGAGCCTTCGGGAACATCATAGACCAGAGTCCGCCGCGATGTCCGAATCCCTGATCGACAGCCTCGATCATGTGCCCGCTCCGTGGGACGCGATACTCGATTCGTCGTACAACGGCGTTGTCGTCGTGAACCGCGAGGGGATCATCATCCTCTACAACGAAGCCGCGCGACGAATCTTCGGCAACACTGAAGGCGCCCCCGTGGGCCGCCCCTTCCGCGAACTTCGGCCTCAGGCCTGGCCCGACATCAAGCGGATCATGGAGACGGGCGAGCCGCAAATCGGCAAGAAACTCGTCCTTCCTGAAACGACGATCATCGCCAACCGTAACCCCATCGTGATCGACGGCCGCATCCTCGGCGTCATCAGCCTGTTCCAGGACATTTCCGAGTATGAAGCGATCATCCAGGAGTTACAGGGGTACAAGGAACTCCACAGGGAACTGGAAGCGATCTTCGAGTCCTCATACGACGGATTGTACATCACCGACGGCTCGGCCCGGACCATTCGGGTGAACAGCGCGTACGAACGCATTACCGGGCTCTCGCGGGAGGACCTGATCGGCCGCGCCATGCAGGACCTCGTCAAGGAAAAAGTCTTCGATCACTCGGTCAGTCTCGAGGTGCTCAAGAAGGGAGAACCGGTCACCTTGATGCAGAACATCAAGGGCGACAAGCGGGTCATGGTGACCGGGACCCCGATCTACGACGATGACGGCGAGATCGCGCTGGTGGTCACCAATGTCCGGGATATGACCGTACTGAGCAGACTCAACGAGGAGCTCGAGGAGAGCCGGAGGCTCACGTCGCTGTATAAGCGCTCGCTGCAGGAACAAGAGCGATTCGAACACGCACTCCGGGACATGGTCATCAAGAGCAACGCGATGACCCGGGTCGTCCGAAAGACCGCCAAGGTCTCCGGTGTGGACTCCTCCATCCTGCTCTACGGCGAGTCCGGGGTGGGCAAGAGCATGCTGGCGCGGATCATCCACCTTATGAGCCCTCGGAAGGACCGCCCTTTTGTGAAAATCAACTGCGGCACAATCCCCGAGTCGCTTATGGAGAGCGAGCTTTTCGGGTACGAGAAGGGCGCGTTCACCGGCGCGGCCCCCGGCGGGAAACCGGGCCTGGTTGAAATGGGGAACACCGGGACGGTCTTTCTCGATGAGATCGGGGACCTGACACTGGCCATGCAGGTGAAGTTGCTCCAGGTCATCGAAGAAAAGACCTTCACGCGGGTGGGGGCGACCGCGGCCACGTCGGTCGATGTCCGTATCATCGCGGCCACCAACCGCGATCTGAAGGAAATGATGGAGCAGGGGGAGTTTCGGGAAGACCTCTTCTATCGCCTCAATGTGATTCCTATTCACATCCCGCCCTTGCGTGCCCGCCCTGAAGACGTGCCGCCCATAGCGCTTCGCACGCTCGAGAAATTCAACCGCTCCATGGGCTATTCCAAGCGGCTGGACCCCGAGACCCTGGACGAACTCATGCGATACCCGTATCCGGGCAACGTTCGCGAGCTGATCAACATTCTCGAACGGATGATCATTATGAGCGAAGGCCCGACGATCTCACCCGCGGATCTCCCGGGCGAACTCCGGGAATCTCGAGGCCTCCTTGACGGCGCGGTGCGGGACGGGCTGAGCCTGAAGGCGGCTGCTGCGGGTTTTGAAGCGCGGTATATCGAGGCGGCGCTGAAGCGTCACGGTACGCTTGCGGCGGCCGCGCGGTCGCTTGAGATACACCCGACGACGTTGTGGCGTAAGATGGTTCGGCTGGGGCTGCGAGATCGTGCATCTTCGCAATAAGGTTGCAACATCGCAAGTGCCCCCAAACTCCTGCCCCCAGCCGATATTCTCCCCTAGTTCCCACCCACAAACTCCCTTCATTGCACGGACGCGGCGTGCGGCTTCGACCCTCCGCCGTGCCGAACGGCCCCTCTCGGCGGTCTTTCGTCTCCCTCGCTCGGGGGCATGAATCTTGCTCCTCTTCCCGTAACCGCAACACCCCCAGGCCCATTTTCCCAAACGGACGTGTTGACAAGGAGGGAAACACGATGACGAAGAAAATGCTGATCGGTCTTATTACGATCGCCCTGGCCCTCGGTCTGTCGGCGTTCACGCCTGCCGCCGCGGACGAGAAGGTCATCAAGATCGGCGCGATGTATCCCATGACCGGGCGAGCCGGTCTGTACGGCAAGGACTCGGTGGCCGCGGCCGAGATGGCTGTCGAAGAGATTAACTCGAAGGGCGGCGTCGCCGGATACAAGATCGAGCTCTTGACCACCGACAGCAAGGCCAAACCGCCGTACGCGGTGCGGGTGGCCAAGCGGTACATCACCGAAGACAAGGTTCATTTCATCTTCGGTGTGGTGAGCTCCGGCGTGGGACTCGCCGTTACGGAGGTTTCCAAGGAGTTCAAGAAGATCTTCGTCGGCACCGACCACGCGTCGACGCGGCTGACGGTGGACAGCTTCCAGCCGTACTATTTCCGGGTCTCCAACAACACGTTTCAATCCATGGCAGCCGGCGCGCTCTATCTGAAAGAGCTTCAGAAGACGAAGCCCTGGAAGCGCATCGGGTTTATCGGTCCGGACTATGCGTACGGCCGCAGCCAGAGGGACGAGCTGAGATACAACCTGGACCGGTTCGGCGTCGAGTACGAATGGGTCGGCGAGTATTGGCCGAAGATCTTTGCGCCCGACTACACGCCGTTTATCACCTCGATCATCAACGACAAACCGGATGTCCTGGTGGCCGGATTCTGGGGCGGCGACACGGTTGCGTTCATCAAACAGGCCAAACCGTACGGCCTCTTTGACAAGATGCTCTATTTCCATCCGGACGCGGGTGGGAACTACGAGCTGATGAGCGCGATGGGCGCGGAGCTTCCGGAAGGTCTGGTGTTGAGCGCTCGCCATCACAACAACTGGCCGGAGACCGACCTGAACAAGAAGTATGTGGAGAAGTTCTACAAGGCCACGGGCCGCTATCCAACGTACGCCGCGGAAGGCGCTTACGCGGGCATCTATTTTATCGCGGAAGCGGTGAAGCAGGTGGGTAATCCGGACGACACCGAAGCGCTCGTGAAGGTGATGGAAAAGATGAAGCTCAAGCTTCCGGAAGATCCGGACGGCTTCACCTCACATATGCGGCCCGAGACCCATCAAATCACACAGATGCAGGCCATCGGCGTCACCCAGGCGAATGACAACTTCCCGCCGGCCAAGCGCATGTTGGGCGATTGGAAGGTGTACAAAGCCGAGGAATTGATTCCGCCGCAGGAGTATATCGACGAGAAGCGCAAGAAGTAGACGGAACGGCCGAGCACGGCCCGCAGGGATATCGGGGTCGCGATTCATCCGCGGCCCCCTCCCGACCCAAGGGCTTGTTGGAGATGTCGGGTAATGGATCCTTCGTTTATCATCATACAGGTTATGAGCGGGCTCACTATGGCGACGCTGCTCTTTCTGGTCGCCAGCGGACTGACGCTCATATTCGGCGTGGGAAACGTCTTTAATTTCGCCCACGGATCGTTCTACATGCTGGGCGCGTACTTGGCGTATCAGTGCGTGTCGGTGTGGGGGGCGAATTTCTGGCTTGCTCTCGCCGCCTCCGCTTTAGGAGCGGGTCTCATCGGCATCTTTGCAGAGTGGGTTTTCTTGAGACGAATCTACGGCCGCAGCGAAGAGGGGGGCTTTCAGATTCTTCTCACCTATTCGTTCATCCTGGTGATCGACGATCTGGTGAAGTTCATCTGGGGAACCGAGTACAAGTCTTTGTCACGGCCTGAGGGGTTGCGGGGTTCCCTGGAAGTTGGCGGGATCGTATTCCCCAGTTACAACGTGGCGATCATTCTGATCGGGCTCGCGGTGGTGATTCTGGCGTGGTTGGTTCTGACGCGGACGCGCCCGGGAAAGATCGCCCGCGCGGTCTCGTTCGATCGTGAGATCATGACGGTCCTCGGCGTGAATGTGCCGCTTACCATGACGCTCGTCTTCGGCATCGCCACCGCGATGGGAGGATTCGCCGGCGCGTTGGCCGCTCCGTTGCGTTCGGTCACGCCGGGAGCCGGAATCGAAGTGATCATCGATTCGCTGATCGTGGTGGTGCTCGGCGGTATGGGCAATTTCTGGGGCGCGTGGCTCGGCGCGCTGATCCTGGGACAGGCCATGGCGTTCGCTGTGGTGATTTCGCCGCAGTACGCGTCGCTGGTGAGTTATGTGGTCATGGTCCTGGCGTTGATCTTCAAGCCCGAGGGCCTGTTGGCGCCGCGCCGTCTGAGGAGGGCCTAACCGTGACTCAATCGAGACATTATCGGTCCGCGCTCTTCTGGACGGTCTTCGTCGGGATATTTCTTCTCTTCCCTTTGTTCAGTTCGTCCCGGTACGAGCTGCTCCTGGCGAATCACATTCTGATCTGGGGAATGTTTGCGGTCGCGTTCAACATGCTCTGGGGCGTAACCGGCATGCTTTCGTTCGGACAGGCGCTCTACTTCGGATTGGGCGCGTACGGGGTGGGGATGTTCGTCCGGCACTTCGGCGACTCCTATTACATGGTGGGCTTTTTCGCGGGACTCGGCGCGTCGATCATCGTCGCGGTCCTGGTCGGCTTGTTGATGATTCGAGTCGGCGGCGTCTTCTTCACGGTGCTGACCCTTGCATTCGGTCAATTGGCCTGGCGGATCACGTTCACGCTCTATCATTTCACCGGAGGCGACGACGGCATTCAGGGATTGACGCCCCCCAAGCTATTGGACGATCCGACGACCTATTACTATTTCACGCTGGTTTTGGCGCTGGCGTCCATCTGGTTTCTGCGGAGACTGGCGAACGCGCCGATGGGGCTGCTGCTTCGCTGCGTGCGCCAAAATCCCGACCGGGTGCGATTTCTCGGCCGAAGCGTGCGGTTCGCGCAGCTCCGCATTTATGTGATCTCATCCTTTTTCGCGGCCCTTGCGGGCGCGCTGATGGCCGGGGCGGACAAATCGATTCACACGGACATGTTCTATTGGACCACATCGGGTGAAGTGATCCTCATGTCGGTGCTCGGTGGGATAGGTCAATTCTTCGGGCCGTTTATAGGCGCGGCCGCGATAATCATGATCGAAGACGTGGTTGGCGCCCAAACGGAGT
Organism: uncultured Syntrophales bacterium; assembly: GCA_964385875.1. GTDB lineage: Bacteria > Desulfobacterota > Desulfomonilia > Desulfomonilales > Desulfomonilaceae > CAYLRL01. The sequence continues at coordinate 74,193 of CAYLRL010000007.1, forward strand.
TTTGGCCGCTGATAATCGGAACGTTGATGATCGTGATGGTGGTTCTGTTCCCGATGGGACTGGTCGGGGAGCTTAACCGGGCCGCCAATTGGTACCGTTCGCGAAGCGCGGAACAAGGAGGTCCCGATGAATCCGTTGCTTGAGCTGGACGGCCTCAATAAAGCATTCGGCGGATTACGGGTCACCGTGGACGTGAGCTTCCGCGTCATGCCGGGCGAACTGTCCGCCATCATCGGACCGAACGGCGCAGGCAAGACGACGCTCTTCAACCAGATCACGGGATATCTCTCTCCCGACAAAGGGCGAGTGGTCTTTGAAGGCAGGGATATCACGGATCTCAACACGCAGCAGATCGTTGCTCAGGGCATCGGCAGAGCGTTTCAGATCACGTCCATATTCCCCGAAGAGACGGTTCTCGACAATGTGCGGGCCGCGTGCCTGTCAAAACTGAATCAATCGATGAAATTCCTTCGTCATCTAAGTGATTTCACGCGCGCTACGGAAAAGGCCTACTCGATTCTCGAAAGCATCGGTCTGCAGGATTCCGCGGATCGGCCGGCGTACGAATTGAGTCACGGCGACCAGAAACTTCTGGATATCGGCGCCGCGCTCGGGCTCGAGCCGAGATTGCTGCTCCTCGACGAGCCCACGAGCGGCATGTCCCCCGAGGAGCGCCAGTTGACGCGCGATCTGATCGTGGACCTCTGGAAGGCGTACGACCTCACCATGGTCTTCATCGAGCACGACATGGATACGGTGTTCGGCATCGCCCAGACCATTCGGGTCCTTCAACAGGGTATGCTCCTCGCGGAAGGCACACCCGAGGAGATTCGAGGCAACAAAGACGTGATCGCCGCATACCTGGGAGAGGAATCCGCATGAACACAATCCTCCAGGTCGATCGGGTGAACACCTTCTACGGGAGAAGTCACATTCTTTTCGACGTAACCTTTGCCGTAGACGAGGGAGAAACCGTCTGCCTCATGGGTCGCAACGGCGCGGGGAAGACGACCACGTTCCGATCCATCATGGGCTTGACCCCGCCCCGTAGCGGGACGATTCGCTTCAAGGGCGAAGAGTGCGCAGGCGCGCCGCCGTTCAAGATGGCGCAGCGCGGACTGGGATTCGTGCCCGAAGACAGAAGGATCCTCGGCCCGTTCACCGTGAAGGAGAATCTCGAACTGGGCGTTATATCGGGCAGAAAAGGCGGTTGGGGTCTTCAATCGGTGCTCGGTTACTTTCCCACGCTGCGCCCGTTTCTGGATCGTCTCGGGGGTACGCTCTCCGGCGGGGAACAGCAGATGCTGACCATCGCCCGGACGCTCATGGGCAATCCGGATGTGCTCATGTTGGACGAACCGACCGAGGGGCTTTCTCCCGTCATTGTCGGGACCTTGAAAGACCTGGTGATGAGCCTGAAAGAGACGAAGACCACCATTCTGCTCTCCGAGCAAAACGTCCGATTCGCTCGCGCGGTTTCCGATCGGGTGGTGGTGATCGACAAAGGCGCCGTCGTGTTCCGCGGAACCGTCGATGAGTTCCGCGCGGACGAGACCGTTCAGAGGAAATACCTTTCGGTTTAGCCGGCGGATCGTCTCGGCCGGCGCTTAAATACTGTCCAGCGTGGGCTGAGGACCGACTCGAGGCCTGCGACCAAACTCAAAGCGTTTCAAGAGAGGACGAAGCGATGAGCAACGTGAAGATGTTTCAGACAACGCCGCGCGTGGTGATGGGGCCGGGCTCGCTCGACAATCTGGCGGGTGAAGCTCGGCGACTCGGCGGGTCCGCCGTAATGGTGATTACCGACAAGGGCCTCGTGGACGCGGGAATCGTCGGTCGAGCCGAAGAAATACTCGCAAAGGCCGGCATGACCGTTCATCGATTCGACGGGGTCGAACCGGATCCGCGATACGAGATTGCGATTGAAGCGGCCCAACGAACCCGTGACGCGGGAGCGGACCTCCTCGTCGGCATCGGCGGCGGATCACCGCAGGACATCGCCAAGGTCGCGAGTGTTCTCGTCACCAACGAAGGCGAGGTCCAAGCCTTTTTCGGCGTCGATCTCATCCCCAATCCGGGTTTGAAGACCATCATGATCCCCACCACCGCCGGCACGGGGAGCGAAGTTACGCCGATTGCGATACTCTCGGATGAAGGAGAGAAGCTCAAGAAGGGCATCGTGAGCCCATATCTCTTCCCATCGACCGCGATTCTCGACGCTGAATTGACCCTCGGCCTTCCCGCAGCCGTCACCGCGGCCACCGGCATGGACGCGCTCATTCATGCGGTCGAGGCCTATACCTCGCGGAACGCGTATTGGATGTCCGACCTGCTTGCCGAGCGGTCGATGCGCTTGATCTCGGAAAACCTCCGCACCGCGTACGCGGACGGACACAATATCGAGGCCCGCAGTCGTATGCTCGAGGCGAGTCTCCTTGCGGGCATGGCCTTCGCAAACGCAGGGGTCACCGCGGTGCACGCGTTCGCGTATCCCATCGGCGCGGAATTTCACATCCCCCACGGAGTGGCCAACAGCATCATGCTCGTGCCCGTCATGGAATTCAACATGATGGCCGAGCTCCGGAAGTTCGCCGGCATGGCCGAGCTCCTCGGAGAAAACACCGTCGGAATGACCGTGCGTGAATCCGCGGAGATGGCGGTGGAAGCGCTTCGCATAATTACCGAGGACGTCCGTATACCCGCGTCGCTCGCCGAGTTCGGCGTTACGGAGGAGGACGTCCCGAGGCTCGCCGAAGGAGTCATGAAGGTTACGCGTCTGCTGGCCAACAATCCGCGGGAATTGACCCTGGACGACGCGAAGGAAATCTATCTCAGCGTGCTGTGAAGGGGCCGCGCTTCGCCGCTTGGACGGCGCCGCCCGTTCAGCCGGCGAGCGACCGAGAAGACGAGAAAGGCGTACAGATCATGAACGGATTTTACAATATGGTCCTGAGGGTGAACGCCTCGGAGCAATCATTCGACCTTATGGAAATCCCGGACGAACTCCTGGAAAAGATCCTGGGAGGCAAGGGTCTGGCGACCCATCTCTTGCTGGAACACAATCCTCCGGGGGTCGACCCTCTCGCGCCCGAGAACCATTTCATCCTCGCTGCCGGACCGGTCACCGGGACGGCAATTTGGGGCTCCTGCCGACACGGAATTTTCACGAAATCGCCGCAGACGGGCTTCTATTCGGAATCGTACTCGGGCGGAACCGTGGCGGATTTCATCGGCGCGACCGGGTACGACGCGGTCATGATTCATGGAGCGAGCGCGGAACCCGTTTGGATCGAAGTTTCCGACCGGGACATCCGCTTCCATCCGGCCTCGGACCTCCGGGGACTCGACACTTATTCGACCGAAGACCGGGTCAAGGCATGGATAAAGGAGCATCGCCCGGAAGCCAAAGGATGCGGGGTCATGACCATCGGTCCGGCCGGCGAGAACAAAGTCGGCTTCGCGGTAGTGGAGAACGACTACTGGCGGAGCGCGGGCCGAACCGGTGTCGGCGCGGTCATGGGTTCGAAGAACATCAAGGCGATCGCTTTTTGGGGTACACGGAAGAAGCAGATCGCCGACCCGAAGGCCGCGGCGCGATTCGCGAAGGAGCTCCTCGCGGTCGGCAAGGAAGACAAGGGCGTTCAGAATTATAAGAGCTCCGGCACTCCTATGCTCGTCGACATCATGAACACCGTCGGAGGCTTTCCCACGCGGTATTGGCGCAAGGGCATCGCGGACTTCAAAGAGAAGATCAACGCAGGAGCGCTCCACGAGCGGTGCGACGTCTCTCCGCACGCCTGCCGAAAATGCTTCATCGCCTGCGGCCGACTCTCCGTGGTCAAGGAAGGCCGGCACAAAGGTCTCCGAATCGAAGGCCCCGAGTACGAAACCATCTACGCGTTCGGCGGTTTGTGCGAAGTCGACTCGATCGAGGAGATCGCCTATCTGAACGACATCTGCGACAGGCTCGGGCTCGACACCATCACCGCGGGCAATCTCGCCGGCTTGGCCATCGAGGCGTATCGGCAGGGCAAGAGCGACTACAAAGTTGATTACAACGACGTGGACGCCATCGCTCAACTCCTTGAAGACATCGCGTACCGGAGGGGAACGGGCGCGGTCCTCGCCGACGGCATAAAGAAGGCCGCCCGCGCCTGGGACATGGAAGATCAGGCCATCCACGTGAAGGGCATGGAACCCGCCGGATACGATCCCCGCATCCTCAAGGGAATGGGACTGGCCTACGCATCGAGCGATCGCGGCGCCTGTCACTTGCGGGCCACCTTCTACAAGCCGGAACTCTCCAACATGATCCCTCCCGATCAAATTCAGGGCAAAGCGGAGATGTTCGTCGAATGGGAGGATCGACTGACCGTTTTCGACGCCCTGGTGCTCTGTCGGTTCTATCGGGACCTCTACCAATGGGACCGCCTTGGCGAAATCATCAAAGCCGGCGCCGGATTGGATCTCGATACGGACGGCATGCGGAAGATCGCGTCCCGAATCGCGGACGACGCGCGACGCTTCAACCTGCGTGAAGGACTCACCGTCGACGACGACCGACTGCCTCGCCGATTTCACCGGGAGGCGCTTCCCGAAACCGGAAAGATCATCACCGAAGAAGATATGAATATCCTCCTCACCGAGTACTATCGCGCGCGCGGTTGGGACGAACAGGGCAGGCCGCCTGCCGAACCCCGCTGAAACACTGAGGCCGATACGCTCTCCGAGAAGTGAAATCGGCCTTCACCCGGCCCGAAGGGGCAGAGGGAGAAGAAAGCCGGCGGTGCGGTGAAAAACCCCTCCAGCGGCTGGGCCGCTCGGACGTATGACGTCCGGGCCGGCCGGGGTCGACACGGCACAACATCAATGAGCGTAGAGTCTTATCCCCTCTCCCTGCGGGACAGTGTTGGAGGGAAATCCCAAGTTCATCCTATGAAGGCGCGCCGGTATCACTCCTCTCCGACGGTCTTCTTTCGTACAACCAGCAGTCGGTCCGTCGGTTCCAATTTCATGGACGGTTCGGGCAGAAGGACGCCTCCCCCCCGCAGGATTGCCATTACTTCGGTCTTTTCGCCGAGATGATCCCGCACCGCAGCCGGATTCGGCCCCCGCACGCACGGATGAGCGGGATGCAGGTCAATTATGTGAAGCCGCTTTTCGTCGGGGAGATCGACGGGTACCCCGGACCTGATCACTTCCACCAGATCCACGTGACCGACCTCGGCGCCCGTCGGAATTCGTCCTTGGCTGAGAATTCCCAGCGCGATTCTGACGTGCTCCGCGTGATGGGACGGCGAGTCCGCGCGGGTTGGAACTTGGCCCTCGTACAGGGTTTGATAGGTCAGGCGACGCGACAGGATCGCCTGGATTCCGCAACTTAGAGTCAACGCCGTTGCGGCCGGAACAAGCAATTGGTATCCGCCCGTCATTTCCACAACCATGAGGAGCGTGGCCAAGGGCACGCGCGCGGCCGCGCCGAAGACCGCGACTATGCCGATAACCACGAAGGGCGCGGGCGGCAGACCGAACACCGTGCTGATGAACCCCCCGAGCATCGCGCCTACAAAGAGGCACGGCGCGAATATGCCGCCGGAGCCGCCGGAGGAAACCGTCAGGGCAAAGGCGATCATCTTGGCGAAAAGGAGGGTGACCAAGAGACGGGCGCTCATGGCGCCGTTTATGGCTTCCTGCATCCAGCCGTACCCGCCGCCGAGAACATGGGGAACGAACAACGCCATGATCCCCACCCCCAGGCCGCCGATCGCCGGCTTGATGTGAGGCGGCCCCGGCAGCGCGTGAAAAAGATCGCGCGTGCGGTAGAAGACCTCGGGGAGAATCACCGCCACGAGACCCGAGACCAAGCCGAGAAGCGCGAACCATGCGTAATGCGTGTAATCCGACACATCAAGATTCGCCGGCACTTGAAAGAGCGGTTCCCAGCCGACAAACCAGGCGTTGATCACATACGCGACCAGCGCGGCGAGAATAGTGTACCCCAGCGCTCTCGCCTCGAGTTCCATATCGCGGTAGAGAACTTCGACCGCAAAGACCGCGCAGCCCAGCGGAGACCGGAAGATCGCGGAGAGCCCCGCGGCCGTCCCGGTGAGGACCAGGAGCCTGCGCTCCTCATCCGAACGATTGAGAATGCTCGCGTAAATCGATCCTATTCCCGCGGCGATGAGCGCGGTAGGACCTTCTCGTCCCGCCGCGCCCCCCGACCCGATGGTAATCGCCGACGCGATCATCTTCACGAAAGGAACCCGATACCGGATATAGCCGCCGGTATAATGAAAGGCCTTCACCGCGCTGTCGGTCCCGTGTCCTTCGGCTTCGGGCGCGAGGGTGTATACGAGGAGCCCGGAGATGAGCCCACCGACCGTGACGGCCACGGGCAGAAGCCACAATCCGTAGGGGCCGATCGACTCCTTGAGCGCGCCCCCCTCTTCGGGCAAGCCGGGCGGTATGTAATGCGCGAGTCGGCCGAGAAAAAGGTCTTGAGACAGGCCGAGAAGAAAGGTGAAAAGCTGAGCGCTCAACGCTCCGACGATACCGAGCAGCAGCGCGTCGAAAATAAGTCTACGATTGGCGGACACGGGTTCCCTCGACCGGGCGAACGCGCGGGGGGCGGCCGCAGCGCGAACGACCGCGCACTACTGCCCGCCTCCCGCAAAGAAAATCACGTCCGACGGACGATATCGTCCGAGCGAACGCCTGAACGTAGCAATTCGCCGGCTCAGCCGGATCGGCTGAATGAAGAGATTATACCTTACCCAGTTCCTGTTTGAATTCGAGAAATCGCAGGAGGCCCGTCTTGGTAATCAGCCCCGCCGGCCGATTGCCGTCCGTGACGATAAGACGACCAATGCCGGTCCGGTTCATCTTCTTCAGCGCATCGACAAGGGACGCGTCCGGACTGATCTTGATGTCGTCATCCAGCGGAAGCATGACCTCTTCCGCACGCTTGGCGCCCCGCTCATCGTCGGGGACGTCCTTGACCTGCGCCAGGCAGAGCAGCCCGACCGTTCGGCCGTCCTTGACCACCGGGTAGCCGCCGTGACCGTAGCGGAGGAAATACTGCGACGCAGCCTCGTCCAAGGTAACGTCGGGCGGTATCGTCTCAACATCTTCCACCATGTGCTCGCGGACCGTCGCGCCTTCCATGGACTGCTTCATGATGACTTCTTGATAGCCCCGCGCCGCGATGCCCCGCAAGAACATACCGATGAAGATCAGCCACAGTCCCCCAATGAGCGCGCCGGAAAATATCTGCAATCCACCGAGGATCATTAGCGCCCACGCGAAGCCCTGGCCCATGTCGGACGCCCACTTGGTCCCCCGAGTCACCGACCCGGTCCGCCACCAGATGAGCGCCCGGAGAATTCGGCCGCCGTCGAGAGGATAACCGGGAACAAGATTGAACACGCCGAGCGCGATATTGATGTACGCCAGATACTCGAAAACCGCGGTCACCAAGCCTGGGGCTTTTCCGGAGATCGCGGACGTGATGAGCCAGAAAATCCCCGCCAACACGAAGCTGGCAAGCGGTCCTGCTATCGCCACCTTCAGTTCGGTTTGCGGGTCCGCAGGCTCTTCGGCCATGGACGACACGCCGCCGAACAGGAAGAGCGTTATCTCGGGGATCTCGATGCCTGACCGAACCGCGACCAGCGAGTGGGCGAGTTCGTGGATCACGATGCCGGCAAAGAAAAAGAGTGTCGCCACAAAGCCCGCGATCCAGTAAAGCTGCGTCGAATACTCGGGGAAGGCGCGCGGAAAGTATCCCGCTGAAAGACTTGCCAGAACCAACACAAAGATGATGAGCCACGAATAGTCGATCGTTACCTTAATGCCGGAAACTTGGAATAAGCAGAACCGACCGCGAGTCCCTCCATCAGCCGGATTCGCGGTTGGAGCGCTTCCCGATTCAGTCGCGTCGGCCATCGATCCCTCCTTGTGCGCAATCTCTCCACATCTTCTATCTATCAGGAGTCGCTTTCCGTTGGAAGAAAAACCAGCCGAACCCAGGCGCCCAACGCAATCCGACCGCCCCCCGATTCTCATCGACGGAGCCGAGCCCATTCCCCCGCGTAAGGCCCGGCGCGGTTCGCCAATTCATGGCAACAGTGTCGGTTCAGAGCTTTGACGACCACTCGTTCACACGCTTCTCGGCTTCATCCCGGGCAATCCCGTAGAGTTCCTGAATCTTCCCGATCAGTTGATCCCGGTTTCCTTTGATTGTGTCCACGTCCGATTCGGTCAGTTTACCGAACTCAGAACGAAGTTTTCCGCTGAACTGCTTCCAATTGCCTACGATTTGATCCCAATTCATCGTTGTTTCTCCTTTACTCATGTGATGGGAAGATCGAATCGCTCTCAGGTCGATGGGCGCGCCGCCGGCCCCGAAAGAAACCGGCGGCGCTCCTCAGTACTTAAGTTGCTGTTTTGCGTCCTGATATCCGGCAGCGAGAGCGTCCAACGCGTTATCCAAACCTTGTTTCATATCGCTCCACGCGCTTGACGTAGCTGATTTCAGGTCGGCCAACTGCTTTTTCGCCGCTTTTTGTTGGGCTTTCAGATCCTCGATGGTCCCTTGAAGCTGTTTGCCGGCTTGTTCCTGAAGATTTGCGGCCTTTTTCTCGAGCTGAGCGATCTCGGCGCCCAGCACGTCAAGTTGCTGTTCGATCGCCTTCTCATATTCCTTCTTCTGCTCGGCCGTGTACTTCCGAGCGCTTTCCACGGCCTCCCTCACCTCTTTCTTGACCTGCTCGGTCGCGGCCGGCGCCTGCTTGTCCTGAGCGTTCACACCGAAAGCGAACAGCGCTATGACAAGCGCCGCGCACGTTACGGTTCCAATTGCGATTTTCATTGATCCGCCTCCTTGTAAAGTGCCGGATGGATAACGGCGTTGAGCCGTCTTCATGAAGATGGGCGCCGATCGGGCCCGCGTCGAGACACTCATAAGATTCTCACCGCGCTCCGGGGCCCACCGCCGTGGGCTTTCAGACGCCCTCGGTAAATACAAAAACGTATTCCAGGTCGTTAACGTCAACCGATATATCGCCTCCGCGTGACTCCGCGTAGATCAACCACGTCGGCTTATCATCCCCGCAGCAGATCACGTCGGGCGAGAACGCGCCCGCTGAGCGATCGAACCAGGCGAGCAGCACAGGATCCTCGGCTTTCTCTTTCGCCTTTTCCCGAGCGAGCCCCTTTGCGGTCATGAAATCGATTCGTTGACCGCCGGTGTCGACTTTCAGCCTGTTCGGCAGCATTTCGGCCGTTATCTCGCGACATTCGTCCATGGCGTTATCCTTCATTGCGGCTTGACGGCCCATGCGGAGAAACGCCCCGCTTCAGAGCGACATACCTCTGCGCTCTTACTCGGGGCCGTACTCTTTCCTCGGACCTCTCGCCACATCGTAGTCGGATTGAAGCCCTTTCTCAACGACGCCTTCGGAAACGTCTCCCGAGATCTCCTCTCTGCCCGCCCGCGCCGGGCACTCCGCGCAGACGTCGACGGACGAGGGATCGTCGAGCTGAATGAGCCCTCTGCGGGTAGCTTCCCTGTTCGCGGTGAGAAGGGATATCGCTTCGTTGTATTTCTTCGCGAGCGTCGGTCCCGCGTCCTTTGCGGCTTTCTTGAACCGCTCTATCTGTTCGTCCCACATGCGGACGAAACTTTCCACCTGTTTCTCGTAACTTGTTTGCTCAGCCATCGTCTCACTCCTTTGCCAAACGAAATAACCAAACCGAGTAAGCAGGTTTCGTACCGGGGAATAGCCCGCCTCTCGAAAAGAACCAAGTTTCTTCGAAATAGCAGGAAGTTGGAGAAACGCTTCCGGGTTCTCCTCGCAGGCCGAAGCCGGCCGAGCGGCCGGCCGGCAGTGACGCCGGCCGATTTTCGGACAGACGACCCGGTCTGCCTTCATGATAACAGGCAGTTATGCATACACTGTGTGTCCGATAGTCAGACACGACTGCACGATAATCTCCACTCTTCTTCATCATGCCGGCGCCTGTCCTCGGGACCGGGCAGAGCAGAGTGTCTTTCTATCTGACACATTGTGCACGCCTAACTCATTGATATTTGCTGTTCTTGGATGTAACCGTGTCGGAATATCGGGCGCGCCGGCCAATCCCCGCGCCCCGCAGTTTGGGGCATCTGCCGGTCCGGCGCCGGTAGATCCGGTAATATCGGGGGGTTCCGATTCGGTTCGGCTGCGCGCCGGAGATTGGCACACAAGATGCTTGTTCATAGCCGACCAAACTTTGTAAGGAGGCATGTTACTATGAAAACACTTCGTATCTTACTGATATGCGCGGCCGTATTGGCCCTGGCTGCCGCATCCGTTCAAGCCGCCGAATGGTACGCCGTGAAGCACAAACTGGGTGAAACCGCAATCACCGACCAGAAGCCCGGCCCGGGATGGACGGTTATCGGCGGACCGTACAAGACCAAGGACGCGGCGGCGCGAGCCGCGGGCGTTGATCCGACGAAGACCAAACTGGAGCCCATCGACAAAGTCGAGGGAGAGCAACCCAAAGGCAAATGGTACGTCGTGAAACACAAGTCGGGTGAGACCGCGGTGCTCGACTCGAAGAATCCGGGTCCGGGCTGGACCGTGGTCGACGGCCCCTATCCCAACAAAGCTGAAGCCGCCCGAGCCGGCGGAATCGATCCTACGAAGGTCAAATTGGCGCCGATCGGAAAAACCACCGCCGAAACAAAGACGGGGGGCGATTGGTACGCGGTGAGACATAGTTCCGGCGGAATGACGGTTATCGATTATAAGCCCGGCCCGGCCTGGACAATCGAAGGCGGACCGTACAAAAGCAAGTCGGAGGCGGCGCGCGAATTCAATATCGACTTGACTAACCCTACCAAGCTGCCTCCGCCGCCGCACGCAGGCGAATAGACGAGGACGGGCCGATCGATGTCCGCTGCCCTGATCGGACTTTGGAGGCCCATTAATCGCGGGTTGACGCGAATCGGCCGATTCCGGGCGCGGAGAGCGCCCGGAGTCGGCGTCTCGCCGGGAGTGAAATGTAATGAAGATCGGAATTGTGGGAAGCGGATTCGTCGGATCCACGTCGGCCTACGCCATGGTCATGCGGGGCATCGGCCGGGAGATCGTCCTCGTCGACATCGATGAGAAACGGTCCGAGGCCGAAGCCAACGATATTCTTCACGCGGTTCCCTTTGCGGAACCTTTGAGAGTCCGAAGCGGCGGGTACAGCGACCTCGCCGGCTCACGGGCGGTCGTCATTTCCGCAGGGGTCTCGCAGAAGCCGGGTGAAAGCAGGCTCGACCTCCTCAAGCGAAACGCGGACGTCTTCCGGGACGTGATTCCGAACATCTTGAACGACAGTCCCGAGGCCGTCCTCGTGGTCGCGACCAACCCGGTGGATATCATGACCCATCTGGCGGCTCACTTCGCGAAGGGACAGGGCTTGAACACGGCCAAGGTCATCGGCACAGGCACAACCCTCGACACTGCAAGGTTTCGAACGCTGTTGGGATCGCATCTGGGCGTGGATTCCCATCACGTTCACACGTACGTGATCGGCGAGCACGGCGACTCGGAAGTGCTCACATGGTCCCAAACGCGCGTCGGGGCGGTTCGTCTTCAACGCTACTGTGATATGATCGGGGCGAAGCTCGACCCCGACGCGGTTCGGGATATCGACGACAAAGTCCGCAACGCGGCGTACACCATCATTCAGGGAAAAGGCGCCACGTATTACGGCATCGGGAGCGCTGTGGCCAAGATCATTGACGTCGTTCTCCACGATCAGCGATCCGTCCTCACCGTGTCCACTCCCGCCGAGTCGGTCGCGGGTGTTCCCCGGGTCTCCGTCTCTTTGCCGAGATTGGTCGGCGGCGAAGGCGTTTTGGCCGCCTTCACCCTGGATCTGGATGACGACGAACAGTCCGCGCTGGAAGTGAGCGCGCGGACAATCCGAAACGCAATCGACGAACTCGGTATTACCGACTGATTTCGGAACGAACGGAGGCTCGACCGACGCCTCCGAAGCCCGTCCGTTTCCCCAAAGCCGACTTTACCCCGCCAAGGGAGGCAGCTATGATCCCCATAGGCCCGCTCATGCGGGAGCACCGTCGCATCGAACGTATGGTCGAGCTCATGCGACGTGAACTCAAAAAGGCCGAACTCAAGAACCGCATGGATCCGGACTTCATCTATGCGACCGTCGATTTCTTCAGAATGTACGCGGACCGATGTCATCACGGTAAGGAGGAGGACATCCTCTTTCGCGACCTCGAAAAGCGCGAACTCACCTCCGAGCATCGGGCCGGCATGGACGACCTCATCAACGATCACAAGATCGGCCGGGATTTGGTCAAGGAGCTTCTCACCGCCAACGAGGCGTACGTGCGCAACGAAGAGGGGGCGTTCGAGCGTATCGTCGAGACCCTGAACAAGCTCATCGAGTTCTATCCCGAACACATCGAAAAGGAAGACAAGGAATTCTTCTATCCCTGCATGGAGTATTTCTCGGCCGATGAAAAAGACGCCATGCTGAAAGAGTTTTGGGATTTCGACAAAGAATTGATCCACGAGAAATACGAACGGATTGTCGCGCGTTTCGAGTAGCCTTCCGTGGGACCGATTGGTCAAGAAGGTCGATGCGCTTCGCCCTCAGCCGACCGTGGTAAATTTCTCGCCGGCGTAGTACGATCGGCCCTTATGCGTACCCGGAGCACATCACGGCGTCGGCCCGAATATCGGGCTTCGATCGTTGCGGGCTCGCTTCGACCGGCCCCCGAGGCTACCGCGTGAGGGGATATCTCTTCGCGTTGGCCGCGACGCTTATCTGGTCGGGCAACTTCATTGTGGCTCGCGGCTTCACCGAGCATGTTCCGCCGGTCACCCTTGCGTTCCTGCGATGGAGCGTCGCTCTTGCGGTTCTCGCGCCGATCGCCGCGCCGGCCATTTGGCGCAACCGTCGGCTGATTGTCCGGCGCCTGCCCTATCTCGCCGCGTGCGGATTTCTCGGCGTCACGCTCTTCAACACCCTCGTCTATATCGCCGGCCACACGACGGAAGCCCTGAATATGTCGCTGATAGCGACCACCACGCCGATTTTCATCATCATACTCTCCCGTGTTTTTCTCGGTGATCCCATCACCCTCCGACGAACCGTCGGCCTGATGGCGGCCGTGGTCGGCATTGCGCTGCTTATAACCGACGGTGAGCTTTCGCGGTTGCTCGACCTCAGATTTACGGTCGGCGATCTCTGGATGCTCGTCGCGGCGCTCGGCTTCGCCGTCTATAGCCTGCTCGTCCAACGGATGCCGCCGGAAATGAACCAGCGGGTCTATCTGAGCTCGGCCTTCACCATCGGCATACTGCTGCTCCTGCCGTGGCTCGCATGGGAGCGCGCCGCGGAGACGACGGTGAACTTCACCCCCTCGCTCGTGGGATCGATCCTGTATCTCGGGATCGGGGCGTCCCTGGTCTCCTTCTACTGTTGGAATCGGGCGATCATGGCTATCGGACCGGCCAAGTCCGCGTTGATCTACTATTCGCTGCCGGTCTTCGCGGGAATAGAAGGCGTGATCTTTCTCGGGGAAACGCCGGGGCCGGCGGGCTTGGTCAGCGGGATCGCCATCATCGGGGGGATCGTCCTCGCAACAACCGAGCGCACCACCGAACGGGAGCGCAAACCGAACGGGTCGTCCGGCGCCTGACGTCCGCGGCGGATGCGCGTCCCCCTCGACCGCGCGGCTGATCCTCGCGCTGTTCAGACGAGCGTTAACATGACCTCGGGCGGTCCCTCTTCGGTCATTTCCACTGCAATCTCGCCCTTGTGGATCAGGTAGCCCGTCAGCAATTCGAATACGTGGGCCGGCACGGAAACCGAGCCGGACAGCTCGTTCCGGGTCTTTCTTCCGTTGGCCAAGGCTTTCAAGATGTCGGACCGAGCGTCGATGAGATCGTCTTCGGACACATCGGCCAAATCGATACGCACGGTCGAAGGGGGCGAGCCCGTAGGTTCGGAGGTCAATCGATGCTCCAGCAGGAAATCCCCCAACCGCTCTTTCAGATCGGCCGCAAGGTCCAATTCATGTTCGCCTGAATCGACGAGCATATGCGCGTGAATCGTGCGATCCACCGGGTCCGTTTCGACTTTTCGAGGATTGCCGCCGAACTTCGTCAGCCTCGCCGACTCGTGCGAGAGCAGGAACAGGTCGAGGAATTCATGGAATTTCTCCTCGGCTTCCATTCCCACCTCTACTCGATCCGTCTCGACCCAAACTTCGAGCAGAGCTACGGACATGTGAGCGACCTCCTTTCGTAATGGTTCACCGGGCTTGAGGCGGCTCTGCGCCCGGTGAGGATGGAGGG
>CAYLRL010000008.1:0-67654 GCA_964385875.1 uncultured Syntrophales bacterium
GCTTGACATAGAAGACAGTCGCTCCAAGCCTCCCCCATCGAGATATCAAGCGCTTATCGCCGGCCCGGTGAACGGTTACGGGTTTTCCTCCGCGTGCGCGGAGTGCGCAGCCGCTTTCAAGAACCCCCTTGAACTGGTTTCATCCGAACGCGCAAAGCGCTATCTTGTTTCCCTTCCCGCAGGAAGCTTCAGATAGTCCGAACCGGACCGGCCGCCACGCTTGTTCACAACCACTCCAACAATTATTAGCATGTCAAGGAGAAGATGCCAACAGCTGAAGACCCCTCCTCCTTTACCGGACGTAACCTTCACTTCATCCAACTCATTGAAAAGACATCCATAGCTTCTGCGCTTGGACCAATGCGATTGATTTCAGCGAGATTCACGTGAGCCTGCCATTCAAGCACGGGCGACCCGCCTGCCGTACCGCGTCCCGCCGCCTCGATTCCTCACTGCGATTTGAGATAACGGGGCGTGCGGCTGTCTGAGCCCACGCCGGATCGTCTCCGCCTGCGCCCACTATCACGCTTGCGATCGGAACGTCGGTTCGCCGAGAATGACGATGCCGAGGAAGCCGTCCACGGTGACTATGTCGCCGGTGGAGATTTGTTCTGCGGCGTTTTTGACTCCGGTGACGCAGGGGACGCCGTATTCTCGGGCGATGATTGCGCCGTGGATGAGCATGCCGCCGCGGCGTTCCACGATACCAGCGGCAAGGGGGACCACGAAGGTCATGTTCGGGTCGATAGCGTCGCAGACGAGGATTTCCCCCTCTTGGAAGTAGAAGAGGTCCTGCTGAGAGCGGACGACGCGCGCCCGGCCCACGGCGATACCCCGACTCGCCGGCTGTCCTTGGATTTGCCTGGCTTTGACGTCGAATCCCGCGGCGCTCGGCGGAGTTGAAGCGGCATCCGATCGGTCGCCGGGGGCGCCGGTTTCATCGAACTCCTCTCCTACCGCTTGTCGCAGCGATTTCGAGTGCGATGCTTGGCGGTCGCCGCGTTTCAGTCTCCGTCGGCCTTCGTTCAGCGTTTCGACCAATCGCCCTTCGATGCGGCCCAGGAAGATGTTGTCGTCATCGCGCAATCGATAGCTTGCGCGGGCAAGGTCGAGGAGTTCTTCGGCCTCGTTGCGGCGTTCACCGGTAAAGCGATCGAGGAACCGCCCTTCGAGAGCCGCCTTGTTCGAGGCGGTCGACGCGGGGGAGGATTTCTTCCGCCGAGCGTAGGTCAGCACGAGATCGATCAGCGCGCGGGTATCGTTTCCAAAGGCGGCCGAAGCCCACGCCTGGCCGCCGAAGCGTTTGGCGAACTCATCGAGAGCGCGCCCGAGGGCCGAATCGGGGTCGGGCGCCTCGCCGGCCTCCAGTCGAGTGGTCAACTCCGGATCGGTACGCACCATATCCGCGGCCTCCTCCAGGAGCCGGTTCCGTTGCACACTCTCCATGTCCAGGCCCGAAAGGAGATCCATAAACTCGAAGGGATCCTCGGGCCGGACGTGATCGATGTAGACCTCGCCGAAGAGCCGCATGCCGTGGGCGAAGGGAATGCAGTATTCGTAGTAGGAGCGCTTCCATGAGTCCACACGTTCCCGCCGCCGGGCGATATCATCGGCCAGTTCGTCATCGGAGAGCGCAGCCAGGTCACGGCGCCCCATCTCTTCGGCCTCTGTCTCCATAGCGGGAATGAGATCCCGTTCGATCCGGACGCGCAACGATTTGAGATTGTCGAAACTCCGCCTGAGGCCGAAATACCATTGCCGTTGGTCGTCGCCGTCCTTCGACCGGCGGGCGGTTATCGGCCTAGCCTGAAGAACGAATAGCGCCCCGTCCCGGATTGTCCATTCCAGATCCCGGGGAGACCCGAAGATCTCCTCGATGCGCGTGCAGACCTCCCATATCTCGGAGACTTCGGCTTTGGTGAGCGGCGGGGCCGAACGACGTTCACGCGCAAGGGCGTCTATCCTGACGCCGTCGTCAGTCGGGACCATGAGTCTTTCACGCTCGGCCGGCGTATGCGAGACGATGCGGCTGTCTCGGCGATCGATCTCCCAGCGATCCGGTTCGATTGTGCCGTCCACGAGCGCCTGGTTGAGACCGTATACCGCTTCGACGACGCCTCGGGCGGGGTCGGTAGGACTCTCCCCGAACGCGATCCCGGAACGGTCGCCGGCGATCATCTCTTGGATTACCGTCGCGATAACGCTCGTATCCGCGTTCAGTCCGAGTTCCCGGCGATAAAGGAGCGCCCGATCGGAGAACAAGGAAGCCCAGACCAGTCGAACATGCGTGAGGATTCCGTCGACGCCGCGCATATTGACGTACGATTCGTGGAGACCTGCGAAGGAAGTTGCGGCCGAGTCTTCACCAACCGCGGAGGAGCGCACCGCTACGGGGCGATCGCCGAAGGCCGTGTCGACGGCGTCCCGCAGCTCCGATTCGAGAGGACCCGGCACGGGCTCTGCGAGGAAGAGACGGCGGATGCGCAGCGCGAGATCCCACATCTCTTCCCACCGCATGTCGCCGAAGGATTTCCGTTCCAATTCCATGAGCACGCGGGACCGCAGTCCCGTTGCGTTCATATACGCTCGGTAAGCCTCAACGGTCACGACGAGAGCGTCGGGGACCGGGAAACCTTCTTTCTTCAGTCGGGCCTGCGCGGAGGCCTTTCCCCCGACCGCCGGCGCGTCTTCATCCGAGATGTCGACAATGGGAACGATGAATTTCATTCGGGAAGGTCAAGCGTTACGACATTCTGAAAGCGGCTTACCACAACGTACGATCTCACTTGAATCTTGAAGAGCGCGCAGGTGGGAGAGGCCGCGAATTCCGTAAGGTTCGGATGCTTGGCGACGAAGAGCTTCAGCAAGTCGTCCCGTTCGACGCCGTTGACCTCGATCGCCGCGCCGATTACGGTGACGGCCGTGGCGTCGCCGAAGTCCGCGATCTCGTTGGAACGGTTGTCCATGAGCATGGATACGCGGGAATTGGAGCTCAGATTGGAATACTTCCGTGTGGCTCGCCCCGTAGCGAAGAGCACATGTCGCAGATCGTCCGTCGTCGCGAACGCCACAAGGTTGGCGTAAGGCTTCCCGGCTTCTTCCGTTGCGAGGACCGCAAGCCGCTGCGACGCGAAGAGATCGCCGAGGTCTTTCCGCAGCTGATATTCGTTGTCGGGGCGGGACGTATTCATGTCAAATCGAGTCGGTCCGAGAGCGTTGTCGGGAATATGAGTGCGATTACAACAGCATGAAGCGGCCGTGTCAATAGTACACAGACTGTCGGCGCGCATCGTACGCCGCCGGGACCTCCGAAGATCTCGGTGTCGGGACGTCACAGCCGGCAGGCGGTTCGCGACCGACTCTCTACGGCGTCGATCGTTGTGACACGCGAAAGCTCTCCGACGCCCGGCGAAAAGACGATATACCGCCCGTGACGGCGGGTCCTTCCCTTGGTTCGGCGGTCAAGGCCGGACGGGACGCCGCCGTCCGTGGAGATCACGCTCATGATCGAATTCGTTCAACGCTTCTTCTCTCGCGCGTCGCTATGGATAGCGATTTGTCCGATCTTGGCGCTCTCGCTTGTTTTCGTCGCAGCGGTCGGCGATGCGGGCGCGGCTCGGCGAGCGCTTCTTGTGGGCATCGAAGACTATCCGGACCCGCGACTGAATCTCAAGGGCGTGCGGGAAGATCTGAAGCTGCTTCATCGCGCGCTCGTCTCACGGGGTGTGTTCGGCGCGGATGACATCATGGTGCTCTCGGACAAGGACGCGACGAAAGAGAACGTGGTCGCGGCATTTCGAGACTGGCTCATTCGAGGCACGCGACCGGGCGACACCGCGCTCTTCTACTTCAGCGGGCACGGCGTACAGGTATGGGACGAGAACGGCGACGAAATCCAGGACGGAATGGACGAAGCGCTCATAGCCTATGACTCGAAGGTTGTCGGCGACCGAGTCCGGAGAAGTTTTCGCGGGCGACCGGGGTACGCGTACGCGCTCGATCGTGCGGGCGATCTTGTTCTCGACGATGAACTGAATCTCCTGCTCAAGGAGCTCACGGGCCGTACGGTTGTTTTCCTCAGCGACTCCTGCCACGCCGGCTCGGTCTACAAGAACCTGGACGGCGCCCTTGTCACGAACAAGACGCCGGCGCTGCCCTTCATGACCAAAAGCGTCTTTTCGCCTCGCACCAGCAGGCGAGGTTGGTCGCCGCAGCCCCGCGAAAGCACCAACATCGGCAAGGATCTCATCCCCGACGATGTTCAGGTGGCGGCCTTCACCGCGTCCGAGGATACGCAACCCGCGCAGGTGGCGGTGTTTCAGCAGTTTCCCAAGGGTTTTCACAGCGTGTTCACCTGGCACCTCTACCACGCCTTGAACGGCCGCGCCGATCTTGACCGCGACGGCTCGATCGCGCTCGGCGAGCTCTCCGATTACCTCCGGAACGAAATCAAACGCAGCGGCTTCTCTCAGATTCCACAGACGCACTTCAGCCCGAAGGCGCTCCGCAGATTGGCGCTCGTAAGCGGGAAGACCGAGAAAGACGCGACCGTGGAAGGCCGGGACGCGATCGGATGCCTCCTGGACGCGCGAGGACCGATTTCCGCGGAACTGACTGCGCGGTTCAAGACCGCGGTCGAGAGGCTCTTCCCTCTCATCCGTTGGCGCGATGAGAAGAGCCGGACCGCGTGTCGGATCGTCTTAGAACAGAGAGGCGATCGTGTGGGGGCTCGACTCTCCGACGCGACCGGCGCCCTGTGGGAAGCCCACGAAGGCGGCTCGATCGATGAAATCATCCCGGGTATCGCCGGTAACCTGATCGCCCATTACATTCAGACGGATCTCAACCTCTTGCGCAATGTCGCGTCCGACGCGGACCTCCGCGTATCGTTGCGGGTCGATGGGGACGCTCCGCGAGCGGAAGGTGAGGCGGTCGAAGGCGATCGGTTGATCTTCGAGGTTGGAACTTCTACCGGAGGGTACGTCTATTTATTCAATGTTGACACGATGGGAGTGATCCATCCCCTCTATCCCGATCCCGGAAAGCCTCCCGAACGTCTCGGGAAAAACGACAAGATGACGCTCGGAGAAGCGCTGCCGTTTGTCGCGGGTCCGCCCTTCGGCAAGGAGATGCTCTTCGCGTTTCTCCTGCCGGAATCCGCTCCCGAGCTGGGGCGGCTCTGGAACCGTGACGACATCGGCGATCCCGACAAGCCGGGCGCTGAAGCGCAAATCCGTTTCCTCAACACGCTGCGGTCCGCGCTGACCCGTGACGGTCGGCCCGCGGGCCGGTGGGCGTCGCACTCGACCTTTATCGAATCGTTCAAGGAATAGCGAAGAATGCGATCGCCGGCGAAATCCATTATCGGCTTTGTAACGGCATGCGCGTTTGTCGGCTTCGTCGTCCCGACCGCGTACGCGGGCTGCTCGGACGAGTCGTTCCTCGAGGCGGAAAAGATCTATGCGGAAGCTCTCAAGGAGGCTTCCCCCGAAAGGCGCATCGAGCTGCTCGAGAAGGCCTTCTCGGTCTGCCCGGAGCACGGCGGGTACGCGGGGGGTTACTATACGCTCGGCAAACTCTATTATGACCGCGGGGACGCTGAAAAAGCCTTCGAGTGGCTCAAAGAGGCGGATCGCTTCAAGGCCGCGTTGCTCCAGCGCTCTCCCGACGATCTTGCGGACGTGAATAAACTGCTGGGCCGAATTTACAAGGAGCGGGGCGATCTGGAACGATCGCTCATTCACCTGAATATCTATCGCGCGCTGGCAGGTCGCGATCGCAAACTGGAAGAGGACCTGATCCGGAACTCGGATGGAATTTTCTCGGTCATCTATTCGCCGGGAACCGTGATGGAAATTCTGTCATCCGAGAAGGGCGCGAGCGACCGGCTCGAACCGAAGCTCAACAGGCTCGAGGTCTACTTCGACTTCGGCCGAGCAGAACTCGACGACGCAGCGAAACGGCGGCTGGACGGGATCGGCGAGGCGCTGCGGGACAAGCGCTTTTCGGACCGTGTTATCATGGTGGAAGGCCATACCGACGTTACCGGCGACGCCGACGCGAACCTGCGCCTGGGACGTCGGCGCGCGAAAGCCGCGGCCGCATATCTTCAACGAATCGTGGGCGGCGGCGGTGTTTCATTCAAAGCGATCAGCAAAGGTGAATCGGACCCCGCCATACTCCGAGAGGGGCATCCGCAAGCGTCGTACCCCGTCATCGATCGATTTAACCGCCGGGTCGTTATGTGGAACGGCGGCAGAGCCGTCAATGACCGATCGGACAGAATCGATCCAACTTCAGCGCCTCCGCAGGCCCGGCCACGGTGACGCCGAAGACGACGGTCGGTTTGCCGCCGATCATCTCTTCGAGCGTGTTGTTGCACAGGGCGCTTCCGGTGAGCAGGGCGACGTCGCACCAGTCCAGATTGGCCTTGGTTTGTTCGGGACCGCCGATGCGCACGCAGAATTTCTCCGCGCCGACATTCTCGTCGTCGAGATCCGTGACCCGAATCTCGAAGCGCGCGGCAAGATGTTCCAGCATTCTCGGCTGAAGGCCCACCATCGCGATCTTGGGGGAGCCGAACCGCGTTGCCATGTAGTCGACCAATTCCGCCGCGCACTTCGGAGGTTCGCCGTCCCGGCAGTGAACGGTGCGTTCGCAGAGCCCGAGCCGGCGCATCACCGCGTTCAGCGTCGCGATAAAGACCGCGCGCTGGAACGAGTTCTCCAGGGGCAGTTCCGCGACCTCCTTCATGCTTCCGTCGAAATTGCCGAATCGATCGGTGAACGCCTGCCCTTTGGCGCCGTCGAATTCGGCTTCCATCATGCGTTCCCGGCCTTTGACCAAAGGATAGTCGTCATGTTCGGGATTGCCGATCGCCTCCTCGGGGGTGAGCGTCTTGACCTGTACGCTCACCGGCGCATCACGCCACTCATTCCGATCGATCATCTCAAGAAGTTGGGATCTCATTGTCTCGAAGAAGTCCATGGTTCGCCTCTCGGGTACGGAGAATAGACCGCAGCTCGCGCCGGCGGTCGGAGTTCAGAGGATCTCGAATGCGGCCAACCGCACAACGCCGTGGACCGTGTCGCCGGGTGACGGCTTCAGCAGCCGGCCTCGTTCCGCGGAGAGTTCCACTCGCAGCGCATGGCCGTTCAATCCGACCGTCATACGCACTGAATCGTCGCAGTGATCCACATCGCGGATCACGCCGGTGAAGCGGTTGACGGACGGCCCAGGGGGCGGCTCAATTCCGATGTCGATACGTCCGGGGTTCAGCGCGACGCGGGTGAATTCGCGGCCTTCGTCGGGCACGTGCCACTCTTCGCCGGCCCACGTGATCCGAACAAGTCCGTTGCCCGCGAATTGCTTCAAATCGGGATGCAGGATATTGGGCGTTTCGAGAAACAGCGGTCCGCAATCCGAATCCGCGACCGCGTCGGCCGCAAACCCCGTGTGTGTGAGTGCCCCCTCGCTGAGCACCGCGAGATCGTCGCCCATTTCCCGGGCTTCCTCCATGTTGTGGGTCACGAAGATCGCGGTGAGCCGGAGCCGCTTCAGGAGCGAGCGCAGTTCGGATCGCAAATACCGCGCGGTGCGGAAATCGAGCTTGCTCAGAGGCTCATCGAGCAAGAGAACCTTCGGTTCCGACGCAAGGACCCGCGCAAGGGCAGCGCGCTGCTGTTCGCCGCCGCTCAGCATGGCCGGTAAACGATCGGAGAGGGGCGCGATCCGCAGCAGTTCCATCAGATCACGCGATCGACGGAGCTTCTTATCGCTCGGAATGTGGAGTCGATCCATCGCGAGCAGGAGATTGCCCTCGAGCGTCAGGTGCGGGAAGAGGTGCAAGTTCTGGCTTACATAGCCGATCTCCCGTTGATGGGGCGGGAGTCGCTGAATCTCCCGATCGTCCAGGATTATGCGTCCGTCGTGTTCGGCCAATCCGGCGATCACTCGGAGCAGGCTCGTCTTGCCCGCGCCCGACGGTCCAACGATCACGAAGGTCTCGCCCGGTGAAACACGCAGTCGGATCGGCTTCAGGAAGCGGTTGCGCACGTCGATGAGTTCAAGTTCCGACATGATTTCCTCGTTACGATCACAGCCCGGCCGCGCCGTTCGGCCGGATCAGCCGCAGCGCGAGCAGCAGCAGAAATGCAGTCCCCACGAGCACCAGCGCGCATGAGACCGCAATGCCCACTTCACCGCTCGATATGTTCAGATAGACCGCTATGGGCAGCGTTTCCGTATGAAAGCGCGTTGCGCCCGCCACCATGAGCGTAGCGCCGAATTCCCCGAGCGCTCGAGCCCACGCGAGGATGATCCCCGACGCGACGCTTCGGCCTGCGAGCGGAAGATTGATCTTGACGAATACCTTCCAGGGGCTGAGTCCCAGCGTCATGGCCGCGGCTTCGTACCCGGGATCGAGCGACTCGAACGCGGCCTTGGCGCTGCGAATCACGATCGGCGTCGCTACGAAGGTCTGCGCGACGACCGCTCCCCAGGGCGACAGCACAAGCCGTATCCCGAGCTCGGCAAGCGGTCCGCCGAGCATGCCTCGTCCCAACAGGAAGAGCAGCCCGACGCCCGCGACCAACGGCGGCATCACCAGCGGCACGTCCAGCAGCGTATCGAGGACGCCCTTGCCCGGGAAGGTTCGCCGCGCAAGAAGATATGCGGCAGGGACGCCAAGAAGCGACGCGATAACGACCGCGGCTACCGAACAGGACAGCGACAGCCTGAGCGCAAAGAGCGTCTCGGCCGAGACGAGCGCTGCGAGCGCATCCGTTCCGGACACCTGTGACACCAACGCGATCAGCACGCCCAGCACGAAGAGAACCACGAGCCCAAGCGGTATCACAAGTATCCGATCCAGTCTGTCCAATCAAGCCTCCGAAGGTATCCCCGTCACGGTTTCAGCGGGAGGAAGCCGTGCTTCTCGAAGACCCTAACGGCCGCCGGCGAACTCATGAAGTCCGTGAATGTCCGAGCCGCCTCGGGATTGCGCGATGTCTTCAGAACCGCCACGGAGATAATCTCCGGCGTGTACCATTCCGGGTCGATGTCGATCATCCGCACAGCGTCCCTGAACTGAACCGCGTCCGCCCTGCCGATGATCGCCGCGTCCACGTCTCCGCGCTTCACATAGAGCGCAAGCTGCTTGACCGTTGCGGCACGAACGACGACGTTGGGCAGGATTGTGCCCGCCATGCCCGACGAGCGCAGGATCTGCTCAGCGGTCCGGCCGAGCGCCATCGCCTTGGGGTCGCCGAGCCCCACCCGAACGCCGGCCTCCGCCAGATCCGCGAAGGCCTCGATCGTTTTGTCCGTTTCTCGCCAAACCGCCACCACAGGCGTATGGAGAACCACGGGCCGCGCCGACTCGACGGATCCCTCCGCTTTCAGCTTGTCCACGTAGAAATGCGATCCCGGGATATACACGTCCCCTTCGCCGGTGGCCTCGAGCCGCGCGAGGAGCTTGCCCGCGCCGCCGTACTCGGTCTTTACGTCAATCCCCGTCTCTTTGGTGAAAGCCGAGGTCAACTTATCGACCGGCCCGCGTAAGCCCGCCCCGCAGAGGAGATAGATCTCGTCGGCAGAAGCCGGCGCGGAAAAGGCCGCTCCAAGCGCTACCAATAAGGCAGCCAAGAAAACAGAAATCCGAACGCTCATCCGAAATCTTCGATTCATGGAACGTCGCCTTCAGTGAGCTTCACAGAGATTCAGAAGAAGCGGTTGAGATTGTCGGTTCACATCAAACCCTCCAGCCAGACCACCGCGGCCCGCGCCGCGCCGATCCGATAGTCGCACGCCTGCCGTTCGATCTCCGTGGAACAGCGATCCCGCTCGTCGGTCAGCCGTTCGAGCTTGCGCCGGCACACGGCCGCCTGTTCCCGGAGAAGCGCGGCTTCCGCGTCCGACGACGCCTCACGACAGAAAAAGAGCTTTGTCAAGAATTCCAAGCGCATATCCCGAATGCTCGGGACCGGCGCCGAGGTCCATCGCCGGAAAACCTCACGGCCCTCATCGGTAAGGAAAAAGACCTTCTTGGGCGGGAGACTCTCCTGGGAGACCCGCTTGTGCGCAACGAGGCCGTCCCGTTCGAGCCCGGCCAAGATCGCGTAAATGCGACTCTTTCCCAACTTCCAGACCGACCCGAGACGCTCGTCTAGCTCACGACACAGATCGTACCCGTGGGCCGGCCGCGCCGCGAGCATGCCGAGGACAACGTATTCAGCCGGATTTCTGGATGAGGGACCGGACATATTCACCAGATGACTAGTCAAAAGATGACCAGATTGATACACCGGAAAGGAGGGGGATGTCAAGCGGGCGGAGGAGTTGCCGTGTTTTCGGGGGACGGTGGAGAATTTCGTGATCCTGCCTTATGAGCAGCCGGTCAACGCCGTCGTCACCGCTCAATGAGACGCCCGCTTGCGAAACTCGGCAATCCGTGACATCCTTAACGTCCGGAGAGATGATAGGTCTGAGAGTAATTCGATTTCTACAGGCAAAGGAAAGCGTCGAGTCTCCGAGAGGGTCTTGAGGAGCGGTCCGGCTACCAGGCCCCATCCTCTTTCATCGTGGGAGAATCCGCCATTCCGGTGTGCAGGAACCCCGTAGCTTCCACCGGGCCGGCAATGATTCGCAAGCACGACGCCGTTCGAGTCGTTGAGGGACATCTTAGAAGACGCTTCAGGCAGATGAGCGCCGGACTGATCTGATCCTGGAGAGAACAAGGGCCTCTGGGATCTCAATATTGTCTATCACTCTGGAAGGAGTGTCGGCCGGTGATCTACGAATGTAATCCAAAGCACAAGCTACCGTGGCAACGAGGGAGAAAAGGCTCCCTTTGTCCTGAGCAGATGGGCGCTTCACCTCAAGACCTCTTACAAGACAGTGTTTTGTGGTCGGACGGCAAACGGTACGCACTATGTGACGGACGTGCTTATTGCGCTCAGGAGAGCGGGTCGAACCGCTGGCACGGCTACCCCGTTGGGTGGGTTGAAGTACCTGAAGCGCTGAGACGTAAGTGGCGGGACGAAGGGAAGATCACGAAAAAAGATATGAGGGCCAATTGGGAGAAAGGATAATGGAGACCGACGAAAGCATATATGTAGGACGCAAAGAGGCGCTGGCCTTCATTGTCCGATTCGAGGCAGATCCCGATGATGGATTGAACGCCATAGCAGAAGAAAGCATGTCTTGGGGCGCGCTCGAAGTCTGGGTGGACGGCACGAACCTATGCGAGCACCAAGAGAATGGGCAGATCGTGTCGTCCGTTCATTGGTATGTGCTTCCTATCATCGAGTGGTTGGCCGCCAACTGGGATCCTTTGCTCCATGAGGAACGACTGCCCAACATGAACGCCGGAGATGATGCTTGGAGTTCCCTAACGGCCACACGATTTCCTCCTGAGAGTCTGCAAGAGGACGAAGAGCGCTTGTGGTTCGAGCATTGGCAGGGGTGGTGGAACAGACACAGTCTTCGCGCCGCCAGGTGTGGTGGTCTATTTCCGGATTTGGTAATAAGGCGTTGGCAGGACCTGGTCGAAGTTTCGTGGGGTGATAGGCCGGTCGCAGGTATTCCTGACGATATTGTTTTCATGCGCTCCCGGGGTGTGTCACGTTTATCTCCGGCGTCGGTTGCCGAGCCATTGTACCGTCTACTGCAGAAAACGACTGACTTCTTGATCAAGCGTTTGAATCACTCTGAACGCCTCGCGTCGGTAGCAGAACAGATCGAACAGATAAGAAAACCCCCCGGTCGGGACCGCATGGCGTGGCTGGCCGGGCTGGGGTCTTCGTACGATAAGATTAGAGACGAATGGGATACGATTTCATCGATGATCTGTACAAAGAATGGTGAAGTTGCGGACTACCTGTTGGAGGTAGCCGGTAACGAGCTCGTTATCGAAGGTTCGTGTCATGCAACGCTCATGTTCGGTTCAGCCGCCCCAACCCTATGTGTAGATGACATGCATTTGCTCGCCGAGAAATTAATCGAGCTTTACGCTCCTGATTCAGAGAAGTTGGAACTCCGAAAGCTTGTTGACCCCAAACCGATCACGTTCCAAGAAGCGCCCTGGGAAACCGGATACGCTCTGGCGGAAGGTCTGATCGACAGCCTATCGCTCGACGCGCCGGGCTGTGAATGGATTGACATTTCGGGCATACTAAATCGACTCGGAATTCGGGAAGAAAGGATTAGACTTAGTGATAAGAACATCAGAGGGTTGTCTATTGCGGGACCGCGTCATCTCCCGAGCATCTTGATAAATGAGAGTGACTCCTGCAATGATACACTACCGGGGCGACGATTTACACTTGCACACGAGCTTTGCCACATTCTCTTCGATCGTGTATACGGTTTGAAGTTAGCCATGGTAAGCGACTTCTGGGCCCCCCTTCAGATTGAGAAGAGAGCAAACGCCTTTGCGGCTATGCTCCTAATGCCTCGCGGGCTGGTTCGAAGAGTCGTTGCAAGTTTGACCGTGCGTCTGGCAACCGAACAGGGTATTCATGAAGTACGCAAGAGACTACGTACAAGCTTCAAGGCAACCCTGGATCACCTCACGAATCTCGAATGGTTGGACCCTGTCACCGCTGAGAAGATCGCTGAAGTAAGGGAACAACGCCTTTCCCGGCAAGAAGACATGTAGTGGGTGAGGCGGTGGGCTTTTGTTGGGTCGAACAACTGTAACCTTCCCTCGTTTTCGGCCGGGACTGACGGCAGGGGCCTTCTTCCCGCTTCGCTCTCTGCCTCCGCTCTCTTTCCTTTGACTCCCAACCCTGTGGCGGGTTAGACTATCAGGTGCGTAATGAGGAAGACGGTCGGGACGGAAGGGGGGATCGCATGTCCTCGAGCGGTAGCGCAACTCTTCCCGTGGAACGGTTCATCGGTAGTGGGAGCGGATCTTCGGCAGTCGGACAAGGCTCCGGTCATACCGGCGTCGCCCGAGAGAAGGCGTTCCCGAGCGCAGGCCCCGAGGGTGGGGCGCTCACGGGCGTGAGGCGGAGTGAAAGTCCGCGTGGGTGAGGAGATGTGCGGAACCCGATTGAATAACGAGTCGATATTCGGGGGGAAATCATATTTCTCCTTGGTTTGAGCTTCGGAGA
The DNA here is from genome assembly GCA_964385875.1 of uncultured Syntrophales bacterium. Classification (GTDB taxonomy): domain Bacteria; phylum Desulfobacterota; class Desulfomonilia; order Desulfomonilales; family Desulfomonilaceae; genus CAYLRL01. The sequence goes on from CAYLRL010000008.1 coordinate 13,116, forward strand.
TAGACGATGAGCGAGGCTCCGAGGGAACGCGCCCCGGCCGCTGAAGCCGTGAAAGAGGGGGGCGCGCAGAGACCGGGCGCCGGCGCTGATGACCTGCACTTGATGGAAGGGCAGGTCTATCAGCTCTACGCGCATTCGCGTCCGGGGGCGATCGGCGCGATGGCGGGCGGGGTCGTGCTCACCGCGGCGCTCTGGTACGAGGTTCCCCACGGTCGTCTTCTGATCTGGATTCTCTCGTATCTTGTCCTCCATGCGTCGAGAATCCGGCTTGTGGAGGCCTTCAACGATGCGGCGCCCACCGGGCCTGTAGTCAAAACGTGGGAGCGTCGGTTCCATCTCGGCGCGGGCCTCGGCTGCTTCTGGTGGGGGTTGGCCGCGATCTTCCTCTTCCCGACGGGTTCGATCGGGCATCAGTTCATCCTTGCCGCGTGCGTCGCGGGGATCAACGGCGCGGGCGCGGTGATCTTTTCCGCGACCAATTGCTATATCAGTTGTATCATTGCGGGGTTGCTGCCGCTCTCCGCTCGGTTTGCGTACGAGGGGGGCACGTTCGGCTTGACCATGGCCGGGGTAATCCTGCTCTACACGCTCGTGTTGGTGCTCGCCGGGGCTAGGCTGAATGCGTTCAACAAGGAGTCGATCAAACTCCGGTGGGAAAAGAACGACCTGGTCGAGTCACTCACCCGTGAGAAAGAGCAGGTGGAGCGGCTCAATCGGGACTTGACCGCTGAGATCAACGAGCGGGTCAAAGCCGAGAACGCGCTCCGGGAAGCCCATGACGAGCTGGAAGTGCGGGTGGCCGATCGCACCGCGGACCTTGCCCATGAGCTGCGGAAATTCAGAGCGTTACACGATCTTGCGTTGGGGTTGACGACGGAATCGGAGCTTGACCGCAATCTTCAGTTTGCGGTTGAGACGGTTCGGGAACTGCTCGATACCGATACGGCGTTCATCCTGATGCGCGACGAGATGTCGGACGATCTGTTGATGCGGAGCGCGAGCGGAATCCGCACCGAGGAGTTTCAAAATCTGCGGATAGCGATGGGGCAAGGCCTTGGAGGAACCGTCGCCAAGACCGGCGAAGGCCTCATTGTGGACGACTATTATAAGGAGGTCGAGCCCACCTTCCATGAAATTTGCCGCAAAGAGGGGATCGTCAGCGGTCTTGCGGTCCCGTTGAGCGTCGGCGTAGTGAACCTGGGCGTGCTCCCGGCGTTCAATCGGTCGATGACGAAGTTCTCGCGGGCGGACTTGGATACGCTCCTGCTGGTGGGGAACATGATCGCGGTCGAGATCATGCAGAAGCGCGCGGACGCGGCCCTCAGGCAGAGCGAGGAGCGGTACAAGGATCTCTATTACGAGACCAAGCGAACGGGAGAGTTGTACCGCACGCTCCTGGACGCATCGCCGGACCCGATCGTGGTGTACAACATGAAAGGTTGGCCCACGTATATCAATCCGGCGTTCACCGACCTGTTCGGCTGGCGCCTCGACGAGATCGCCGGCCGCTGTATGGATTTCATTCCCGAGGAAAGCATGCCCGAGACGCAAGACTTGATCGATATGGTTCTCAGGGGCGAGAACTTCTCGGGTAGAGAGAGCAAGCGTTTTACCAAGCACGGCCGCGTCATCGACGTGAGCGTGAGCGGAGCGGTCTACTTCGGTCGTGACGGCTCGGTCGCGGGAAGCGTGGTCAACCTGCGGGACATCACCGAACGGAAGCTCACCGAGGCTGCGCTGCGGCAGGCCCACGACGAACTTGAAGAGCGGGTCAGGCAGCGGACCGCGCAACTCCGCATGGCCAACGAACAGCTCCAGCGGGAGATCGGCGAACGCGCGCGGATCGAGGCGGAGCTTCGCGAATCCGAGGAAAAATACCGCACCATCATCGACAATATCGTCGACGCCTACTACGAAGTGGATCTGGCGGGGACGTTCACCTTCGTCAACGATTCCGGACCCGTGATCCTCGGATACAAAAAACACGAGATCGTCGGCAAGAACTACCAGGATCTCTCCCTGGTCGAGGAATCCCGGAAGATTCAGGAGACCTTCAACACCGTCCGGCGGACCGGCAAACCCGTCAAAGCCCATTACTGGCGTTTCATCGCTAAAGGGGGATCACCCAAGGATTTGGAACTGTCGGTCTCTTTGCGGAGAGACGCGGAAGGACGAATCACCGGCTTCCGCGGGATCGCGCGGGACGTGACCGAGCGCCGCCGCGCCGAGGAGGTGATCCGCCGCAACGAGGAGACGGCTCGAGCCCTGCTCAATGCGACCACCGACGCGGCCGCGCTCATGGATGTGTGGGGAACGGTGCTTGCGTCCAACGAGGTCTTCGCCGCGCGTGTGGGCCTGACCGCCCATGACGTGATAGGCCGAAATATCAGCCGGATACTCGACCCAGCGCGGGACGGGGAGCGCAAGCGGCGTTCGGAGGAGGTCTTTCGGACGGGTCGGCCGGTGCGGTTCGTGGACGTTCAGGACGACACCTATATGGACTTCAGTATCTATCCGGTTTTCGACGCGTACGGCGCGGTGGAACGGATCGCGGTTTTCTCGCGCGACATCACCGAACAGCGTCGCACGGAAGAGGCGCTGGCCCGAGAAACGGAACGATTTCAGACCCTTTCCGAGCATTCCCCCTTCGGCATGCTCACGATCACGTCGGAGGGGCGCGTCAGTTACGTCAATCCCAAGTTCACCGAGCTTTTCGGATACGAGCTGTGGGAAATCCCCACCGGCGCCGACTGGTTCCGGAAAGCCTTCCCCGACCGGGCGCTGCGACGTGTGGCCGTCGAGGAATGGAAGACGTACGAGAAAATCGCTCGGCCGGGCGAAGAGGGCTCGCCCAGGGTATTTCCGGTCCGATGCAAAAACGGAACGGAGAAGATCATCCACTTTCGGCCGGTCCAGCTGGACACGGGCGATCACGTGGTCACCTGCGAAGACGTGACCGAACTGCGACGCGCGGAAGAAGCGCTCCTCGAGAGCGAGGCTCGGTACCGAATCCTGGTCGAAACCGCGCGCGACATGATCTGGTCGGTCGATCTCGACCTCTTCTACACCTATGTGAACCCGTCGGTCTCGGAGATTCTCGGGTACTCGCTGGAAGAGATCATGTCAATGACGCCGCTGTCGCTCGTGCCGCCGTCGTCTCGGGATCGATTCCGCGAGTTATTGTTGGGGCGGGTCGAAGCGGACGGGGACGAAGGCGCCGGCGAGACCTCGGCTCGGGTGGAAGAGGTCGAGCACATCCACAAGGATGGATCGATCCGATGGTTGGAAACGACCACCACGCCGCTGCGGGACGTGGACGGCGCTATCGCGGGCATTCTCGGGATTTCACGGGACGTGACCGACCGCAAGATGGCCGCGCGCGAATTGGAGCGCGCGCTTGCCGTTGCGACGCAGCTTCGCACCGAGGCCGAAGCGGCGAACCGATCGAAGAGCGAATTCCTTGCGAACATGAGCCACGAACTTCGCACGCCGCTCAACGCGATTATCGGCTTTTCGGAGATCCTCGAGGATCAGACGTTCGGCCGCCTGTCCTCGAAACAGTCCAAGTACATCGGCCATGTTTTGCAGGCGGGACGGCATCTCTTGCAGCTCATCAACGATATCCTCGATCTTTCGAAGGTCGAGTCCGGCCGAATCGATCTCCATCCGTCCCTGGTGGATGTGGGCAAGGTGATCGAGGGCAGCATGGTCATGATCAAGGAAAGAGCGCTCCGCCGGCGGTTGGAGATCAATGTGCGCATCGACGAGGAAGTCTCCGGGATGCGTATTCAGGCGGACGAAATCCGACTGAAGCAGATTATGTTCAACTTGCTGTCGAACGCGACCAAGTTTACCGACGAGGGCGGCCGAATCCGCGTCGACGCTTGGAAGGCCGGCGAGGAGCTTCTCGTCAGTGTTTCGGATACGGGTATCGGCCTGAAACGTGAAGACACGGATCGGATTTTCCAGGCGTTCGAGCAAGTGGATTCTTCGTATGCGCGACAACGGCAAGGAACAGGGCTTGGACTCGCTTTGACCCAACGTTTGGTCGCGTTGCACGGCGGCAGGATCTGGGCGGAGAGCGAAGGCCTCGGCAAAGGGAGCGTCTTCACGTTTGCCCTTCCGGCGGCAGGGGTTGAATCCGCCGCGCCTGCTCCGGCCGATAGGCCGCCGCTTCTTTCGGCCGGCGGCGAGAAAGGAGCGGAATTGGCTCCGGAAGCCGAGGATACAGACGCTCCGCTCGTCCTTGTGGTGGAAGACGACCCGGCCACCAGCGATTTGATTTGTGAGTATCTCCGGGAAGCGGGGTATCGCTCCGGTAAAGTTTTCCGCGCGGAAGAAGCCGCGGACGCGGCGCGACGGTTGCAGCCGGCGGCGATCACGCTCGATGTTTTCCTCCCCGACAGCAGCGGCTTCGATGTACTGATCGAGCTCAAGGCCGACCCGAAGACTCACGACATACCGGTGATCATGATCACCATCAGCGACGACCGCGATCTCGGCGTAGCGCTCGGCGCGGTCGATTTCATCGTCAAACCGGTGGACCGAGAACGGGTCATACGGTCGCTGAGTAATATCGAACCGCGTGGAGCCGGCTCGAAGATGAAAGTGCTGGTGGTGGACGACGATCCCGCCGTGCTCAAAGTCATCGGTGACACCCTTCGACCGTTGGGCTACGAGGTGGTCGAGGCCGACAACGGTGAAAGCGGAATTCGCGCGGCGTTGGAACGCTCCCCCGACGTCATCATATTGGACCTCATCATGCCGGGGATGACCGGATTCGAGGTTGTCGAAGAGTTGGGACGGCATTCCCGAACCATGACCGCTCCCATCTATTTGTATACCTGTCGCGATTTGACCGACAAGGACCGGGAGCGCCTCAACCGTCGCGTTGAGGCTGTTGTGCCGAAGTCGGGCGGAAGAGAGCGATTGCTGGAGATACTGGAGAATCTGCGCAAAAGTCGGTTTGAAGTTGCGTCGTGAGGCCCGCGGCGTACTCTTGCCTGCCTGTCATCCAACCATATTTTAACAGAAAGCGTAGCCGGTCAATGTAATCCTCGGACGGGCGAAAGACGTCTTGACCTCACCGATCCGTCTCGATATGCTGTATTCGACTCGGTTCATCCGACCGCGATTAAGGTGTGTGCGAAGCGCGTATCGGCGCCCGGGCGCGAACGTAGTTCCGAAAGTCGAGTTCACGAACCGGCTCCTTACGGTCACATGATGCGCTGGACCGCGTAGTTTGTTCCGGGGCGTTCCGATGTCCACGGGCCTCGTCATTCGGGCATGGAGTGTGATATGGCCGGTGAAAAGGTGCTTGTCGTCGAGGACAATGAGACAAACATGGAATTGGCGACCGCTTTGCTCGAGGCCGCCGGATACGTTGTGTTGAGCGCGGTGACTGCGGAGGAAGGGATCAAAATTGCGAAGCGGCAGTTCCCGCACATTATCTTGATGGACATCTCTCTTCCCGGAATGGACGGTTTGACCGCAACGGGCATCTTGAAAGAAGATTCCACGACCGGGCACATTCCCGTGATCGCATTGACCGCGCACGCAATGCGCGGCGATGAGACGAAGGCGCTCTCCGCCGGGTGTTCGGGATATGTGTCCAAACCGATCGACACGCGGGCCTTCGCACAGACGGTTGCCGGATATATTCTCGGTCACGCGGAATAGCGTTATCGGGTTCTCCGGCCCCCGCCTCCTTTCGGTCGGGAGGAACCTCGACCGGGGAGTTCGTGGCCGCGCTCGCCGATGTTCACCCGGCCGGCGAAAGCTTCCGGTCATCATCAACGCGGCGCGCGCAGCCGAATCACGTGGGACCCATGCAGGTTCACGATATCGTAAGACCGGCTTGACAACCGTCACAGTCGCTCAGTCGAGTCTCACTTCCGGCAATCGCAGCGCGAAGGGATTTCGGCCCGACCCCACTGTCTCCTCGAGGACATTTCTCAACTGCTCGGGGCTGAAAGGCTTGATAAGGTAGCCGGCCGGTTGGGCCTCGGCTGCTCGGCTCCGGGAAACACTATCCGAATACGCGGTTATGAATACCACCGGCACGCTGTAAAGCGCGGTGATTTTTCGAGCGGTTTCGATCCCGTCCCAGCCGGACTTCAATCCGATATCCATAAGGACAACATCCGGCTTCAGTTCAGGAATGAGTCCCAATGCAGCCACACCGTCATCGGTCGAGCCCGCGACGCGATACCCCAACTTCCGAACGGTTCCGGCCAGATGTTTGGCGATGAGTCGATCGTCTTCGACAATCATGACGGCGGGCGCGTTCATTGGTCTCCTCCTTGCCGGTAGAGCGAGCGGGCGCCGCTCAGGTGGGGGTAAACAGTCCTCGTCGCTTGCGGACAGGGACGTGAGCGCGGATGCGCGCGGCGCGCCGGATACGGGCCGCGCACGGGTACAGGGAGCAATGACCGTGCCAAGAACCCACCAACAGGGAGTGAATGCTATGTACCCGGAAGCACAATACTTATCCGACAGGCCGTTTCGAGGGCACTCGATCTGATCGAGCCGTTTGTGGGAGATTGCGTGAAATCGGCGCGCGACGCGGTGAAATCAGGCGAATCACCGTCGTTTTGGGCGGACTCCACCCAAAAGGTCGTTGATCTTGTGGGGTATTTCCACACAGTCGGTCGCGCGCGTCCGACACCTTCCACGTGGTAGACAAGAATCCACCCCATGGTTAAGTAAACCTCAGGAACCAAAAGGCGGCACGCGCCCAACGCGCGGGCGGGGCCCGCCGCGACGTCCCACTGCGCGACAAAGACCAACAACCCTCGGGAGAACACATGATGACTACGCGAAAACGCATACTGCCGGCCGGGTGGTACCCTGCGTCCGAGAAGGAGTGCGCGGATCAAATCGATGAGTTCCTTACCGGATTCAAGCCCCCTGAAGGCGACTGGATCGGAGGGGTGGCGCCGCACGCGGGATGGTACTTTTCCGGCAGGGCCGCGGCGCGCGTGGTGAGCGCTCTCGCGCAGGCGTCCCCAGTGGATCGTGTCGTTCTGTACGGCGGACATCTTCCCGGAGGAGAACGTGCGATCGTCTACGGAGAAGACGCCTGGGAAACTCCCTTTGGCCCTCTATCCATGGATTCCGCGTTTGCTCGTGACCTCGCCGAGAGCGGCGCCGCGGCGACGGCGCCCGTGCATTTTTCGGACAATACGGTCGAGGTCCAACTTCCCTTCGTGAAGCGGTTCTTTCCCCACGCCGAACTGATCGCCGCGCATGCGCCGTCCTCGGACGACGCGATGCGATTGGGCGAGGCGGTGCAGCGCATGCTGTCGGAAAAGGGTCTTTCGGCGGTGTATCTCGGGTCCGCGGATCTCACGCATTACGGCCCGAACTACGGATTTGCGCCTCAGGGAGTCGGGGAGGGCGCTCTCCGGTGGGTGAAGAATGAGAACGACAAGTCGCTCATCGACAACGCGCTTGCGATGAATGCGGGAGGCGTAATAGCCGACGGCCGATCCAAGCACAATACCTGTTCCGCCGGCGCGGTGGCTGCGGTCATCGCGTCCGCGGCGCGACATGGAATCACCGCCGGGCATCTTCTCGAATATTATACGAGCTACGATGTGATGCCGAACTCGAGCTTCGTGGGGTACGCCGCGATAGTTTATTGATGCGATTCCGCAGCCTCCGCCGTCACGTCCCGACCGCAGAGGGCTTCCACCTCATAGAGCTGACGCGACTTCTCGACGCCCTTGAGGCATACGTCGAAGTCCGCGGAAACCCGGACTTCGTCCGAGGTGAGAGCGTACGTTTCTTCCGAGATGACCACCTTGTCTCCGGAGGCGGTCGACTGAATCCGCGCGGTAAGGTTGACGTCGGAGCCGACGATGCCGTACTTGGCTCGGTAGTCGGTCCCGATATTGCCCACGACCACTTCGCCGGTGTGTACGCCGATCCCCATGCGGAGCGCCGGGAGCCCTTCGGCGCGCGCTTCCTCGAGAAACCCTTCCTGTTCCTGCTGCATTTCCAACGCGCAACAGACCGCGTCGTGCGCGCGCTTCTTGACATCGGCCTCGACCCCGTCGAAGAAGACGAGTATCGAGTCGCCGTAAAAGTCGACGATTATCCCCTTGAACCGCTCGATAACCCAGATCATTCGGGAAAAGTAGAGGTTGAGGAATCGTATGACCTCTTCGGGTTCGAGTTTTTCCGAGACCGAGGTGAAGTTCCGCAAATCCGCCATCATGATGGTGACCACTTTCTTCTGGCCGCCCATCCGCAGCGCTTCGGGCCTGTTCATCAATTCTTCGGCGATATTCCTGTCCACGTAGCGCCCGAACGTGCGCTGAATCAGGTCTCGCTGACGGAGCCCCTCGATCATTCGGTTGAAGCTGACGTTGAGACGTCCGATTTCGTCGGTTCGATCTTCAGGCACCCGTACGGTGTAATCCCCTTCCTCCACGCGAGCGGCGGCCTGGCCGATCTCGCTGATGGCTTTGCTCACCGGAATCGTGGTGAAGCGAATGAGGATAACGATGACGATAAACGCGGCGAGGCCGGCTATCCCGTAATATTTACGGAACCGCATGATGGCGGAAAAGATTTCCTCGCCGTCCGTAATGAGGACCAGATACCAGTTGATAAGCGGTATACGCCTGAACTTGGCCACCATGTCCGGAGGACTGCCTTCGCCCACAACCGTCCCGAAGCCTTTCTTCCTGATCGCTTCGGCCGTCTTACGCTCTATTTCCAGGCCGGTGTCGCCGAGCGTCCTGCGGCTCGATTGGGACTTGTCGGTGCTCGCGAGGATCTGACCTCGGCTGGTGACCAAGTATCCGGTGCTTCCCGGCCAGAGGCCCATTTTTCGGACCTGTTCCATGAATGAGTCGAAGCCGATCCGGACGACGAGACGCTTAACGGTGTTTTCGTTTCCTCCGCGGATCAATTTGACGATCCTCAAAGATCGATCGAGCGCGTTTGGATCGGTCGTCGGCGCGCAGAAGCCGTAGTCCTCGCAGATTTCCATCGTATAGAGGCCCTTGCCCACGGCCTCGCCCAGCTGTTCGCGCATAGCCCCACGGTCCATCGAATCCATGTTGGGCACATCGATGACGGCAAGATCGACGAACTTGACACCCTTCTTTTGCGCCAACTGCTGAATGAGAAACGCCTGCGTAATATTACCGGCCGGGATCGATTCCGCGACGCCGATAAGATCGATCAGATCGAGCTTGTCATTGAGCCGGCTCCTGATTTCCAGCGCGGCTCGCTCCAGTTTGACGTCCGTTGTTTCCAACCATTGTTGAAAAAGAAAGCTTCGAGCGTAGATGAAACCGGCGACTCCCACACCGATGAGAATCGCGGCGACCGGCAACAAGAGAAGAAGCAGAAACCGCCTTTGAAGTGAAAATATCATTCGATCCGCCCGGGCTCACCGCCCTGCCTTCAAGCATCGTATGCGACCGCCGCGCATGTTTGGGCGTTCCCGCGACCACGGGACGGTTCCCACCGGCGTGCACGACGAGAATGTACTGTCTGATCCCGGAAAAGTAAACCCTCGGTCTCCCTCGGCCCACCCCGAGTGAAAGAGCGCCGGAACCGAAAGGCCCCCGAAAACGGGGGCCGAAATTGCAGTAAGCCCCTCACGGCGACTTCGACCACGTGGGGGGCGACGATGGAGACTGCGCGATTTGCGCCGCGGACGCGTCTCTACCGACAGCACGAGGGAAGGTTGGACGAGGAACGCGGTCGCGCCGCGGCGGTTTTCGGAGAAGGTCTCGGGCCCGGAAGGGGCCGAGCCGACGCCGACACCGCCGGACCTGACCGAGGAGCCGACGCGGTAATCGGCGCCGCGCCCCCGCAACAACTCGCCGTGCCGCCGGCATATGGGTTCGGCTGAGCCGGCCCCTGTATCGAATATCGAAGCATGCCGAAGTTTGCCGATGGATAGCCGTATCCGCCGCTGCAGCCGCATTGCGCGTAGACGTGCGACGCTGTGAGAATTCCGGCGCAAGCAATCAGGGCTACGATCAATTGACGTTTCATTGTCATTCTCCTTTGGACATGTGGAGGAGCGCTCGACGACTTTCGCGGCGGATTGCCCGTCGGATGTGTCGAACGCCCCTGTTGCGAATGAAGTGGGCCGTGACGAGCGATCGGCCCCTTTGGATTAGGCGCCGGCGGCCTGCGCGTGGCCGAGCGGAAACGTTTCTTCGGTGGGCGTCTCCTCTTCCCGCACAAGGCCGTCTTCCACCCGAACGAGTCTGTCCGCGTACTGCGCATTTGCGCCGCTGTGAGTCACCATCACAATGGTTTGTCCCTCGCCGTTGAGTGTTCGGAGGAGGTTCATGACCTCCTGTGAATTCCTCGAGTCCAGGTTGCCCGTGGGTTCGTCGGCATAGAGAATGGGCGGTTCGTTGACCACCGCGCGGGCGATGGCCACCCGCTCTTGTTCGCCGCCGGAAAGCTGATTGGGGAGGCGATGAGCCTTGTCTCCCAGACCGATCCGTTCAAGCGCGCTCATCGCCAACGTCTCCTTTTCCGTCTCGGAATGATGGGTAACGGCCAGCGGCAGTTGCACGTTTTCCATCACGTTGAGGTACGGCACCAGTTGAAACGACTGGAAAATGAAGCCCATGAACTCACGACGGAAGTCCGCGAGCTTCGTCTTGGTCAGCGCATAGATGTCGATGTCGCCGATGAGGACATGGCCCCGGGTCGGGCTGAGCAGACCGCCCATCATCGACAAGAGGGTGCTCTTGCCTGCGCCGGATTCGCCCATGAGAGCAAGGAACTCTCCTTGCTGCATCGACAGGTCGATACCGTTGACCGCGACCACTCGCGCATCGTTGTCCCCGAATTCTTTGACCACGTTCTTCAACACGATATAGCTCACTGCCGGCCTCCTTATAACGTCCGCAGAGCTTCGCCGGCGTCCATTCGAGACGCGGCGGCCGCAGGGTAAAATGAAGCGATAAGCCCGGTGACAACCGCCAGCGCGACGGCGACGACGGGTACCATCGGGTCGAAAATGAAAGCCGTTGCGGTTTCCGCCAACACGCCGACAAGTCCACGGCTAACGCCCATTCCGACGATGTACCCGGCCACTCCGGCTATGAGCGACACAATCAACGCTTCGAGCAGAATGATCTTCATAATGTGCGAACTGCGGAATCCGATTGCGCTGAAGATGCCGATCTCGCGGGTTCGCTCGTTTACGCTGCTCATCATGGTCACGAAGACCACCATCGATCCGACGAGAAGCACGAGGCCCGAAATGCCCAACGAGAACTTCCGAAAGCTGTGCAAAGTGTCCATTCGGCCTTTGACCACCTGACCGATCGCCGTTACCTTCGCCGACGGGATCTTCCGCGAGATCTGTGCGGTTATTTCGCCGATCGGGCAGTTCTTGCAGAGCGCGGCCACCTCGACCATCCCGACCTTGCCCTCCTTGTCGAAGATCTTCTGAGTGACGGGCAGGGACATGAAGATGAGCTCGTCATCCTGAGACCCGGTCGGTTCAAGCAGACCGGCCACCGTGAACGTTTCTCCGCGGATTTCCATGGTCGAACCCGCGCTCAGGTCGAACTTCCGCGCGGCTTCCGACCCCACGATGATCTCGTCCCCTGACGAGGGTTTATTTCCGAGCACGCTCCACCACTTCTTCAATTCGAGTTCAGAGGGGAAGTTGACTCCGACTACGAGCGCTTTTCGGCCTTCCCGTTCGAATACGCCGAAGACCTTGGGGCTCACCAGTCGGATATTTTCGGAGTTCTCAATCTGCCGGATTTTGGCCACATCCTCCTCGGATATCTCTTTGAGATCGAAGGAGACGCCCCCGAGATTCAGGCCGCCGTACGTCAGCGAAAATCCTTCAGTGCGCGGGGTGATGACGATGTTGGCGCCGAACTCTTCCATCTTGGTCATAATATCTTCTTCGAGTATGCGAGCGGTGGAGAGCAGGGCGGTGATCGCCGCCACACCCACCATCAAACCGGCCACGAGGAAGAACATCTTTCCCTTTCGACGCCGCAAATTGTTGATCGCAATATCATGGAGTTTCATGTGCGCCGCCTCCTAGCGGAAGTATCGGCGTCCGGCAAGGACGTCGTTAGCTGAGATCACGAGCTTGTCCCCTTTGACCGATGGTCTCAGCGGCGCGGGGTTGCAGCCGCCCTTGACTTCGTTGATCTTCGTGGTCGGGAATTTCAGCCCGCAGTTAACGCAGATCATCATATTGCCCTGTTGCACGTAGCCCTTCTTCTGTCTCCCACAGACGTCGCACGCGTCGAATGCGGCCCTGATCACGTCGTCGGAGCTCTTAACCACAAAGAATCGAACCCACTCGCTCGGCGAATGCTTGTACACGAAGTGCTTGGCCTTGCCGTCCGCCAAGCTCGAAGCGGGGAAGACAAACGCGCCGTTCGTCGGTTTCACTTCGATCGCCGGAACGCTGAAGTTCCAAGCATGCGCGGCTCCGGCCGAGACGATCGTGAAGACGGATGCGCTCAGCGCAAGTACGAGAAGGCTGCGACGATTCATTCCAAGATATATCGCTTTCATGACGTGTTCCTTTCAGGTGTCGTTCGCGGTCCACCAATTAGGGGACCGAAAGCCGGGAAATGCGCGGCTATTCGATCAGCGCTTTCTTGAGGTCGGTGTCCCGTCCGATCATGCGAGGCCAAAAGGTTTTCCATTCCGCGTCGCCCGCGGCCGCGTGGAGCTTCTCCTTAAAAGCAGGGTTGAGGATCCGTACGTCCGCCGAGTTGAAGAGCGGACCGATCCAGGCGAGCGCCTGCCGCTTCTTCTCCTCGGTCTCCGTCACGTCCGTAAGCGCGTAGTCCCACACGAGTCGACGGATCGCGATCTTCCGGGCCACCGCTTGGTGGAGCTTCTCCACAGAGCCGTATTGTTTCACGGCCTTCGAGTGAAACTCCTCTTCCGACATGCCGCGCTCCTTGCGGAACGCCTCGATCTGCTTCTCAATTTCGTAGGGCTGAACCACCACCGTCCGCTCGTCCGCCGCGTCCAGAAGAATGGCCGCTCCCACCGTGGTGAAGAAATGCGCGGCAGGGTCTCCTTTTTCCGGTGTGAATTCGCTCAACCCGAGCGGCAGATGGAGATCCTCGCGAAACAGCGGTTTGCCGTTCACCATCACAAGCGCGGGTCCGTCGGTCCCGTCGATCGCGGGGTCAAAAACAGCGTCGATGTGGACGGGATATCCCGCGTTGGTGATCGCGTTTTTGATCTGCTCCGCGCTCGTCTGCTTTTCCCGGTAGGTGACGGTAACTTCCTGACCGGCCAGGCTTACGTCGGCTTCCAGCACCCCCGGCAGCTTGCCCGTGACCTCTTTGACGGTCACGACGCACGCCGGGCAATTCATCTTGTTGACCGCAAACCGGGACGCGCGCACATCGCCTGCAATCACCCGATAGGCCGCATACCCAGCGCCGGCCATGATCAGGACCACGATGCCTGCGAGCAGAATCTTTCTGATCTTGCCCGCGGCAATCTTTCGGTCCGCATTATCAAGTTTTTCCATAGTGATTTCTTTAACATGTCGGTCTTGTGACATGGATGCGCTCCTTCGTCGCGTCGCCATCGGAACGGACGGAGTCAATTCGACCGTTCCGCGTGCGGGACGCGGCTTTATGGGATTTCGACGAAACTAAGAAAGTACGGTGGATGAGTTAAGAAAAGGGCGGGTTTTCACATCAGGAGCGCGCAGGTACGGAGGAAGAGGTCGTCTCCGGGCGGAGACGGGTCACTCGAGCGGAAGAGCCGATGGTCGGTTTTCAGACTAGGTTCGATGTAGGCCGGTGGTGCGGCGCACAGCTGCGAGAGCATGATTCGGCCGCCGGGCGCCGTCGGCTGACTTGTTACGAGTCCGGCCGGATTCATCCGTTCGCCGCATTTGCAGTACGGGCACATCGGGCTCAGCGATCCGTCGCTTCGTGTTTCGACGGATGCGCGTGTCGAGCAGCACGGCTTCGCTGCTTCCCGCGCTTCGCAGCAAGACCGCTTTTCCACGACGGGGCGCTCGAAACACCCTGAAGAGCAACAGCACGGAAGGTACGCGTGCGGAACCGCGCTCATTATGATGAGCGCTGCGGAGAGGAGTATTGGAATTGCCCGACCCATACGCATACCTCAGACAGACGCCAAACTGCATTGACAAGGAGTGTAGCAGCGCTCGGGCCAAAGTCAAGGTTTTTTACAATGCCGCTCAAGAAGGAAGACGATAAATGTCTACAAAAAGAGGCGAAAATGTTCTCCGGTCCTTTCTACCCCGCGGTCACGATATCCCGGCCACGGAAGTCTCAGTCCGAAAGCCACTTGATTCGATCGTCCGGATTCACGTATGCTGCTCGGAAGGTTTCCGGCTCGATGAAAAGCCGAGGCGCATACGGTTAATCGACAAGATAAAAACGTGAGGTGACGTCCAATGGGGTGTGCGGCGCCCAATCCCATGCATTGGGAAGATTTGAGGAATCATCCACCGGAGGAGGTCTTGAGTCGCGGCGGGGTGAAACTCGCCGAGGACGGCGCAGGATACGAAGTGAGCTTTCTCAATGCGCGGTATGCGGTCGATCCGTACGGCTGCTCGATCCGCGAGATCGAACCCAATCCCGAGCGCCCGCTCTCGGAGGAGTTTCAGATCCTCCTGATCCGCTATCTGGTCGCCCCGAACGGCGGTTCGATTGACGGCAAGGAAATCAGCGAAAAGGATTTGCCCGGCGGCGTGACCTTCTTTCAAGGCCCGCACACGCTGTACGTCAAGCCGATCGTGGAGAAGTTCGGGGCCTCGCCGGACGCGTTCGAGGCTCGAGGCCGCGAGGTCGGGGGCGTGCGGATCGGTCACGGTGATTGCGGTATGCGATTCCTCCCCTTCCCGGAGATCCCGGTGACCTATGTTCTCTGGGCGGAAGACGATGAATTCCCCGCGTCGGTGTCGGTGTTATTTGACTCGTCGATCGGCCGGTGGTTCGAACTCGACATGGTCTTCACGCTCGTGTGGGTTTTGACGGAACGGGTCGGGGAATTGTAGATGAGCGTGAGGTTTTACGGCGTGTGAACCGCGGTTTCGTCCTTCACCATTCCTTCAATCGTCTCGGTCAGTTCAACGCCGTGTTCCCGAAGCCGGCCGTCGCAGAAGACCTGTTTGTTCGCTACGGTGATTCGACCTTCCACGATCTCCCGGATGGCCATGCGCAGAAGGGGTAATTCGCGGATTTCGCCCTCTGTGCGGATCTTTCTAAACAGCGGATGACGTTCCCGTCCCTCACGCGTCGAATCCGCGGTGATCTCGACGTCCCACGCGGCCCACAAGCGGTCGAAGCCCGGACCGACAAGGGGAAATCGGCAGTAGGATATGACCGGTCCCCGATCGAGCGTTTTGGTGACGAGGTGAACCATAATCCCCTGTGCGCTCGCGCGTTCGGCGATCAGTCGATGGATCACCTCCTGCCACGTGCCCTGAGGGCCCCACGGAAGCGCGGGATGGATGTTCACCAAATCGAGCGTCAATTCCGGATCGCCCACGATGAGCATGTAGCCGGCCATGACCACGAAATCGACCGGTTCGTCCCGCACCGCTTTGAGAACTTCCTCACCGTAAAGGTCGCGCCACCGTTCGAGCGTCGGCGACGCCTCGGCCGCGAACGGGCTCTCTTCGAGCCCCCGTTTTCGAAGTTCGGGCATGAAACGCACATGGGAGAGCGTCTTTACGGGGATGTTCAGTCGGTCGGCCAGCTCGAAGAAGAGCCGGCGTTGCCGAGCTTCTTCCTTCTCCGGCCCGTCGCCGAGTTCTCGATGGCAGAAGATCCAGGCGATCTCCGCAGCAGCGCCCGAAGCCGTCAGGTCATCGAAAACGGTCTCGAGGAGATTCCGCGCCGCCTCGTCTCTGCCGGTGGAAAACCATCCGATGCGCACCGTCATGAGATTGCCGCCTTTCGGGGGCCGCGTCCGGGGCGCGACCGACTGTCGGGAACGCCGGCGGGCAGTCGGACAGAAGTTTTCATTTGCCCGCTGGGAACGTGTGTTGGTCTACTATGCGTGAACCTGTCGATACAGAATAGCATCTCATAATACGGAGGACAAGCGGACGCAGCCCCAGGCTCAGGAGTGTCACAGGGCGCGGACGCATGGAGTAAAGCGAATGAACGGACACACATTGACGCATTTTCTCATCTATCCGGCGATCGTCATTATCGGTCTCGCGACGCTCGGCGTATGGCATTTTCGCGGCGCCAAATCGGACGAAGGTCGTTTCGAACGAACCAAGTTCCGGAATATCCACTCTTACTCATCGCCTGGGTTCGGCGATTTCCTCAAATGGCGCTGGAACCGGCTGTGGCAGGATATTCCGCCCGCGGAATCGTATGTGTTTCCCGTCGCGGACAACGACTCGGCTTTTCTGAAGGCGAATCGCGCCGAACCTACGGTTACCTGGATCGGCCATGCGACCGTGCTCGTACAAATGAAGGGGAGGAATATCCTGACCGATCCGCACTTCTCCGAACGAGCGTCTCCGGTGCAATTCGCGGGTCCGAAGCGGGTGGTTCGACCGGGCCTGGCGATCGAGGATCTCCCTCCGATCGACCTGGTGGTCCTCTCGCATGATCACTACGATTCGCTCGATTACGGAAGCGTCCGCCGACTGGCCGAGGCCGACCCGGACGGGCGCACCGTTTTCGCGGTTCCGCTCGGTCTGGGAGAGTGGTTCCGCAGCGCCGGCGCTCAAAACGTGGTCGAATTCGATTGGTGGGAAAGCCGTACGCTCCACGGCCTCGAGGTAACGGCCGTGCCCGTTCATCACTGGAGTCAACGCGTTCCGTTTTCGCGGAATTCAACGCTCTGGGCGGGCTGGGTCGTTCGACGGGCCGGAACGAGCTTCTTCTTCGCGGGCGATTCCGGATATACCCCGATCTTCAAGGAAATAGGCGACCGGCTCGGTCCGTTCGATCTGGCTGCGATCCCGATCGGCGCGTATGAGCCGCGGTGGTTCATGCGGCGCCACCACATGAACCCGGAAGAGGCCGTCCGAGTTCACACGGACGTGCGCGCGAGCAAGTCGGTCGCGATCCATTGGGGAACCTTCATGCTGACCGACGAACCCTTGGACGAGCCGCCCCGGCGCCTCGAGGCGGCGTTGAAAGCGGAGGGTCTCGGTCCCGATGATTTCGTTGTCCTTCGGCATGGGGAGACACTGAGACTCGGTGATGATGGGGGGATTTCACGCGAGAAGCGCGTCGGCGACGGCGGCCCAAAATGAAAGCGTTGGCCTTCCATCGAAAGGGGAGGGCCAACGCGTGAGTGGGGGTAACGAGCCCCACAGTTTCGGGTCCGTGGGGCCGGGCTAATCGACCGTAGGCAATATCGATACCAATTATGCGAGGCCGGGTTCGAATGGCACAGGTCGAATGACAGTGGGCGGGAAAACCTTTAGGAAACCGGTCCCGGCGGAGATGGAGGCGTCTCGGCCGGAGTTGGAACAGGGCCGGTGAGCCCGTCTGGAGTACTTGTTATGGAAGCAATTCCACAGTTGGAGCCGTAACCGTTCAGCGGGATAGCGATAAGCCGTTGATATCTCGATGGGGGAGGCTTGGAGGGGGAGATGAGTCTCCCCCTCCATCTTCACCGGGCGCAGAGCCGCCTCAAGCCCGGTGGACAATTACGTGGACCCCGGACCACATTTCCCCCCGGATTCATCCTCTTCTCCGTGCAGGAGGCCCGTTGAACCGTAGAGTGATTCGTTCCAAAGGGTTCGGAGAAGACCTTTCAGCGAATCGACGCGGTCACCACTACCGGCTCTCGATCCTTCCTGTGCTATGTGGCGTCCGGTAGCGTCGCGCGATTCCGGATAATCTCTTCGATGATCGACGGATCGTCCACCGCCGGCATGCGTGCGGCGTCGGAGGGATCGGAGAACCGACCGGAGGCGATCCCCTGGAGGACCTGTCGCAGGACCTTCCCGCTCCGTGTCTTGGGAAGCGCTCTAACCCATTGAATGATATCGATCTTGGCGATCGGGCCGATGCGCTTCCTGACGCCGTTACGCAGGTCGTTCTTGACCGCGTCCGACGGCGGGACATCTTCGGTGAGGCTTACAAACGCATAGATGCCCTGACCGGTAATGGGGTGGGGAAAGCCGACAACCGCAGCTTCTCTTACCGCTCGGTGTCGGATGAGCGCGGCTTCGATCTCCGGTCCGCTCAGACGATAACCCGACACGTTGATGATTTCGTCGATCCTTCCCGTGATTCGGAAGTAGCCGTCACCGTCGCGAACGGCCGCGTCGCCGGTGAAGTACAGTCCCGGCACGCGGAGGAAGTACGA
The DNA here is from genome assembly GCA_964385875.1 of uncultured Syntrophales bacterium. Lineage (GTDB taxonomy): Bacteria > Desulfobacterota > Desulfomonilia > Desulfomonilales > Desulfomonilaceae > CAYLRL01. The sequence continues at coordinate 31,428 of CAYLRL010000008.1, forward strand.
TTCCAGGTAGTGCTGGTGATCGCCGTACACGGTTCGGGCGAGCGCCGGCCACGGCCGTCTCAGGCACAAGACGCCTTCCTGATCCGCGTACGAGGCTTCTTCACCGGTGTCCGTATCGAGTATCACAGGGTCCACGCCGAAAAAAGGAAGCGAGCACGATCCCGGCTTGATGGGGCCGACTCCGGGCAAGGGAGTGATCATGCAGCCGCCCGATTCGGTCTGCCACCAGGTGTCCACAATCGGACATCGGCTTTTCCCGATGCGCTCGAAGAGCCATGTCCAGGCTTTTTCGTCGATCCCTTCACCCATCGTGCCGAGAATCTTGAGTGACGAGAGATCGTATCGATCGATCAGGTCGTCTCCGCGGCGAGCCAGCGCACGAACCGCGGTCGGCGCCGTATAGAAGCCGTCCACACGATATTTCGCTATGATTTCCGGAAATCTGCCGTAGGTGGGGTAGCTCGCTATGCCCTCGAAGAGCACACTCGTAAGGCCGTTCAGCAATGGGCCGTACACGCCGTACGTGTGACCTGCGATCCAGCCGATATCCGCAGTGCACCAGAATGTCTCATGGTCCCGAAGGTTGAAGACCAGACGAGTCGTCATGGCCGCATAGAGCAAATACCCCCCGTGCGTGTGAACGAGTCCCCGCGGATCGCCCGTGCTTCCCGCGGCGTAAATGATGAAGAGCGGGTCCTCCGCGTCCATGGGCTCGGGTTCGACGTATGACGGGATGTGGGGGTTGTCCTCGAGGTCATGCAGCCATACCTCCCGCGGAGGGGTCAAGTCGAGCTTCAGCCCGGTGCGGTTACAGACAATGACGTTTTCCACATGGGGGCAACTCTCGAGGGCTTCATCCACATTTCTCTTCAAGGGAACGAGCTTACCGCCCCGAAACGCTCCGTCCACCGTCACGACCGTCGTTGCGCCGCAATCGCCGATGCGATACGCAAGCGCTTCTCCGCTGTATCCACCGAAGACGACGCAGTGGACCGCTCCGATTCGAGCGCAGGCCAGCATCGCAATCGGAAGTTCTACGATCATGGGCATGTAGATGATGACGCGATCGTCCCGTTTGACCCCGAGGGAACGGAGCGCGCCGGCGAGTTTATTGACGCGCATGAAGAGATTGAGGTAGGTAACGACCCGATCGGTGCCCGGGTCATCGCCCTCCCAGTAGTAGGCGACCTTATTCTGAAGCGCGGGCATGTGCCGATCGAGGCAATTGACCGAGGCGTTCAACACGCCGCCCGAAAACCAGTCGACCGAACCGTTCTCGAATTCCCCCTTTATGGTCGCGTCCCACGGTTTCAGCCAGGTGAGATAGCGTCCGGCCTGTTCGGACCAGAACGCCTCGGGCTCGTCCAGAGACCGACGATACATCTCGTCGTATTCATCCCTGCCGTTCACGAACGCGTAATCCGCGTACTCCTTCAAATGCCCGTCGTATACTCTTGGCGTTCTTCCCATCCGTAGCCCCCTATGCGGCAGTGGGTAGGCGACAATCGCGGAGACCGGGCTCCCGCCGAGAAGTCGTGCGCCCGAGCGTCGGCCCGCGAACGATTTAAGCCATGTTACACCATCATGTGTGCGATGCAAACGCTTTCGCCAAGCACATCATCCGGTCGTTTGTCGGTTGACGCGGACCTCGATGCGCATGGGTCTCCACGATAGCAACCTGCTCACGCCGGAGGAAGTGAGGCGGGCCATGTTGGGTGAAGAGCACCCATTGGAATGCACGAGTGGGTCGTTTTGACCCAAATCTAGTTCACTGATATGACGGTGTAATCTGAGAATTCACGTTTTGGGTGGGTGAAAACCGCCCAAAACGTGTGCGTGTCCAACCCATCGAGCCAGGGCGCCGGCCCCCATCGGTTTTGCTAAGCCCTTGAGATCACTTTCCTTGCGCAGATCGAACCGCTACCGAAGAAAAGCCGGCGCCGATATTGCTTCTCATTGGCGCTAGAGACTTCAGGTTGAGACCGAGTCTCGCACGCTGAGTAACGCAGGAAACGGCGGACCGCCAACGCGCCTCGTCGCGGCTGATGAATAGTATGTTCAATGTCTTAGGCCGCATCGGGCGCGCCGGGGCGCCATGAATGAAACGACCGACGGGAGGGTGCGGCATCCTCCTCGTCGACCTTGAGAAACGCACGCGTCCCGGCCGATTCATGTCGGATGAGGCCCGGCGCGAAATCATCTTTCGAGCGTCCCGTCGCGGCGACCTCGGCAGGGAGGATTCTCGGGCCGTTTCTTAATGCCCGAAACGCCGATTCTTCCGCCGGGGCGTGAGATCGACGGGGCGCTCGGGGGGAGTCATACTTCAGCGACGAGCGGGGTACGGGCGAGAGAGAAAGCCTCTCGCCCGTGTCCGCGTCCGGGAGCGGGCGCCGGTTCGTCGCTCCCCCGAGGTCGCCCTTCACCAAACGACGCAATTGGAAAGGTGGAGTGCCGACATTTCTTGTCGACCAAGTTTTCCCACCCGCGCCCACAGGACGCGTACGCCGGCCAAAGCGCTTGACGCGCCGAACAGACAGTTATATTCTGTATCTGCGGCAGATTATCCATTTGACGGCCGAAGGGCGGCGATTGCGCCGCACAAGACGGAGGAGCGCGGATCCCGAGGGAGCGCGAAAGACCTACGAACGTAGGTTCTGCAAGGAGTACGGGGAGATGTGGCGGAGGTTCATGCGGAAGACGAAGCATTGCGGGCCCGACATGATCTTCGAGCCTCTCGAAGAACGGATTGTCTTGGACGGCGCCGCAGACGCGGTGGAAGACGGTGCTGGCGCTCAGTCCGGCGCGGCCCCGGCGGTCACTCCCGGACAGGGCCTGTTTGACGGCGCGGTTCATCGGTCCGGCGGCGAGCTCTTCCTCTATTACGCCGGCAAGGGCTACTGGTGGTTTGACGACGGTTCCGGACCTGCTTATCAGTTCGCGTTCGATTACGAGACCGGTCAGTGGTACGAGAACGATGACGGTTGGTACCTCTTCGGATCCAAGGGGGAGTTTCGCGAGTGGGCTGAAGCAGGGCTGTGTCCGTTCGACGGAACGGGGCATCGAATCGGTGACATCGGTGAAGACCCGGGAAACCCGCTCAGTTATCTCTATTACGCCGGCAAGGGTTGGTGGTGGTTTGACGACGGACAGGGGGCCGGCTACCAGTTCGCCTACGATTATCAAGAGTATCAGTGGTGGGTAAATGACGGTGTACGCAGAGCGTTCTGGTCCGAATTCGGGGAGCCCGGCGCGTCGTCGGAGTTCGTCTATGACGGAGAATGGCGTCGGTGCGGCGACGGATGGTACGTGTATACGCTGGACAAGGGCTGGTGGTGGTATGGCGGCGAGTTCACGTCCGCGTACGACTACCGGACCGGCGAATCCTTGGTCTTCGAGGACGGCCAATGGCGTGAACCGACCGACCGGGATATCTCGTGGGCGCTCGACGCCGAAGCGACATGGCTGACGCCCGTCGGATGCGATCTCTACTTTGTGGTCTCGATCGACGCCGACGGGGTGACGCTCCGCAAGTTGGACACGATGAGCGGCGATGTGGAGGAGCTCGGCGCGGGAGGCTCGACACGCCGGTTCGAATCGCTCGCATGGGTGACCCCTTTCGGGGACGACCTCTATTTCGCTGCGGATGACGGAATCTCCGGGGATGAGCTTTGGAAGTACGACCCGACCCGCGACGCGTTCGAGTTGGTCGGCGACATCAATCCGGACGCGGGTGAATCCAAGCCCGCTTGGCTGACGGTCTTCGAGCGACAACTCTACTTCGCGGCCGACGACGGCGCTCGCGGCCACGAGTTGTGGAAATACGATCCGGTCGCACAGGCGCCCGTTTTCGTCGCCGAGATCAACAGCGGCGACGACGACGGCCTCAAGCCGCGGGGTTTGCACGTGCGCAACCTCATACCTTTTGACGGGGACCTCTATTTCGGGGCGAATGACGGGTCCCGCGGGACGGAATTGTGGAAGTACGACCCCGAGACGGACCGAGCGCTTATGGTGAAGGACATCTATCCCGGCTTCTTCTACTTTCCGGGCGCGCCGGGACCGCCGGTTCCGAAGAGCTCGAGCCCCTATTGGCTCACCGTGGTGGGCGACGAGCTCTTCTTCACCGCTCGAGGAGGCGACGAAGGCTATGAGCTGTGGAAGTACGATCCCGTCGCGGATGAAGCGGAATTGGTCCGGGACGTGATCGTGGGGAGTTCGAGTTCCAATCCGAGCTTTCTCACGGAAATGGGCGGCGATCTCTACTTCTCGGGATCAAGTCCGAATACGGGTTCGGGGCTGTGGCGATACGATCCCGCTTCGGACGCGGTCGAGCTCATCCGGGAGTACGATCCGCGGCCGTACACCGAGAATCCCGCGTACCTCACCGTGCTGAGCGGAGACCTCTACTTCGGCGACAATGACGAGGTTTCAGGCGGCTCGCTGCGGATGTACGATCCCGAGACCGATACGGAATCGCTCATCGGCGTGGTCACCTCGAGCCCGGGGCGTACGGGCCCCAACTGGTTGGCGGTTTGCATGGGCCGGCTCTATTTCACGGCCTATACGGACGCCGACGGCTGGGGGATCGGAGTTCTGTAGCGTGTGTGAGCGCGCGGCCCGTCGAAGCGCTCCCGACGTCCCACCGAAGCCCCCGCGCCGAGAGTGCTTCGCTGCGCTCACAACGATGTCTTCGGGGCGTGCGCGCTGAGAGGGAAGCCGCGTCGGAGGGATTTATTGGCCCGTTCGGGCCCAGTTCTGCATCATCCGTTTTCCGAGCTTCTTGCTGAGCGGCTTGAGCTGATGAAAGGCCAGTTCTCCGGTGAGCCGCAGGAATTCCTGCTTGAGATCTTCCGCTGTCTGGTAGCGGTTCTCCGGTCGTTTTGCCATCGCCTTGGTCACGATGTTCGAGACGCTCTCGGGAATCTTGGGATTGATTTTCGTGAGCGGCGTCAGCGGTTCCCTGAGATGCTTTCGGATTACTTCCGCAACGGTGAACGCCTGAAAGGGCGGGTGGCCGGCCAGCGTGTGATACATGGCGGCGCCGAGCGAATAGAGGTCCGAACGCACATCGGCCGAGTATTCGCCCTTGGCCTGCTCGGGCGACATATAGAGCGGCGTGCCCACGACCACGTTGGCGTCCCTCTCCGTCTTGACGTCCCGTAGGTCTCGAACCAGTCCGAAATCGGCCAGCATCGCGCGTCCGCCCGGGGTGAGCAGAATATTGTCGGGCTTGATATCGCCGTGGATGACGCCGAACTCGTGCGCCGCAGTGAGCGCTTTGCACACGTCCAGGAAGATCCGGATGAAATCGTTTATCGAGACGGCTTCGCGCTTCTGGATCGCTTTGCCGAGACTCTGTCCCGGCACGTACTGCATTACGATGAAATTGTGACCCTTTTCCTCACCCGCATTCATCACGCCGACGATATTGGCGTGGTTCAGTTTCGCGATCACGCTGGCTTCTTTCAGGAAACGTCTCGCCATTTCCGACTGAATACGCTGCTGGCCCGGATGAAGGATCTTGATCGCCACGGGAATGTCGAGGGCGAGATGGTGGCCTTTGTACACCGTGGCCGCGCTTCCTTTGCCGATAATCCGATCGATTCTGCAGCCGGCGATCAGGAAACCCTTGAGCGGATTCCCTTCGGTGGGCGTGTGCTTGATAACGGGCACGGGCATGGTGTGGCCGCACGAGCACTTCCCCATCTTGCCGGCGTACGATCGAGGCGCGGAAATGATCTTTCCACACAAATCACAATGAAATCGGATTTTTTCTTTCGCCGCGGGCACGTCCAACTCTGCGGTCCCATCCGCCACCAATTTCTTGAGCGATCGCTCGAATCCTTCGCGCACCTCGGATTCCATCGAGACGAAGTGCACTCCCATACCCAGGACGCCTTGCCGATCCTGAAGCTTGTTCTCCTGCCGCACAGCCTGACCGACAAGTTCGTACGCTTGTTGCGCCCTGGAATTGGGCAACTGGAACTTGAGGAAAACAACGCTGCCTACGGGCACGGGTTCGTAGGTCAGGATGAACATACCCGTGCGGGAAATGTCGCTGTAATAGCCGGTAGACCAGACGATTTGATCGAATGAATAATGAACCGGATTGGAGAGCTTGAACCGTGGCGCCTTGCGTCTCGGGTCGGAGTGCTTCAGCAGATCCTCGTCGATCTCTGACGCTTCCTCGTCGCCGTTGTCGCCGTCTCCACCCGACTCCGTCAACTCGTACACCCCGCTGTCGGAGTGGCGAGCTTTCATCTTATTCTCGAGGTGCTCGATGCGCTCGTCGAGGTCGGCGAAGAAGGAAGGATCCTCGGTCTTGATTTGGTAAAGCCGCTCCAGAGCCGACTCGTACTTGTTCATTCCCGCGTAGATATCGGCAAGGTCGGAGTAGATCCAAAGTCGGTCGTAGTTGGGTATCTCGGATGCAAAAAGAGCGTGGACGAGGACCCGTTCGGCCTCATCGGTGCGATTGAGTTCCAAGAGGCAAAGGGAAATCGCGCGGCTCGCTCTGTACTTGAGCTGCTCGTCGGTCAAGGCCTTCTCGAATTCGGCGATCGCCTCATTCAAGAGCCCCATCCGTTTGTACGTTTCCCCCTTCTTGAAGGATATTTCCGGTCCTTCCACGTTATCCACTCTCTTCCGGAATGCGCCGCCGCGCTCGTCGCTTAATTGTCCATCCCGGTCCGGAGAGCCCGGGCGCCGTATTTCAAGCTCTGCGCCGCGGGGTAACTCTTCTGAGTCCGCCAATCACGGCGCTACGCCGATATTCCACTCCTCAAGCCGTCCCGTCAGGGACGCCCCGTTCACACCCCCCCGACGTCCGGCGCCGGTTCCCTCACCTAATAACACTATTATAACACGCTTGTGGATTTGTTACCACATGTCCCGCCCACGCGGCCATTAATCCTTACTGACATACTACGAACGGAATCGTTCCCCGTCAAGCGGGGCGCACAGCGCGAATCACGGTACGCCGTTTCCCGAGCCCGAGCGTAAAAAGCACGGGCTCCGCACATTCCCGGACGTAACGGTTCCTTTCGGTCAGTCTTCCGTGGGAAGGGGACGCGAAGGCTGCGGACGATTCACCAGGTAGATTCCGGACGCAGTAAGCGCCAGACCGGCCCACAGCAGCGGAGGCAGTGACTCTCCCAGGAAGAGGCCGCTCATGAGAACACCGGCGAGCGGCACGAGAAACGTGAAGGACGACAACAGGCTCACATGATAGCGGTGGATCATCCAGAACCAGATGAGATAACTCGCGAAGGCCACCACAACCGTCTGGTACGCCAATGCCCCCAGCACCGGCGGGGTCAGGTTCGGCGCTCGCAGCCCTTCAAAGATCAGACACCCGATGAAGAGCGCCGGCACGGAAAAGAACAACTGGGCAAAGAGCGTTTGGAGATGGGTGACCGGTCGATGCGCGATGAATCGCTTCACATAGATGGTCGTGGCCGCCCAGAATATCGCTGCGACGACCTCCATCAGGTCTCCCACCCAGTGCAATTGGCCGGCAGTGGACGATTCCGCGCCGAACACCAGGATCATTCCGGCGAGTGACAGGCAGATTCCCCCGGTTTTCATAAGGGTCAGACGGTCTTCGGGGAGGAATAAATGCGCGCCGATAGCGGTCCACAGGGGCTGCGTGTAGAGGAAGATTATCGCCCGGGACGCGTCCGTGAAGACCGGCCCCCAGTAGAGGAAAAGGAAATCGAGCCCGAAGAGCGTTCCCAATATCAGACCGTGCTTCACGTCCCGGGCCGCGAGGAACGCCCGGCGCCCCAAAATTTTCGCATACATCAAGACCAGGAACGAGGCGATCAGAGAGCGGACCACGGCCGCCAACATCGGCGATATCCCCTGGTTTCCGATCTTGATCGAGACCATGTTGCCGCCCCATACAACGCTGATCAGCACAAGAAGCATGACGCCGGACATCGGAATGTGAGGAGAAGAAGATTCGTTTTGACTCATATGTCGTAGCTGCCCGCGGCGCCGGGGATCTTGGGATTTAGGTTCGACCTCGGGCCATGTCCAGTTGAGCGCCTTCCATGTACGCGCCCTTGAGGTTCGCGCCGATCAGGATCGACTCGAAGAAATCGCATCCCGCCAGATTGGCGCCGCGAAGATCCGCGTTGGTAAGATTCGCCTCGGCCAGGTTGGCCCGGGGAAGAAACGCCCACGATCCCTGCGCCATGGTGAGATTGGCGTCCGAGAGGTCCGCCGCTTCCAAGTTGGCCTTGTGGAGCACGGCGCCGTGCATGTCCGCGGACCGGAGTACGGCGCCCTTCAGTCGCGAAAGGGAAAGGTCGCATCGAATGAGCGTTGCGCCGCTCAGGTCTGCGCCGATGAGTCGAGCGCCGTGCAGAACCGACCGCGCCAAGTTGGCTCCACTCAGATCGCATCCGGACAGATCCGCCATCGCCGACACCGCGCGCTCCACAAGGGTGGCGAAATTGGGCGCAGGACCGCTGAAGAGGATTTCTCCCGATTCCCGACGCCGCAGTTCGAAATATCTCGAGACGGGCGGCAGCTTGGCGTGCACTTGCTCCCTGGTCATCAAGCCCCGTTCGGTGAGGGTTTCGAGGAGATTCTCCAATTGGGACGCGGAGATGTCATACCGCTCCATCAAATCCTGTCGACTCGCCCCCCTCAGAACGAGATTGTGGAGCTCGTAGATGTCGATCTCGGGCGCGGACCGCCGATTCGACGGGGGGGCGTCGCTCAGTTCCTCATCGACCTCCACCATATCCTGCGTGGCCGCGCCGCCGATCGGGAGCTGGTCGTCCCGGATGAATCCGGCGTCCCGGAGCTTCCGGAGGAGACTGCCGACCCCGCGGGCGGAGAGGTTGTATCGCCTCATTAGGCCGGCTTCATCCATTCCTTCGCCAATACAGCGTATCGCGTCGCCTGCGTCGATGCGGGGCTTCCTCGAGGGCGCCGAGGGAGGCTCCGGCAATGAAGCCGAATCGACGTCCACGACCACGGACCCATGGGAATGGGACATACGACGGAGAATCTCGGATCGGTCGAGGATGCCGGTGTAGACGAGTTGCTCGAAAAGGTGCTCGAGGCCTCTGGCGGTAATATTGAAGCGCCGCATGAGCTGCGTGTCGTCCATCCCCGATCGTATGCACTGGACGGCTTCGATAGCCTTGATTGTCGGCCGATCATCCGACATCAAGCGACCCTCGACGGCGAGACTGAAAATCCGAAGCGCAACCATACCACAGAGCCCGACTGATGAGAACCGTTTGCCAAGCTGAGAAATCGGCGCGAGGCTCGAGCCGCAGCCGGCGGCGGATTGGGTTTCGTTCTCCTTTTGCGATTGCCTTAACGATGGAATTGAGTGCATTATGACGACGAGGATCTACGATCGGCGACGCTTGGTTCGCGCCCGGCGAGCGAGCGGTTCGGGGCTCCGCAATCACCCGACTCGGCTCCTCTCCGGCGCGTACACATCACTGAGCCAATCGGCGCGCCGTCTATGCCTGTCCCTGCCGGGAAGAGAATACCATGACCGATACGCCGGAATCCGTCCGCATACTCTACATGGAAGACGACGAGGGCCTCGCGCGGCTTTTCCAGAAGGCGTTGAATCGTCTGGGCTACGAAGTCGACCTCGCTCCCGACGGGGAGAAGGGGTTGGAGATGTACGAAAACGGTTCGTACGATATCCTCGCAGTGGATCACAAGATGCCCAACCGGAGCGGCCTCGAGGTAATACGCGCCCTCGTTGACCGCGAACCGTTTCCGCCCACGATCATGATTACCGGCGCAGGCGACGAGATGGTCGCGGCGGAGGCCATGAAACTGGGGGCGTCCGAATACCTGATCAAGGACGTGGATCGTAATTACCTTGAACTCATGCCCCACGTCATCGGCAAGGCTCTCGAGAAGAGCCGCTTGCTGAGGGACAAACTGAAGGCGGAAGAGGCGCTCAAAGAGAGCGAAAAACGCTACCGCAACCTCTTCGACGAATCGCCCGTGATCCTCCGCGAGGAGGACTGGTCACAGGCGAAGCGCTTCCTGGACGAATTGAGCGAGTCGGGCGTCACGGACTTCGAATCGTACTTCCGAGAGCGTCCCGAAGCGCTGGAGACCTGCCGCCGCGGTATCCGGACGCTGGCCTACAACAAGGCCGCGCTCGATCTCAGCGGTGAGGACCTTTCCGCTTCCGCGCGGCCGACTTTGTCCGGGCCGTTGTTTCACGCGCAGGCCGAAGATTTCGTGATGGACATGGTATCCGTGGCGAATGGAAATACCCGCCTCAAGCGGGAAGAAGTCCTCCACACAGCTGCCGGAGAAGCGGCCCACGTGATCGTACGCTGGTCGGTCCCGCCCGGGTATGAGCGGACGTTCGCACGGGTGCTCGTCTCCATGGTGGACGTCACCGACATCAAGCGGATGCAGGAGGAACTGCGAAAGGCGAGGGACGAACTCGAACGCCGAGTGCGGGAGCGGACCGCGGAACTCGCGGACGCCAACGCTCGTCTTCAGGAAGAAATATCCCACCATAAACGGACCGCTCAGGAGTTGCAGGAGAGCGAACGGCTGTTTCGCACTATCTTTGAGAGCGCGGGCGATCCCATTTTCATAAAGGACCGCGCCCGTCGTTATACGCTCGTCAATCCCGCGATGACGGCGCTTCTCGACAGGCCCGCTTCGGAGATACTCGGCAAGAGGGATGAGGATTTGTCCGTCGAGACTCAGGCCGGCTATCTCAAAGACGTCGACAATCGGGTGCTCGCCGGCGAAACCATCGAAGAAGAGCACACGCGGCGGATCAAGGGCTCGCCGACCACGTTCCTCGAACTGCGGGTGCCGATGCGCGACCATAATAACGAGATATTCGGCGTTTGCGGCATCGCACGTGATGTGACCGAATACCGACGGCTCATGTCCGGCGCGCCGCGCTCGGAAGCCGAATATCCCAGCGACGCCATGCGCGAAGCGCTTGCCTCCGCGCTGCTTGCGGCAAAGACCGACACCATAGTGATGCTCACCGGAGAAAGCGGGAGCGGCAAAGATTACCTGGCGCGCTATGTTCACGATCGCTCGCGCAGATCCAACGGTCCTTTCTTCTCGATCAACTGCGCGGCGGTCGCGCCGGAACTTGCCGAGGCGGAACTCTTCGGCCACGAAGCCGGAGCGTTCACCGGAGCGCGGGGCCGCAAACGCGGGCTCCTGGAGTTGGCGGAGGGCGGCACGCTGCTTCTCAATGAGATCGGCGAGCTCTCGCTGCGTCTGCAAGCCAAGCTGCTCACATTTCTCGACACCAAGACATTTACGCGCGTCGGCGGAGAAAAGAGCATCCGCGTCAATGCGCGTCTCATTGCGGCCACCAATCGAAATCTGGAAGCGGAAGTCGCGGAGAGCCGGTTCCGGCAGGACCTCTACTTCCGGCTCAATGTCTTTTCGATCACCGTGCCGCCCCTGCGGGATCGAGCGCAGGACATGGAGCTTCTCGTCGAGCAGTTGATGTCGAGACTTGTCAGGGAAATGCAACTGTCGAACCCGCCCGCTCTGGGACCGGATGTGATGGAGGAACTGAAACGTTATTCGTGGCCGGGCAATGTCAGAGAACTCCGCAATGTCCTTGAACGAGCGCTGATCCTCTCGGGAGGGGGGTTCGTGCGAAGCGAACATCTCGGCCTCAGCGAAGGTCCGCCGCGTGAGGCCGCGCCCACCGTGGCCTTTTCGGAAACAATGTCCTTGGAACGCGTGTTGGCTGACGTGGAGCGGTCGATGATCGAGGAGGCGCTGCGTCGAGCGGGAGGCAAGAAGCAGGACGCCGCCGATATACTTGGAATATCGCGGCACGCGTTAAAGCGTCACATGAAGAAACTTGAGATGAGTGGGTCGTAACCGCCCACGGCAGGCGGATCGTGAGCGATATCGCTCGCAGCTAACTGGTTGATATAACTGAGCGAAGCGCCTCCTGTGGGCGAAAGAGCGACATCGACCGTGGAAAGAGGACAAAATTGGGTGTTCCCAACCCAGCCCCCCGGCCTTCGTAATCCACTGCAAAAACCTGATATTACTTGAGAAACGCTGATTGTCCCGTCCGATGGCGAATTGGCACGATCCATGCTTAGTAATGTGGGCGAGGAAATTCGAGCGTGGCCGGCCGATATTACCTATCGGGCGGTTGGAAATGGCAAATAGTAGTCGTAATTTCGGAACCAATTTTTACGTATCCATCCGAATTAGTATGACGACGTCGGTCACGCCGAATCATCCTTCCATCTTCGACTCAGCGGACGAACTCGGCACTGGGAAAGGGGGCCCGTACGGTTGGATTCATATGACTTCTACAGCGCCGCAGGTCTGAGCGAAGCAGCCTACCTTGGTCTGGCCGACGAGGCGGCCGCGATACTCAAATCCGGGGTGTTTCCGGATTCGCCGGACATGTTCGGTCGAACCGCATTGATAATAGCGGCTCGAAAGGGGCGAACATCCGTTCTCGAAGTGCTTTTGTCGGGCGGCGCGGACACGGACGCGGTCGGCCGGGACGGCCGAACTGCGCTGATCGAGGCCTCGGCGGGAGGCCATCTCGAATCGGTTCAACTGCTGCTCGCCATGGGAGCGGATGGTCATTTGAAGGACAATCGAGGTCGAACCGCGCTCATGGAAGCGGCGTTCTGGAATCACCTCCCGGTCGTGGACGTTTTGTGCCGCGATTCGGTGCGCATCCGCGCCCGGGATAATCGCGGCCGAACCGCTCTCATGGACGCCGGCGAATGGGGTAGTTTCGAGACATTGGAGCTTCTGCTGGCCGCGGGAGCGGATGTGGACGCAGCCACGACCACCGGCGACACTGCGTTGATCATGGCCTCGCGAAAAGGCCACGAGGGGATCGTCCAAGAGCTTGTCCGACGCGGCGCGGACGTTTTCGCGACGAACAACGTCGGACGAACCGCGCTCGTCTGCGCGGCCGCGGAAGGCCGCTTGGAAACGGCTCGAATCCTCCTCGAGGCGGGTTCGGATGTCGAGCGTCGCGATCATGAAGGAAACACCGCGTTGCTGCGCGCCGCGGCCGCAGGCCGCGCGAATACGACGGAGATCCTCATTCAGTGGGGCGCGGACGTGGACGCGCGGAACGACTCCGGCGACACGCCGCTCATTGAAGCCGCGTACAACGGGCACGCCGCCTGTGTTCGCCTCCTCGCGGAGGCGGGAGCGGACGCGGACGCGCGGTCCAACTACGGTAACACGGCGCTGATGAGAGCCGCATATCACGGGCATCAAGAGACGGTCGAGATCCTGCTCCGGCACGGGACGGACGTGACGCTTCGCAACAAGTACGGCAACACTGCGCTCCACGAAGCCTGTTTAAGCGGCCGGGAAGCCATCGCAGCGCGCCTCCTCGACGCGGGATCCGAGATCGACGCAAGCGATTTCGACGGCCGCACCGGCCTTATTTTGGCGGTATGCGGTCGACATCGAAAGACCGTGGATTTGTTGATCCGCAACGGGGCCGATGTGACGCGCCGAACTCACGAAGGTCGTTCCGCGCTCGACTACGCGGTCGAGGATTACGATCCGTTCATAGCGGACTATTTGTTGCAGCGAAGCCTGGATTGCGACCGCAGCGCGGCGTACGCGACGGAAACTCTGGTTGAAGCGTGTCGCTGGGGCAGAATCGAAATGGTGGGCGCTCTCCTGGACAGAGGCGCATTGGCCACGGCGATCGATTCGAGGGGCAGAACCGCGTTGAGCGCGGCCGCGTCGGAAGGCCACACGGAACTGGTAGAGTACTTGCTCGGTCGAGGCGCGTGGGTTCATCAGGCGGACAAGCACGGCGACACCGCGCTGATGAAAGCGTCCTCGAAAGGCCACACGGCGATTGTAGAACGCCTGCTCAATCATGGCGCAGACGTAAACGCGGAGAATCGATACGGCAACACTGCGCTCACGCGCGTCGCGTACAAGGGCCGGCTCGACATCGTTCGGCTCCTGCTTGAGTACGGCGCGGACGTGAACGCGGCAAACAGCCAGGGCTCCACTCCGCTCCTCATGGCCGCGTACGGCGGGTCCGCGGACGTTGTCCGGGAATTGATCGATCGAGGCGCAGACGTGGATGCGGTTGACGCTTCCGGTGAGACGCCGCTCGCAAAGGCTGCCGTTCAGGGGCACACCGCGGGCGCTCGCCTTCTGGTGCAGTGCGGAGCGACACTGAACGCGGCCAACAAACACGGTCATGCACCCCTGTGCATCGCGGCGGCTCGCGGCAATGCAGACGTGGTGACGTTTCTCTTATCCTCGAGAGCGGACGCGACCTTCGTCGATCACCAGGGAGGAACCGCTCTCCTTCGCGCGGCGGAACGCGGTCAGAGCGAAACGGTGGAACTGCTCCTCGCAGCGGGCGTTTCGCCGAATGGAGCGGACTGCGACGGTTTGACGCCCCTCATGGCCGCCTGCGGGTCCGGGCACGCCCAGACCGTGCGAACGCTGCTGGAATACGGCGCGGATCCGAACCTCACGGACTCCGAGGGCAGGACCGCCGCGCTCTACGCGCTGGATCGGGATCATGACGGCATTGTGGGGCTGCTTCTGAATGGGGGAGTCAAACTTGCTCTCGGCGGGGAGGTTTGGGCTCGATCTCTCATCGGGGCCGCCGGCCGGGGAGGAGTCGAATCCGTGAAGACGCTCCTTGCGAGTATCGAACCCTCGGATCGTCTGAAGCGGACTCTGGACACCGCGCTTCTCGCCGCGGCGGGAGCTGGACAAAGCGCAGTCGTGGAACTGCTCCTGGATCGCGGCGCATCCCCCGACTGCGTAACGAGGCAAGGGAAATCCGCTCTGATGAAGGCGGTGAGCGCCCGAGCGGCGTCATCGGTGGAATTGCTCCTTCATCGAGGGGCCGATCCCGACCGGGAGACGGCCAACGGTCATACCGCTCTGATGCGCGCGGCGTTCAAAGGGGAATCCGATCTCGCCGGTCTGCTCATGGAGTCCGGCGCGGACGCGCTCAAAAGAAATCGCTACGGCCAGACGGCCCTCGATATCGCCGCGTTGGCCGGTCACGGGAAAACCGTGCAGAGGATTCTTTCACTGGGGCCGAACGGCGATTCGCCGAAAGCCTATCTGAACAGCGCCTTGTCCGCCGCCGCGAAGAGGGGCAATGACGAAATCGTTCGCCTCCTGCTGAGTGAAGGCGCGGATCCGGCCGCAATGGATGTGGACACCGGCCGGGTTGCGCGGAACACGCATCCGGATCGAACCGACGCGAGCGAGGGCGACACGGCGCAGAGCGGCGTTTCATTGTCGGAAACCGCCCAGTTCGCGGAAGGCGTGTGACACGTGTCCCCGAATTCGGGTGGAATATCCTACGTCGGCTGAATCAGGCGTCGCCGTTACGGGAGACAGGCCAATGATACATCAAGGGAGCCGGGCAGAGGATGATCCACGCTCGTTGGAGCCTCGAGCGCCCAATCTCTTGGACGATAATTCGGAGCAGACGCAGAGTATCGACCTCAGGAGTCTCGTTCCCGAGGAGGTCACCGTTTCGGGAAGTTTTGACTTTAGAAAGGTCAAGCACGCGTCGTTCGGCAAGCTCCTCGAAGCGATTTCAATTCCTACATTTCTCGTCGCCAGAAGCCATACCCTCACCTTTGCGAATTCCGCCTTCTTCAAGATGGCGGGCGGAAACGTGAATCTCAAGGCGGTGACCTTCGCTTCGCTCTTCCCGACGCCGAGGGCGGCCAGAGAGGCCCAACTGCTTCTCGAGCGGGTCTTCCGGGAGAGAGAGCCGCAAGTGAGGGAAACCAAGCTCAGGGTGTCTTCGGGCGAGATTTGGGGGCGCCTTCATCTAAGCACCATTCGGCTCTCCAACCAGCGCATGGTCATGGCCCAGGTCGAGAATCTCACCGCGGAAAAGGAACTCCTCGCGGTCAGGAAATATAAGAAGCTGGTCAATCTGTTTCCCATCGGAATCGCCGAGTTTGCCCTCCCGCGTTCTCTCAGGAAGGGATCGGACGTCGAAACTTCGTTGAAACGTGCCCTCGACGCCCGGCTTGTCGACGGCAACGACGAGTTCGCGAGAGTTGTGCAGTGCTCCGACATAAGCCGCCTGACCGGATCTGGATTCCATCGGCTTTTTCCGGCTCACGGCAAAGGTTTGGAGTTGATCCGATCGTGGATAGAGAAAGGGTGTCCGATCTGCTCGTTCAACACGAGGGAAGGCGGCGGAAACGGCGCGAAACTGCACTTCGAGAACACTCTGATCGGCAACGCGAGCGGCGGTCGTATCCTCGGCTTCTGGTGGCTCAAGCGTGATATCTCTGAGAAGAAACGGACGGAGGAAGAAATCCTTCGTTCGCAGAAGCTCGAGTCCCTCGGGATTCTCGCGGGCGGGATCGCTCATGATTTCAACAATCTGCTGACGGCCGTCCTGGGCAACATCTCGCTCACGAAAAACCACATCGAGCCGAACGGAAAAGCCGGCGAGAAGCTCGAGGCCGCGGCGAAGGCCACGTCGCACGCTCAACAGCTCACGCGGCAATTGCTCACCTTCTCGAAGGGCGGCAAACCCATCACGAAACTCGCATCCGTGTCGGAACTGCTCCGTGAGTGGGCCGGCTTCGTACTGCGCGGTTCGAGCGTGGCCTTAGATATCGACATCCCCGACGACCTCTGGAACGCGGTCATGGACGAGGGGCAAATCGGCCAGGTTGTCAACAACCTGATCCTGAACGCGTCGCAGGCAATGCCGAACGGAGGCGTCGTCTCCGTGTCCGCGGAGAACACCGTGCTCTCTGACGGGGACATCCCGTCGCTGCCCGCCGGCATGTACGTGAAGGTTGTCGTTTCCGATACGGGTGAGGGAATACCCGAGGAGATGCAACGGCAGGTCTTCGACCCGTATTTTACCACCAAGACCGAGGGGGCGGGCCTGGGCCTGGCCACGTCATACAGTATTATCAGGAAGCACGGCGGATTGCTGACCCTCGCTTCTGAGCCGGGGAAGGGGACGTCGGTGACGTTTCACCTGCCGGCTTCCCTCGATGTGTTGTCTGAGGAAGGGGCCTTACGTCCCGCCTTGTCCCGAGGCGCCGGACGTATCCTGGTTATGGACGATGAAGAGTGCATACGAGACATGCTCGGCGAACTCCTGCAATCGCTGGGCTATAGCGCCGAGTTCGCGGAAGACGGTGAGCGGGCTCTCGAAGTGTACGCCCACGCGCGCGATGAAGGTCGCCCCTTCGACGCGGTGATCATGGATCTGACCATACCGGGCGGTATGGGCGGTCGCGAGGCGATCAGACGGCTCAAGGCGGTCGACCCGGACATCAAGGCGATCGTGTCGAGCGGCTATTCAAACGATCCCGTCATGGCGGACTTCACCGCGTTCGGATTCAGCGGGATTCTACCCAAACCGTACAATGCCGCTCAACTCAGCGCGGCTTTGGCCGACGTGCTCGCTCAGAACGCGCCGAACGGCCGACCGACGGACGCGGTCTGATCGGCGAGACCCTCCATCCGAAGCGGCAATAACCTCCCCCGCCGAGTAGAGATCCTTCCGATTCCGGTAATTGTCGCTGAAGAGGGGTTCCCGAGCCTCTTCCAAGCGACCTTCCCGTACCACGGCAAAGGCGAGGCCCTCCATTTCGATGAGTCGCGCGTAAGCCGGTTCATACCAATACGCTCTCCAAGAAGTAAAATTGGCCTTCACCCCGCCCGGAGGGCCGGCCATGAACAGGCCGTTGGTTCCCGTCGCCGTTTCTTTGTGCGGCTTGGCGTGTTTTTCGGCTTGGTGAGGAAGGTAGGGTTTTCCGTTAAGATAGGGGATGATGACCGCGCCTCCCTCGGGATTGCCGGCGTGGTCTTCCACCTTCCCGTGGATCGAGAGAACGGCGTTGTTTTCCGAGGCGGCTTCACCCCGATGAGGCAAGAGGAAGCACACGCAGAGGACCGCCAGCAACCCGGCGACTCCAGGCGAACGTGCTATAACGGCTCCTCCCGGACCATTTCACCGGTTCGGGCTCACGGGAAAAAGGAGCCTTCGAGTCCCGGCGCGCTCCCGGATGATACGTGCGTTTCGTCAATAGGCCATGTCATGCCTGCCCCGCAAGAGTGATCGCAAAGGGGAATGCAATCAAGACTACTGCCTCGGCGCGGTACCCCGGTCAACAAAACTCTGCACCGGCGCACTCGAAAAGCCCCGCAGGCCGGCCACGCCGAACCACGGGGCTTAATCGGGTTAAATTGTAACGCGCCCGAGTCGCCGTTCGTCAGCTTTGCAGTTCGCTCAACCCTTCGAACTGGTCGAGCGCTTGGGGATTGGCCAACGCGTCCTTGTTCGTCACCGGCTTTCCTTCGATAACGTTTCGGACCGCGATTTCCACTTTCTTGCCGTTCAGCGTGACCGGGATATCGGATACCGGCAAGACCTTGGCGGGCACATGCCGGGGGGTGGTGTTCTCCCTGATGTTGGTGCGGATCTTCTTGATGAGGTCGTCGGTCAGCTCGACTCCCTGCGCGGGCTTGACGAACAGAATCACCCGGACGTCATTGTCCCGGTTCTGTCCGACGACGATACTGTCGTCTATCTCCGGCATGGCTTCGACGACGCTGTAGATCTCAGCGGTTCCGATGCGAACTCCCGAGGGATTCAGAGTGGCGTCGGAACGCCCGTAGATGATGACGCCGCCGTGCTCGGTTATTTCGATGAAATCGCCGTGACACCAGACGCCTTCGTACTTGTCGAAGTAGGCCTTCCTATACTTGGACCAGTCCGGGTCGTTCCAGAAGTATATGGGCATGGATGGGAAGGACTTGACGCAGACCAGTTCGCCCTGTTGACCGATCACCGGCCGGCCGTTTTCATCCCAGGCCTCGACGGCCATGCCGAGCCCGCGGCATTGAAGTTCCTCTTCGTACACCGGCAGGATGGGGCAGCCCAGAGCGAAGCAGGAAATGATGTCGGTTCCGCCGGATATGGAAGCGAGATTGATGTCCTTTTTGACCTCGTTGTACACGAAGCGGAAGCTCTCCGGGGAAAGGGGCGATCCGGTCGAGCACATGGCCTTGAGCGGGCTCAGGTCGTACTGCGAGCCGGGTTTGACTCCCGCGTTTTCCACGCCCGCGATGTACCGGGCGCTTGTGCCGAAGATGGTCATCTTTTCGTCTTCGGCGAATTTGAAGATCGCTCCGGGGTCGGGATAGAAGGGGGATCCGTCGTAGAGCAGGCATGTGGCGCCGACCGCGAGCGCGCTGACCAGCCAGTTCCACATCATCCATCCGCAGGTGGTGAAGTAGTAGATCCGGTCGTCGCGCTTGAGATCCACATGGAGGAGATGCTCTTTCAGATGTTGAATCAAGGTCCCGCCTGCGCCGTGAACCATGCATTTCGGCAGGCCGGTGGTTCCAGAGGAATACATGATGTAGAGCGGATGATCGAAGGGGAGTTGCTCGAATTCGATCTCGAGTCCGGACTCCTGAGCGATGAAATCGCGATAGTGCACAGCGTTCGGCACGCCGCTGATGTCGGGATTCTCTTCGGTGTACGGAATCACCACGACTTTCTCGATCGCGGGCAATTCCTTGAGAATACTGGCGATCTTGCCGAGCGAATCGTGACTCTTCCCGTTGTAGAAATAGCCGTTCGCGGTGAAGAGGATTTTGGGCTCGATCTGTCCGAAACGGTCAAGGACGCCTTTGATGCCGAAGTCGGGAGAGCATGAAGACCAAATGGCCCCGATGCTCGCCGCGCCGAGCATGGCGATGATTGAATGCATCATGTTGGGCACGTAGCCGGCGACCCGGTCACCCGTCTTGACGCCGGCCTTTCTCAGGGACGCTGCCACGCGCGCGACCTCGTCGTAGAGCTGCGCGTAGGTCATCCGGACCGTTTCTTGTCCTTCACCCTTGAAGACCAGCGCCTCGCGGTCGTCCCGGAACCGAAGGAGATTCTCCGCGTAATTGAGTTTCGCTCCCAGGAACCACTTGGCGCCCATCATGGCGGGCGAATCCTCGAGCACCTTGTCGTAGGGTTTCGAGGCGATCACGTCGCCGAATTCCCACATGGCCGCCCAGAAGTCCTCTCTGTTGTCGATGGACCACTGGTACAGCTCGTGGTACCCGCTTGCATTGACGCCGTATTTCTCATTCACGAACGAAATGAAGCGGGTTGTGGTTGCGTTCCGGATTCGCTCCTCCGACGGTTCCCAGAGAGGGGGCATGGTTCTCTTCCTCCTTGCGGCTTAAGGCGGAAAGCGCTTCGACTGAGGCGGACTTCACGCGCAGCGGCGCCGGCCGCCGGCTTTCCGGTAGCGTGTCGATTCCCCGGT
Source organism: uncultured Syntrophales bacterium (assembly GCA_964385875.1). Lineage (GTDB taxonomy): Bacteria > Desulfobacterota > Desulfomonilia > Desulfomonilales > Desulfomonilaceae > CAYLRL01. The sequence continues at coordinate 51,725 of CAYLRL010000008.1, forward strand.
GCGCCGCGGTAGGCGCGTCTCGGGCTTATGTTATAGGGTCCCGATGGATGACGGGGATTCGATCGAGACCCTGATCGTTTAACCTTTATACGTGTACTGCGCTTTCTCCGGCCAATCCTTGGGGAACTTCTGACCGGGCGCTTCGCCGAATTTCTCTTTGACGCCGTCCAGATCCTTGCGCTTGAACTGCTCGCGGGGCTCCTTGGGAATGCGGCCGTTCAGGATCGATTCGGACCGGAGCCGGCGTCCGATGGTCTTTTCCATTTTTCTTCCAAGGCTGAGCAGCCTGTCCACATCGATACCCGTATCGATCCCCATTTCATCCATCATGACGACCATGTCTTCCGTGCACTGGAGGCCGACTATGTTGGGGTCGATGTAGTAATACTCGCCGGTTCCCGGAACGGGCGTCCGATCGAGAAAGTTTGCCGGCTGGCCGCCGAGTCCGCCGATGGTGCTCTCGAAGATCTCGATGCCGGCCATCAGGGCGGCGAGACAGTTCGCCGTGCCCCACCCGCGGGTGACGTGGAAGTGAGCCACGTGCAGACTCGGATCGGGGATCTCTTCCATAATCATCGAGAAATACTTGTAGACCTGATCGGGTGGAGCGCTGCCGTCATGATCCGCGTGTTCGATATCGGACGCGCCGATGTCCAGCCATCGCTTGGTGAATTCCACGGCTTCGGACAATTCCGTCGGGCCGGAGATGGGCGAGCCCCAGATCGTCGAAACGGTGCCGCACATCTTGACTCCGGCATCCCGAGTTTTCTCGGTGCAGCGTTTGGCCTCTTCCCAGTACGCGGGGAGGGTGGTCCCCGAATTGGCGAAATGGTGCTGTTCGTCCGTCGAGACCATCATGAGGATTCGGTCGGGTCCCCAGCCCTCTTTTTTCGCCTCGATGGCCCGATCCACGGATCGTTCCCGGATTGTGATCGCGGTCAGCGTAACGTCGTCCCAATTGACGCCGGCCCTGGACAGGCGTTTGGAATCGCGCAGCTGTTTCAACAGATCCTCCGCGTCCTTGAATTGCGGCATGATGCGGGGATTGCCCAGGTTTGTCACTTCCACATCTCTGATTCCGCACAGCAGCAGCTCTTCCAAGTAGTAGAGCTTGGCTTCGGTGGGAATCCAGATTTCCTCATGCTGGAAGCCGTCACGGACGGTGATATCATTGACCTGGACCTTCTTGGGAAATTTCAGTTCGTGCTTCGACATAGTTTGGGATCCTCCTCACTCACCTTGGTACTCCGGCTTGCGCTTTTCACGAAAAGCGGTCAATCCTTCAATTCTGTCTTTTGTGGGAATCGTTATCGCATACGCGTTCGATTCGATGGCGAGCCCCATGGGCAGACTCACCTCAGAGCCTTTATTAATAGCATATTTCGCTTGGGTCAAGGCGACCGGCCCGTTTGCCGCTATTTCGAGGGCGATCTCACGGGCCCGGTCCATCAACCGATCAGGTGGAACAACCTCGAGAAAGAGGGCGTACTCGAGACCCTCCTGAGCGGTAATCCGTCGTGCGCGGAGTATCATCTCCTTTGCTCGTGCGACGCCCACCACCCGGGGGAGCCTTTGTGTGCCGCCCGCGCCGGGGATGACAGCGAGGCTGGTCTCGGTCAATCCGACCACCGCCGAGTCCGCCGCGATTCGAATGTCGCACGCAAGCGCGATCTCGAGCCCTCCGCCGAACGCGTAGCCGTTCACCGCGGCAATGACCGGCTTGGGAAGCTCTTCCACCGCGCTGAAGAGGTCGCGGATCGTGCGGATGTAACGCCTGACCTCGTCCTCGGACATCCCTGCGCGTTCCTTGAGGTCCGCGCCGGTGCTGAACGCGTTTTTTCCTTCGGTCGAGCCCGTGACGATCACGACCTTGACGGCCTTATCAAAGGCGATTTGAGAGACGGTGTCTCCGAAGAGTTTCAGGAGGGGCATGTTGAAGCAGTTGAGGGCTTGAGGCCGGTTAATGGTGAGCGTTAGGACGCCGTCCCGCAGATCCTTGACGAGGATGTTTTCATCGACCATGAGGGCTCCTCATTGGGCGAGGGTGGAGGTGTGGAATTCAGTAGACTGAACAACCTTGCCGGCGCACTCGGCGCCGCACTCCTCCGCCGTTTATCAGATCTCGCGTTGCTTCACGCACATCTGGGTTTGGTGAATTCGTAGAGGAATCCACGGCCTTGTCGGCTTTCAAGACTCCCTATACCACTTTTCGCCTTGACTTTTCAATATGAGTTTCTTCATCATGAAGACGGTGTGACCAAGAGCGGCGGGTGGACCCCCGACTGAAAGTCGGCCCCCGACGAACGGGAATGACCCGGGGACCCTTCCGAGCGGGAGGCTCCGCGGGCGGGGTAGCCCGTTCGGGCAGCGGGTTTGGTTATGCGCTTCTCGGGGGAGAACCCGGTAGACCCTACGGAGGAGAGGTCGACCTTGACCGTTGCCCTCGGTTTTGCTATCGTTGGGGCCTTCATCTCATCAACAGGTAGACCGATCACGGATTCGACAGCACGGCCGACTACGGAACGCTTCGGCGAAAGGGTGCGTGGAGCGCCGCCCCTCAAGCGGAGTTTTGCGTGTACCCGATCGACCGGGGGAAAAGGGGATAGCGAATGTCGGAAGTCATCCTTGAAGCCCAGAACCTCTTCCTCTCATTTCGCGGGGTGGCGGCGCTCACCGATGTGAGCTTCCACGTGAACAGGGGCGAGATCTTCTCGATAATCGGGCCCAACGGCGCGGGGAAGACCTGCATGATGAACTGCCTCAACGGCTTGTATCGGCCTCAGAAGGGGAGGATGTTCTTCAAGGGCGTGGAGATGACGGGCATGTCCCCCCATAAGCGGGCCTCGCTGGGCATCTCGCGGACCTTTCAGAAAATCGAGCTCTTCGGGGGAATGACGGTTCTGGACAATATCCGCCTGGGCCGACACATGCACTTGAATTCCGGTATCACCAGTTCCTGTCTCTACTGGGGAAAAACCAGACGGGAGGAAGTCGAGGCTCGAGAGTTTATCGAAGCGGAGATCATCGACCTCCTCGAGATCGAGTCGGTTCGGCACGAGGTGACGGGGATGCTGCCCTACGGCATGCAGAAACGGATCGAATTGGCGAGGGCGCTGGCGCTCCAGCCCGAAATCATCCTCCTGGACGAGCCGTTGGCGGGCCTGAACCTGGAAGAAGTGGAAGACATGGCCCGGTTCATCATCGACATCAACGAAGATGAGCGCTGGAAAGTCACCTGTGTGCTCGTCGAGCACGACATGGGCGTGGTGATGGACCTGTCCGACCGCGTCATGACGTTGAACTTCGGGGTGAAGATCGCCGACGGAACGCCTCAGGAAGTCCAGGAGAACCCCGAAGTCATCAAGGCCTATCTCGGTGAGGTGGAGGACCTGTATGTCAGCCGCAGATGAACTTTCCTATTTCAAAGAGATTGAAATTACCAAAGACCTTACGCTGCCGAAGCTGTTCGTGAAGCAGTGCGCGAAGTTCGGCGACGCCAAAGTGGCTATGCGTGAGAAGGAGTACGGTATCTGGCGCCCCGTCACCTGGACCCGGTACCTGGACAATGTGAGGGCCATCACCCTCGGCCTGAAGGCAATGGGTATGGAACGGGACGATAAGGCCATTCTCATCGGGGACAACCGACCTCAGGCGCTCTGGTCCGAAATGGGGGCTCTATGCGCCGGCGGCGTCGCGGCATGGCTCTTCCAGGACTGCCTGATGGAGGAAGTCCAATACATCGTGGATCACTCGGACGCCAAATTCTATTTTGCGGAAGGTCAGGAAGAGGTGGACAAAGCCCTGGCGATCCGCGACCGATGCCCCAAACTGGCAAAAATTATATGGGACGATCCCAAGGGCCTCCGACATTACGACGATCCCATGTTGATCAGTCTGGGCGAGGTCATGGAGATGGGCCGGCAGAAGCACAAGGAAGACCCCGGCCTCTTCGACCGACTGGTGGAAGAGGGCACGGGCGACGACATCTGTTTGCTCTTCTATACGTCCGGAACCACCGGCAAGCCCAAGGGCGCGCTCCTCACCCATTACAACATGCTCAGCATGGGCCGCAATCTGATGACCGTCGACCCGTGCTATCCGAGCGACGACTTCGTCTCATACCTTCCCTTCGCGTGGATCGGCGAACAGATGATGTCCATTTCCTGCGGACTCCAGGTCGGCTTCACGATCAACTTTCCCGAGGAGCCGGAAACCGCGCAGGCCAACGTTCGGGAAATCGGACCGCACGTGATGTTCGCCCCGCCCAGACTGTACGAACAGTACACCAGGGAAGTGCAGGTCAAGCATCTGGACGCGTCGGCGATCAAACGCTGGATCTACAGCGCGGCCATGAAGATCGGATACGAGTGGGCCACGTTGAAATTCGAGAAGAAGGATATTCCATGGTGGATTAAGTCTCTAAGAAGACTGGGTGAATGGATTTGCTTCTGGAAAATCCGTGACCACTTGGGACTCAGCCGGGTCCGTCACGCCTACACGGGAGGCGCGGCTATGGGGCCGGATCATTTCCGCTTTTTCCACTCTATCGGCGTCAATTTGAAGCAGATCTACGGGCAGACCGAAATCGCGGGCATTTCGGTGGTGCACCGCGATGACGACATCAAGTTTGACACCGTCGGGACCCCTCTGCCGGAAACGGAAGTGTCCGTCGCCGAGGACGGAGAGATCTGGTCGAAGAGCCCGTCCGTGTTCGTCGGATATTACAAGCAGCCCGAAGAGACCGAGAAGACCCTGGTGGACGGATGGCTCAGGTCGGGCGACACCGGCTTCATCGACGAGGACGGCCATCTTGTGGTCTTCGATCGCAGCAAGGACATCATGATCCTGAGCGATGGGAGTAAGTCCTCACCGCAGTTCCTCGAAGCGCGCCTCAAGTTCAGTCCTTATCTCAAAGACGCTCTGGTGGTAGGACACGAACGGCCCTTTGTCTCCGCGATCGTCTGTATCGACTACAATACGGTGGGAAAATGGGCCGAAGACAACGGGATCAACTATACAAGCTATCCGGAGCTTTCCCAGTTACAGGAAGTGTACGATCTGGTGGTTAAGCCGATCATGGAAGTGAACCGGACCCTGCCCGACGCTGCAAAGATCAAGAGGTTCGCCAACCTTTACAAGGAGTTCGACGCGGACGACGACGAACTGACACGGACGAGGAAGATCCGCCGCGCGTTCGTGGAGAACCGGTACAAGCAGATCATCGACGCGTTGTATTCCGGCGATTCAATGCTGCACCTGGAAACCACGATTACGTATGAAGACGGCAGGGTGATCGACATCAAACAGGACATCAAGCTCCAGGACGTACCGGACACGGGAGGTAAGTAATGGATTTATTCCTCCAGCTCCTAATCACCGGAATTATGGTGGGTTCCATCTATGCGCTCGTGGCGTTGGGCTGGGTCATCATCTACAAGTGTTCCGGCGTGCTCAATCTGGCGATGGGCGAATTGACGATGATCGGGGGCTATGTGTGCCTCAGCTTCTACGCGGGCTTTTGCTGGCCCTTTGCCGGATGTTTCTCCGGCTTCTCCAATCTCGTGCCGGTGGGCACGGCGTTCATCCTGGGGCTCGTGGTGACCATGGTGGTGGGGCTTGGTCTTGGACTGCTCACGGAGCGGCTCTTCCTTCGCAAGATGATCGGCGAGCCGATTCTGGCGGTCATCATGGTCACGGTGGGACTCTCGTTCTTTTTCAAGGGGATGGTCTTCATCATCTGGGATACGGACACCCAGGTGTTTCTCCCGCGGGTCTTCCCCCTTGATCCGATCATGCTCGGTAACATCGCCGTCGGCCAGGTCTATTTCTGGAGCTTCATAGCGTCGCTGATCATCATGGTGATCTTGGTGAGCTTCTTCAAGTACACCCGCTGGGGGTTGTCCATGCAGGCGTGCGCGGACGATGAGATGGCGGCTCTGTCACTGGGTGTCAGCGCCAAGTTCGTCTATGCTCTGGCCTGGGCGATCGCGTTCATGTCTGCGGGGGTCGGCGGTACCCTGCTGGGGAATATTAATGGTTTGAACTACTCGGTGAGCAGTTTGGGGCTTCTCGTCCTACCCGTCGTCGTCTTTGGAGGACTGAACTCGATCCCGGGAGCGATCGTCGGGGGCATCACGATCGGCGTGCTGCAGAACCTTGCGAGCGGCTATCTGGATCAGTATTTCCCCGGCGGCATCAAAGAGATCTTCCCCTTTGTGTTCATGGTCATCTTCCTGCTCTTCAAACCCTACGGACTGTGGGGCTGGGAACGTATAGAAAGGGTGTAGCATGAGCAGCTATCTTCCGTGCGGCATCTATCACGAATCGTACGTCGACGAACAGCGATGGTGGCGAACCCCCTTCATCAAAGGGAAGATGATCCTGATGGTGATCCTTCTCGTCACCTTTCCCGCCATGGTCACGGGGGAATGGCTGACCGTCGCGTACACCATTAACTACTATGTGCTCGCCGCGCTGGGCGTTCAGCTTCTCATAGGCTTCTGCGGCCAGATCACGCTCGGACACGCCGCGTTCGTGGCGGTCGGCGGTTATTGCAGCGCGATGATGGTGCTCTTTGTCCCGTGGCCTCAGTTCATGGTCGATTGGGGGCTGGCCTACCCGGTCAGCATCCTGTGCGCGGGGTTTGTGGCGGGCTTCTGGTCGGTGCTCTTCGGACTGCCGTCCGCGCGGGTCAAGGGCTTCTATCTCATCATGACCACGATGGCCGCACAGTGGATCACGGTGCCGCTGGTAATAACCCAGTACGTGAGCCGGATCGGAGGGCGAGCCAACTATTTCTCGCTGCCTCCCGGCTCGCTGCAAATCGGGCCGTGGGTGGTGAACGAGGATTCGGTCTTCCTGGGACTGACATTCACCGCGGACGCGAAGATCTACTATTTCTCGGTCGTTTTGGTGGCGCTGTGCCTCCTGGCCATGGGCAACCTGCTGCGGTCCAAACTCGGCCGAGCGTGGGTGGCGATCCGAGACAACGACATCGCAGCCGAGACGATGGGCGTGAACATCGTGTGGTACAAACTCCTCGCGTTTTACGTGGCGGGGTTCTTCGCCGGCGTCGCGGGAGCCTTCTACATCAGTGCGCTGTCGTTCGTCAGTCCCGAGCATTATGAATGGTTTTACTCGCTCCTCTGGGTCGGCATCATCCTGATCGGCGGAGTGGGCAGCATTCAAGGCTTGGTCTTCGGCTCCGCGTTCGTCGTCATCGTCTTTAAGCTTCTCGAGCTCGGTGTCCTTTACCTGAGCGGGGTAATGGATCAGTATCCCGGTCTGGGCGACTACTTCATGAAGGTGGTCTTCTTCAAGGAGTCCGCTTTTGGTCTCGCTATTATTTTCTTCCTCATATACGAGCCGAATGGGCTGGCGTACCGTTATTGGCAATTGAAGAACTACTTCAATCTCTGGCCTTTCTCGTACACCGGCAAAGGCCATTAGGGTCATCGCACCGTAACTCCGGAAGGAGGTGATTTCCGTCGTGAAATGCAGTTGGTAGGAGAATTTACGAGTATTCCACAACCTCACCACTCTAGAGACCTTTCAGAGGGAGGAGTATTATGGCAAAGCGAATCCTATTCGTGGGATTGATCTTTCTTCTTTGCGCGCCGGCCTTCGCAGCCGATAAGGTCACCATCGGCTCGATCAACGACCTGACGGGCGCTACCTCGGACGTGGGCAAGGACGCGGCTCTCGGCGTGAAGGAGTGCGTCGCCTACGTGAATGACCACGGAGGAATCAACGGCAAGAAAATCGACCTGCGATTGCAGGATTACGGGTATCGTGTCCCCGAAGCCATCACGCTTTATAAGCGTTATAAGAACTACTACAAGATAGACATCCTCCTGCAATGGGGAACCGGCGATACCGAAGCCCTTTCGCCGACGGTCAACAAAGACAAGATGCCGACCATTTCCGACTCTCTCTCCGGTCACTTGTGCGATCCGAAGAAGACTCCCTACAACTTCATTTATTCGACGGACTATTCCACCAACGCCAGAGCCGCTTTGACCGTCTGGTTCGAGAAGGTTTGGAAGAAGAGCGACAAATGGAAGAAGGCGCGGGAGTCCGGAAAGAAACCGAAGCTCGTCTGCTTCTACCAGTTCTCCGCGCCGTACTGCAGCGCGCCCATCAAGGCCATCAAGGATCAGGCCAAACTCCTCGGCATCGAAGTGGGCAACGATCAGGACGTTTCACTGGTCGCGCTCGACGTCAAGAGCCAGGTGCTCGGCGCCAAGAAGGAAGACCCGACGGTCATCTGGCACGGCAACACCACCATGTCCGTGGCCACGGCCATCAAGGACGCGTACGCGCTGAAGCTCGAAGCGGACCACATCATCAATAACTGGGGCTTCGATAAGAACCTGGTGAGAATGACGGGCAAGGCCGGTGAGGGCGCCATCGGCGCGGCCTCCTGCGCCTTCTTCGGTGAAGACGTCCCCTTCATGAAGGAGATAGAAGAGTACGCCAAGAAGATCAACCCCGGCGTGCCCGAAGAGAAACGGACGGTGAGAACCGTTCAAGGCTGGCTGAAAGTCGCGATGGCCGTGGGCGGCCTCTCGATTGCCGACAAGAAGGGCAGCCTCAAGGGTCCCGACGTCAAGGCCGCGCTCGAGAGCTTCAGAGATTGGAGCCCCTTTGATACGCCCAACGCGTTCGGCCGTCCGCCGTACACCATTACCGACAAGGATCACCGACCGAGCGGCGTCGCCATGATCTACACCATCAAGGATGGGAAGATCACCCTTCTCGAGAAGATCGATATGAAGGAGAAGTTCGCCGACAAGTGGATGAGCTGGTTGGGCTGGTAGAATGAACGAGCGCCGGGGGGGCCGCCTCCCGGCTTATCCGGCCCGGGCGTGTCGGCACGGTCCGCCGCGGCGGCGTAAGGGAGAATGTTGTGGCCGATAACGAGAGCATCCTGAAGATCAACAACGTCGAGGTTAGGTATCACGAGGTCATCCTCGTCCTGAAAGGAATCTCCATTCAGGTTCCGGAAGGGGGCATCGTCGCTCTGCTCGGCGCAAACGGCGCGGGGAAGAGCACGACCCTCAAGGCCGTCTCGGGCCTGCTCAAACATGAAGACGGTGAAGTCACAGACGGCGGCATCGAATTCCTGGGCGAGCAGATCCACAGACTCGAGGCAGAGGAGATCTCCAAGCGCGGAATCTTTCAGATTATCGAGGGACGCCGCGTCTTCGAGCACTTGACCGTTGAAGAGAATCTCACGGTGGGCGGCCACCTTCGGCCCACGGGCTTGAAGGAGCGCCTGGAAATCGTCTACCACTACTTCCCCCGTTTGAGGGAACGTAGGTCGGTCACCGCAGGCTTCATCAGCGGCGGTGAGCAGCAGATGTGCGTGATCGGACGCGCGCTCATGGCGCTGCCGAAACTGATGCTGCTGGACGAGCCTTCCATGGGATTGGCGCCCCTGTTGATCAAGGAGATTTTCGATATCATCCAACGGCTCAACAATGAAGAGCGCATTCCGATTCTCCTGGTTGAACAGAACGTCAAACTGGCGCTAACCGTGGCCCCTCACGCCTATGTGATGGAAAACGGAAGAATCGTAATGGATGACACCTCGGAAAAGCTCAAGGAAAATCCGGATATCCGGGACTTCTACCTTGGGCTGACCGACGTGGGCGGAAGAAAAAGCTTCCGTGAAGTCAAGCACTACAAACGGCGCAAACGATGGCTTGCATAGCAGGCCATGTTGTGATCAAGGAGGGGATTATGAAGAAGTCGTGCCTCGCCCTGACGATCGCGGTGATCGTTGCGGCATTTACCGTGGCGCCTGTCCTTGCTGTCGAAAAACCCGTCATCAAACTCGAACGAGTGGAAGTCGCCACTATTCAGCCTTTCTTCGTGAAACCCAAAATCATGGTTCCCAGCAAAGAGGATCCTAAGAAGAAGGTGGAGACGGTCGGCAAATACGGCTACAGCAGCACCATGAACGTGGCCTATATCCTTGCGATCACCAACCCGGGCAAAGAACCGATCATGCTCGACGAGATCTCCTTCACCATCGAGTTCGAGGGCTTTGAAGTAAACACGGTCAACATCTACGAGGACTCGTGGATTCCCGCCGGCAAGACCAACTACCTGCGCGTTATCGGGACCAACGAGGCCTTCCCCACTATCGTCAGCCTGATGCTCGGCGCGGAGAACGTCCAAAAGACCAAGGAAATGGGGACCTCCGCAGGCGCGCTGGTCGGTAAATGGTTCAAGGAGATCGCGGACTTCTCTTTCCCGATCTCCATCAACAACGGCATGGCCGTCTTCGAAGGACCCGAGGGCAAGCCGCTCCGAGTGCCTTTCTCCGGAACGTTCGGCGGCGAAAAGGCCGAGGAAGCCAAAGCCGAAAAAGCGGAAAAGGCCGAAAAGAAAGAGAAATAGCGCAGAGACCGAGTTCCTGCGGATGAAATTTCAGTTGTAATGCCCTATGGGCGGATCATTGGTGTTGTTTGACGGCGTCCCGATTGTCGGGGCGCTTTTTCTTTTAGGTCGGCGCCCATCGAAGCGCGACGGCCCATCCACCGAGCCGGGACTTCCCTTTCCCCGCGCGCGTGGCAAAATGGATATTCGAGGATCGACGCGACATGCGTCGGCAACCGGACCCCACGGGAGACGAATCGTGGCTCAAGATATACCCCGAGACGTGATCGAGAAAATCGACGATCTGCGGACCCGGATCCGTCATCATGATTATCTCTACTACATCCTGGACGACCCGGAGATCAGCGACGCCGAATACGATCGCCTCTTCCGGAGACTCGAAGAACTGGAAGAAGCCTACCCCTCGCTGGTCTCGCCCGATTCTCCCACGCAGCGGGTGGGCGGCGAGCCTCTGGACAAGTTCGCCCAGCTGGCCCACGCCCTGCCCATGCTCTCTCTTTCGAATATTTTCGAAGAACAGGAACTGCTCGACTTCAACGCCCGAGTGCGCCGTCTCCTCGGGACCTCGGACAACGTCGGGTACGTGGTGGAACCAAAGCTCGACGGCGTCGCGGTGGAACTGATCTATACCGACGGCGTCTTGACCGCATGCGCAACCCGCGGGGACGGCTACACCGGCGAGGATGTCACCGCGAACGTTCGCACCATCCGCAGCGTCCCGCTGAAATTATCCCCCGAGGGCCCGTTGGCCGGCGCATCCATCTTGGATGTGCGCGGCGAGATTTTCATGAATCGCAAGGAGTTCGAGGACTTGAATCGCGCCCGCGACGACGCGGGGCTTCCACCCTTCGCCAACCCCCGCAACGCCGCGGCGGGTTCCGTCCGTCAGCTCGATCCACAGCTTGCCGCGCAGCGACCGTTGCGCTTTTTCGCCCACGGTATCGGACGAATCGAAGGCGCCGAGCCCGATACCCACTGGCTGACCCTCCACGGCCTGCACAGGGTCGGGCTCCCGAGCAACCTCAAGCACGCCCGCCTCTGCGCAAATGTGGAAGCGGCCCTTCAGCACTACCGAGCCCTCGAGGGACTCAGGGATGAGCTCCCGTACGAAATCGACGGCGCGGTAATCAAAGTCAACTCGTACGCGGCTCAAACAGCGCTCGGCGTCAAGACACGGTCCCCGCGGTGGGCCGTCGCGTTCAAGTTCGAGCCCCTCCAGGCCGAAACGAAAATCCTCAGGATCGAAGCCGGCGTCGGCCGCACCGGCGCGCTCACCCCCGTCGCGATCATGGAACCCGTGACCGTCGGCGGCGTCACCGTGAGCCGAGCCTCCCTCCACAATCAGGATGAGATCGATCGAAAAGACGTCCGGGAAGGCGACACCGTCATCGTGCAGCGCGCCGGCGACGTCATCCCTGAAGTGGTCCGCGTGGTCGAAGAAAAGCGACCCGAAGGAACCGCGCCGTACACAATCCCGGACACCTGCCCGGTCTGCGGCTCCGACGCGATCCGACCGGAAGGGCAGGTGGCCAAGCGTTGCGTCAATTCGGCCTGTCCCGCTCGTCTCAAAGAGACGATCCGCCACTTCGCGTCGCGCGGCGCCATGGACATCGAGGGACTGGGGACCAAGCTGGTCGATCAGCTCGTTGATAAGGAAGTCGTCAAAGGACCCGCGGACCTCTACTACCTCAGCCTCGAGACCATCGCCGGCCTGGAGCGTATGGGCGAAAAATCGGCCCGCAATCTCCTCGAATCCACCGAGAATTCCAAGCTCGTGCCCGCTGACCGCTTTCTCTACGCTCTCGGCATTCCCCTTGTGGGCGAGCACGTTGCTCGCGTCCTCATGCACGTGTACAGAGACGTCGACGAGCTTGCGAAACAGTCGGTCGAAGACTTGGTCGCAATCCACGGCGTCGGCCCGGAAGTCGCGCAGAGCGTGGCCGGCTTCTTCAATGAGGAACGGAACAGAGAGATGATCCGACGGCTCTTTGCTGCCGGCGTACAGCCGACGCCTCTTGAACGGCCATCCGCGGATCAAGAGTCTCCTGTCGCCGGCAAGGTCTTCGTTTTCACCGGATCGATCTCGATCAAACGCGCGGACGCCAAGAAGATCGTGGAGGCGGCCGGCGGAACAGTGGCCGGTTCTTTGAGCGGCAAGACGGATTATCTCGTCGCCGGCGAAAATCCCGGATCCAAGTTCGACAAGGCCCGGGAACTCGGCGTGACCGTGCTCACCGAAGAGGAATTCAGAGAGATCGCCGGGGTATGACGCGCAGCGTACGCGTCCTTTGCCGCCACTGTGAAGCGGCAAAGTAATTCCAAGGGGAGGAGACGAAACAATGGCTGTGATTCGACGCAGGACGCTCATTTCGGGTCGTGTTCAGGGAGTCGCGTTCCGCCACTATACCCGCAATCAAGCAGAGAAGGTCGGAGTCGACGGGTGGGTGAGAAATCTTCCCGACGGAAGAGTCGAAGCCGTTTTCGAGGGCGACGCCGAGCAGGTTGAGCATATGGTTCGGTGGTGCCGTAATGGGCCGCCCTCCGCTCATGTTGAAAACGTCGAGGTTAAGGAGGAAACCCCGCAGGGCAACCTGGCCGGCTTCGATATTACCTTCGCTCGCTGAATCCTAACGTCGAACCGCGCTCCGAAGACGTGACCGATCCGCGCCGGAATGATACACTGTATCAAAAGGAGTTTCCGACCGGATGAAAAGGCGCGTCTCAGCGATACTCCTCATCGCCGCGGTCTTTATGTGCGGGTCGCCCGTCAACGCGGACGAGCGCACCGCCCGCGCGTGCCCGGATATTATCCTCGATGTGGTGATGGGCGAACCCGTCCCGCTGGAAACGATGATCGAGGACATGGCCGGCGTCCGGATCGTCTACCTCGGGGAAGTCCACACCATCTCCCGACATCACGCATTCCAGGAGACCGTCCTTGGCAAGCTTGCGGACATGGGCCTCGAGCTAGCCCTCGGCCTCGAGATCTTCGGCGCGCATCAACAGGAAACGCTCGATGCGTGGCAGGCGAGCGGCGAGGTCTTCGCCCATCTCCCGAAGTATCTCAAAGGAGAGGCGTGGACGAATCTCGAGGATTATAAGGGACTTCTCCTCGCAGCCCGGGATCGAAACATACCCATGGTCGGCCTGAACGCGCGGGACGCGCTCGTACGGAAGATCGCCCGTAAGGGCCTCGACGGCCTCGCCGATGAAGAGCGAAAGAGCCTCCCGAGCGGCATCGAAAAGATCAACCCCCAATATGATCGGCTGCTTCGGCTCAAGCTCATGGTCCACAAAGCCTTCGAGCGCGGCAAGCTCGACTCGATCGTACTGGCCCAAGCGGTTCGAGACGCAACCATGGTCCGTTCCATAGCCCGCTTTCTGGAATCCCCTCGAGGAAAAGACCGCGTCATGATCGTGGTCGCAGGAGCGGGGCACGTGAACTACGGCTTCGGAATCCCCGAACGCGCGCATCGCCGCACCGGCCTGCTCTATCGGATCGCGCTCCCCACGGAAAGCGGGGAACTCGTGCTCTCCGAGGCCGATAAACGTCACGCCGCGCCGGTGGCCGTCACGCACGAGGACCTGCGCTTCATCAGGGCGCCCATAGCGGACTATCTGTCGATCAGGCCGAGAAGAGAACGGAAGCCGCAACCGGCGCCGGAAATCGAGGAGCCATCGATCGCGGGCATCGGAGACACCTTGGGCAGAGGAGCGGCGAAATGAGTTTGTGGCGTAGGGATCGCGAGAGGATCGAGTTGATCCGGCGGGCATTCGGGCCGAGCGGCCCAGGAGCCCACGGATCGCCGCGGACGGGGATGTTGCGGGGACGCGACGCGCGGGAAGCGGCCGAGTGGGGAAGGTCACAAAAGTGTACGGGCGCGCACAATGGCTCTTTTCGGGGGTATTTTGTGCGGGCCGCGTGCGGAGTGTATGAAGGTCGGAGCAGGAAGGCGTTTGTGAGCGGAGTGTTAGGGGGGATGTTTAAGTCTTTAGGAGAGCGGTTTTTCAGTGGGCATCGAGGAGAGGCTTGCAAGCCGGCTCATTATTTGCTAACATGACGCTAATTAGGAACACAATAATCTGACTTTCCCCTAATATTGGTTTAATCAACCGCCAATATAATCGAGGGAAACTTGAATCATCGCTGAGACAGTTAGATGAGACCCTGAATGCCGGGCGTGGACGTTGAGAAGCTCCTCCGTGTAGAGGGGAGCCCAATGTCGGACAAAGCCCGCGTATTCGGGACACTATGTGATCAGTTGTAATGTGTGTTGATTTTTAGGAGGAAAGCATGAAGAAAGCCGTTGGTTTGACTCTTGTGGCTCTGCTCATCTGCTCATTCGCAGGCGCCGCCTTTGCCTGGGAATTTAAGATGAAGGGCGAGACCGAGTGGCGCTATCGCTACTGGGGCCGGATGGGGACCGAAGATATCTTCGGAATGATGAACGCCGACAACGTGAACCTCGGTGTGAACCACTTGTCCACCTTCCCGACGGGCGGCACTCAGGCGGTAGGCGGCAGCACCTTCGGTGTTATCGCGGGTGAGAACAACTTCGGGTCGGACATGAGCGCCACCGAGTACCGGATGACGCTGCACCCGAACATCAAGGTGAATAAGGCGATCTCGTTCAGCATGAGCGTGAACTTGACGTCGCTGGGCATTTGGTCTGACGGTGAGCCCTACGTGGCCGGCTCCACCAATCCCCCGCCGTCACCTGCAAACGAGGGCTATGTCAACTCTCTCTACCTGCCGATCTCGACCAGAGCGGCCGGCGTCGACATTCCGCTCACCTACGTGACCCTGCAGTACCTCAAGACCTCCATCAAGACCCCGATGGTCGACTTCAGCTTCGGCTTCAAGAACAGCGGCCTCGGCATGGGTCTGTGGAAGCATAAGAGAAACCGAGCCTCCGCGTCGTTCGGCTTCAAATCCAAGTATGGACCTTTGGAGATCGCATTCAGCCCGTACTTCACCCGCCGTCGTTCCGACTGGGGCGCGAGCAACTCCCGGAACGAGGGCGACTCGGCTCAGTGGCGCAAGGAACATATCCGGAACTACTTCTGGGCCTTCATGGGCGGCATCAAGTACAAGAGCGGCCCGTTGGTGCTCCACATCGTTTCCGACTCGTATCGTGAAGAGGGCACTCCCGACACCGACGCCCGCTTTGCGGCGATCACCCCGGGACGACCGGCCAACCGTGACCGTATTCGGTATCGGTTTCACACCTCCGCCCTCTACTTCAACGGTCGCTTCTTCTTCAACGCCGAAGCCAACTGGTTCAACAGCTGGCGTTCGGGGCGCGCGTCCGGAACTCCCGGCGGCCTGTCCCGTGAAGGTTCCGACGCTGACGGCTGGCTGTACGGCATCGAGACCGGCGTGCTTGTCGGTCCGACGAAGATCACTCTGAACTACCTGCGATCGACGGGTGACGACATCACCACGAGAGTGGGCGAAAGTTCCTTCCAGGGTGACTCCGGCTTCAACGACGGGTACACCAGGGACTGGGCGTATCTGATGTA
>CAYLRL010000008.1:67754-86349 GCA_964385875.1 uncultured Syntrophales bacterium
GTGGCCTACTGGCGGCCGGGCAACTGGTGGGGATACGCATTCCCCAACACCGCGCAGATCTACTTCGCCAACGGCGGCGCGGGGATCACTGCGCCCGATTATGTCAATGCCACGTTCAACCCCGGTCGGAAGATTGCTCCGCTCGTCGCGGTTGAGACGAGCCTGTTGATCAACTTCTAGTTCGTTGAGTTACCAAGGGGGGGAGCGCCCACCACCGAGTGGACGCTCCCACAACCCATAAGAAATACTGTCTTTATTCGCAAACCTTAAATTATCTATCCTTCGATTGTTTCGGCCGAGCCCCTCTTCGGCCGATTTTTTTTTTAAGACCAACGGTGTCAAAAAAAGGGGCCGGCAGCTGTCCACGGAATGGACAGGGACTTGGTGAGCAAGTTCAGCCGGTTGGCAGGCGTATCTTCGTCTGCGGACAATTTTGGGTCCGACCGGCGCGGAGAACGAGCCCCGTTCGGTCCGGGAAGGGCGGCGCCTCCATCCAGCCCATGACAGACAGTGCTTGGGGTGAGTTCGGGTTGGAGTAGAGTGAGGGCGGTCCTCATCTCATGTCTCTATGCGCCGCCGCGGGGGTGCGCCTTGCGGCCGAATGGGAAAGAGTTGCTTCGGAGAAGGGCTTCTGGCATCATGTGGGTGGGTTCTTGAGGGAGGCGTCCGCTTCCTCGTAACGGTACAGGTATCGTCAAGCGGATTTCGTCGGGGGGCCTCTCGGAGTTATACCTGCGTCGGTGGGACGGAAAGGGTGTAAGGCCTGTTTCGGCCGGTGCGCTGTCCGACGCGCCGACGTTCGCACATGGTGAATGGGGGAAATTGGTATGCCTTGGCACAATATTTGCTCCTCCTTGAGCGGGCGCGGATCGGTTTTGCCGAGCCGGGAGCCCGCTCTGAGAGGAGAATCCATTATGAATGACGCCCGCCGTAGGTTCACGGATCCGGGAACGATCGCGGCCGAACGAGGGTTCACCCTGATTGAACTGATGGTAGTCGTGGCGATCATCGGGATCATTCTTGCGATCGCGATCCCGTATTACATCTCCTACAAACGGACCGCGTGCGACCGCTCCGCGTCGGGAGATATCACCCGACTGGGAGCTTCACTGGAGCGGCTCGGGGTGGAACTGGTCGATATGGACTGCCCGATGGACACCGCGCTGACCTCGATCGAACTGGGGTGGCTCGTCGGCCCGTATTACGGTTGGGGCGGGACCACCAACAAATGCGACGTTATGGTGCGTCGCTCCAACGACGAGTCTCGCAACGAGGCGTGGTCTTGCGCGATAAGAGGATCGCGCCCCACGGAAGATCCGCGCGCTCGATATGTCTACCGGGTGTCGCTCTTCGGCGGCACGGACATGCCGGCCACCCGGGGGATTTGTGGCGGTGTCGGCTGGTTGTCGTACGGCGGACGGGGCGCGACCTGCTACACGACCACCATGCTGGTCGACACGATTTCCTGTCAGCCGCAGGAGCCCGCCGGAAAGATAGACTGCCGGCTGGTCACGCCTGACATGTGACGGCGCCTCGTTAGCGTCCGGTTTGGACCGGGTTTTCCGGAACCCTCGGCGCGGTCCGCTGTCGTATGAGTAGGCGGCCGGATCGGGACAGGCTCTGAGAGGGCTCCTTAACAGGCCTTCTCGTCCTCCTTCCTTCCTCAGCTTCTCGATCCCCGCCCAATCACGTTCTTGAGCGGATTCCGCGTTCGCCGGCGGTCACGGTGACACCTTGACGATCCCATATGCGCATAAGGACCCGGCTGTGCGAAGCGGCTCCCCTTCACGAGGCGCTCCCCGTGTGATATAGAGTTAGGTTCTATGGTAGTGTCGGAACGCGGGGCGCCGGCGGTCCGGCTTGAATATGCCCGGGAATCGAGAACTCAACCGGCGCTTCGGTGAAGAATCCCCCTTTCGGCTGCGCGGCCTGGGGAGGACACGGTAAAACATCAGGGAACGTAAAGTCTTATTTCTTCTCCCTCCGGGAGAGGGTTAGGGTGAGGGAGATCAAAAATTCCCTTTCCGAAGGCGCGCGGGTATGAGGACTACGTGAGGGAACGAATCCGGCAGGCGGGCCGATTCAAAACACTCTTGGAGAATACCTTCAGATGCGACGACGAGATCCCGGACGGATTTGCGACGGATTGTGGCTACTCGGGCGTACCGAGTCCTGCGTATACTGGCTCGAGAGCGGCGACGACGCGATGATCGTGAGCGGCGGACTGAGCTACATCGTTCCCGAGGTGATGAGGGGAATCGCCGAGTTCGGCTTGGATGAGGAGCGGCTCTCGAAGATCCTGATCCTTCACTCCCACTTCGATCATGTCGGAATTATACCGTTTTTCAAGCGGCGCAACCCGCAGATAACGCTCTACGGCTCCGGACGGGCGTGGGAGATCCTCTCGACGGCGAAGTTCCTGGACACGATCAACGGCTTCGGCAGGGCGGTCGCTGACCGCATGGACATGAGCGGGGTCTATGACGAGTTCGATCTCGATTGGTCGACCGAGATCACAGGCGACGTCGTTTCGGACGGCGGAGCCGTGACGGTGGGCGATCTTCGGCTCGAGATCGTTGCCACGCCGGGCCACTCCTCGTGCTCGATTTCCGCGTATTCCCCGGACTTGAAGGCGCTCTTCCCGTCGGACGGCGTGGGCATCCCGTACAGCGATATGCTGGTCATCTCGGGTAATTCGAATTTCACCGAGTATCAGCGCTCGTTGGAGCGGTTGGCCCCGCTCGAGACGGATCTGATCTGCGCGGACCACTACGGATACGTGGACGGAGAGGAAGCGCGACGCTTCGTGGCGGATTCCATCGACCGAACCCACGCGGAACGGGCCATGATGGAAGAGGTCTACCGGCGCACGGGCGATATCGATGTCGCGGCAAAGGAGATCAGCGACGCGTTCTTCGCTGTCGGGTCCGATTACTTCCTGGAGCCGACGATCTACGAGGGCGTCTGCCGGCAGATGGTCCGACACCTCGCGAAGGCGCTCGACGATAAGGAATCCGCGTAGATGTGCCGGCCGGTGCGTTTCCGGCCGCGGCCGCTAGAATTGGTGGTCGGGTTCCAGGTCGACGGCCTCGATGTACGCGACCGAGCGGAATTCCAGCTCCTCCTTGTCGATGGAGCCCATTGCGATGAGCTTGCGGAACGCGCTCCGCAGTCCCTCGGCGCTGACCCGATACTTCTCCATCAATTCCTCGTCGGTCAGCCCTAGTCGCACATCTTCAAGAAAATCATGCGGTTTGATGACTCGTCCGGGCGACATGATTCCCCCTGGGTCGGTGAGATCAACCGGACGCTCTTCTACGCGGACGCTCCCGGCGCCGCGCCGTGAAGCGCGTCGGTCACCTCGTTTTTCTGCCATGCGATAATGTCGAGGATGCAATCGTTATGCTTTTTCCACAAGCCGACCGCCTCGGGATCGGCGCCGGCCGGCTGTCGGGTTCGGCATTGAAGTTTGATGCAGACGAGTCTCCAGAGGTGTTCGGTCAAGAGCATGGGGCGCCACTGATCGTCGACCCAGGGTTGGGGCAGACCGCTCCCGCGCAGGATGCGCCCCCTGCTCCCCATCCATTCTGCCACAACCACGGCTTGCGGGTCCTTGCGCGCCGCTTCTTCGGCGCGATACATCATGCCGTTATCCATGATCACGGTTTTCATCGCTCCCCCTTCACGCGCTCTCGTGCCCGAGCGGGCCGACTAATTCATGTGCTCGATATCCTTCGGGGTTCCTTTCGCACAGCCGCTCGACAATCCCGCTTCCGCTCAATCAGACGCACAATGTTCAATGTTGTGTTGCGGTGGTCCCCCGTGTCTTTCCAAGCCGTGGGCATTATACGCCGGTGTTTCCGGCAATCAAGCAAATAGCGCATTCCTTCCGAGACGCCGAGCGGAACCTATCGACACGGCGCGGTGGAAGGCATCCAAGGACGGTGCGACGGTGAATACGACTCCGGGTACGGCCGCCGCGGCGCGCGGCCCATGCCGAGGCCGTACGGGCGCGATAAGCCGGGCGCGCAATACGGCCCTCCGCCGTATCGAGCCTGCCATTCGGCGATTTCGTATTGACTGACGCCTTCTATGCGGTCGCCGTACCGGTACGCGTGCGCGTCCGAGCCGAGGAGAATAACGGGAAGGACGATCAAGGCAATTCCAAAAAGCGCTACTATTCGACTCATCTCCGGCTCCCTCTTCGCCATCTCGTTCAATCGTTTAATATCATCCTACCATGAAGAGAGCGGTTTTGGAATGCTTACTCATCGGGGGGCGCGAAACCGGGGGGCGCTTTGGCGCGGAGGCGAGGTCCGCTCGGGGATGGGGTGAGGGAAGTCTGGAGATATCAATAAGATGTATTGAGCTTGACAAGCCGGCTCGTGTTAATCTATACTTCATTTATCTACAGATACTTAATTCCGGCAGACCCGCAGGAAACGGCGACGCAGATGGACATTGGCGGACGAATCAAAGCCCACCGGCAAGCGCACCATTTTACGCTCAAGCAACTTGCGGAGCGGGTGGGCTGTTCGGACGCGTATTTGTCGCAGATTGAAAACGGGCGGGTCTCCCCTTCTATTGCGTCGTTGAAGAAGATTGCGGACGCGCTTCACACGAAAATCACCGATTTTTTTGTGGAAGGTCAGAACGACGAGCCGGTGGTGATGTCGCCGGCTGAACGGATCACGTTGAGCTTGGACCGATGGAACGCGACGATCAATTCATTGGTCCGCAACCCGGCGAATAAACGCATGCACCCGTTTTATACCACAATCCAACCCGGGGGCGGCTCGCACGGCCTCTACAGCCATGTGGGCGAGGAGTTTGGGCTGGTGCTGGAAGGTGAACTCGAGATCGAACTGGACGGCGACGTGTTTCGGGTGCGCAAACACGAGAGTTTTTATTACGACTCTTCGGTTCCTCACAGTTGGACCAATCCTACGGACGCGGAAACGGTGGTCGTGTGGGTGATCAGTCCTCCCACCTTTTAACCGCGGGAGTCGTGAGGGGCCGAAGTATGGCCGGGCGGTGGAAGTCTGCTATCAGACCTTTTCACGACAACAACAGGAGGGAACAATGTCACGACGTAGCTTGAGGATGATCCTTGCAGCCGTTGCGCTGACCGCGACGCTCGTATGGGCGACCACGGCGGCGGCCGCGGAGCCGTTTCGCATCGGATGCGCGGTTCCTCTGACGGGTATTTTCGGCAAGGCCGGAAACCTGGTCAAAGACGCGTACACGCTCTGGGCCGAGAAAGTGAACGCCAAGGGCGGCATCAACGGACACAAGGTCGAGCTGATCTTCTATGACAACAAGAGCAAACCTCCGACGAGCGCCAAACTGGTCGAGAAGCTCATCGTCAATGATAAGGTCGATCTCCTCCTGGGCGGTTTCGGCAGCAGCCAGGTCTTCGCGGAGAGCGCGGTGGCCGAAAAATACAAGTATCCGTTGATCAGCGGCGGAGCGAGCTCGAACAAGCTCTTCGAGCGCGGCTTCAAATATTACTTCGCCACGCTCGGCAAGGCGACCGAAGAAGTGCGAGGCTGCGTTGAAATGTTCAATGCGGTCGAACCGAAACCGAAGACCGCGGCGATCGTCGGCGCGGACATCCTTTTTACGTCGCTGGCGTGTGAAGGGTTCAAGAAGTATGCGGAAAAAGAGGGAATGGAGGTGGTGCACTTCGAGCTCTTCCCGATGAAGCTTCAGGACTACAATTCAGTGCTCCTCAAAGTCAAAGCCAAGAACCCGGACGTCCTCTTCGTCGGTTCGCATCTTCTGGTGTCGATGAAGACGATGAAGGCGATGAAAGAGATCGACTTCAGCCCGAAGGCCGTCGCGTTCAGCTACGGTCCCACGGTGCCCAAGTTCGTGGAAGATCTGAAGGGCGACGCCGAATACGTTATCGCCGCGTCCGAATGGACGCCGAACCTGCCGTACACGGGGCCGGTCTTCGGTTCCGCGGCCGACTTCAACAAGGCGTATCACGAGCGTTTCAAGCGCTATCCGGACTATGTGGAAGCAGCGGCTGCGGCCGGCGCGGTGGCGCAACAACTGTCGATCGAAGAACTCGGTATGAAGCCGCCGCTGAAGAAGGAAGACCGCGTGAAGATCATGGAGAAGCTTCACGACAAGTCTTTCGAGACCTTCTACGGCACGGTGAAGTTCGGCAAAGACGGCGCCAACGTGGCCCATCCGCCGGTGGCCGTTCAGGTGCAGGACGGCAAGCTGGTAAATGTCTATCCTCTGGAGCATGCCGAAGGGAAGATCATTTACCCCTTCGTGCCGTGGAAAGAGCGTAAATAGCAACCAACACGGCGGATCCCGCGGCCGACGGCCCGTGGTCCGCTTCCTCCCGCCCCGAATCGGAAACGGTCCGAGGATTTTCAATGACGACAACCAAGCTGAAGAATTACATCGCAGGGACATGGGTCGAATCGAACACGGATCGCCATTTCGATGTGGTCGACTCACTGACCGATACCCCGTTCGCTCAATGCCCCGACTCGACCATCGATGAGGTGGACGCCGCGATCGCATCGTGCCGCGAGACGTTCCCGTCATGGCGGGACACGATCCCCACCCGTCGAGCCGACGTCCTCTACGCGCTGCGTGACAAGCTCATCGCGGCGCGGGACGAACTCGCGGAAATCATCGTCAAGGAGCACGGCAAGACGCTCTCCGACGCCAAGGGTGAACTGATGCGCGCGGTGCAGTACGTCGAGCATCCCTGCGGCATTCCCGAGCTCCTGAAGGGGAGTTACAGCGAAGACGTGGGGACCGGCGTGGATGAATTCTATATCCGTGAGCCCCTCGGGGTCTTCTCGATTCTTCCGCCGTTCAATTTCCCTGCGATGATCGCGCTGTACTTCACGTGGCCGGTGGCGTGCGGAAATACAGTCGTGGTCAAGCCGAGCGAAATCTGCCCCATGACCATGTTGCGTATCACGGAGCTTGCCGAGGAGGCGGGCTTCCCTCCGGGCGTCCTCAATGTGGTCAACGGCGGCGCCGGTGTGGGTGAGCGGCTCTGCACCCATCCGGATATCGCCGGCGTGACGTTTGTGGGATCGTCCAAGGTTGCCGAGGCGGTCTATCGCCAGGCCACTAATCGAGGCAAACGGGCCCAGTGCCAAGGCGGCGCCAAGAATCATGTGTACGTGAGCGCGGACGCTCCCCTGGACGCGATCGTGGATAATATCGTCAATTCATGCTTCGGCCACACGAGTCAACGGTGCTTTGCGGTCTCGAACGTGCTCGTGCATGAAGACTCGTACCATGAGTTCATCGAGAAGTTCGTCGAACGATGCAGGGCGCTCAAGCTCGGCGGCGGTCTCGACGAAGGCGTGGATATGGGTCCGGTGGTGAACAGGCCCGCGTTGGAGCGGCTGCACGCAGCGGTGGCTAAAGCGCTGGAGGAGGGCGCGAAACTCCTCTTGGACGGCCGGCGACCGAAGATCGAGGGCTACCCGGACGGTCTCTTTCTGGGCCCCACGCTTCTCGAGGCCGAACCCGGGACGAGCGTTTTCACCGAAGAGGTCTTCGGGCCGGTGCGGTGCCTCAGGAAGGTAAGCGGCGTGGCGGAAGCCGTCCGGATCATCAACCAGAGCCCGTTCGGGCACACGTCGGTCATCTATACGGAAAACGGGGGCCTCGCTCGACGATTCATCCGTGATGTGAACACGGGACAGGTCGGGGTGAATGTGGGCACCCCCGCGCCGATAGCTTTCTATCCGGTCGGTGGACGGAAGATTTCACTATTCGGTTCGCATCGGGGTCGCGCCAATGACGCTGTGGATTTTTACACGGACAAGAAGGTCGTGGTGAGCCGGTGGAATACGGGTGCGGACACGCCTGCGCGGACCGAACGGAGCTCGGTGGTATTCTAGAGTCATGGAAACGGTATTTCTCCAGGCGCTGATCAATGGACTCCTCCTCGGAGGCGTCTATGCCGCATACTCCGCCGGCTTTTCGCTCATCTTCGGAGTCATGGGCGTGGTGAACCTCGCGCACGGCGAACTGATCATGCTCGGCGCGTTCACCTCCTACTGGATGTTCGAGATCTGGGGGGTGGATCCGTACGCGTCCGCGCCGATCTCAGCAGTGCTCCTGTTCGTGATCGGATATGTGATCCAGCGGCTCATTATTAATCGCGTGATCGAGTTGCCGCACATAATGAGTTACATCCTGACGTTCGGGTTACATCTCGTTATCGCCAATCTTGCGCTCCGCTACTGGACGCACGATTTTAGATCGCTTACCACGGGTTATTCCGGCGCGAACCTCGCGGTCCTCGGTCTAAATATACCGTACCTCCGATTGGCCGCGTTCGCCCTGGGACTGCTGGTGATTGCCTTTCTCTGGTTCTTCATGACTCGGACGGAAACCGGCCGGGCCATCCGCGCCACCGCCATAGACAAGGAAGTTGCGCGACTGATGGGCGTGAACATCAAAGAGATCTATGCGGTGACGTTCGGTCTGGGCGCGGCGGTGACGGGGCTCGCCGGGTCGGCCATCAGTCCGTTTGTCATTATCTTCCCTGAGATGGGATTGGAGTACACGATCATCGCGTTTTGCGTGGTGGTGCTCGGCGGAATGGGGTACATGCCGGGAGCGCTGTGGGGAGGCTTCATTCTCGGTGTCGCTCAGTCCCTGGCCGCGACGTACCTCAGCGCGGGTGTCTCCGTGGCGATCACCTTTCTGATACTTTTCTTTATGCTCGTATTCCGCCCGACAGGCATTGTGGGCAAGGGAGCGACGGCGTGACCGGGGCAAGACGGATCGGATCATGATAACGAGCGGCGGCAAGAAGACATTCTGGTTCATATTCATCCCCTCGCTGGGCGTAGTGGGAGCGCTTCCGCTCGTGTGGGAATCGGAGTACCTCATTCGATTCTTCACGTTGGTGATCCTTTGGATCGGCATGGCGGGATGTTGGAACATCATGTGCGGGTACACGGGGTACGTGGATTTCGGGCCGGTGGTCTATTTCGGTATCGGGTCGTACGCGACGGCCGTCTCGATGACCAAATACGGCGTAAGTTTTTTCCCCGCAGTCGGTATAGCCGGTATCATAGCGGTCCTGGTTGCGCTCCCCATGGGATTGACCACGCTCAGGCTGCGCGGCGCCTACTTCGCGATTGCGACCTTTGCGTTTGCGGAAACGATGAAACAGGTGGCGCTCGAATTCGATCATCTGTTCGGCGTGAGCTTCTTCCAGGGGAGTCACGGCATAACGTTGCCCATCGGCGACCACGACAATACGTTCTTTTTCTACACGATCTTCGCGGTCACGCTTGCGGTTGTGCTGATCCATTATCACATCGAGCACTCCAAGTTCGGTCTCGGGCTCAAGGCGATCAACGAAGCGGAAGACGCGGCCGAGCTTGCCGGAGTGAACACGACGGGCGTGAAACTGCAGGCGTATATGATCATGGCGCTCTTTCTCGGGATGCTCGGCGGAATCGAAGCGTACTGGATCACGTACATAACGCCGGCTGATGTCTTCGACGTGCACAAGACCGTCGAGATGGTGATCATGACGTTGTTGGGCGGCATGGGGACTTTCCTCGGGCCGGTGGTGGGAGCTACTTTCCTGAAGGTGGTCTCGGAGATTCTGGGCACGACTTTTGTCGAGGAGTATCTCATCATGCTCGGCGCGATCATCATTGCGATCATCATTGCGATGCCTCGGGGGATCATCGGAACGATCAAGAATTGGAAGGGAATCAGGTTTATCTGATACCGAAGCAAGGAGACCGTTCGGTAAGCCCATGGCCATACTGGAAGCACACAATCTGACCAAACATTTCGGCGCGCTCATGGCCGTTGAACAGCTCGATTTCCACCTCGATGAAGGCGAAATACTCGGCATGATCGGGCCGAACGGCGCGGGTAAGACGACGGTCTTCAACATGATCATCGGCCTCCATAAGCCCACGAGCGGTTCGGTTATCGTGGACGGGAAAGAGGTTACGGGGCTGAAGCCGCACAAGATATGCAGGCTCGGTGTGGCAAAGACTTCACAGATAATGGAACCGTTCCGAGCGATGACCGTCTTCGAGAACGTGCTGGTTGCGGCGCTTCACGGCGGTCGAATGGGTATGCGGGAAGGTCGCCGGAAGACGGAAGAAGTCGTGGAGTTGGTCGGTCTCGCGGATCAGGCCGATATGGCCGCCGCGTCCATCTCCGTGCCGGCGCGGCGACGGTTGGAACTGGCCCGGGCCCTGGCCGGCGGCGCGCGGGTGCTCCTGCTGGACGAAAACCTCGCGGGGCTCAATCCGTCCGAGATCGACGAAGCCCTCGACCTTCTCCGCCGCATACGGGACTCGGGTAAGTCGCTCATCGTGGTGGAACACATCATGCGCGCGGTCATGGGTATTTCCGAGCGCATCATCGTTCTCAACTACGGGTCGAAGATTGCTGAAGGATCGCCTGAGGACGTGGCCAATAACGAACAGGTGATCGAAGCGTATCTCGGTAGAAAAGCCGGGACCTATTAGGACGCCTCTTCATGACGGAGACTCTCCTCAAAGTCGACAGCGTGGATGTCCTGTACCGGGATGTGCAGGTCCTGTGGGATGTAAGCCTCGAGGTCAAACGGGGCGAAATCGTCACGGTGATAGGGCCCAACGGCGCGGGTAAGAGCACGCTCCTCGGATCGATCATGGGATTCCAGCATCCCTCGAAGGGCTCGATTCATTTCAACGGGAAAGATATCAGCGCGACGCCGCCTGAGCAGGTGGTCCGGACGGGCATGACCATCGTGCCGGAAGGCGCCAGGGTCTTCGGCGATATGAGCGTCTTGGACAACCTCCGCATGGGGTCGTACGTCAAGTCCGCACGCCGGCATCGCGAAGAGACGCTCCGACAGGTCTTCGAGTTCTTCCCGCGCCTGCACGAGCGTCTGGAACAGAAAGGCGGCACGCTGAGCGGCGGGGAGCGCCAAATGCTGGCCATCGGACGGGCGCTCATGAGCAGACCGGAACTGCTGCTGCTGGATGAGCCGTCCCTGGGATTGGCGCCGCTCCTTGTGGACAAAGTCTTCGAGACCGTTCAGGGAATCGCGGCCCGCGGTCTGACCGTGCTCCTGGTGGAACAGAATGTCCACCACTCCCTCGAGATAACCGACCGGGCCTACGTCCTGGAGACCGGCCGGATGGTTATGGAAGGGACCGGGGCGGAACTCGCCGGCGCGGAGCACGTGAAGAAATCATATCTGGCGCTATAGAAACAGGAGGCGCCCATGTCAAACGAAGGTTACACCGACACAATCCCTGAAGTGGAAATAACGTTTCGGCTGAACGGGAACAAGGTAACGCTGATGGTTCAACCGTGGGAATCCGCCTTAAATGTCCTTCGCGAGGATATGCGGCTGACGGGAACCAAGGAAGGGTGCGGCATCGGCGAATGCGGCGCGTGCACGATCCTTGCCGACGGCATGGCCGTGAATGCGTGCCTGATGCTCGCGCCCCAGCTTGACGGGCGTGACGTCGAGACGGTGGAATTCCTTTTTCAGGACAATACGCCTCACCGCCTCCAGGAAACGTTCCTCGAGCGCGGCGCGGTTCAGTGCGGTTTCTGCACTCCCGGGATGCTGATGGCCGCAAAGGCGCTCTTGGCCGGGAACCCGAACCCCACCCGTGAAGACATTATTAAGGCCCTTGACGGTAATCTGTGTCGATGTACGGGCTACAGCCAAATAATTGACGCTGTTGAAGACGCGACGAGCGAATCCGCTCTGTTGGATTGAGTCGCTCTGAAATGAGATCCAAGTTCGGTTATTACCGACCGGAATCACTGGAGGAAGCTCTTGGTCTGCTTGAAGAGGGCGGAGGCGATACATCCGTCGTCGCCGGCGGCACCGATTTCTCCATTGCCGTTCGAGCCGGTGAGGTCTCCTCGAGTCGAGCGCTCGACATATCGAGACTTGCGGAGATTCGCGGCATACGATTCGAAGACGGCGCGCTTCGCATCGGCGCAGCGACCACGTTCACCGAAATCGTGCGATCCGAGACGGTTCGACGTTATTGTCCGGTGCTTGCGCGGGCGTGCGAATGCGTCGGAAGCGTGCAAATACGGAATGTGGGAACGATCGGCGGCAACGTGGCCAATGGGTCGCCCGCCGCGGACAGTGTGCCTCCGCTCATTGTGCATGAGGCCAAGGCGGTCGTGCGTTCCGCCGGCGGGGAACGCATCCTCCCGGTCGAGAAGCTCATTGTCGCGCCGTACGCCACGGCGCTCGAACCCGATGAGCTGATCGCCGAATTCGTCCTCGAACCTCTCGAGTTCACCTGCTCGTGGACATTCCAACGGGTGGCCCGCCGGCGAGCGCTGGCGATCGCGCGTATGAACCTCGCTACGATCGCGACGATCGACAAAGACCGCGTGATCACCGAGATGCGCCTCTCGGTGGGATCGGTTACGCCCTCGCCCTGCCGGATGAAGCTTGTGGAAGACCTGTGCGTCGGAAAGCGTCCCTCTCTGAGCCTGGCACGGGAAGCCGCCGAAGCCGTGTCCGCCGAAATGATAAGGCAGAGCGGTGTACGCGCGTCCACCGAGTACAAGAAGCCCGCGGTCGAGGGCCTCGTCATCAAGGGGTTCGCCGACCTCTTCGGATTTGATGTCTCATGAAACAGGATTTCAAAAGCTCAATAGGTGTGAGCGCGCTGCGGGTCGGCGCACGGTCTCGTCTTTCCGGCCAAGCGCAATTCGCAGCGGATATTCAGATGGAGGGAGCGCTATCGATTGCGGCGCTCCGCAGCGATCGCCGGCACGCGGAAATACTCGCTATCCATACCGCCGACGCACTCGAGGAACCGGGCGTTGTCGGGGTGTTTACCGCGGCCGACATACCCGGAAGAAATCGCCTGGGGATCATCAATAAGGATCAGCGGCTGCTCGCAGACGATAAGGTGCGGTTCATCGGCGACCCGGTAGCGCTCGTAGTCGCGGAGACGCAGCAGGCCGCGGAACGCGGCGTGCAGAGAATTCGGGTCGAGTATCAAGACCTCCCCGCAGTGCTTGACCCGGAAGAAGCCCTTCGACCCGGAGCGCCGATCCTACACGGAGAGTCGAACCGGCTCACCCGGAAGGTTATCAAACGCGGCAATCCCGAGGCGGCGTTCGAAAAGGCCGACGTGGTGCTCGAGCGTGTGTACACCACGTCCCATGTTGAGCATACCTACCTCGAACCGGACGCGGGTCTGGCGTACGTCGATGACGACGGGCGGATTACGGTGTACGCGTCCACGCAAAATCCTCACTACGATCAGAAGGACGTGGCGGATCTCTTGGGCCTCGACGCGGATCGGGTCCGTATCATTCAGGCGGCCACCGGCGGCGGGTTCGGATCGAAGCTCGACCTGAACGTGCAGGGATTCGTCGCGCTGGCGGCTTACCTGCTCAATCGACCTGCGCGGATGGTCTACACGCGCGAAGAGGCGTTCCTCTGCACCGCGAAGCGGCATCCGCTGAAAATCACGTACAAGAGCGGGGCGAGCTCCGACGGGCGGCTCCTGGCTGTGGACGTGCGAATCATCGGCGATACCGGCGCCTATGCGTCGTACGGCATAGCCGTGGCCACCCGAGCCGCGGTTCATGCGGCGGGGCCGTACGATACGCCGAATGTCCATATCGAAGCGGACTTCGCCTACACCAACAACCCCACGGCAGGCGCAATGCGCGGATTCGGCGTGCCGCAACTCGCATTCGCCCATGAGTCCCAGATGGACCTTTTGGCCGCCGGCCTGGGGATGAGCCCGCTGGAGATACGCACACGCAACAATATGAGGATCGGGTCGCTGACGCCCACGGGTCAGCAGCTCGAGGCCGGTGTGGGGATCGGCGATTGCCTGAAGGCCATCGAGCCCTACTACAATGCGAGTCTCCAAGAGGGCGAGACCTGCTCGACCTTTGTCCGTCGGGGCAAAGGTATCGGCGCGATGCTCTACGGGATCGGCAATACCGGCATGCAGAATCCGGCCACCGCTCACGTGGAACTGGCGGGGGACGGCACGGTGACGCTCTTCACCGGCGCGGCGGACATCGGACAGGGCTCGTGCACCGTGCTTCGGCAGATGGCCGCGGAGGCGCTCTCGCTCCGTCCGGAGGATATCAAGATCGTGACCGCGGACACCTTGCTGACCACGAGCGCCGGCGCCACCTCGGCAAGTCGTCAGACGTATATCTCGGGAAACGCGGTGGTCGACGCGGCCGGGAAGCTCAAGGATGTCCTGTTGAGTGAGGCCGCGCTCATGCTCAAGGCCGATCGGGCCGACCTGATACTCGACAGGGGCTCGGTCCGCCGGCGACCCGACCACGACCGTTCCGTGTCGTATGCGGAGATCGCGGAACGAGCGCATCGCACGGGCATTCCACTCAAATGGCAGGGCTTCTTCGATCCGGTCACCGTCCCTCTGGATCCCGAGACCGGGCAGGGCGTGCCGTATGCGGCGTATGCGTACGCGTGCCATCTTGCGGAGGTGGAAGTGGACGTCATGACCGGCGAAGTGCGGGTGCTCCGCGTGGTTGCGGCTCACGATGTGGGCAAGGCGATCAATCCGTCAAACATTGTGGGGCAGATCAACAGCGGCGTGGCGATGGGGATCGGCCTCGGGCTCATGGAGGAATTCCATCCGGGTGTCACCGAGTCGATGAAGGATTACCATATCCCGTCGTGTGCGGACATGCCCGAGATGAAGGCGATTATCGTGGAAGATCCCGAACCGACCGGTCCCTTCGGAGCGAAGGGTGTCGGCGAACCCGCGCTCATCCCCACCGCGCCGGCGATACTCAATGCAATCGCGGACGCTCTCGGAGTCAGGATCTACGATCTTCCGGCGAATTTGGAGCGGGTCCTGGCTGCGAGCGTTACTTCGAGACCATGCTGACAAAGGAGGAGGCAGTATGTCGAGCGCCTTGATCAAGAATATCGGACTCCTGGTAAGCGGTGATATCTCAAACCCCGTCCTGGACGCGGACGCGGTCTTCATTTCCGACGGGAAGATCGCCAAAATCGGCGCATCGTCCGACCTCGAGGGGCTCGGCGCGGACGTGACGGTCGACGCTTCGGGGAGCGCAATCTGCCCGGGCTTGATTGATTCCCACTGTCACGTGGTTCTTGGTGATTACACGCCCCGGCAAAAACAGGTGGGGTTCCTCGACAGCGAGCTTCACGGCGGGGTGACCACCGCCGTATCCGCGGGCGAAGTCCACCTGGCGGGTCGGCCGAAGGATCCCGCGGGGGTCAAGGCGCTGGCGATCGTCGCGGCGAAGTCGTTCGCCAATTTTCGCCCCGGCGGCATGAAGGTCCAGGCGGGTTCGGTCATCCTCGAGAAGGGCCTGACCGAGGCCGATTTCGAGGAGATGGCCCGGGAAGGCGTTCGGGTCGTCGGCGAGATCGGGCTCGGCTCGGTCAAGTTTCCTGAGGATTCGGTCGACATGGTCAAGTGGGCCAAGAAGAACGACATGGTGGTCATGATGCACACCGGTGGGACCTCGATCCCGGGGAGTTCCACGGTAACCGCGGAACAGGTCATCGCGACCGATCCCGACATTGTCTCCCATATTAACGGCGGTCCCACCGCGGTGAGCTTCGACGAGATGAAGACGTTGGTCGAGAAGACGACGTATGCGTTGGAGCTTGCCCATTGCGGCAATATGAAGGCCCTCGTGGATGTGGTGAGCCTTGGGCTGGAGGCCGACGCCCTCGATCGGTTTATCATCGGGAACGACGCGCCGTCCGGAACCGGCGTTGTTGCGCTCGGCATTCTTCGGGTTATCGCCACGGCAGCCGGCCTGACCGACCTCACCGCGGCGCAAGCCTTGTGTATGGCGACGGGGAACACGGCTCGAGTCCACAAGCTCAACCGTGGCTTCATCCGCGAGGGATTCGAAGCCGATCTCATCTCGATCGACACGCCCATGGGATCGGTCGGCAAAGACGCGTTCGGAGCGATCGAAGCCGGGGATGTGCCCGGCGTCTCGATGATCATGGTTGACGGCGAGATCGTCGCGGCCAAGAGCCGTAATACGCCGCCTTCGGTTCGACAGGCCAAGGTGGTGTGAGCGACCGGAACGAACGAATCGGACTGAACGAATGAAAGTACGCTTGGAAAAGTGTATCGGATGCGCCGCATGCGTTGCGGATTGTCCCGCCGGCGCCGTCCGAATGGATAAGGAAAAAAAAGCCTTGATCAACGAGGCATGCGTGGAATGCGGCGCGTGCCTCAAGGTCTGTCCTGAAGACGCGCTCTTCTCCGAGGATGCGCCGCCCTCCGGCGCTGTCACCTGCGAGTCCTGCCCGATTCGGTGCCGTATTCGTGAGGGCTACAGCGGCGCGTGCGGACGGTTCATCCATCGACACGGCGCGTTGGAACGAACCATATCGCTGAAGACGTACGAAGACGTCAAGGACCTCGTCGGGCCCGATTGGGACCCTGCGATACGGAGGCCGCTCATTACGGGGATCGGCGCCGGGACCACCTACCCGGACTGCAAACCTGCGCCGCATATCGTCCAGTCAAAGGTTGACGGCGTGGACGTGGTTACGGTCGTGACGGAAGCTCCGCTCAGCTATTCCGGGATCAAGGTGAAGGTCGACACGGACCGCACCCTGGGCCAAGAGGGCGCTCCGATCATCTACCGCAGGAAGAAGGTCGGGCATCTGACCGCCGAAGAATACGGATCGAAGATCCTCTCGATCGGCGGCGTCAACACCATGACCGGCCCGGACGGGCTTTCATGCGCTCGCCTCGTCTCGGACCTGGCCAATCGCGCGCGCGTGAACGTCCGTATTGACGGCGGCGCAGCGCTCAAGATTCAGGTAGGCGGTCCGCCTGTCATAAACGGGCTGGTGGACGACTTCATGCGTGTCGGCTGCGGAAGCGCGACCCTCGGGCTTTTCGCGGGTCTGTTCGTCGAGGTCGTCGACGAAGCGATTGTCCTTGATTCGCACCTGACCGGCCTGATGAGCGAACACGCAGCGGGGATATTCGTCGGCGCGAAGCCGAGCGGCGTCAAGCTCGCATTCCGTAAGAGCACGCCCGGACGGTACTTCGGCGATCACGGCGACGGTTGGGGAGGCACGTCGATCACCGAACCCGGGAAGATCCTGGAATCGATCGATATGTCGGTGGCGCGACCCGGCATGACTATTCTCGTGACCGAAACCACCGGTAGGAAAGTCGCGCTCTTCGAGGTAACCGAGGGCGGCGGTTTGGCTGAAATCGAACCGACCGACGGCGTCCGGTCCGCTGTGGCCGAGCTTGCGGACACATGCCAGGAATCGAGGGTCTCGGCGGTCTATTGCGGCGGTTCGGGAGGCAGCGCCCGAGCGGGCGTGACGCGTTACCCCATCAAATTGACGAGAGCGGTTCACGCCATGAAAGCCAGACTGACTATCGGCGGCGCGCCCGCGTTCGTCCTCCCCGGCGGGGGCATCAACTTCATGGCGGATGTGGAAAAGGTTATGCCGGGAGCGTTCACGTGGGTTCCCACGCCGGCCACGGTCTGCCCCGTGGAATACACCATGACGCTCGAAGATTACTTGGCAATGGGCGGCCACGAAGAGGCGATTCGGCCGTTTCGACCGAACGAGTAGGGCGACGCAATGTGGGAAAGCGATATTCTTGCGCTCGGTGACGGCTCGGTTCTCGTGCAATGCGGGCCGATGCGAATGTTTATCGAGGCGTCCGAAGCGGGTCGACCGCGACAGGAAATCTGCCTGGACGCAGCGCGAGCCGCGGTGGGATACTTGAAAGAGATTGCCGACGAGCGCTTCAGCCTGATGCGACCGGCCGTCGAAACGCCCCCGCTTGCGCCCGGCTCTCTGCCGTACGTCATGTGGGACGCGGCCCGATCCGTCGGAGACGCGGACCTGACCCCCATGGCGGCCGTCGCAGGAACCATAGCCGACGCGACCGCGGATTTCCTCGCTGACCGCGGGATGACTCGTGTCGCGGTCAATAACGGCGGGGATATCGCGGTCCGGTTGGAACACGGCGAGACGCTCAGGGTGGGCATTCGCAGGGACGTCCAGATGAGGGAAACCGCGCAGATTATGATCATCCGCCCTGAAATGGGAATCGGCGGCGTGTGCACCAGCGGTCTCGGCGGATGGAGTTTCACCCGAGGCATTGCCAATGCGGTTACCGCGCTTGCGCCGAGGGCCGCGATTGCGGACGCGGCCGCTACGGCCGTCGCCAATCGAACGAATGTCGAGAGCCCGGTCATCGAACGATGTTTGGCGGAGCATATCCACCCGGACACCGACCTGAAGGGCGTTCCCATCACGCGGTCCGTGGGACGCCTCACCCCAACCGAGATTGAAGAAGCGCTCGATCGCGGCGTCGAAGCGGCCGAGAATCTGAGCGAACGCGGCCTGATTCACGGCGCTCTTCTCTTTGTGCGACGACATACCGGCGCCACGAGCGCATTTGTCGGCGATCTCGACGGAAGAGCAGGCGCGGTCGGTTGAAGCCGGATACGAGAATACGGTCAGTGTGGTTGAAAGGAGACGGTAACCGTTCACCGGGATAACGATAAGCCATTGATATCTCGATGGGGGAGGCTTGGAGGGGGAGATGAGTCTCCC
>CAYLRL010000009.1:0-86174 GCA_964385875.1 uncultured Syntrophales bacterium
GGCTGCTGCTCAAGCCCGCCATACTTGTCCGCACGTCGCCGATTTCACCTCGGCCGTCAGTGATTGACATTCAGGCCCGATTATCGCACACTCTAACGACGCCTTTCCGCCCATAAACGCTTCGACCACGCCTCGCGCCGAACATTCATCCTTTTTTAAGAGTGAGGTTACCGTGATACTCAACTTTCAGATGAACCACCTTACAACCGTGGAGGCTCTGGAGAAAGGACTCTGGCGGATCACCACCAGGACCGACGACAACCTCTTCTCCGCGGAGCTGACCCTCGATGTGAAAGCTCCCGCCCTCAACATTCTCGATGCGACGATCACCGTGAAGCGGGACGCCTTGGGCCTCGCGCCGGATCTGAGCGCCGCTGCCGAGAAGCTCACCGGAGTCCGCGTGGGACCGGGAATGACCAAGATCGTTCGAGGGATCATCGCCGCTGAAGGGAAGAGTCCCCGCATCGCTGAAATGACCCTCGAGGCGATGGAGATGCTGATCAACGCCATCACCGTGCCCGAACTCCGCAAGGCCATGGTCGGATACGGGGAGGAAATCCGTTTCGAGCGGGACGGACCCGAGATCTTCCTCAACAATGTTGTGATCGGTGACGAACACACCAAGATCATGGCGGAAAATCCACGACTCAAGGACAGCTGCATCGCGTTTCGCGATCTTTGAGCGTGTTCTCGCGGCGCCCTCCCCGGGACGATCTCCCGACCGTCGGCGTCGGACTAAAGGTGATTCAGGATGCTGGTCTATTCACGCACTAAGTCGGTGGGCGTGCAGAAGCAGAGCGACACTCATCGCGTCGTGAGCGGAGTCCTCGAGGACGAACTGTACGCCATGCAACTGGAGATTCTGATCAACTGGCCGGAACGGACGATCGAGAACCTCCAATGTTTCATGAAGCGCTTCACTACCAAACGGTGCCCCCTCGCGGAAAAGGTCTTCGAGCGGGCGGTGGGTTGGAAGATCGACACCGGATTGGACAGCCGGATCAAGAAAGAACTGGGACGGTACGGATGCCGCCACATGGCCATACTCATGGTCGACTGCTGCCGAGCGGTCGCGGTCGCCGAACTGGCCGACGAACTTGCCCGGGCGCTCGAAGAAGATCCCGAACTCGACAGGCAGAAGTTTCTCGAAGAATTTCTCGAGCGCCACTCCGATCTCAAGGACTACATGCGACTTCAGTGACGACGAAGTCGAAAAGGCCGGTGTATGAAAATCGATTTGCACAACCACACGACGAAATACTCTCCCTGCAGCGTCATGAGTCCCGACGAGATGATGGAAGCAGCGAAGGCCGCGGGGATCGACGGCGTTTGCATCACGGAACATGACAAGATCTGGTCGGTCGACGACGCCCGCGCGCTGAGCGATAAGCACGGCGTCGCGGTCTTCCGGGGCGTCGAGATTACCACCACCGGCGGCGATGTTCTCGTTTTCGGCCTCGAAGAAGAGCCGACCGAAATGTGGACCCCTGCGACGCTCAAGGCAAAGGTGGACGCGGCCGGCGGCGTCGCGATCGCGGCTCATCCGTTCCGAGGATTTCTTATCTTCGGATTCAGCGCCCTCGATATGGACATATCCGACGCAAAGGAGAATCCGACCTTCGAGCACGTCCACGGCCTGGAAGTCTGCAACTGTATGGTCACCGACGATGAAAACGCTTTGGCGGCACGCGTCGCCGACGAGTTGGGACTTCTGAAAGTCGGGGGAAGCGACGCTCATAAAACTGCGTCCGTCGGCACATGCGTCAATGAGTTCGAGGACGACATACGAGACGAACGCCGATTGATCGACGCGATCTTCTCGCGGAGGTTCACCGTTCACAAGCTGAAATAGCGCCTAAATGCCGTCGATTGGCGGTATCCCACAAGGACGATGATGATGAATCCTGAAGATATCAAGTGGTCCGAATGGACCCGGAAGCTGGAACACTTCCTCCGTCTCAAAACCTTTCCGGTCGGCATGAAGATGCTGAAAGACGCCGAGGAAATCAAAAACAATCCCTGGGTGCGCAGACCCCAGGAGAAACTCACGCTCTGCCAGTTGATCACCATTGTGCGCACCTTCGACTGGACGGTTGGCTTCACTGCGGAGGATCTCGTCCCGCCCAGCTGCGCGACCGTATGCGGTCTGGCTGAAGTGCCCGACTGGGTCGCGGACGGCACGATGCGCAGCGTGGTGTGGCTCGAGAAGAAAGAGGACGCAGCCGCGTGTGAACGGGTGATTCAGCGTATCCCCGCAGGCACGTACGAAGCGGTTATGATGGCGCCGACCGCATACGATCCCTTTGTGCCGGATATCGTCCTGGTCTACGCCAATCCTGCGCAGATGTCCCTAATGGTGAACGCGATCCAGTTCGATCGATTCGAACGACTGACGTTCTACTCTGTCGGCGAAACATCCTGCTCGGACGTGATCGGTCGCGCGTTCGTCGATCGGGTTCCCGCGCTCTCGATCCCCTGCTACGGAGAACGTCGATTCGGGCAGGCTCAGGACGATGAACTGGCGATCGGACTGCCGGCGGAGGAATGCGCCCGCATCCTCGCCAATCTCGAGACGTTGTACAAGCGGGGCGTGCGTTATCCCATCTCGCAGTACGGCGCGCAAACGAGTCCGTTTGAGGCGCTCAAAGCGGTGTACGGCTTCGGCGACAAATAACCCCCGCAGGCGGTATACGTGAGGGCGCGGTTTCGGCTCCGCGAAAAAACGCCGACCTACGCGAACCTCTCCATGCCGCTGATATCCATTGCGGTCGCTGCCAGATACAACGGAGCGCCGCGACCGTCGGTGATTACCGCGCCGGCCGCGAGCACGGAGAACGGCGTCCCGTCCCGCCGGGCATGGCGAACTTCCTGTGTTTCCAGTCGGCCTGACTGTTTCAGGTCTTCGAGCAGGCGGTTCACGTGCGTCATCTGGTCGTCGGTATGGAATATGGAGAGGGGCTTGCCGACGACCTCCTCGACCGCATAGCCGTGCATGCGAGCAAAGGCGTAGTTCACATACACCACGCGACCGTCGAGATCGGTTATTGCCGCGCCGTACGAGGCCGTATCGCAGAGCGTCTTGAATGTTCGGAGTTCCTCTTCCATCTTCTTGAGGCGGGTGATGTCGGTTATCAAGCCGAAACGCTCGATCGCAGAAGCATCGTCACCCGGCGCGTCCTGAGCCGAGACAATGGCGATTATCTCCTCCCCGTTTTTCCGTTTCAGTCCGACCTCGGCCGTAGCTCCGGCTTCGGGAGTCCCGAGCTCCCAAGATCCGAGAAGCAGCCGCCCGTCCTCGTCGGCGGCAAGATCAGCGCACCGCATACCCAACAATTCGGAACGATCGTATCCGAGCAAGCGGACCAGTCTATCGTTTGCGTACGTGATGCGCATGTCGCTGTCGACAATCCACAGTCCGTCCATCATTGCGTGAACGAGCATTCGATAGCGCTCGTCGCTCCGTCTGAGCGCGTCCTCGGTCTCTTTCCGGTCGGTGATGTCGCGCGCCACGTGCACGCTCGCGTAGATGGCGCCCGATTCGTCGCGGATCGGAGACGCGGTGACCATAAACGTGCCCCCTACCGTCGTCTCGGAAACCTCCGCGGTTGCTTCCTCGCCTTCCAGCAGCATCTTGGCGTGAGGGCAGAACGGCGGGGGATTATCCGTCTCGTGCATTGCTTGGTAGCACGTGCCGCCCACGACGTCCTCAGGGGAGACACGCAAGCTCTCCGCCATGGCCTTGTTGCAGCGACGGATCGTGAATGAACGATCGATGATCGCGATCAGGTCGGGGATTGCGTCGAAGGTTCGCTCCCATTCCTCTTTGGCTTCCCTGCAGGCGCATTCCGCTTGTACTCGCTCCCGGATCTCCGCGGTGAGACGAATGTTGATATCCCGCAGTTCTCGCGTGCGTTCACGAACGCGGTTCTCCAGGTCGTCCCGTGCGATCATAAGCCGGTGTTCGGTGTTGATGCGGCGTGTCACTTCGTCCCGCAGGCGGCGGTTGGCTTCTGAGATCTCTGCGGTGCGCTCGGTAACGCGGCTCTCCAACTGTTCGAGCGTGTCCCGCAATGCGCTCTCAGCGCGCTCCTTGGCTTCCACCAGCAATTTCTTCCTCACCGCCTGGTCGATCACGTGGGGAAGGAGGTCGAGGTAGTTGGACTGGGAATCCTTGATAATATAGTCATTTGCGCCGAGCTTCATCGCTTCCACCGCAATGACTTCGTTTCCCGCGCCGGTGACCATAATGGTCGGAGGCAGCGAGCCCTCCGCGGAAAGGAGACGTATCATCTCCAAACCGGTGAGGCCCGGCATCTGATGATCCACGCAGAGGATATCGTACGTCCCGCTGTTGGCCATGTCCAAGGCCCTGCGGCCGTCGTACGCCACATCCACTTCATATCCGGCGCGACCCAGTCGCCTCTGGAAAAGGCGCGCCATGCCCGGATCGTCCTCGGCGTAGAGAACTTTCAGGGTTTTCGATGTTCCCATAGGGCAATCCTCAAGATCCGAGCCGATTCGAGCGGAAAATCACCGTGCCGAAAAGGAAGCTCCGCGCAATGGAACACTCCATAGGACGTGAAAGGCGAACGAGCCGGCCTCACCCTTGGAGGCGGCGGCAATCATTCCCTTATTAAATGCGGGCTTTCATCTGGTATGGTCGATTCGTCACAACCGTCGCTCGGTAACAATTCGGACGACGCGTATTCTACCTTCCCGCGTCCCGGCGCCATACCCGGAACTTCATGGCGAAAGACATCTCCGCTCCCGCTGAGCGCCGCGCTTGTGGAATCGTACGCCCAACATTCCTGACTCCTACTCTATCATGAAGCGCCGACCAAGAGAAGGGACTGTGAGAAAACTCATAGAACCGTCGTTCGGGGTCTGCAACCGCCAATCGAACGGCCTATCTCGTCGGCCGCGGCGCCGGAGCTTCTCTTGAAAGCGCTTTCCCTCAAGCCGCTTTTCTAGTAAACTCCTTCGACGAGGAGATGCGCCCCCGAAAGGACACTCAGATGGCTCCCCTCGAGATAACGCCGGTTGCGACACGCGCGGATATCCGTGAGTTCGTCGATCTCCCGTGGAAAGTCTATGCCGGCGACGAGATCTGGGTCCCTCCGCTGAAATCGCACATCCGGCGACTGATCGATACCAAGCGGCACCCGTTTTGGGAATTCGCCGAACAGGCGATGTTCCTCGCACGAAGAGATTCCGAGGTGGTCGGCCGCATTATGGGAATTGTGGACCGCCGTTTCAACGCGTACCAGTCCGAGCGCGCCGCGTCATGGGGCTTCTTCGAATGCGAAAACGATCGAGCGTCCGCCGGCGAACTGTTTCGCGCAGTTGAAGACTGGGCGCGAGGCAAGGGCATGGCCTTTGTGCGAGGCCCGTTGTGTCCTTCAACCAACTACGAGACGGGCATGCTCATCGAAGGGTTCGACCGGAATCCACTCGTGATGATGCCCTATAACCCGCCCTATTACATCGACCTGGTTGAATCGGCGGGATATCAAAAAGAGAAGGACCTGATCACCATCATCGTCGAACATACGGATCATGCGTCGGAACGCATCGAACGTCTGGCCCGAAGACTGGAACGCAAGAACACCGTATCCGTGCGGCCGGTCACCTGGAAGACGATCGACGACGACGTAAGGTTGATCGCCGATCTCTATGCGGACTGCTGGGCGGACAATTGGGGCTTCGTGCCGATGAGCGACGGTGAAATTGCGGAAATGGCACGCAATCTCAAGCAGATATTTCGTCAAATCGGGAGCCTGGACACCGTTGTTTTCCTCTATTACCGCGACGAACCCGCCGGCATCGTTCTGGTTCTGCCGGACATCAATCCCCTGCTGAAGCGGCTTGACGGACGACTGGGCCTCAGCGGCGTGTGCAAGGTTCTCCTTCATCGCAATGAAGTGGTCGGCGGGAGGGGAATGCTGATGGGGATCAAGAAGCAGTATCAGAGGCTCGGCCTACCGATCGTCGTCTACCATCACATGAATCAAATCCTGCGCAAACACGACTATCAGTATGTGGAATACGGGTGGCTGCTCGAGGACAACACGGATATCAACAGCTTCGGATTTGAATCCGGGGGCTCCGTCAGCAAACGGTATCGGATTTATCGCACGTCTTTCTAATCCCCCCGCTCAGTGGTTGGTATCCTCCAGCACACATATCGAACAGAGATTTCGGTACTGCTCGTCGCAATCCAGACCATACCCCACCACGAATCCGTCCTCGATTCGGAACCCGTAGTAGTCGACATCGACCTGCTTTTCACGACGCCCGCTCTTATCGATGAGCGCAGCGATTTCCACCGACGCAGGCCCCCGATCGAGGAGCATTCTCCGGTATTCGCTCAGGGTGAGTCCCGTATCGACGATGTCGTCGACCAGTATGACGCTCCGTCCCTCGATGGGCGTCTGAACGTCCATCCGGACGTCCACTCGGCCGCTGGAGACCGTTCCCGAACCATACGACGCGATCCGAGCGAAATCGACTTCGCAGGGTCGATCGAATGATCGGATCAGATCCGCGAGCAGCACGAAGGCCCCTTTGAGAATCCCGATGAACACCACCCCTCCTTCCGGATGATTCTCTCGCATTTCCGAGGCCATACGCCGCACCGCGGCGGCGATTTCATGCTCATCGAAGAGTATTTTCTTTGATTGCCGGCTCATGGGTGTCGTCTCCCGGATCGATGATGGGATGGGGAACAGTCCCAGCGCCGCGGATCATAACAATATAGCAGGTCGGCGGCAAGGCCGCGTGTCGCGCTTACGGTCGCGGTAGGAACTCCGATTGCCCGGAACCTTCCGCACGGATCCATACGAGAGGATTTCCCGCATACGGCTCATACCGTGGACGCATAACGCAGAAGCGTTGTTGAGGATACGGATGCACAATGCGGGGACGAGGGAGCCAACTCTCGGCTGGAGGTCCGAAGCGAGCCCCAGGTTATACGCCGACGGTCACCCCGACGGCGCCGATCCCGATCGGCAAAGCGGCCGAACTCGATCAGGCGGGTCTTGTCGGAGTGAAGGGAAAGGCCGAGACGCACCAGACGTTTCCGTAGGTCCTCCTGGAAACGAACCGCGTCCGCATAGTGTTGGAATCCCAGGACCACGTCATCTGCGTATCGGACGAGGATCACATCGCCCCCGCCGCTGGTTTGCCAGGAGGTCGCATACGCATATCCGGCCTGGGGACGTAGATCCTCTTGGGGGGTGGGCTCGATAACTCACGCAATGGATGCGATCATGCAGGTCGTGCAACCTACCCTCCAAGTCCTTCCGGTAGTCTCTATCTATGGAACGCCGTCGATGCCGGGCGAGGCTTGTCGCTGGAGATCGGGGAAGCTCGACCGGAGAAGATCGACCGTGACATGATGGAGGAGAGCTGTGAACCGTGCAGTGGGATCCTTCTTAGCAGCCTCACGCTCACCTGCGAGTCCGATCGACGCCCTACTCCGGCTCTGTGTACGGGGTGCGGCCGTCTCGTCGGTGTTCCCCGTGATTGGTCCCCTTTCCTCCACCGCCCCCCTGACTGAGGGATTACGAATACTTACCCTCCTCACTTGACACTTCAATGACGCGGCTGGTACAGACTCATCGATAGATCGGCTCCATCCGTCTATTTTTATCTCATCCGATCGATACGAATGGTAAGGGAGCGTCCAATGGGACTGCGTCGACTCATCGTCAAACCCGATCTTCCCGAAGAGCTGGCGGGCCTGCACAAGGTGGCCATGAACATGTGGTTCACGTGGAACCCCGACGCGGGGCGTCTCTTCCAGGCCCTGGACCCGGAAATCTGGGAAGAGACGGGCCGGAACCCGGTCCTCCTGCTGGCCAAACTCTCCCCGCAGCGGACGGCCGAAATTGTCGCCGATCCCGTTATGATGCAGCGGGTACGTGAAATCGAGCGTGATTTCGAGAGCTACGTCAGTAAGCGCGAAGTGTACAGCTTTGGCCTGGAGCGGCCCATCGACTATCGCATCGCCTATTTCAGCATGGAGTTCGGACTGGCTGAATGCCTGCCAATTTATTCCGGGGGCCTCGGCGTTCTCGCCGGAGACCATCTGAAGAGCGCGTCAAACCTCTGCTTTCCGCTCACCGGAATCGGCCTACTCTATCAGAAGGGCTACTTCAGCCAATATCTGAATATCGACGGGTGGCAGCTCGAGTCCTATCCGGATAACGACTTCTATAATATTCCCGTTTCGCCGGTGCTCGACGCGTCGGGCGAACAGGTTCATGTGGAGTTGGATTTTCCGGACGGAACGGTCAAGACGCTGATTTGGCAGGCGCAAGTCGGTCGAGTGACCCTGTACCTCCTTGATACGAATCATCCCGACAATCCGGAGCATTACCGGCGCATAACCGCTGAGCTGTACGGCGGAGACAACGAGACCCGCATGCGGCAAGAGATCGTCTTGGGTATCGGCGGCGCGCGCGCGCTCCATCACCTCGGCCTGTGGCCGGCCGTTTACCATCTCAACGAGGGACACGCCGCGTTCGCCGCGCTCGAACGCATCCGGCAAACCATGGCGACCTATCGGACGCCTTTCAAGACCGCGCTCGAATCGGTGGCCGCATCCACGGTCTTCACGACGCACACGCCGGTGCCTGCGGGGATCGATCTTTTCAGTCCGCAGCTGGTTGAACGCTATTTCAGCGACTACCTGGGATCGCTCGGGCTCACGGTCAAGGACCTGCTCGATCTGGGCAGGGAAAATCCGTCGGACACGGCCTCGCCGCTCTCGATGGCGGTTCTTGCCCTTCGGCTCTCCGGAGGCGTGAACGCGGTGAGCCGGCTGCACAGGGAAGTCTCAAGGAAGATGTGGCGAGGCATCTGGCCGGACATGGACGAAAGAGACGTCCCCATCGGATACGTGACCAACGGCGTGCACATTCCGTCCTATCTGTCCAAGGAGATGGGCGACCTCTTCGCTCGGTACCTCGGGTCCGGCTGGATCGAGGATCCGGACAACGAAAAGATCTGGGCCCGCGTCTACAACATCCCCAACGAAGAGCTGTGGCGCGTCCATGAGACACGGCGCGAACGTCTCGTCACGTTCAGTCGCAGACGACTCGTCTCACAGATGAAGTCGTCCGGCGGATCCGTCATCGACATTCGCCGCGCCGGCGAGTACCTCAACCCGGAAGCGCTTACCATCGGATTCGCCCGACGATTCGCCCCGTATAAACGGGCCGGTCTTCTTTTCAGCAATCCCGATCGCCTCCTCCGAATCGTCTCGGACAAGCGCCGGCCGGTGCAATTCATCTTCGCG
Source organism: uncultured Syntrophales bacterium (assembly GCA_964385875.1). Taxonomy (GTDB): domain Bacteria; phylum Desulfobacterota; class Desulfomonilia; order Desulfomonilales; family Desulfomonilaceae; genus CAYLRL01. The sequence continues at coordinate 9,302 of CAYLRL010000009.1, forward strand.
GGCAAGGCGCACCCGCGGGACCATAACGGTAAGGAACTCATCAAACAGGTGGTTCACCAGTCACGAACGGAAGGGTTCCGCCGAAAGCTCGTCTTCCTCGAGGATTACGACATCAATATGGCGCGGTACCTGGTCCAGGGCGTGGACGTCTGGCTGAACAATCCTCGCCGCCCCCGTGAAGCCTGCGGAACCTCGGGCATGAAGGCCGCGGCCAACGGCGCGCTCAATCTCAGTATTCTCGACGGCTGGTGGCCCGAAGCGTACGACGGGACCAACGGCTGGGCCATCGGCGCCGGCGAGGAATTCGACGACACCGAGTATCAGGACAGACACGACTCGGAGCATCTCTACGACCTCCTCGAGTATCGGGTCATCCCCACCTTCTTCGATCGCGGCCCCGCTGGGCTTCCTCAGAAGTGGATCGAAATGATGAAGAACTCGATGGCCAAGGTCAGCGAGCGCTTCAATTCCCACCGCATGATCGAAGAATACATGCACGAATACTACCTCCGCGCCGGCCTCGCCCACCAGATCCTCGGCCAGAACCGCCAAGCTCAAGCCAAAGAGCTCGGCGAATGGAAGGACCGCGTTCGGACCCAATGGCAAGACGTCGCGGTGATCGACGTCTCCGAGTCCCGATCCCAGAGAATAGCACTCGGCGGGGAACTTCACGTGAGCGCGACCGTGCGCCTGGGAGACCTCGAGGACGCCGAAGTCACCGTCGACCTCTGCCACGGAGCAATCGGACCGGACGCGACTCGACTCACCAATCGACGCATTACCTGCATGGATAGCTCGGGAAACGACGGAAACGGGCTCTGGCGCTTCGAAGGATCGATCCCCTGCGACGAAACCGGCGTGTACGGATACGTGATCCGCATCCTCCCCTTCCACCCCTACCTCTTCAACCCCTTCGCCATGAACCTGGTGAAATGGGCGTAAGTAGAGGAGGAGCAAGAGGAAGAGGAAATATCGGGGAGGGGCCCTTTTTGAAAAAAGGGCCCCTCCCCGAACCCCTCCCCGCAAAAACTTTCAATATTGCGACAGTTAGCGCCGTCCCCGTATTGCCCCGAAGGGCCAAACCAACAATAGCCGTGGGGCTCAGCCCACGGCAAAACGATACATTATCAATCTCTTGGGACCATGAAGGGGTCCACCTCGCCGCCTACCCTTGTCATTGCGAGGAGCGAAGCGACGAAGCAATCTCAACCTGTCTCCCTAGACTAAGCGCGCCGAGATTGCTTGGCTTCGCCGGCAACGGCGTCCTTCGGGAACTTTCGGTCGGAAGGAGAATACGGCTGAATAGGCCGTCGCCGAAGTTGGGCTCACTCGAACGACACGGCCTGATAGCCGAACGTCTCTTTCACATCGTCGGCGAGTTCGTTGGACGCTTCACACGTCACGGACGCGAGATTGATGACGGTCTCGGTTCGGTTGGGTATGAGCACGTGGAGGGTGACGGGTACTTTGCCCTTGTGTTTGTTGAGCACCCGTTTGAGGCTCTTGATGTGGGAGGGGTCCGCGCCGGTGGTCGAAATCTTGATGTGGATGCCGTTGCTGAACTTCAAGGGAGCGTCCTCGAGGAGGCAGATCTCTTCCGCGATCGCCTTCACGTTCTCTTCGTCGCCGTCCCGAATGCCCGAGAGTAGGATCGGCTCTCCGGATTTCAGGATATCGCGCGTCAAGCCGTAGGTCTCCGCGAAAACGGTCAGTTCGACTGTGCCCTCGAGGTCTTCCATGGTGACGAAAGCCATCCGATGGCCCTTGCGGGTATTGATCTCCTTGATATTCTTGACCAATCCCGCCATGCGCACGCGGGTGGATTTCTCAAGTTTTGCGAGCCCTGCCGAGCTCACGTTCGTGTATCGGCTGATGATCCGATCGTACTTCATGAGTGGGTGGCCGGTGATGTAAAAGCCGATCATCTCCTTTTCGTAGCCGAGCTTCCGGGTGTCGTCCCATTCCACCATGTCGGGAATGGGAACATCCGACCCGTTCACCTTACCGGGAACGCATTCGGTCTCGAAAAGGTTGAATTGCCCGTCCGCCTGTTCCTTTTGGTAATTCACGGCGCTATCGTGGATCTTGTCCAACGATTCCGCCATGGCGCGTCGGACCGGGCCGCCGGGGAAATCAAACGCGCCGCACTTGATCAGGCTTTCGATCACCTTCTTGTTGACTTTGCGCAGATCGGTCCGTCGAGCGAAATCCTGCAGACTGCAGAACGGTCCGCCGTCTTCCCGCGCTTCGAGTATGGATTTCACCGCGCCTTCGCCAACATTCTTGACTGCGGCCAAGCCGAAGATGATCTTCCCGTCGGTCACGTGGAAGTCGTACATGGACGCGTTCACGTGCGGGGGGAGTATCTCGACGTTTCGGTCGCGACACTCGGATATATACGTGGTGACCTTGTCGGTGTTGCCGGATTCGGCGCTGAGTTGCGCGGCCATGAATTCGGGCAGGTAATGGGTCTTGAGGTACGCGGTCTGGTAGGTGACCATCGCATACGCGGTGGAATGGGACTTGTTGAAGCCGTACCCGGCGAACTTCTCCATCAGGTCGAATATATAGCCGGCCTTCTTCGGGTCGATCTTGTTCTTTCGAGCGCCGTTCTCGAAGCGGTTTTTCTGCTCGGCCATCTCCTCGGCCTTCTTCTTCCCCATCGCGCGACGGAGCAGGTCCGCTTCCCCGAGGGAGTAGTCCGCGAGCGTCTTCGCGATGCTCATCACCTGCTCTTGGTACACGATGACCCCGTAGGTCTCGTTGAGGATCGGCTCCAGTTCGGGAAGCGGGTATTCGATCGCAGTCCGGCCGTGCTTGCGATTGATGAAGTCGTCGACCATGCCCGATTCGAGCGGCCCCGGTCGATAGAGCGCCAAGATCGCTATCAGGTCCTCGAAGACCGAGGGCTTGAACTTGGTGAGGATGTCCCGCATGCCGGACGATTCAAGTTGAAACACGCCCAGCGTGTCGCCGTGGCTGAGCATCTCGTAGGTCTCGGCGTCATCGAGCGGGATTTCATCCATTACGAGCTCGATCCCGCGCGCCTCCTCGATCAGCCTCACCGTGTTGTGAATCACCGTGAGCGTCTTGAGACCGAGGAAGTCAAACTTGACCAGGCCGATGCGCTCGACCCAATTCATATCGAACTGGGTCAGCGTTTCCCCCTTATGCCCTTTATAGAGGGGCAGATGCTCGACCAGCGGCTTATCGGAGATGACAATCCCGGCCGCGTGGGTCGACGCGTGCCGCGTGAGGCCTTCCAAGGTCTTCGCAGTCTTGATCAGGTCGTCCACCTCGGGATTTTCCGCAGCCTCTTCCTTGAGGCGCGGCTCCTTTTCCAGGGCTTTGTCGAGCGTGATCTTCAGCTCTTCGGGAATGAGCTTCGCGATGCGGTCCGCTTCCGCGTACGAAATCCCGAGCACCCGCGCGGTATCACGGACCACGGCCCGCGCCTGCATGCGCCCGAACGTGATGATCTGCGCGACTCTGTCTCTGCCGTACTTCTTCGCGACGTGCTCGATGACCTTGTCCCGGCGGTGCATGCAGAAGTCGACGTCGATATCGGGCATGCTCTTTCGTTCCGGGTTGAGGAAGCGCTCGAAGAGCAGATCGTAGCGGATCGGATCGATGTCGGTGATGCCGAGGGAATAGGCAGCGAGCGACCCCGCGGCCGAGCCTCGACCCGGACCCACGGGAATGCCTTCCCTGCGCGCGTAGTTGATGAACTCCGCGACGATGAGGAAATAACCCGAGAATCCCATGTCCTGAATGAGCTTGATTTCCCTATCCAGTCGCTCGATGTACTGCGGGAGCTTCGCCTCATCCAGATCGCCCTTTGTACGGAGGCGCTCGATGCGCTGTTCAAAGCCGGCTCGCGCATCCTGGTCGAAGCGCTCTCGGAGCGTCTCTCCGGTTCCGAGATCGAACCTGGGCATGTGGATTTGATCGAAATCAAAGAGCAGCGAACACCTTTCCGCGATGGCTTTGGTCGTCTTGAGCGCCTCGGGGATCTCACGGAAGTCGTGGGCCATCTTGTCGGGGGACTTGAAATAGAACTCCTCGGTCTCGAACCGCAGGTGGTTGTCGTCCGACAGCTGCTTGCCCGTCTGAATGCAGAGGAGGACCTCGTGCGCGCGGTGGTCGTCCTTGTCCAGATAGTGGCAGTCATTGGTGGCGACCGTTTTGAGGTCCAATTCCCGAGCGAGTTCGATCAGCCTCGTATTGACCTTGCGCTGATCGGCTAGGCCGTTCTCCTGCAACTCGAGGTAGTATCGATCCCGCCCGAACACCTCGAGGAACCATTCGGCCTGCGTACGCGCCTCGCCCGGTCGATCGTGGAGCAGAAGATAGGGGACTTCGCCCGACAAGCACGCGCTCAGGCAGACCAGTCCTTCGTTGTGCTCCTCCAGGAGGTCCTTATCGATTCTCGGCTTGTAGTAGAAGCCCTCGAAATACGCGTCCGAAACCAGCTTGCAGAGATTCCGGTAACCCTTCTCGTTCTCGCAGAGCAGGATCAGATGATACGCCGTGACCTCGCCCGACCGGGCCGCCTGATCCAGCCGCGATCCCGGCGCAATATAGACCTCACAGCCGATGATCGGTTTGATCCCGTGCGATTGAACCTGTGAATAGAACTCCATCGCGCCGAACAGATTGCCGTGATCCGTTATCGCAAGCGCGCCCATGCCGTACTCGTGAGCGCGTTCGACAAGGCGTGGAATCCTGATCGCGCCGTCGAGCAAGGAATACTGGGTGTGGAGGTGCAAATGCACGAAATCCTTCTTGGGCATGGACCTTCCTTATCTATCTAATATTACTGCTGTTTCTTTATTTACCGTCTCACGATATCATTCTCCGGCCGCCGGCGCAACGTCTTTCCCCACCGCTTGTCGGTCTTCACGATCGTCATGACCGGGCGCCTCTTTCTTGGACGCGATCGGGTGCGCCGGCCCGAGGTTTTGTCGTCAGGAATCGGTTCGCTCCCGCATCATGAAACGCGGCCGAGTACATTCGGACATTGGGACAAGACATTAAGTTCACTGTGAAAATCGTTTGGCGAACATGGAGCTTTTGAGACTAAAGTATTGACATTTTTTGCAAAATGAGGGTAGAATCAGCGCACCCCAAGTTCGTGGATTCGATGGAGGCTTCGGGATGTTTTGGGCCTCCGGCGGGATTCTGCGGCCGCGTCGGAGAGCGACCGCGAACCCCTTCCAGGGGTGTCCGGACGACCTGGGGGACATGGCGGACGGTTTGTGACATCTCAGCGGCTTGGCGGAGCATTGAACGCCGCATGGTCGTGCGGCCCCGTTGCGGGACCGACATTGAACGAGGCTCGGTGTGGAGAGAATTTTCGCGTTTTTCGGATCGATCGTTCTGAATGCGCTGTCGGGAGTGCGGTCGGCTGTACGGGAAACAGGCCGAGGACTCATCCTCTTCGGTCTTGCCGCGATGTGGCTGGTGCGACCGCCGTATCGGATCCACGAGCTCGTGAGGCAGATAGACTTCATCGGGGTCCAATCGACTGCGCTGATAACGGTGACCGGCCTCTTCACCGGCATGGTGCTTACGCTCCAGGCGCATATCGCCATGTCGAAGTACGGAGCGGAATACCTCATCGGGGCGGGCGTCGCTTTATCGCTCTGTAGGGAACTGGGACCGGTTCTGTCTGCGCTGATGGTCATGGGACGGGCCGGGTCGGCCATGACCGCGGAACTGGGGGCGATGCGGACGACGGAGCAGATCGATGCGCTGGCCGGCATGGCCGTGGAGCCGATCCAATATCTGGTGACGCCCAGGATCGTCGCTGCGGGCATCGTCTTGCCGCTCTTGACCATAGTTTTCGAATTCGCCGGGATGCTCGGCGCGTACTTGACGGTGACGCAGCAGCTGGGCCTGGAGGGCGGAACATTCATTTCCAGCGTGAAAGACTATCTCACGATGGACGACGTGACCCATGGTCTGATAAAATCGATCTTTTTCGGACTCATCCTCGCCCTGGTGAGTTGTTTGAACGGGTACTTTGTGACGGGCGGCGCGCGCGGAGTGGGCCAAGCCACGACGCGAGCCGTGATTATCTCGTCGTTTCTCATTTTGGCGTCGGACTATTTCATGACGACCCTCATGTTCAAGTCGGCGTCATGATCGCCGGAGCGGGACGGATTCGATGATCGAAGTCAAAAACGTTCACAAGCGATACGGAGAGCAAGAGGTGCTCGACGGCGTCGATTTTCATATCGACCGGGACACGATCACAACGATCATGGGACGATCCGGAGGCGGGAAGTCGGTTCTCCTTAAACACATGATCGGTCTCGAGTCGCCGGATTCGGGCGAAATCCTGTTCGACAAGAGGGACATTTGCTGCATGCCGAAACGGGAACTCAACGAACTTCGCAAGTCCCTCGGCATACTGTTCCAGGGCGGAGCGCTCTTCGATTCACTGACCGTGGGGGAGAACGTCGCGTTCCCAATCCGGGAACATACCAAGAAATCCGAGGAAGAGATCCGCGAAACCGTCGATGCCAGGCTCAGGCTCGTTTCCATGGATCAACACTCGGACAAGTATCCGTCGCAGATTTCGGGGGGCATGGCCAAACGCGCGGCGCTGGCGAGGGCTCTGGCCCTGGATCCCGATCTCGTCTTCTTCGACGAACCCACGTCCGGACTCGATCCCCTCACTCGGGCTTCCATCTACGACTTGATTATCGAGACGCACTGCGAACGAGCGGTCACGTATGTCCTGGTGAGTCACGATATTCACGGCGCTTTTCAGATCTCCCATAAAGTCATGATGCTGTGGAACGGCAAAATTCGATTGGAAGGGACACCGGACGAGGTCAAGCAGACAGGTGACCCGGTGATTCGACAATTCATCAACGGCTCCGAGCAGGGGCCGATGTACATGGAATAGGGCCAAGAGGTCGCGCGTTCATGCGCTCATTCGGCTTGGAAGCAAAAGTCGGCGTTTTCTTTCTCGTGTGCCTTGCCATATTTCTGTTCTCTTGGTTCAGGGTGCTCAAGTGGGACACCGAGCAAGGATTCACGTTGAAAGCCGAGTTCCGATCGGTCGAGGGATTGGCCGAAGGCGCTCAGGTTCAGATCGCCGGAATCAAGGTGGGCACGGTCAAGACAATCAAGCTGGATCGGCAATCGGGCAAAGCCCTAGTCATCATGGAGATCAAGGACGATTACAAGAACAGCATCCCCGAAGACTCCCGCGTCATGATCCGGACAAAAGGGCTGCTGGGCGACAAATACGTAATCATCGAACCCGGCAAACCCAACGCGCGCAAAGTCAAGCCGGGCGAGGAACTCGAGCTGGTGTACGAGCCGCCGGCCGCGGAGAAGGTCCTGGAAACGCTCGGTTTTGTTACACAGGATCTGAAGCAACTTACCCGGGAAGCCCGCAAACAGCTCGTCGACGAAAAGGGCGGCAAGAAGCTCCAACGGATCGTAAGCAATATCGACGACATCTCATCGGATGTGAAGGACCTCATCGGCGGCAACAAGGAGAAGATCAACTCGACCATCACCAATCTTGATGAATCGACTCTGGACCTCAAGCAAATCCTCGCGCGCAACAAGGACAAGGTGAACGAAACGCTCGACCGTGTGAACAGCGCGTCCCAAAGTTTCAACAAGACCGGCGACAAGTTCCGCGAACTGGCCGAGGACCTTCAGGATCTGGCCGACGACGTGAAGCGGGGCAGGGGCACTCTCGGCAAGCTTGTCTCGGACGACCGCCTCTACCGTCAGGCGAGCGCGTTGGTGGCGGATCTGCGCAACGTCTCCAATCGGATTCAGTACGGCGGAGGCGCGGTGAGCCGGCTCATCAACGATCCCGAACTCTACTACGAGACTCGGCGGGCCATCCGCAATATGAACAAAACCGCGGAAGACGTCTCGGAAGCCACACCGGTCAGCACCCTCGCCATCATCCTCGGCTCGGTCTTCCGGTAGGAGTCCTCGGATGCGCGCCAGGCCGACAATCGGCCCCACCCGGCAGCCCGCGCCCGATGCGCGGCGGAGCGTTCGAACGCTCGATCATCGGGCGAGACGATCGTCCGCTTTTCTGATCGCAGGGTTGGTCGGCCTTTGTCTCGTCGCGGCAATCGGGCCGCACAGGGCAGACGCCTCGGCGTACAACTTCCTGCGGCTGACCGCGCCCGACAGGCTCTTTGCCGTCGATCCCGATCTCACCATTCGCCGAATCGATCCCACGGCCCCCGACAATCTCTGGACCCTCGGCGAAACCTCGGGTATTCCGCCGCTCTATTCGAGAACCATCGTTCCCGGAAAATTCGAGCGCGTCGATTTTCTCTTTCCGTTCGGATTCCAGGAAGAGTCGGGCTTTCGGAGCAAACTGCGCTTCTCACCGTTCTTCGAGAGTCATTGGTCGAAGATTCCGCCCTTTGACGGCTATTCCCGCGTACTGACCCTCTATCAGGGGCGCTCCGATCTCGGGCAGGACTACTGGGGCTTTTTCCCGCTCTACGGGTCTATGTACCGACGCTACGGCGTGGACCGGAACTTCTTCTTCCTCTTTCCCCTTTATTACGAGAGCGACGATGACGACGCGCACACCATTCGCATACTCTGGCCGCTGATCACCTACGCGGACAGTCCCGGACGATCCTCGCTCAAGTTTTGGCCGCTGATCGGCAGAGACCGGATTCGTAACGACTATTTCAACAGGTTCGCGCTCTGGCCGCTCTTCCAGAAAATCGACAAATACCCCGGGACCCCGCAGGAATCATCGTACCTCGCGTGTCCGTTCCCGCTCTATGTGCAGGAAACCGATCGGTATTCGTCCACGACCAACCTGCTCTGGCCCTTCCTCTCCTACTATCATCACTACAAGTCGGGGCACGAGCGCTACCGGTTCTGGCCGTTCGTCACGTACGGGACGGGCGGCGGGATCGAAGAGATCAGCCTCTTCTTCGTCTATTCATCCAAAGAGAACAAACGCACCGGGGCCGAGTCCGGCAGCGGGTACGTCTCCATCGGCGACGGCGAGGTCTTCACGGAGCGGAAATTCCTGCTGATCAACACCATTCAGAAACGCTTTCGCCACGGACGGCTCGTCTTCTCCAGGTACCGCTTCTGGCCCTTCGCCGAGTATACCTGGGATGTCGAGAAAGGAAGCCATTTCAAGTTCCCCGAGGTAATCAGCCTCAAAAGCGACTTCTGGGACATCAACCTCGGCCGACTGCTTCGATTCGTCGATATCCGCGATACGCCGATCACGCGTGAGATCAGCATGCTCTTCGGTCTGAGTCGGCGGACTGAAATCAAACCTCGACCGCATATTCCACGGCCGCCCAAGCCCGGCGACGACAGCATCCAGGAGCTGATCATGGGCGCGTTCAACGAACGGTAGCGTGAGCCCTCACCATCAAGGGACTTATGCGGCGGGCGACTTTTCTTATTTTTCGATGAGAATTCGCTTGACAATATATGAGTATCACTATATTTCTATCTTGAAGACCCAACACGCCTCGGCGGAGGGATTATGAAACACAATGGTATGACCCGGAGGAAATTCCTCGTTACATCCGCCGCAGGAGGGGCCTCCCTGGCTGCGGCGTCATACGTCAACTTTAATGCATGGGCTTCGCAGGAAAGACCCAAAGGCGACGTGAAAATAACGCGGACTCTCTGCGACGCGTGCGGTAACTGGTGCGGGATTGAGGTCTACACCAGGGGCGGAAAGATCTGGAAGGCGCAAGGAAACCCGCGCGCCGGCAATAACCGTGGCCGCATGTGCGCAAAAGGACACGGCTTTCTCCATGAGGTCTACAATCCGGACCGAATACGGTCGCCGCTCAAGCGGGTGGGACCGAACAAATTCGAGAAGATCTCATGGGAGCAGGCGTACAAAGAGATCGGCGAAAAGCTCCTGGCGATCAAGGAAAAGCACGGCCCGGAGAGCCTCTTCTGGCTGAGCCATCCCCAGGCCAACGAGAAGCTGACCAAATGGTTCATGCACGCGTTGGGATCGCCGAACATCTTTTCCCACGGCAGCACTTGTTTCCTCTCGCGAAACATCGGATGGTGGCTGAGCGTCGGCAAGTCCAAGCCTTCCATGGATTTCGCCAACAGTCGCTTCATCATGATGATCGGTCGCAATCCCGGCGGCGGACTGAATCTCGGTCAGCTCATCGATATTACCAAAGGCCGCGACGACGGCGCGAAGGTGGTCGTGGTCGATCCTCGACACAGCGAGATCGGCGCGATTTCCAATGAGTGGGTGCGGATTCGTCCGGGTACGGACCTCGCGTTCGTGCTCGCGCTGGCTCACGTAATGGTCAAGGAAGGGCTGTATCAGAAGGATTTTGTCGAGAACTACACTGTCGGATTCGAGGACTTCGCGGAAGAGGTAAAGCAGTACACGCCGGAATGGGCGGAAAAGAAGACCTCCATCCCGGCCGCCACGATTGCCCGGCTTGCGCGTGAGATGGCCAAGGCAGCGCCTCGGTGCTTTATCCACCGGGGCTATCACGGTGCGATGGGCACCCAGTATAAGAACAGCCTTCAGTTGGTCCGCGCGGTGGCGTGCGTGAACGCGCTCACCGGCAGCTACAACCAGTTGGGCGGCATGTTCTTCTCGCCGAAGCCGAAACTGGGCAAGCTCGACAAGGAGAAGTATCCCCTGCCCGAGCGTGTGCCCGGCCCGATGGCGGACGGCAGCGGCGATCCGGAGAAATATCCGCTGACCCCGCCGGGGCTCGGTCTTACGCACGCAATCCCCGAGTTGGCGATCGCCGGCAAGCTCAAGGCCGGCTTCGTCTATCACACCAATCCGCTTCGCACGTGTCCCAATCCGGCGCGGGTGATCGAAGGGTACAAGAAGTTAGACTTGCTGGTCGGCTTCGATTACGTGCTCTCCGAGACCGCGAGCGTCTGCGACTACATCCTGCCCGAGTCATTCTACCTTGAACGGGACGACGTCATCTACACGAATCACTCGATCAAATCCAAGCAGGTTGCGACGCGTCAGCCGGTCATCAAACCGGTGTACGACACCAAGCCGCTTGCGGACATCCTCATCGAGATGGCGCCCAAGTTGGACATCGGCGAGTATTTCAAGTTCACCCTCGAGGAGTTGAATCGGGCCGCGCTCGCGCCGTACGGCGTCTCGTTGGAAAAGCTCAAGACGGAAGGCGTGATCGACCTGGGCGACGAGTGGAAGCCGGGTGAGCCTCACTTCAAAACCCCGAGCGGGAAGTTCGAGTTCGTCTCGTCGGTCATGGAGTATTACGAGGTTCCGGCCGTTCCTCATTGGGAAGAGCCGTTGGTAACGCCGGACTCGAGCGATCCGAGTTCGTTCCGACTCATCCACGGTAAGCAGGCCCATCACACCCACACGCGTACGTGCAATCAACCGTATCTCATGCGGATCACCACCATCAACGACTGGGCCCGGGCATGGATTCACCCGGAGCGGGCCAAGAAGCTGGACATACGCGACGGTGAGTGTATGATCATCGTCTCCGAGGTGGGAAAAGGCCGCGTCAGGGCCAAAGTCACCGACGGAATCCATCCCGATTGTATCTTCCTGCCCAGCGCGTACGGGGTCTTCTCAAAGAATCTCGAGTACGCGAAGAAGCACGGTCAAGGAGGATTCGGGTACGGCATCTCGTACAATGACTTCCTCCCGACCTATTTCGATCCGGTGCTTGGTCACGTGATGAGCAACGAGCTGATCGTAAAGGTCAAGAAGACGTTCGCCTAGAGCTTTTCCGAATCGGCGCCGGTCCGGGTGAGCCGTCGAAGGTTCCCCCGGGAGGTCCGATCTCGGACGAACTACGTGAAAGGAAGTCGATCATGCCGCGCTACGGAATCGCCATTGACACCACCAAATGTATCGGGTGCCATGCTTGTCGAGTGGCGTGCCAGAATCAGAATGATCTCCTCTTCGATCAGGAATTCAATCGGATCGAGGAGCGCGAACGCGGCGTATTTCCGGCGTTCGCCAAGGAGTTCGCTCCAATTCAGTGTAATCACTGTGAGGCCCCCCCGTGCCAACGGGTGTGTCCCACTCGGGCGACGTACACCACCGAAGAGGGCATCGTCCTGGTGGAACCCAAGCTGTGCGTGGGGTGCAAGTACTGCATCGAGGCGTGCCCGTATAAGGTTCGTATTCTCGATCACCATCGGGGAATCGTGGTCAAGTGCCGCATGTGCGTCGAAATAGTCAGGGACGGCGGGACGCCTGCATGTGTAACCACTTGCCCCACTCAGGTGCGGATCTTCGGGGATCTGGACGATCCTTCGAGTGAAATCAGCCGCTTCGTAGCAGACAACCGCGCTCAACCGCTGAGACCCGATCTCAATACGCATCCCAAAATCTTCTACAAGAGGAGTTGATCATGCTGGACAACGGATGGGGATGGCTTATCATCGCATATCTCTTCCTCGCGGGAGCAGGCGCTGGAGCGTTTCTCGCGGCCGTGGCATGTGATCTCCTGGCGCCCGATTGGTCCAAATCATTGGCCCGGGCCGGTTCGCTGGCCGCAGGGCCGCTCGTCGCAGTCGGCGCCGGATGCCTTGTTCTCGATCTGGAAGCGGGCCTGTGGTACCCATGGCGTCAAGCCTACCTGGTGAGCAACCTCTCCAGCATGATCGCCTGGGGAGTGATCATTCTGTCCGTGTTCATTCCCGTCGCGTTTCTCTATGCGGCCGCGCTCAATGAGATCACCTTTGTGGGCCGCTACATGAAGAGATGGGTGTGGCGCCTCGAAGTCATAGGGTCTCCGCTGGCCATTGCGACAGCGACGTATACGGGCGTGCTCATTGCGGTCATAAACGGTGTGCCCTTTTGGAATACGCCCCTGATGCCGGTCCTCTTCCTTGCGTCCGCGGTCTCGACGGGCCTCTCGGTGTCGATGATCGGCGCGGCGATCATCGATATCAAGACCATTCGGACGCTCTCGAACTTCGCGCTCGGCCACGTTGTCTTCCTGGCGGTGGAAGGTCTCGTTTTGATGCTCTTGATCTTCATGTCGCTGACCCGTTCCGCGGAAGCGGCCCAGTCCGCGCAGATGTTGATTTCCGGCGTGCTCAGCCCGTACTTCTGGGCGCTCGTGGTGGTTGTCGGCATCGCTGTGCCGTTCGTCCTGACTGTCGTCGAGTACTACGAATACGGCGAAATGCCGAAACCGCTCGTCGTCGGCGCGGACTTGTGCGTCCTGGTCGGCGGTATGAGCTTGAGGGCGTTGATCATCTTCTCGGCAACGCCGCCGGATGTGCTTGCGTAGGGCCGCGGAGAATGCGCGCGGCCCGTTCGTAGAAGGTAAGATCCGATGACTCGTTTGGCGTCATACGCGTTTGGACCGGAAGGACCCGGTGAAGAGATGGAATCCACAGGACCGTCGAACCGTGACCTGATCGACGCGGCCAACGCCCTGGCCCGCCTCCTGGGCGATTCGACGCCTCTCGCCGCACGGGAAGCCCACGAAATCGTTCGGCGGCTGGCGGTCGTCGCTCCGTCCGAAATGAGTCCGTACGAGGAGGACCCGGCTGGGTTCGCGGATCGATGGACCGACGCCGCCCGGGCCTTCACCGGTCAACCGGGCCTTTTAAAGCTGGAAGAGTCGTTTTATAAGTCGTGGACCGAGGATGCGTCCCATCCGTTGAAGGGGTCCCTGGGGCATGCATGGGGCGATAGCGCCTCACACATGAACAGCGTGCTGGAGCGCTTCGGCATGCGCCTCCCTCAAGACGAAGACCGGGCGCCGGATCATATCGCGGTGCTGCTCGAATTCTTGGGATTCCTCATCGAGCGCGGTCGGGTCGAGGAAGTCCGAGAATTCCGTTCGGATCACCTCGACTGGCTGCCCGACTTGAAAAAGGCCGGAGAAGACCTCGAACTGCCTCCGGTATTCGCCGACATTATCGACACGGCCCAACGTCTTACGGACGAAGCCGTACGCTGAAATCATTATGGAGTTGCGCTATGGCCGCAGATGAACACAAAGAGCCGAAAAAGGAACACACTTCGAAAAACGGCGCCAAGAACGGCAATTCAATCGCGGAGCGCCGTGGCCGAATGGTCGCCGCGGGCGGGATCGCCGCGGTGCTGCTCTCCGTAATAGCGGTGTTGGTCGCTGCGATCTTCCAGTACACCGCAGAATTGGTCGCGCCGTGCCCGAGGGATTTGCCGGTCAACGATCCGGCGCCAAAGCTGTGGAATCAGGTGGTCTCCCAACAGATCAAATCCGAGCCTCTTGGGATTCCAGATGCGCTGAAGTCCGAGGCCCGATTTAAAGGGCTACCCCCGGCAGGGAAGAAATCAGGGAAGAAGACAACCAGTCGAATCAATCAGGGGAAGGGTTCATGAAGGAATTTGAATACGCAAAAGGATTCTGGAATCCGTATGTGGCCGGAATTGCCTTGGGATTGGTGCTGCTCCTGACATTCTACCTTATGGGTACCGGCTTGGGCGCGTCGGGTTCGGTCGCGCGAACCGCGGCGGTTGTCGCCCACACGGTGGCGCCGGAAGCCGTCGAGCAGAACGGTTACTTTCAAACCTACTACAAAGAAGGCAAGAGCCATCCGCTGTACGACTGGATCGTCTTCGAGGTGATCGGCGTCTTCATCGGCGGTCTCATTGCCGTCCTTACCGCGAAACGGTTTAAACCGATGGTTGCAAAAGGGCCTCACGTTAGTTCCGGGTCACGCTTGGCTCTTGCGCTCGGGGGCGGAATCATAGCCGGCGTCGGCACACGATTGGCGCTCGGATGCACCAGCGGTCAGGCCCTCTCCGGCGGCGCAACTATGGCGCTCGGCAGTTGGGTCTTCATGATGGCCGTCTTCGCAGCCGCGTTCATCTTCGCGATCGTGGTAAGGAGGGAATGGGTATGAGCGGACCGCTGTATATGATGGGAACGTTCGGCTACGGCTGGGCCCTTGCCATTGCCGTCGGAATAGGAATCCTCTTCGGATTTGTCCTTGAGCGCGCCGGTTTCGGCGACGCGAGGAATCTCGTCAACATCTTCTATTTCAGGG
The DNA here is from genome assembly GCA_964385875.1 of uncultured Syntrophales bacterium. Taxonomy (GTDB): domain Bacteria; phylum Desulfobacterota; class Desulfomonilia; order Desulfomonilales; family Desulfomonilaceae; genus CAYLRL01. Next base: position 24,317 of record CAYLRL010000009.1, read on the forward strand.
ACATGCGGGTCCTGCGAGTGATGTTCACCGCGATCGTCACCTGCATGGCGGGACTTATCGTCCTGTCGTTCGTGGGGCTCCTTGATTACTCGATGCTCCTCCAATATTCACTGCTGAAGACCTACCTGTGGCCCCAGCTCGTCGGGGGCTTGGTCTTCGGGATCGGATTCGTCGTCGGCGGATATTGCCCGGGCACGTCCGTCGTCGCGGTGGCGTCGGGCAAGATCGACGCGATCGTCTTCTTCGTGGGTCTTATCGCCGGCGTGTGGGTCTTTGCCGCGGGATGGCCGCTGTGGGGCGCGTTCTACAAAAGCGCTGACCTGGGACGCGTCACCTTGTGGCAAACGCTCAATATCCCTATGACCGTAACGGCCGTGGCGATCCTGGTAATGGCGTTGGCGGCGTTTTGGCTCTCTCGCCATGCCGAAGAATGGCATCCGTATGACACGTGAAACGCTTGACGCGGAACGGCGCTGCCGGCATAGTCTATGTACGTTGAATTTCTACCAACCAAAGGAGGGTGACAGAGTGAAAAAACTGCTGAAACTGATGGTCGTAGCCGTGGCCCTAATTGCGTTTGCCTTCGCTTCCTTGGCCGTTGCGAACATGACGGTCGCGGACGACGACGGGACCAAAGTGATGAGCGAAAAGAAAAAGGAAGACAAGAAAGAAGACAAGGACAAAGAAAAGGACAAAGAGAAGAAAGACGACAAGAAAGCCAAGGGCAGCGGGAGCAAACCGCCCGTGCCGCCTGCCGAAGGCTGCTGATCTTCCGAGATCTTTATGAATTCGCATCTCGGTTTCGGCCCGTACGGAACCGGGATGCGCCTACACCCCCGACACTCGATTGAAATCGTCTTCCCCAACGGATACGCCCGCTACCGCTCCTCAAACCGACATCGACGCCGGCGCCTCCCCTTCCCCGCCCGATGATGAACCGCCGGCGCCCGACAAGCGTTCATTCCTGGGATACATGCTGTTGGGGGTCGGTGTTCTTGTCACTGCAGCGCTCTCTTGGGGCGTGACGAGATTTGGCCTCTTCTCTCCGTCGCGGCCACTGATCAGGGAAGTCTCGGAAAAGACCCTCGACGGACTCGCCCCGAAGAGTCCCGTGCACGCGGCCGACGCGAAGGCGTGGCTCTCGAAGGGGTTTGACGACGCCGAGTTGACTGCGTTTGACGATCGATGCACGCACCTGGGCTGCCGCTATACCTGGGACAAGACGACCGATCGATACGTCTGCCCCTGCCACGGAAGCGAATTTGCGCCGAACGGAGCGGTCCTGCGGGGACCGGCCGTGAAGCCCCTCGATCGGCTCTATCCGGTCAAGACGAACGATGAACCGGCCTATCGGCTCCTCGAGAAGCCCCCGGCCACGGCAGGTTCCGCACTGAGCGCGCAGCGGGTCTCGCTTTCGTCGTCCCGTCGGCCCCGTCGATCAAGCTGAACGATTCATGTACCGCAGCTCATTCACGTCGATGGTCCTGCATCTCCATCCCCGACGGGTCCCCGAGGCGTCCGCCGGCGTGCGCCATACGTGGTGCATGGGCGGCCTTTCGGTGTGGTTGTTCACGATCGAGATCGTCACCGGCGCGCTGCTGCTGCTTCATTACGCGCCGACGGTCGGCGGAGCCTATCTCTCCGTGCAGAATATCACGCACGTGGTTCCATACGGCTTCTTCATTCGGAATCTTCACTACTGGTGCGGGCAACTCATGGTCATCTGCGTCTTTCTGCACATGGTCCGCGTCTATTCCACCGGGTCGTATACTCCGCCTCGACGTCTGAACTGGGTAATCGGCATCGCGCTCCTGGTCGGAACGCTCATGGTCGATTTCACCGGCTACTTGCTCGTGTGGGATGATCGCAGCCTCTGGGCGTGGACCATCGCCCGCAATCTCGCCAATGAAACTCCCCTCGTCGGATCCGCTGTCGCGGCGTTTCTGTTCGGACCGGCCGACGTCGGCGACGCAGCAATCGTGCGACTCTACGTTCAGCACATCATTCTGCTGCCCGGCCTGATGACCGCGCTCATGGCGTGGCACTTCTGGAGAGTCAGAAAGGACGGCGGGATTTCGGTTCCGCTCTAGATCAGGGTTGGACGTTTTCGATTCGGGAGACCCTCGGTGGATCCCGTCCTATTCGGCCATGACGGCTTCCAACGCGGCCGCCGGCACGGCTCCTTCCCGAAGAATGCGCAGCCGACCCTTCACGATCTCGACGACGGTCGAGGGACGTCCGCCGGGAGTCGGCCCGAGGTCCACGACTAGATCCGCCGCGTCTCGAACCGCTCGGTCGATATCCGCGGTGATCCGTGGATTCGGATCGCCGGAGAGGTTCGCGCTCGTCGCGGTGATCGCTCCCCCGACGCGACCGGCTACGGCGCGCGCCGGCGATTCCGGCGGGACCCGCACACCGATTCGATCGGCCGAACCCGCAATGAGCCGCGACATGCTCGTCCGAGGAGTCAGCAGGATGGTAAGGCTTCCCGGCCAGAATCGGTCCATCAGAAGGCGCGTAAGTCTATCCGGGGGAAAAACGAGCGATTCCGCCGTGTCGCGGTCCGCGGCGATCAGCGGGAGAGGTTTGTCGTCCGCCCTGCCCTTGATCTGAAAGATCCTCCGTACCGCCGGGTCGTTGAACGGATCCGCAGCTAGGCCATAGAACGTTTCGGTCGGGACGATCGCCACGCCTCCCGCGGAAATTAGTTCAGCCGCGCGGACAATGAGCGCGGTATCGACTGAAGTGGAATGATCGTCTTCCATGCCGGCCGTCACGCGTTCCGCCGGAGGGTTGACGGCTTCACGTTTCCCGCCGGCAATTCAATGATGAATCGAGCCCCGCCGTTCCTGTTGTTCTTCACGCGGATGAATCCGTTATGGTCGGAGACGATCCGATGTACGATGGTCAGTCCGAGTCCGCTTCCGCCGGCCTTCGTGGAGAAATACGGCTCGAAGAGGCGGTCCGTGTCGTCGCGCGGAACCCCGGGACCGTTGTCGGAGACCTGAATCGTCGCTATCGAGAGGCGCTCGTCAAACGTGACGGTCGTATCGATCGCGCCGTGATTGTCCACCGCTGCGACCGCGTTTTCGAGCAGATTCATGAGCGCGCGCTTGATCTGCTCCTTGTCCAGGTCGAAGATCGGGACCCGCGGATCGGCCGTGAAAGAAAACCGTACATCTTCGTTCCCCTGAGCGTAGAGATCCACAACCTCACGGATGACCGCGTTGAGGTCGTTGGCCGCAGGATTGGCCGACGGCATGCGCGCGAACTTCGAGAACTCGTTCACCATTGTCTTGAGTTGTTCCACCTGATCGATGATGGCCGACGTGCATTGATCGAGCACGCCGGCGTCCCCTTCCAGCGCGGTCATATATTTGCGCCTGATCCTCTGAGCGTTGAGCTGAATGGGTGTCAGGGGATTTTTGATTTCATGGGCGATGCGCCGAGCAACCTCCCGCCATGCGGTCATACGCTGCGCCTTCACCAGATAGGTCATGTCCTCGAAGACCAGCACCACGCCCATATCCCGGCCCTCTTCATCGGTGAGGCTGTTGGCGAAGCAGATCAGGGATAAGGACTTGTCGGGAAAAGAGAGCGTGACTTGGCGCTCCAGGGAATCCCGCCCCGAAGCGGAGAGTTCGTTCAGAATCTCGGCGACCGCCTTACCGGAGACATCCGGCAGCACCTCGAGCGCGGGCCGGCCGACCGCGCCGTTGTCCGCGATCTGCAGGAGACGTCGAGCGGAATTGTTCAGGGCCGTAATCCGTCCGTCGCTTCCCGTGGCGAGCACGCCCGCGGCCACATTCTTCAGAACCGTCTCCATGTACTTGCGTCGGCCGTCCAGGTCGATGTTCACCCGCATAAGTTCGTCTCGGCTTTTGCGAAGATCCAAGGCCATTTGATTGAACGACTTGACGAGCGCGCCGAGTTCGTCGTCGGCCATAGGCTCGACATACACGTCCAAGTCGCCGGCCGCGATCTTGCCGGTGCCGTCGGCCAACCGCTGTATGGGATCGGTGATATCCCGAGCGATGGTCATACCGAACCAGGATCCGATGAAAATCACCAAGAGAGCAACTACGAGCAGGATCAGCACATACGTGGTCTTCACCGGACCCCCCATACGCTTGGCTTCCTGGTAATCCCCGAACGCGGACGATATCGCCCGCAAGCGGCCGGCCAGGGATGTGGGGACCTGGTAGTCGACCACGAGCACTGCCTCCGGTTGCCCCCCCGAAGGACTTTCGATCGGCGCCACCGCTCGGAGGAGGTCGCCTCCGGTGTGCTCCAGGGGCACGGTCGTCGACGTGGTCTTTCCCCGAAAAGCAATCTTCAGGAGACTCCGGCGCGCTTCCGGCAGGGACTCCGCGACCATCGAGGGATCCCTCTTGATAAGGGGCGGCCGGTCGTCTCGGTAGTGAACCTGTATGGAGGCAAGCTTGTCCGCGGCTCGCCACTGAACGAGCGCTCGGGCCAAATCGACCCGCCGATCCGGCGCCGGAAGGCCACGCCGCCTAATTGCGTCGGCAATCCGCGTCCCTGTGTCCATGAGCATTTCAGAGGTGTTGCGGGAATACGCCTGCGCGACTACCAGCGCCGATTGAAGCGATTCCTCCACCTGTGACTTGAACCAGCTTTCAATGGTGGTGTGCACCACGCCTGCGCTCGCAAGGAAGAGCACGATGGTAGGAACGAGCGTCATTGCCACGAACGCAAGGGTCAGCCGCGTCTTGAGATTCGCGCCGAGGACGCCCTGGCGGCGCTCGAAGATCAGCTTGAAGAGGTTCCGAATAAGGAAGAAAATGACCAGGATGAGCAGCAGCGTAACGAGCGACAGCAGACCGAACAGAAGCAAATGCCCGCCGAGCGGAAGATTCTCCGCTGTCCGGGCCGCTTGATATTCGACCGCAATAATCCCCGCGATGAGCGCGGTTCCGGCCAGAGCGACGATGAGTTCTCGGCGCCGCTTCCGGCGTTCCTGCTCCGGGCTGGGAAGAGGTCTCACCTGGTCTCACGCTCCATGCGATACAGTTCCTCGTCGTCGAAGCCGAAGTGATGCCCCACCTCGTGGATGAGCACGCTCCGGATCACATCGGCCGCGTCGTCATCTCCCGCATTGTACAGTATCGGCGCACGGTAGAGGAATATCCTGTCCGGCGTGGGAATCGTTCTGAAGAAGCTGCGTTCCGGAACGGGCGTTCCCTGGTAGAGGCCCAAGAGTTCGTACGGCGATTCCATCCCAAAATAATCCAGTGTGTCTCGATCGGGGAATTCCTCGACAAAGATTTCGACGTTCTCCATCTTTGCCCGCAGCGGCGGTGGGAGTTGATCGAGCGCTTCCTCGATCGCGGATTCAAAGTCGTCGTGGATCATGGTCCCCCGGTCGGCTTGACAGGCCGCGTTCGTTGTGTCTAAAGGGAGCTGTATCAAAAAAGCTCTCCCTTGGAAAGGTAGTAACCGTTCAGCGGGATAGCGATAAGCCATTGATATCTCGATGGGGGAGGTTTGGAAAGAGAGATGAGTCTCCCCCTCCATTGTCACCGGGCGCAGAGCCGCCTCAAGCCGGGTGAACCCTAACGAAAGGTATCACGTTTCGTGCGATTGCGCAGATTCATCGTCGTCGGTCTCGGCAATCCCGGTCCAAAGTACGCCCGGCATCGGCACAACCTGGGCTTCATGGTCGTAGATCGAATTGCAGAGTCCGCGGGAGTACGATGGACGAAAACGGCAGATAAAGCAGAGACGTGTCGCCTCGAAATATTCGACGCGGACTTGACTCTGGTCAAGCCCCTGACCTATATGAACCTCAGTGGAAAAGCCGTTGCGCCGATCGTCTCCAAGTCTGGAGTGGATCCTTCTCAACTCATTGTAATACATGACGATCTCGACCTGGAAGCCGGCCGTATTCGCATGAAGACCGGCGGCGGCGACGGCGGCCACAAAGGGGTGAGGTCGATAGCGGATTCGCTGCGATTTCGGGACTTTCATCGTATCCGAATGGGAGTCGGACGACCTCCGGAAGGAATGGACGCCGCCGAATACGTGCTCAAGCCCTTCATCGGAGAGAACGATCCAGACCCGGCGGAATTCGTGGAGCGAGGCCTTCGAGCGGTCGAGTTGCTGGTGACCGAAGGCATGGAGAGAGCACGGAACCTAATGCATTCCAATAACTTAGCGTCGCCCCCGGCGGACGGAACGCGGCGCCGGGGATTTTCTCTTGCCTAATGCGCGGTGTTATATTAATGTTACCGGTCTGTTGGTCAAACATTCGGTTTGCACCGCGAATCCCAGGGGGTTTGTGAATGAATTACACATTAGTCTGTGAGGATGAAGCTTTTCCTCTGAAGCTTGTCCGGCCGGTTATCAAAGTCCTCAGGACCGCCTATATCCAAGGCACGACAGTCGTCAAATACATGCCGTCGGATCACGCGATCCAACTCTACTACAAGTTTCGACGGAAGAGCTACGATCTGCAGTGGTCGATGGATCCCGGCTACAAGAAGGGATTGGACAAACTTGTGGAGATGGCGGTCGGCGAGAACGATCTGGTTCTCGATGTGGGCTGCGGAACGGGCGCGGCGACCGTAAAGGCCGCGGGGAGGGCGCGTGAAGTCGTGGGGATCGACCTTTCACCCCACATGATCGAGTTGGCTCAGGCAAAGGTCGACAAGCACGGTCTGGGTAACGTGTGTCTCTTCTCCACGTCGGTCGAGGATTACCACCCCAAAGAGCAGTTCGACGCGGTGGTCAGCTCGTTCATGATCCCGCACGTCAAACCCGCCCTCAGACCGGCGATCTACTCCTGCATGCACCGCTTTCTCAAGCCGGGCGGCACGGTCGGGCTGTTCGGCTCCCGAGGCGAGGTATGCGAAGTCTACGAGAAGCGTCACGTCATTGAACACAACCTTCTCGAAGCGGGCTTTGAGGAGATCGAGCTCTACGACATCTATGACATCTATCGGATAGCCCTGGCCCGTAAGCCGATGTAACTCCGTCGGCCGGCCGCGGGCATTCGAAACGAAAAGCCCCCTGGGCCGGAAGCTCCGGGGGGCTCTTTCCCTGTTTGGGGGGTGCGCTCGCTTAGAAGTCGGGCGTCAGGACGATGCGTCTGGTCAACTCGCCGCTGTGCGCTTCTTCAAACGCCTCGTTGATAGTCGACATGGGTCTAGTGTCAACGAGAGAGTCGATTTCGATCTCCCCGCTCTGCACCATCTCCAGAACCTTCGGATAGTACTCGGGGAGGCAACCCCACGTGCCGATGATCTCCGCGTCGAAGGCCATGAGCCGGGAAATCATGTACGTGTTCTTGGCCATACCGAATCCGACCACCACCATCTTGCCCACAAATCCCAGCAGGCCGAGGGCGATATCCTGAGCGGGACCGGCGCCCGTGCACTCGAAGATCTTCCAGCCCACGTTGTGTTTCTTGCCGGCGGCCTTGGCCGCTCCCTTGAATTCGCCCTGAACCTCTTTGAAGTCCTTATCGCGGTTATTGATCACGTAGTTGTACCCAAGGTCCTTGGCCCGCTCGAGCTTCTCCTGACTAAGGTCCATACCGATGACCGGGTCCGCACCGAGGGCTTTTGCAATCTGGCCCATGTACACGCCCACGCCGCCCACACCGATAATGAGAGCCGGATCGCCGGGCTTGAGGTTCGCGCGCATGGCGGCTTGATACGGGGTGGTGCATGCGTCCGCGATAACCGCGTAGTTCGACAGGGGCCGTCCGCGAAGATCTTCGATGACGCAGAGATCCCCTGCGGGAACGGGGATGTGGCTCGAGAAGCCGCCGTAAATGTCGAGCGAATTACCGGGCATCTTCTGCGCGAGGCACCGGTTGCCGCGACCTTGCGCGCATATGTCGCACTCATGACACGGCATAACCGCAGGGACGATGACGTTCTTGCCGATCATCGATTCGGCGCCTTCACCCGCGGCGACCACCGTTCCGGAAATCTCGTGTCCGAGCGTCAACGGCGGTTTGGAGACGGTGGGCACGCCGTCATAGAAATACGCAAGGTCCGTGTGACAAACGCCGCAGCCGGCCACTTCCACAAGCGCCTCGTTCTTGCCTAGTTCGGGCACGGGGATTTCGGTCTTCGCAAGCTCGCCCGGCGCCGTGACTTTGCGGGCTTCTTTGTCGTAAACAGGACCCTTCACCATTTGCCAGGTCTGAAGCTTGTCAGGTACGCTCACCGGTCACCTCCTCTTGGTTGCTCATGCGCGCCACGCTCCTCCTCAAATGAGAAAGAACGCGTTCATCGGACATGAAAATACATGGATTCCTGTAGAACTCTGAATCTCACTCATATTCCCTCAGAGTCAGCGCGCTGTCAAGGGAAATTGCCGTGAAGCCGAAACGCAGGGAACGCCGAATCAGAGGGACGATGAACCGGGATGGGGCCTAGCCTCTGGCGCCTGAATATGACTCCAAGTATTCGTCGAACACCTTCATGGCAGCGCGGGTGACCGGACCGGCCGACCCGTCGCCGATCACCGTCGAGTCGATACGAACCACCGGCAGGACGCTGCGCGTGGTCGAGGCCAGAAACGCTTCGGGAAAAAAGGCGAGTTCATCGGAAAAGACCCGTTGCTCGAGCACGTTCAGGTCTTCCCGAGGCTCCAGGATTTCCAGGAGCGCTCGTCGGGTGATGCTGTTGAGAATCTTCCCGTCCAGGGGAGGTGTCACGATTTTGCCGTCCGAATCGACGAAGAATATCGTGAACGTGGATCCCTCGAGGATCGTCCGGCCGTCCGCGGGGTCGACAAACAGCACGTCATACGCGTTATGCTGCGGGACTACCGTTTGATGCGCGACAACCGCGCCCACGTAATTGAGCAATTTCACGTCCGGCAGCATTCGCTGGTGAGGAAACAACGCCAGCGCCACGCCGTCGCGGTAGTGCTCGGGAGCGGGCCGCTCCAGAGGCTGAGCGGCAATGTACAAGTGAGCGCCCGTGTCCGACGCCTTCATCGTCGAGCCGACCAGGCCGCCGCTGAAGATGATCTCGACGAGGATGTCATCTTCGCCGAGCTCCTCGAAATTCCGGCGAACGAGCTCCTCGACTAGCACCCGCAGCTGCACGCGAGACATGGGGGGCTTCATGTGGATATTGGCCGCGGAGCTATAGAGCCGCTCGATATGATCCTCGAGCCTGAACACCCGCCCATTGGTCGTTCGGCACGCGGTGAAGACACGATACCCGCGAATGGTCCCGCTAATATCGTCGGCGAACGGCAGAACCAGATCCGCAGTGTCCACAAACCGATCTCGCTGATAAGAGAGGATTGTCCGTTCCTCCTTGCATGCGCACGGGGCCGATCTCTTCCAACACCACCCACATAGCGCAAATCTGCCGTCGGCGCAAGGCCGAGCAGGCCTTGCGCGGGTTGCGTTCAACCAATCGGCCGAATGCTGAGGCGAACGGATCGTTGCGTGGCCCGGGGCCTTGCAATTCCGAGTCGTTAAGACTAGAGTCCGGACCGAATAGTGGGTTGATTCCGAGCGTCGGCGATCGCGGAACGGGGAATTATTCCTCCGGCAAGGACCGTATCCGAATGATCCGCCGAGGAGAAATTATGCTGCGCGTCTTGTTCGTCAACGCTTCCGATCCATTGTCCGAATTCGAGAATCGTTATCCGCCGTTGTGGCCGGGCTATCTGGCGGCGTACGCCAAAGCTCGGCACGGCGGGGGGCGATTTGATTTTCGGTTTGCGTCGGGTCGAATCGACGACGAGTTGGACGCGTTTCAGCCCGACGCGGTAGCGATCGGCTCGGTTTCCGGCAGTTTCGGCTATGCGCAGCAGATCGCTCGGATGGCCAAGGAGCGGGGAGCGTTCGTCGCGGTGGGCGGTCCTCATATTACAGTGCTCCCGAGTTGCCTGACCGACGACATGGACGTGGGCGTAATCGGGGAAGGTGAAGAGACGTTCTCGGAACTCGCCGGCCTCTTGCTCGAAAACCCGAGGCCGTCCACTGGGCGGCTCGCCGGCGTGAAAGGCATCGTTCATCACCGGAACGGCGACCTGAGGACCACTCCTTTGCGCCCGCCCATTCCGCGGCTCGACGACATCCCTCATCCGGACCGCTCACTCTTCGGGCCGCAACCGGACGCATATATCATCAGCTCTCGAGGATGTCCCTATCATTGTTCCTTCTGCGCATCCTCCCGTCTGTGGCCTCGAATACGCTTCAATTCGGCCGAGTATGTTGTCGACGAAATCGCGGAACTCATCGCCCAAGGATCTCGGATCATTCGCTTCAACGACGACTTGTTCGTCGCCAACAAGAAGCGGCTCGGCCGGATCGCGGACCTCATGGAGGAACGGGGACTGAGCGGGAAGGTCGCGTTCGGGTGTAATTGCAGAGCCAATCTGGTAACGGAAGAGCTTGTCCGGCTGCTCAAGCGTCTCAACGTGGTTTCCGTCACTATGGGGCTTGAAAGCGGGTCGGATCGCGTGTTGCGCTTCCTCAAGGGCGACGTGACCGTGGAAGACAACCGACGGGCGATCGATTTGCTCAAAGACGGAGGCGTCCAGGCCAACGGCTTCTTCATCATCGGATCGCCGGACGAAACAGCGGACGAGATCATGGAGACCTACAACTTCATCCGGAAAAGCCGCATCGATTTCCTGGACGTTTTCGTGCTCACGCCTCTGCCCGGAACGCCCGTATGGGATGAAGCGCAGCGAATGAACATCGTTTCCGACGACATGGACTGGCGCCGGCTCAACATCAGCTTTCAGTACGATCGGGACCATGCGGTGGTGATGTCGCAAACGCTCGACAGAGAAGAGCTCGATCGGCTGTACCGCAGATTCCGACGACTTCGCTTCTACAGAATCCTCCGAGCGCTTCCCCGGTCGCCGTGGCTTCGGCACGTCCCTCGAGTGGCCGGCGGTATGCTTGCGGAAAAGGCGCGGCGACTGCGTCGTCGTATCTTCGGACGTCCACGGATTCGATCCGCGGGACGACCGAAGGGACCCACGGGCTCTTGATCCCCCCGAAGCGGCTCCCTCGCCCGAACCAAGTGGGACCCATGCAGGCTCGCGATACCGTACCATCGGCTGGACAGCCGGCACGGTTATAATCCCAAAGGGAGATGGGATAACACTTTACGTTCACTGATGTTTTGCCGTGTAATCCCCGGGTGGCCCGGACGTCAACGTCCGGGCTGCGCAGCCGCAAGAGGAGTTTTTCACCGAAGCGTCGGTTGAGCTCTCAATCTCCCGGCATATTCAAGCCGGACCTCGTGCGCCTCCGGGCCACCCGGCGAAAGTTTCTCGTCTCATCAACGCGGCGCCCCTCACTATTCCCTATCCCACCGGCAGAGAGATGGAGCGACGGAGATCCGAAGCTCCTCGTCCGGACGCGCGGCCCTATCATTCCCAACAATGAGGGAAATCCGTCCCTCAACCGAGTGCCGTACATAAAAAGGGCGGCTCCCTTCAGGAAGCCGCCCGGCTGAAAGAAACGCCTGATGCGGACTAGGCGTGGTCGTCGTGATGCTCGGCCTTAATGCCGTACCCGGTGATGATCGCCTTGAAGTTTTCTCCGACCGTCTCACCGGTGGTGCCCAAGTAAAGATGGGCCACCAGGAAGGCGGTGAAGAGAGCCGCAAGGATGTAATGGATGATCGCCAGGACCGTCATCCCGCCGATGGCCTGGATTACGCCTTGGAAGGTCATCGGATACATATACAGCAATCCGCTGATGAGCAGAATCGGGAAGAGAATCAGCTGGAACTTCAGGTAGGCGATCTTCTGCAGAGGATTGAACTTGTCATCTTCGCTGGGCGCATGGGGGTGCGGTTCATGCTTGAAGATTCCGTACCCGTAGAATCGCGCCTGCTTGACCATGCCGCCCGGAATATCGCCCTTCTTCGGGATGTAGTGCTTGATCCGCCCGGTACCGAGGTTGTAGAGCAGCCACAGAAGCCAGGAGATGACCGCGACCCATCCGAACAGGTTGTGCCAGGTCACCGCCCAATCGAACCATCCCGTGCCGAACCATTCGGGCCAATGGAGCACGACGCCGGTGATGATCAGCATGACAATGCTGAGGGCCTGCACCCAGTGCCATATACGCTCGACAAGCGGATGCAGCAGGATCTTCTCCTCGGGCAGCTCCGGCGGCTCCTTGCGCCGGGTCAGGATGCGCAGACCGCCGTGAACAATGGGAAGACCGAGCGGCGCGATGACCGCGATAATGACGATCAGGTCAAGAAGCGGAATTCGATGTGCGCCGATCACATAGCCGTATTCCGCCATGACGTCTTTGTTGATGAACCCCGACTGAAGCCAATACGCGGACGCAGGCATCGACGGCGCTTCCTCCGCGGCCAGGATCGTGCGCCTATTGTGGCACGCAAAACAAGAGACGACCTTCTCTTCGACCGGCGGGACCGCGTGGACGCCGGCTTCCTCGCCCTGGTGGCATTTCATGCATCCGAGCGCGTTGAGGTGGAGTTGGTATTCATACAGGTCCGCGTGAGCGGCCTCGGTGTCCATGCCGTACGCGGTATGGCACTTCACGCAGAGTTCCTGTTTCCACTGCTCTTCATACTCGCCGACGCCTTGGCTGTAATGAACGTCGTGGCAGCCGATACAGCCGGGCGCTCGATCACTGACCTTTTCACCGTGAGCGCCGGCCTGAACGGTCTCGACCTCGTAATCGTGGCAGTTCGCGCAATCGACCGGTTCGAGGCGCTGTTTATGAGGGATTTCCCCGATGTCGGTGTGACAGTCGATGCACATCATGTCCATGTGCACGCTCTCGTTGTATTTCTCCAGATCGATCGAGAGCTTGAGTTCGCCGAATACGAACGGGGGCTTGGGCTTGGCGGGCTGGGGCTTGTCGCCCACCTCGACCTGGTCCGCGAGATCCTCCGGCGACATCTCGAGAATATCGGGATTATGGCAGTCGATGCAGTATTCGTTGTCGAGGTCGCCGCCCCCTTCTTCTTCAGCAGCCTGTTCTTCTTCAGCCGGTTCGGCCGTTTGTTCTTCCGCTTCGAGTTCGGCGGGTTTCTCAGTCGGGGCGGCCTGCGGCTGATCCTGCTGAGCGGCTGCCGGAGACTGCTCTTGGGCTCGGACGGGAAAGACCGTGTATGAGAAGACCACAGCCGCGGCGGCGAGGACGACGACGGCCGCGAAGGCGTATCGGCCACGAGAGAAGACGGAATTCTTCGACTTCATGAACAACTCCTTTGGCGCTGTTGCGAATGCCCACCTATCAGGAAACTCAAATTGACGTCGATGAATTGGGAAGGGACGGATTTATCTTATACATCTTCATGGGTTGGACGGTCAAGAGGAAATCCGAAAAAGATTCGGCCCTCTCACGTTTGAGGGGGCCGAATCGTCAACCGATCAAAACGACTCGCGTCGTCATTACTTCTTCTTCCTGGGATGGCACTTGGTGCAGGAGGTGGGACCGGTCTTGTCCTTCCCGCGCTCTTTTCTCAGCTTCTTGTGGCACTTGATGCACTGATCGTGATAAGCGTCCTTGAGATCGACGACCTTCCCTTCCTTCTTCTCTTTGTGGCAAGCGGCGCAAGGCTTGACTTCCATGCCCTCTTTCCACACGTTCTTGCCGTCTTTGAACTCGTGGTGGCAGTCGGTGCACTTGAATTCTTTGTGCTTGGCATGCGAAAAGACAACTGCGCTCTTTTTCTTCTTCTTATAGGCGTCCTTATTGTCGATTGTAATTTCCTTCTCGGGCGCCTTGGTCGCAGCGTGCGCCAGGGTAAAACCAACCGCGACGGCAACGGCCAAAAGGAGCACAAGAAGTACGTTTCCTCTCTTATCCATGTCAGGCCTCCCTATGCGTAAAATATCTCAGATCAAAAACGCCGACCCTCTCGGCGATCTACGCCCGTGCAAAGACCAGACATTACCACACAGGATCTTAACCTTCAATTTTTTTTTCAGGCGTTATTCCAAGAAGAGCAAGCTCGCCCAAGACTCGATCTACCAGCTCTTCGACACGAGCCGCGACGGCCGGACTGAGCTCCGTATTAAGCTCGACGATCTCCTGCGGTTGGATACCGATAACAACCACCGACTTGGGATCCGCGTCGATCAGGCTGCAGAGATTAAGCGCTTCGATGAGATCGCTGTCATGAGCGGACTGCTTCGTCCGAAGACCCCGGGGCAGGTCGTCTCGTTCCAAGCGGTATATCGAACCGGGGTCGCCGTCGCCTATAACCGCGTCGACAACGATCAATCGGTCGGAACCTTGAATCGTGGACATGAGCCACAACCCCTGTGTTCCGCCGTCCACAAGCTCGACATTCTCCGGGAACGAATACCGACGCTTCAGTTCATCGACGACCTTGACGCCCACGCCTTCATCGGTCAGAAGGATGTTGCCCACTCCCAGCACCACGATTCGCTCGACATTCATTACCCGATGTTCCGCCTTTTTCGCCCGTTGTTCCCGGCCTTTATAAGCCGGCGCCGATTCCCTCGCGTTCCGCTTCCGACAAGACGGTCGGACCCGAATCCGAGGACCGTCCGGGCGTATCCGAAGATCGCGTGGAAGTTTCCCGAGCCCTTCGCTGAATCTCTTCCGTCATTTCGATCATATTCCATGCCACACCGATCATGGCGAGGTACTTCCGACATCGGCTGGGATTGCGTTTCAGAATGTCGCCGAAGTGCCGCCAGAACCGAATCCGATCCCCGGACCGCACCCCTTCCATCCACAGCACTCGGAGCAGGCTCTTGAGTTCCACCAAGAGCTGCTCCTTGCTCTTTTTAGCCTTGGGATTCGACGACGAATTTTTCTCCCGCGGGCCGTTCTTTTTGGCGATGGCGCTCCGGGTGGGACGCATCATCCGGTAGTAGCGGTGTGTGCGGTCAAGAAACCGTGCATGATCGTACAGATAGGCCCAAGCGTCCGCAAACTCACGCTGAATCTCCGCTTCCGGGCGAGTGGGAAGATAGTTGAGCTGAGCGCCGGTCGTCTGACCGCACGTCAGTTCCTCGATCAGGCGCCCTTCCTCCTTCAGCCGATCCCACAGACTCGTATTGGGCGCCACTTGCAGCGTGTTGAGCATCGCCACCGGTATCGCAGTCTCTTCCACGAGCGCGCAAATTCGCTCGCCCGCCCCCGGCTCTTCGCCGTCGAAGCCCAGAATGAAGCTCCCCAGCACCGACAGCCCGTTCCGCGTTATGGTGTTGATCGATTCGACCAGAGGATGGGAGGCGTTCTGGTATTTTCGATTCCGGGTGAGCACGTTCACGTCGGGTGATTCAATCCCCACGAAGACGGTGCTGAAGTTGGCTTCCGTCATGAGGTCGATCATTCCCACGTCCCGCCCGAGATTCACCGACGCCTGCGTCCAGAACGAAAAGGGCTCCCCGCGGCCTTTGGACCACGGTATCAATCGTTCGAGAATAGCTCGGGCGTGGGCCCTGTTCCCGATGAAATTGTCGTCGCTGATGAACACTTCGTGCCGCCATCCCAGTCGATCGATTTCGTCGAGCTCGGCAAGGACCTGGTCCGGCGTCTTGTACCTCGGTTTGCGCCCGTACAAGTGGATGATGTCGCAGAACTCGCAATCGAAGGGGCATCCTCGAGAGGTCTGAATGCTCACGCTTGCATAATCGGAGAGATCCAGAAGGTCGAAACGGGGGATGGGCGACGTGGTCATGTCGGGGCGCTCGGGACTCTCAAAGACCCCTCCGCGTTGACCCGAACGGACAGCTTCAAGGAATTCGTCCATAATATCTTCGGCTTCGCCCTTAACGAGGAAGTCGGCCCCGGCTTCGAGCGATTCATGGGGCACGGACGTCGGATAGGGTCCGCCCACCACCGACGGTATTCCCCGGCGCTTCGCCTCCTTGATGAGATCCAGCGCTCCATCCCGCTGGGTATACATGGCCGAAATCATGACGATGTCGGCCCATTCCCAGTCGTCCGGGGTCAGAGCCCGGGCGTTCATATCGACCAGTCGGAGTTCCCAATCCCGCGGGAGCAGCGCCGCGACCGTTATCAATCCCAGCGGAGTGGCCAGAGCCTTCGCGCTCATCAATTTGCAGCTTTCGCGAAAGCTCCAGAACGTATACGGAAACGACGGACAGAGGAGCAGAGTTTTCATCGGATCGAGTATCCCGTCTCGTTTCTGTCGGTTCGCTCGAGAATTGACTGAAGAGAAGCGCCGCAGCGTTCACGCGGAGGCGCGATAATCTGTTCGCGCGACGAATTCTCCGACGACGTGTATCTCGTCCGGCCGCGTGTCGGTCAACGCAGGTACACGGACGATAGGCCCTATACCATACGCGTCCGTCAATGGCGAAGCGCCGCCTTGACCCCGTGTCGAGCCGGCGCCCTCCGAACCGAATACGAACGTGCGGTAAGGCCGTGCCGGTCCTACTTTTTCTTCTTCTTCTTTTTCGGTCGAGAGAAGAACCCGCGCTTCTCCGGGGTGACTTCGACGCCTTCAAGCTCCGCCAGCTGTCGGAGAAGCTCTTCTTCTTCCGAACTCAGCGTCCGAGGCACTTCCACGAAGACGACGGCCACGAGATCGCCTCGACCCCGCCCTCTCAGATGGGGAATTCCACGCTCCTTCAGCCGGAAGTCCTCGCCGTTCTGTGTGCCCGGCGGGAGGGAAACCGTTTCGGGACCTTCGAGGCCGGGGATCTCGATCTCTGCGCCCAGCGCCGCTTGCGTATAGGTTATCGGAACCGGGACAATTACGTCGTCGCCTTGCCGTTGAAATATGTCATGGGGCTGAACCTGGAGAAAGACGTAGAGGTCTCCGGGCATCCCACCCGCGGGCGCAGGTTCCCCTTCACCTTGGAGCCGCAGCCGCGAACCGCTCTCAACGCCCGCCGGGATTCTGATCGCCAGCATCCTGGTCTTCAGAATCCGCCCCACGCCCCTGCAATCGTCGCAGGGATCGGTGATCACGGTTCCGCTCCCCTGACACGACGGACAGGTCGTGCTGATCGAGAAGAATCCCTGGGATCGCGTCACCTGGCCTCGACCGCCGCAGGTGGAACAGACGCTCGGTTGCGCGCCGCCCTTGGTTCCCAACCCCTGACAGGTTTCGCAGGTCTCGTGCCGCGGGACTTCGATCTCCATCTCTCGACCGAAAACCGCGTCCATGAAGTCCACGGCCAAATCGTACCGGAGATCCGCGCCCCGGCGAACACGCGAGCGCCCGCGGGCCCCGCCGAATCCGAAGAATTCTCCGAAGATATCCCCGAATGAAGCGAAGATGTCGTCGAAGTCGGTGAAGCCTTGAAACCCCGACTGTTGGAGGCCGGCGTGACCGAACTGATCGTAGAGGCCTCGCTTTTCTTTATCGCTGAGCACTTCGTACGCCTCAGCGGCCTCCTTGAATTTGTTCTCGGCCTCTTTATCGCCGGTATTGCGATCGGGATGGTACTTCAACGCCATTTTTCGGTATGCGCGTTTGATTTCTTCGCCTGTCGCGGTCCGTTCGACTCCGAGAACTTCGTAGTAGTCACGCTTGGTCATCGTTGAAATCCATCGTCGTAGAGGTGTTGTGTCTTCAATCTGCTCAAACGGCAAATATAAGCACTGTCCGCCGGTTTGTCATCCTCGACCTCGGTATTTCCTCGACCGCTACGTCGCGGTCATCCGCCGGACGCCTCTTCGGCCTGAACGCACGGAGAGAGTTCGCCCTCCTTGGTCAGCATGTCGATGACGCACGCGGTTCGGAATTTGCAATAGATGTTGGGATTTCGGCAACATGCGCACTCCGCGCACATCGCTATGTTGTCTTTTTCGCAGAAGTAGGTCGCTTCCCGATCCGGGTGGCGGTAGCATGATCGTCCCATTCCCTTGGCGCCTTTCTCATGATAAGAACGCTCCGACAGCCGACCGGGGCCTCACCCGCCCCGTCGGTACAGCGCGATCGATCAATCCTCGTGCGGTATCACGCTTTTCTTGCCGACGTCCAAATCATGGAGCGGAATCAGGATATCGCCCGCATCGAGAACTCGAAGCATGCTCTCGTATGATTGGATTACGTCCAAGTGCACCCCCGGAGGAATCACGCCGCCGCCGGGAGGGAAGTTCTCCGCGTTGCAGCACAGGCCAGCGATCACCGCTCGCCCCTTGGGAGTGTCGACCACGACGGACTGACCGCCCGGCGTGTGCCCCGGCGTGAAGAGGACCTCGACGCCGTCCGCGATCTTCGTGTCCCCCTCGATGACCACGACATTCACGTCGTCCAGGAGATCGTCGTAGTACCGATGGTCGATGGGATGCGGATTGCGGAAGAAGTCCAGTTCGGCCTTTTGCACGTAGACGTCCGCGTTTTCGCACGCCGCGTCGTTTTCACAGTGGTCGTTGTGCAGATGCGTGTGGATGATGATATCCACATCCTCGGGCGTCCAGCCGATCGTCTCGAGCGCTTCCTCGAAGTCCATCACCGGGAAGCCCATACGCTCCTCGAGGTCCGGCGGCGCCATGAACTCATCGAGCCCCGTGTCGACGAGGATCTTCTTGTCCCCGCCCTTGAGCGCGAAGACGTAGATCGGCAGAAGGATTCGTTTTCCGTAGTGTCGCTGGTACGTCATGATGCCCTGATCGGTCTCGTTGAACCCGACGCAGAGCGGATGAATGGTATACTGCGTCATTCTCGTCTCCCGTTGCCTGCTCGTGTGAAGAGCCGATGAGCCTCCCTCCGAATCCGTAATCTTTCTTCTCGGCAGGCGCGGTTCGCTGATTCGGCCGTGCGGGACGCTCAGTTATACGGCAAAATACGATCGTTTCAACACCGCCCGCTCCCGGGCAGCAGCCTGACTGCCGCGCGGGCCGGCCCGGCGCTATCGTTGCGCGCGCTCCTCATATTCCTTCACGAATTCCCGCTTGATGTACAGCGGAGTCAATTTCTGTTTCAGCCCCTTCATCCGCTCGGCGTTGGCGCGTATCCTCATACGATTATCCGCAATTTTGGCCTTGACCTCCCGAACTCGGTTCATGTCCGGCCGAGCGCCCTTCCACACCTGCTTCAGCGTCTCCATCCGTTCCGCGAGCTGCGACTGTAGGAACTCGTTCTCCCGACGCAGGTCCTCCCGATCCAGTTCCAAGTCCTGTATTTCGGCCTGGAGCTCGCCCAGAGAAACGTCCGGCGGACGAACCGCGCCCGTCATGGTCTCTTCCACCGCAGGGTCCCGTATATAAAAGGACATGATGAAAAGGCCGAGCACAACGAGAACCACCGTGGCGAATCCGAGCATGCCGGCGAATCGAATCCGTGAACTCCACATATCCATCCCGGCTTGCCGTTCCCCGCGAAACGCGTCGAGGAGCGCGGTGACCTTGGCCGCGTCCGCGTCCTTGGCTTCGACCTCCTCTTTCCCCGGCGCCGAATCGGGCGTCTCTTCGCCCGTGGGCTCCATGATCGACAGAGCCTTGATCAGGCCGAGGGTCTCCTGAACCGATTGGGCCTTCTCCTTGGGAAGCCCCTCCTTGATGACGACCGGCACGTTCATAAGCGCCGCACGCGCGCCCTCCTCGTCGGTCCCGAGGATCGCCGCAAGATTGCGCACGAACGCGTCACGATCGTCGCTAGTATGGCCGTAGAGCTTGATTCTATACAGAGGACTCGCCATCAGCGCCTCCCGGAGTCTCCCACGATGGTAGCGCACTGCTTCCAGGAATCATGCCATCCTACCACATTTTCCTCCGCTTCGTGGTCCCGAATTCGCGGGCCCATGAAATCCCGGCGGTACGACAGGTCTTCATTGACCCGGGCCCGCGTTTGGGATATCGGGGGGAAGCGATGGACCTGCCGCCGGCGCTGCGGTGAACGACCGCCTCTTGCCCTCGGCCATGTCATTGCGGCGCACGGCCATGTCATTGCGGCGCACGGCCATGTCATTGCGAGGAGCCCGGCGACGAAGCAATCTCAACGGTGTTCGAAGCAGGCCCTGCGGTGAACGACCGCCTCTTGCGCACCCGAGGCCATGTCATTGCGGCGCACGGCCATGTCATTGCGAGGAGCGCAGCGACGAAGCAATCTCAACGGTGTTCGAAGCAGGCCCTGCGGTGAACGACCGCCTCTTGCGCACCCGAGGCCATGTCATTGCGGCGCACGGCCATGTCATTGCGAGGAGCGCAGCGACGAAGCAATCTCAACGGTGTTCGAAGCCCGCGCGCCGAGGGAGAAGAAAATATTAAAGGTTTTAATAGCCGGCCGGCGGGGTCAAGTTCGTTGACAGCGTTTTTGCTGAATCATTCACATGGGTTGTCCCTGATTTTTCCTCGGGTTGACAATCTGCGTCAAATCCGGACGGCCGTGCGGAGGCCGGAGGATGGACTCGCCGGCAGGGCGCCGGGAGTGAGAGGCGTCGAACGACTATGGCATGGAAATTGCTCTCCCCGACGGTGAATAGTCCCTGTGGCGGGAACGCTTCCTCAGCACAGGCACGGCTCCTCCGCCGAGTGCGGGGAAGCCCCGCTACAACTCAGGCCAAAGCGACGCACGGATCGAATGAAATCCGGTGTGTCGTTCACGATTGTTCGAATACACACTTTCATGTTGACGGCGCCGGCGCTCACCGGCCTTCCAAAAGGAGTAACGTGATGGGGACGCAACTTTCCAGGTCAACGCTCAGGATGATACTCATCCTCTTCGCGGCCCTCGCCCTCTGCGCGCAGTTCGCCGCAGGGCCGCACTCCGCGGACGCGCAAACGACGATCACCGAAGAAAAGCCGCAGCCTCCAGACACACGGGAGGAACGGACCGAGGACGATCCTTCCCCCGTCACTGATAGGCCGTCCTTCAGTACGTCGGCGCTGGCCCCGTACCTGAAGAAAGGCTTCACCTTCTCGCCGCCACGCAAGGCATTAGCGGCGGATTCTTCGGGGATAGCCTTTTTTGCATCCTATGGGCGCTCTTTTTTGCGCTTTCGGGGCAAGAAGATCAAGTGGATCGATCAGGACGGACGGCCAACGAGCGACAGAAGCGTTCGCAAAGGGGACTATATAGCAATTCTTCGCAAGGGCAATGACTACGTCGTCGCGATCTACCCCCAGGGAGGCGTAAAATGAGATCCGTTCCAAGACATGTTATCGTGCTGCTGGTATTCCTCCTGACATTCATGCTGGTTCCCATCGCAACGGCGATCCATGAACAACAGCCTTATAGCCCGTGCAAAATCCCGGCGGTAGTGAGCTACGCCACGCAGCCCAATGTCCTCATCGTCATGGACTACTCGGGCAGCATGCAGTTCCCCGCCTACATTTGGTTTCAGGAGGACCAGCGCACTACCTATGCGAGCACATTCGATTTCGTGGAGGAGCCTCCGTTCCGGTTCGGCACGTGGGGCGAAACGTACGACCCGAGCATTACCTTTTATGGGCAATTCGACTTTGCCGGTTACTATGTTTACAATCACGACAAGGACTGGTTTCAAGAGGTGGATGCGCCGCCGGTGGCGTGGCACCGGATCGAGTCGCCCAGCGCGCAGGGCTCACAGCCGGAGTACATACGGTTCATCGCTACCGGCCACGATTTCGCGGTGGACAACTGGGTGGTCTTCAAAAACCTTTCGAGCCACGAAGACATGAACGGAAACGCCTACCGCGTGGCATCCGTTTCAGGAAACTCATTCGAGGTGGAGACCGTTGGAACCACTGTCCCGGTCCCGGTCCCTTGGAACGGCATACCGGACGATCCGGGCGCCTCTGGTATCAAGCGGGTCCTCGGTCACGTAGAGACGGGACTGAGCGGCAATTTTCTCAATTATGTAGCCACCACCCGTGTGGGCGCTGCCCTGAGAGCCTTGATCGGCGGACGCGCCGACTGCGACTCGTCCGATCCCGAGCTCGACGGCTACTGCCTCCGCCGTCATCAGGGCGCGGTCTGGCGACGCGTCATAAATTTCGACCCTTCGACTCCCCAACCGGGGAGCCCTCTCTACGGGCCGGGCTACGATCCCACCGGGGCGTGGGTTATGCGCAGGCTCGGGTATTTCGACTCTTCAGGGGACCCTCATCCCACCACTGTTCCGAGCGGATACTATGACCGGGACGCTTTTCTAACGATTACCAACTACGTGCGCAGTCGATTGGATCCCGAAGATCACATCCCGCTCTGTGGGCCGGGTTGTGACACCGGCTGCCGGACCCTCTATTATCCAAGCTGTCCGTCCGGCTGCACGAACGATTACGAGATCTGTCCGCCGTTCTGCCCTGAAGACCCACCACACGACTTGGGGTGTTCCCCATGCAGCTGTCCGGAAACCGCCCATTACGACGAGTGCAAGCACTATCGTAATTGCGGCTCAGATGTTGGGAAAGCGTGGAAACCAGCATGCTACGAGTACCGTGGCAGTGGCAGTAATGATTATTACACATATGAGGGCTGTGCGCGGCCCTGTCCCGTAGATTGCAAAACACCTGCCGAGTGTGCGAGCGATTGCGCGCCGAACTGTAGGCTCAATACGCCCAAAGATTTCCCCGACGATCCGTGGACACATTGCGGCGAGACAGGGTACCCCGCATGCCCGGACAAGTGCCCGGTACGAGCGGAAGGATGGCTTTTCACCGTCCCGACCGACAATACGAAAGTCATCATCGAAATGAACGTCCATTTCAGCGACAAGTACAAACACTATTACTGGACCGAGTGGCAGCGGGATAACCTGTCGAACCCCACAGAACGATCTTCGGATGTCAGCTTTCGACCCACGCTCAAGATTTATCGCGCGGACGTAAACGGTAATCCGACGGGGCCGGTGCTCGCGGAGAGCCCCATTGGCGGCCGCGCCGACGAGGAGAACGGTCACGACGAGAATCAACGATACAAGTGGGGGTTTGACGCGCACGTGGCAGCCAACCTCGACGCAGACCAGTACGTCGTGGTCTGCTCCAGCCAAAACGATTGGCGGGATGACTGGGAGCTCGCCATCGGCGGTTACTATATGCTCGGCTCGAATATGCCGTTTGAGCTGAACAGAGCCCGTCGGACAGCCGCCGACGGATACGCGGCGGATGAAGAGGGCGAGACCGCCACGACCAATTCGCCCATCGGGACGCTTTTCGATGCGGCCCTACGCATCAAAGTCCCCGAGGAAGATCGCAGGGGCGTCGTGCAAAGCGCATGGGACAATGTGCATTTCGGTCTCATGTTTTATCGGGGTTCAGGCAAACGATGGGGCAAGATGGTCGTGGACTGTAACCACAACTACGACGCCACCGAGGAGATAATGGTAAGCGCTTTTCAAGGGGATAACGCGGATCCAAGCTATCCCATTTCCATGCACGACATCGAACCGAACGGCGGCACGCCGACCGGCCCCGCCATGTGGGAGGCATTCGACTATTTCCGTCAGGAGGATGAACACAGCAGCAATAAGACTCCGAGCACCAACACCAGCTTGTTCATCGGTAAGGACACATTAAACAATGACATCCAAGGTACCACTCTCGATCCTTGGTACTCCCCGGACCCTCGCGATCCTACCGGTCAGCCGATACCCGTACCCTGCCGGCAGAGCTATATTCTGCTCCTTACGGACGGCGCATGGAACACAGGGCAATCTGGAACATGCGATGAGAACGGATCCAACGATAGGGATCCGCTGTGTCCTGCGTACCACATGCATCGGCAGGATATCCGCACGCTCCTGGCGGATTACGATCCTGCGATTCTTCCGGAAGATCGGCAAACGATCGAGCAATTTCCCCAAAGCGTTACAACGTACGCCATTTTTGCGTTCGCACAACTTCCCGACCCGATAAATTCCATGAAGAGTGTAGCGGCGTTCGGCGGCTATAAGAATAGGATGACCTCGGCCGGTACACCGTGTGGCGGCGGTGGGGGGACTAGTCTCCCGTACACGTTTGATTTTGTGCCGAGTGACAGTCTGAGCGATAGCTGGCCACGCTCTAACTGCAATCCCGAAGGCACCTATGACGCGGATTGTTGTCTTGAGTGGGATACAAGCGGTGACGGGCTCCCTGAGAATTTCTTCTTTGCATCGGACGGCGCCCGACTTGAGAAGTACCTCCTCAAAGTACTTCAAGACATCATGACCCGCAACGCGGCGGCCAGTTCAGTCGCGACCGTCTCCCAACAGGTTTCAGGCGGCGACATTCTCGTACGGGGCGCGTTCGAGGCCGCGGACTTGGATAACCCGGGCACTTACCTCTGGCGCGGCCATTTGGAATCATACTGGCCGTTCGAGCACGAAGGGAACTATGTGTATGACTTCCAGATGGGGTGCAACGCTGAGAGGCTTTGCTACCAGATGCCGGGCGGAGAATGCTCCGGTTCGGCCAAGCAGTCGCACTGCATGGACGTCGCCCGTATCATGGGCGACAAAACAAACTTCTTTGACGAGCGCAAAATCTGGGCAGGCTATGACAAGAATGTTGACGGTAGTATCGGCAACGGTGAGATGGCGGAGTTCGCCGTGTCAACCGACGACGAGGCGAACAATTGGTTGAAGTTCAAGGACGTAATCATATCAGCGGGGGACATTCCGTCGGACGACGACGTCTGTAAGTCCGAAGCCGCCGACCCGATGGCCTGTTACGTCAAGAGGCTTATAAACTGGACGCGCGGCGCCGACGACTGCGCGCCTACAGGCATGACAGACTGCAATTCCAGTTGCTACCGCAGCCGGGTCGATGCGCCTCCGAACCGCCGCGCGTGGCCTCTTGCGGACATCGTGTATTCGACGCCGGTTATTCATACGCTGCCGGGTTCAGGAGACGTGTCGCTGCAGGATCGAGTCGCGGTTCCTCTTGACGACAACAGCGGCGTGGAAGGATATCTACGCTTCAGGGCGGAGCTCGCCAAACAATTGACGGAGCGGGTCGAAAATCCCACGGTCGATCAGATGGTCAAGAAGATGATCTACGTGGGCGGCAATGACGGCATGCTCCACGCCTTCGTCATGGGCGTCTGGAATTGGGATGAGGCGCGTTGGGAGTACACGCCGGACGCCCCTGCGCCGTACGGCGAGGTGGTCGGTAAGGAACTCTGGGCATATATCCCCAACAACCTTTTGGGCGACCTGCATCAACTCGCACTGCGAACCTACGGAACCGGCGGATCGTCCTCTTCGGGAGCTTGCGCCCACCGCACCATGGTTGACCTCTCACCGGAGATTTGGCAAGTCTACATCGACCATGATGGAGATACCAACACTGAGCGGGAGTGGCGGTCAGTGATCGTCGGTGGCGAGCGCGCCGGCGGCGACACGTACTTCGCCATCGACATTACCGACCCTGATCATCCGAATGTCTTGTGGGAATTCTCGGCCATAAAAGACTGGGTGTACTACGACGGCTCCGACTTCTACCCGGGCGTCCTTGCCCACGCCGACAAATGGACAGGCGCCGCCTCCTACACGCCGGTGCCGAACTATGACTATTTCTCCAATGAAGACGTTACCCGTCCGGCAATGAACTACAACGAATTCAGGAAGCTGCCGATGACGTGGAGCGTGCCGCAGGTGGGGCGGTTGATCGTCCCGCCGGACAAATTCTTCACCGGCCCGAGCGTCCAGCAGCTGATGGCTGCGACCGATCCAACACAAAGCCCGAACAAGCAAAGCACCCCTTCTGAACTGTTCGCGCCGGCGGGTAATGCCCCCTCCAAACGGCACGTCGTCTTCGTGGGTAACGGTTTCAGGATTTTCAAATACAACCTTTACGACGACAGACGGCCATTCACGGAATGGTGGAAGGCCTTGCGTCGACCGAACTTCATGGCCATCGACATCGAAACCGGCAAGAATCTTTTCCGGTACATCTGGCCTCAGGTAGCGCAGGAGATTTTTCCAATGAGTGCCGCATCGGCGTGGAGCAAGTTCCGTCCCAACAGTACGGATGACGAGGCCAAGTTGATCCCCTACGCCATGAGCGACGTCTCGGCATTGGACCTGTGGAGCTACAAGTTCAACACCGTGCGCGAGGACGGCTATGTGGATACCATCTATTCGGGTGATGTGAACGGCTACCTCTACGGGATCAAGCTGCTGAACTTCGTAGACAGCGCCGCGGAGACACCCGGCATATGGATCGATATATGGCCGACGAAAGCTTCCCATGACCCGCGGGGCGAAGATGAGAACACCCAGCCCGATTTTCCCTGGAGCGACTATCGGTCGATCGGACAACCCCTAGCTGTTAAGCCGGCCGTCAGCTTCGACAAGGAGGCGCGGCGTTACCTCAGAGTGATTTTCGGCACCGGAAAGTACGACAATGTCCTATATGGGGACGATGACAAGAGCGATCCTGCCGCGATGTCCTTCTACAACCTTAAGGATAAGGTGGAGTTGAATGCGTTGTCGCCATCCAAAGCGTCTATTACCCTCCCACTCACCAGCGTCGACGTTTTCGTGCGGTCCAACTGTCTCGGTATCACCGACCTCTTCAGTGAATCTAAGCGTGCGGATCTTTTCACCACGGGATGCAGTTGGACGGTTTCGGACGGACTGAACTCCACAAAAGGCGACTCCTGCGTCTCCGGTACCGCAGACCCCTGCTGGAATTGCGTGTGGGATCTTAGGCTGCCAAGCGGCTCCGGAAGTTCGCGCCTACCCGGGGAGCGGGTAACCAATAACCCGCTCATCGCGGGCGGTCTGGTCTTCTTCACCACGTATGTGCCGAACAGCGATCCGTGCAGCTCGGTGGGCGAAGGGTATCTCTATATCTTCGACTACATGTGCAAACCCTTCCCCGATGACTTCAACCCGATCAACGACCCGGCCTTCCAGGACTTGGTGACCTTCTTCTATCCCGGCGGCGGAACCACTGAGAACGGGTATAATCCGGTCGGGGTGCGCGTGTCGCTGGGCACGGGTCTCCCGAGTGCGCCGGTCTTGGATTCGACCGGTCAGCACGTGATCATCCAATCGAGTAACGCGGACCTGCTCAAGATCGGCATCGAGCTGATCGAGAAAGGACTGCAGATTCGCGGGTGGACCGAGAAAGAGGAGACCAACTAGTCCGGACTGGACAAACGGACCGCAGAAGAGGTACAATAGTGGCGAACCGGAGTAGTTGGCGGCGTCGGGACTTTCGCGGTCCCGACGCCCGCCGCCTCCGGCTGAGACGTAAGGTGATGAGTCTGCTCAAACGCCGGGCATTCCCTCAGAATGCGGTCCGGACTCTCGGCGCCGAACCGAGAGCGTCGACCCGACACGCGGCGATGATGGCCGGCCGTGTTTCCTGATTTCCCGCAGGCCGGGACACCGTCGAGCGACGCCGATGATTGAACCTCATGCTGCAGTGGAGCCGGAGCCCTCGCGAATGATCCGTCGAGAGCAGACAAGGAACCATCAATACCTCCGGCTGTCCGAGGATAAACAGAGACCAGGTACATTATGATCAAAAGCGGCATTGCGACGTTGACGGCTGTGTTGGCTATTCTCCTCATCTCGGTATCCGCGGGCGCGCAGGCGCCCGGCCCGCCCGGCATGGAGTCGCGATCCCCGGGAGGATACGTGGACATCGTGCTTCACCCTGAACGTCCCCAGACGGGCGATAAGCTGAAGCTCGAGGTGAAGCTCCACGGCGGCGCGATCAGGGCCGAGACACAGTGGCGACTCAACGATGAGGAGATAGGTATTCCCGCTGATTCCGGTCAAATGAACCCCTTCGTGGAATTGAAGCGCCCGTTGAAAGCCGATGACGTGATCCAAATCTCGGTGACCCCGTACGACGCGCTCGGGGAGGCCGGACCGACCGTCTCGAAGCGGGTCGTGGTAGTCAACGCGGGACCGAATATGAAACTCGAGCGCCAGTGGATTGACTCAACGACGTATAAGGCGAAGATCGAAGTGAGCGATCCCGAGGGTGAACCAATCGAGCTGCAGCTGAGAAAAGGTCCGCCAGGGATGAAGATCGACGACGACGGCGAGATCACGTGGAACTTCGAGCAGGGCAAGGCGGGCACGTTTCCTGTGGAGGTCTCGGCCAAGGACGCCCGCGGCGTGGAAGCGATCCTGTCGTATACCTTCCGGATCCGATGGAGTCAGAAGCAGGCCCGATAACGGGCCTTGCGGAAGGCTTGGGTGAAGTGGTCCCGGCGAGGATCACGCCGGCCAAGGGCGCCGGATCGATGAACGAACGGACAGCGCCGTTCCGTGAGACGCCTTTTTCACGACCCTGTGCGGTCGAGCAAGGAGGCCCGGTCAGTGATAGGGCAGAGAGAACGTACCAGGTTCGGCGGACATTCGCGCCGTGCCGGCGCGGCGCATACCGGGCCGGGCAAGGGATCGAGATCCCGGGGCTTCACGATCGTGGAGCTGATGGTCGTGCTCACGCTCATACTCGTCGGCACGGTGATAGGACTGAGCTTCGGCGGGGATTGGTATACGGATTACCGTTTCAGCGGGTTGGTTCGGAACTTCGAGGCGTCCGTCAACACGGTCAAGATGCGCGCGATCACCCAACAGGAGATTGTTCGGCTGTACGTGGGAGAGTGGCGTCCCGAGTGGGCCAAGAAAGTGGCTGAATACGAGGGCGAACAGTTCGTCCAGGACGAATGGAAGCTGCGGTGGGGCGTCAAGGACTTCGGCCTGAAAGACCTCGGGAACGAATTCTACTTCACTTGGATGCCGAAGAGAAACGCGGAGGGCCAACCCGAAGTGAATATCACCCCGGGGCTGATCGCGTTCAATTCACGTGGGTTTGTCATCAATCCCGTTTCGTATAAGGTCAATCCACAGGTTATGCAGATCGTCGGCCACCACGCCAAGAGGACGGTGGTTTTCACACTCACGCCGACCGGCAGAATCCTTCGCGGTGTGGAGTAGAGGGCGCTGAGCGCGCTGATAGGGGTACACGAGGTATGCGTCATACAATACGAACGGAAGCGGGATTTTCGCTGGTCGAGGTGATGGTTGCGTTCGGCATTTTGGGCATCGGCATGCTCGCGGTGGGTTCGATGTTCATCGCGTCGATGAAGTCCGACCAAGCCAATCTGTCGCAACGCAACGGCTATTTCCTGGCCTCGCGGGTCAATGAGGAACTCAAGGCGATTACCGCCTACCCCGAGTTGCGCAAACAGCTCATCCTAGATTACGGCCAACTTGGTGATATTGAGGTGACGCGCACCATTTGGAATCTGCAGGCGCCCCATCCGCAGTACCGAAGCTACGTGTACCGATGGACAATCTGGCAGGATTGGCCCGGAAACGGTCAAAGCCTAATGGAAGTGAAGGTCGGCTGGATGGGACCGGGACAGACCGGGATGGACTCGGACGGTCGGTACACCCACCCCGGAATCAGCGATTGCGTTGAGGATCCGTCGCGCTGTCCCCATCGCACGATGATGCTGGACACCTGCTGGCAATCCAGCCCATGATGTAAAGAGAGGAAGGACGAGTTATGTCGAGGGCTCGCGGCTTCACCATAGTCGAATTCATCGTCGCCACGCTGGTGCTGAGTCTCCTGATCATCACGGCGGTCTCGTTTTTCATTTACCAGAGCAGTTACGGAGGACGGGCCTCGAAACAGAAAAACGCTCAGGAAATGGTCACGATGGCCATGATCATGATGCGGCGGGACATCATGATGGCCGGCTTCGGCCTTCCGCTGGCCACAGAAACCCCCGGAATCGTCGACGCATCCGCACTGTCCATCTGTTTGCGCAATATGTTCGGCGTGCCCGTGGGCGACTCATACAAGCA
This sequence comes from uncultured Syntrophales bacterium, assembly GCA_964385875.1. Classification (GTDB taxonomy): domain Bacteria; phylum Desulfobacterota; class Desulfomonilia; order Desulfomonilales; family Desulfomonilaceae; genus CAYLRL01. The sequence continues at coordinate 53,957 of CAYLRL010000009.1, forward strand.
GCTGTTCACCAGCTACGGCACGTACTGCTCGACGGAGTACAACGCCACGCCGAGTATCTATGACCCCGCCATCGAGACCAAGCTGTACGTTCAGGGTAGTGCCACGATTATGTATCAGAACCCATGGTTGGGGTGGTTCGAGATCGGTGGGATGATCGGCGAGAACCCCAACCAAAACCCGGAAGGGGACGTCGCGGAAGTCAATTATGTCAAACTCTTCGAGCCGTATACCCCGCAGACTTTTGTGCCGCAGGGGGGCGAGACGCCCCAGACCGTTAAGGGCGGGTTCCCGATGACGGTCGGGCTCAACAGCACTCGTTGGTACGCTCCGGCCATTGTGTACAAGCTCGTCCACGGTCAATTGCTGCGTAACGGTCAGCCTATACTCGGCGAACGAGACAAAGGAACGGGTGGAGACGATAGTCGCGCCCAAAACTTTCGCGTGAACGATATTCACTTCAAAGCGGAGTTCTTCGGAAGGCTGCGCGGCGCCGACCCCGATACGGTGGCGCCCCAGCGCTGGTGGTCCCCGACGGGCTTCCCCTCGTATTTGACCAAGGGGTTGGGCCAGGACAAGCCGTGGGAAGACGAGAGCAATTACAAAGGCTTTGAGGAGCTTCAGCCCAAGGACATTATCCTCGTCGAAGTGACGGTTGAATTTCAGATGAAGCAGTCCGAGCGGACCAAGTTTGAGGGCGAGGACTCGCGCTCCGGCGTCTGGTCCCGGATCTACACCCGCAGCGAGGTGGTGTGTCCGCGAACGCTCGTTCTCCAGTACGGTCAACCGCAGAATAGAGATTTATGAATCGGAACGCTACGCCGGCCGTACTTCACACCGCTCGGCGCCGACTCCTAAAGGAGACTATGATGAACAACAACAGAGGCAGCGCGGTCGCCATCGTGCTCATGATACTCGGTGTGATCAGTCTCGTGGGCGTGGCCCTACTGACGCAGTCTCGCATTGATACGAAATTCACCGCTGCGGTCACCGCGTACGACAAAACGTCCGGACTCGCGGACGGCGCCACGGCCAGGGCCTTGAACTGGCTTGAGAACAACTCGACGGAATGGCTGGGAACCATCGACAATAAGCGGATAGTCCTGTGCATCAATCCGCATATCTATCCCAACGGGAAATGCCGACCGTGTCCCAATGCGGTCCAGGCGTCGCTTCCAGACGGCGTGCGTCAAACCTTGGCGGACAATGAGGAACCCTGTTATTACGAAGAGGCGATAATCTCTCCGTCTCCGGACAGCCCGCGATACGGTGAATGGGCCGCGGTTCTGAAGTACATCCCGTCCTTTGAAACGGACGGACGCCTCATGCCGGGGTACGAGCCGGGCAAATATTACCTCCAGTACTTTGTGGCCGAAGGGATGGGACGACGGAAAGCCTTCAGCGGCGTGAAATCCGAAGTCAATGTGATCGCGCTCAAGATCACGAGGAAGAAATAGGGCGTACGTCGGTCCTCGAACCGAGGCCGCTGTTCGATCGGATAGTACGGGCAACCCGTGTTGGTTGCCCGTTTTGTTTCGAAGGGCGATTCAATCTATCCAGCGCACGAATTCCTCGAGCGGCGCGCGCGGCGTGCGAAGTTCGTTGATCGCGGCCGTCTCGTCCGGCGTGCCCAGAGCGACCGTCATGATAAGCTTCTTCGACTCGGGAACATTGAGGTGGTCTTTGATGTCGTCTTCATACGAAACCGTCAGGCCGATCGGGCAGGTCTTAAGACCGTGTCCTTCGGCGGCCAGAATGAGATACGCGGTGAAGGTTCCCACGTCGATCATTCTATCGGGGGGGAACGATTCATCGAGAAAGATGAGCGCCGCCGCGGGAGCGCCGTAGAAGTTGAGGCTCCCTTCGTTGACCAGCGTGCGAAAATCCGTGCCCATCCGTTCGGCAAGGGGTTCCATGTCGGCCGCGCATGCGCGACTTCGCTCCATGAAGACGTCCGGGAGCGTCGTTCCCGCGCCGGGACCGCAGGTGAGCTTTCGTTCCCTGTATGAACGGAGGAGCCGCCGTGAGAGAAGCTTTCGTTCCTCGTTCATGACCATGTGCGCTTCCCAGGGCTGCATATTGATCGCCGAGGGCGCGCGTGATGCGTCCTTCAGCAGCTGCTCGAGGAGTTCGCGTGAAACGGGTTCGTCCTTGAACGCTCGCACGCTTTGTCGCGCGCGGATGGTATCGAGAACGGTCATTGCGGCCTCCTTTGTAGTTCGCTCTTTGCACGGGCCGTCACGGTCCCGCGCGGCTCCTTTCCCCTGGAGATCAATCGACCGTCTCCTTTGTTGTAAAACGTTTCGGCCGCGGGCTCAAGCGGGCGGCCGGCCTCCGTTGGGCGGAAAGGAGTCGACTGCCTTGTGGGACGGGCCGAAAGACGGTATAGATCACCTGTGAAATCGAGCGCACGCCGTACGAATCCATGAATCTCGTATGAGGGAGATGATGAAGTTCAGGTTATTGCCGGCGCTTATATCGTTGTTGTTCCTTACGATTCTTTCCACCCCCGCCGTCGTCGCCGCCGGCGAATTCCACGAGTATTTCCGAGCGGCCCTCGAGGCCGAGGCAGCGGGCAATCTCGACGATGCGATCGCCCATTTGAACAGCGCGCTGAAGATTCAACCGAGATCCGCGCGCGCGCGCGGCAAACGGGGTGAAATCCAGCTACTCAAAGGCGACCCGGAGAAGGCGGTCGCGGACCTCTCGGATGCGGTCAAGCTCGATCCGGGGTACGCTGCGGGGTATGCCCGTCTGGGATTCGCCTATAATGCGCTCAATCGCTATCAGGAAGCGGTCGCCGCGCTCGATAAGGCGATAATGCTCGATCCCAACTCCGCCGAGACCTACAACACGAGGGGATTCGCCTACAACGGGATGAATGAGTTCCACCGGGCGATCGAGGATTTCAACAAGGCGATTCGTCTCAATCCCAACGACGCCCGCTTCTACAATAACCGCGGATTCGCGTTCAACAGCACGCATCAGTATGACAAAGCGATCGCGGACTTCAACAAAGCCGTCGGCTTCGATTCTAAGAACAGCATGCTCTACAATAATCGCGGCACGGCGTATCTGCGAAAAGGTCAATTCGAGGAAGCGCTCACCGACTTCAATCGAGCCGTCGAGATCGACTCCCGGTTTTGGTCCGCGTATCACAATCGAGGTATGGCGTACAGCGGAATGGGGCGCCACGCCAAGGCCGTCGAGGAGTTCAGCAAGGTCATCGAAGTGAATCCGGAATCGCCGGTCCTCTACAAGGACCGCGGCACCGCCTACCGAAAGATGGGCGACTATGACCTGGCCGTGCAAGATTTCGAGAAGGCTCTCGAGATCGACAAGAACTTCGCTCCCGCGTACGGCGCGTTGGGCCTCCTTCATGCCCTTGCGCCCGACCCGCCCTATCGGATGCCGCGTCGAGCCCTCCAGCTTGCCGAGAAAGCGGTGAAATTGACCAATGGCGAGAGTCCGGACATGTGGGAGAACCTCGCCCGCGTTCAGTACGCGCTCGGCAGACCCCGCGTTGCTCTCGATTCTTTACGGAAGGCCCTCTCGATGGACCCCGGGAATCAGGAGTATCTCGCGCTGAAGAGCGCATGGACGGGATCGGACCCTCAACCGACCGCGCAGCCGGCGGCGCCGCGCCCGGGCGATTCACGGAAATTTTGGTAACGGACGTCGGCCGGCGCGTCCGGAAGGTTTTTTGCAGGATATGTCTCGAGATAACGGAAAGAATGGAGCGGGCGAAAGTCCGCTTTCGGAAAAGATTCAGGTCGACTCGGGCTGTCGTCGGCCGAACCGTCATCGCGCGCTGGCCGGGCGGCTGGAACACGCGTTCGATCTCCTGCCTGAGGAGATCCGTTCATTCTTGTTGAATTCCCGGGCTTTTAGCGTTGTAATCAGGCCTGACCCAGCTTTTCTCATCGGTATGCGGACCGCGGTTTTCGGTCCTCGGGCGTGGCGGCGCTACGAGATCACGGTGTTCGAGGGGCTGGAAGACTGGTCCGAGGCGGTCTTTATCGGCACGTTCCTCCGCGAATTGGGACATGTGGCCGCCGAACGACCGCCCGAGAACGAGTGGCCGGAGGAACGGCGCGATCGCGCGCTCCTCAAGGAACGCATCGAATGCGTCGCCGACGCGATGGTCTGGAACTGGGGTCTCAAGGAATACAGTGTGGCCCATATCTCGGCGGTCTATTCGCCGCACCGCGTGCCCGAGATCCTGGCCGACGTCGAGAAGACCGCGCGGGACATCGCCGCCTGCGACGCGCCGTAAGCTCCCCTATCCGGCTTCCGGCGCCGGCGTCCTCAGCGCGGACCCGGGTGTCTCAGCCCATGAGGTCGAGCGCGCGCTTCACTATGTGGTCGAGATTGATCCCGAGCTTCTCGAGAACCTGCCCCCCGGGCGCGGACGCGCCGAATCGATCGATTCCGATTACGTCGCCCTGATCGCCGACCCATCGTTCCCACCCGAATGTGGCGGCCGCTTCCACGGCGAGGCGTTTCTTCACGGACGCGGGGAGCACCGATTCACGATACTCCACCGTCTGATCCTGAAAGAGTTCCCAGGACGGCATCGAGACGACGCGAGCGTTGACGCCCCGCTCGGACTGAAGACGCTCCTTGGCCTGGAGAGCCAGGTGAACCTCGGAACCGGTCGCGATCAGCAGAAGATCCGGCGGGCCGTCCGTGTCCGAGAGGACGTACGCTCCCTTGGCGACGCCGTCCGCGGCCCGTTCCGGCGATTCCTCGAACGTGGGGATCTTCTGCCGGGTCAGGATGAGCGCGGTCGGACCGGTGCGCTCGATTGCAATCTTCCACGCGGCGGAGGTCTCGTTCGCGTCGCCCGGCCGCAGCACGACCAGGTTGGGCATGGCTCTCAGCGACGCGAGGTGCTCGATGGGTTCGTGCGTCGGTCCGTCTTCGCCCACCGCGACACTGTCGTGAGTGAAGATGAAGATCGAGCGCACATTCATCAGGCACGCGAGGCGTATGGACGGCCGCATGTAGTCGGAAAAAATGAAAAATGTCCCCGCGTAGGGGATGACGCCGCCGTGAAGGGCCATGCCGTTCATCATCGCGGCCATCGCGTGTTCCCGGACGCCGAATCGAATATTTCTGGCCGCGGGCGTTTCCGCAGAGTGATCGGGATCGGATTCAATCAGGGTATTGTTCGACGGCCCAAGATCGGCGGATCCGCCGAGCATGACCGGAAGTCGAGCGGCCGGCGCTTGCAGCGCCTTGCCCGACGCCTTGCGGGTCGCCACGGGTCCGTCCTTGGGATCGAAAACCGGAAGCTCCGCGTCCCAACCCTCGGGGAGCACTCCATCGAAACCGTTCTTCACCGCGGTCCATTCCTGGGGATAAGACTCGGCGTACCGCTCGGTCAGCCGGCGCCATTCTTCTTCGTTCTCACGGCCCCGTTCCAAAGCCTGCCGCATATGGGCCGCGACCTCGTCGGGAACGTGGAACCACGGGTAATCCTGCCATCCGAAGAATTCGCGGGTCTTCCGGTGAGCGGCCTCGCCCAGGGGCGCGCCGTGCACGCTCGCGTCGTCCTGCTTGGGGCTTCCGTACCCGATACGCGTCCGAACCCGAATTAGCGACGGGCGCTCCGCTTCCTGTCGCGCATTGGCGATGGCAGCCTCGATCGCGCCGAGGTCGTTCCCGTCGCCAACGCTCTGAACATGCCACCCGTACGCCTCGAAACGCTTGTCCACATCTTCGGTGAAGGTGATTTCGGTGGGCCCTTCGATCGAGATGTGATTGTCGTCATAGAGGTAGACGATTTTGCCGAGCTTGAGATGGCCCGCAAGCGACGCGGCTTCCGATGAGATGCCCTCCATGAGGTCGCCGTCGGAGACGATCGCGTACGTGTAGTGATCGACGATCGGGAGATCCGCGCGGTTGAAGCGAGCAGCGAGGAAGCGCTCCGCCAGGGCCATGCCGACTCCCATGGCAAAACCCTGGCCCAACGGACCGGTCGTGGCTTCCACGCCGGGGGTTAAGCCGTATTCCGGATGACCGGGAGTCTTGCTCCCCCATTGCCGGAAATGCTTGAGATCATCGAGGCTCAGATCGTACCCCGTGAGATGCAGAAGCGCGTACAGCAGCGCGGAACCATGGCCGGCGGACAGGATAAATCGATCGCGATTCGGCCACTGAGGATTCGCGGGATTGAACCGCATGAAGTGTGTCCAGAGCACGTACGCCATCGGCGCGGCGCCGAGCGGCAACCCCGGATGACCGGATTTGGCCTGCTCGACCGCGTCCGCGGAGAGCATTCGGATTGTGGTGATGGAGAGTTGGTCGATGTCGTTGGTCAAGTCACCCATACGGCGATCCTCCGGATATGATGTTGCGCGTCGCGCTCCGGCCGCCTACACGGACCTCCGCGCCGGAGGGGCGAGCCGGGCCCGCCCCGCGGTATCCCCTGTTTAAGCGGCTGAGATCGGCGCGTTGCCAAACGAATTCGCGGCGTCAACTATACCCGATTTGCGCGGGAATTTCACGGCCTGTTAACGCCCAACAATTCCAACATCTTAGTCGGATCCGTCGTGGGAAGCTCGCAATTGAAATTCAGACACACATACGCTGTCGCCTGCCCGTTCCAGCTCGTTTGGGCCTTGGTGTACTCCGCCAATTCCGCGATTTTGGGCGTCTCCTCCCCTGCCGGGCGGAGCAGCACCGCCTTGTTGGGAATAAACGGCTGCCGCAGCGTGTCGAGCATGGCCTCCGTGTCCCGACCCGCGGGGTCGCCGGCGATAACCACCTCATAGGACGGTCCGAGGACGAAGTCGAGCGCGATGAGAAACTGCGTGTAGACGGACGGAAATTGCCGGATCGAGCCGGCGAACGCGTTCATCATCTCATCCGCTCGTTTCTCGAGATCGGTATCCGCGGTCATGCGCGCCAAGCGGAGCAGGTTCCAGGCCGCCACCGAGTTGCCGGACGGAGTGGCCCCGTCGTAGAGATCTTTCTTGCGCACAAGCGCGTCCGTCGCGTCCTCCGCGGTGAAATAGAAGCCGCCCGCCTCCCGGTCCCAGAAGCGACCGAGAAAATCGGCGTTTAGTTCGAGCGCGGCCTCGAGGTATCGAACGTCGAAGGTCGTCTCGTAAAGATCGAGCAGGCCCCAGACGAAGAAGGCGTAGTCGTCTACGAGCGCGTCGATACCGGCCTCACCCTCGCGGTATCGGTGAAGAAGCCGCCCGCGGTCGTCCCGGAGCGTCGCCAAGATGAAATCCGCCGCCTTCCCGGCCGCGTCAGCGTAATCGCTCCGACCGAAGACCTGCGCGCCTCGCGAGAGGGCCGCAATCATGAGGCCGTTCCAGTCAGTGAGGACCTTGTCGTCTTTGTGCGGATGAACACGCTTCTCCCGATGGTCGAAAAGGGTTCGCCTGATCGTCTCGATGCGATCTCTCAACTCCCCTTCGTCGATCCCCTTTTCCGCAGCGATTTCAGCGATCGGTTTTTTCAGATGGAGGATGTTTGCGCCGGTGACTCTCCCTGTGGCTTCTTCACGGAAATTCCCCGCTCGCTCGACGTTGAACACCTCCGCCGCGATTCGGGCGTCGTCCGCGCCGAGCACGCGCTCCAGTTCACCGAGTTCCCAGACGTAGAATTTGCCTTCCTCACCCTCGCTGTCCGCGTCCTCGGCCGAGTGGAAGCCGCCCCGCTCGTCGGTCATGTCCCGCAGCACATACGTGAAGATCTCTTCCGCGGTTCGGCGATATTCCTCCTTTCCCGTCACCTGAAACGCCTCGATATGTGCGAGCGCGAGGAGCGCCTGATCGTACAGCATCTTTTCGAAGTGCGGCAGGAGCCACTCCGAGTCGGTGGAATAACGGTGAAACCCGAAGCCCACGTGATCATACACGCCGCCGAGCCGCATGTTCCGGAGCGTGGTTTCGACCATCCGAAGGGCGCGCTCGTCGCCTGATCGTTTCCAATACCTGAGCAGAAAGAGCATGATATGCGGCGTCGGGAACTTGGGCGCGTCGCTGAATCCGCCGTATTGGCCGTCGAAGCGTTGCGCAAGCTGCTCGTACGCTTGTCTCGGCACGTCCCTGTCCAGGGCTTCGCCCTTGGCCGGCGCGGTCGAATCCCGGAGCGCCTGAACCACGGTGTTGGCGGAATTCAGCACTTCGTCTCGGCGGGTGTTCCAGATTTCCTTGATGCGGGGGGTCAGTTCCATCATACCGATTCGACCGAAGCGGGTCTCGCGGGGGATGTACGTCGCGGCGAAGAAGGGCTTACGCTCGGGCGTCATGATAATGCTGAGCGGCCAGCCGCCCGCACCGGTCATCATTTGACATACGGTCATGTAGATGTGATCGATATCCGGCCGCTCCTCTCGATCGACCTTGATCGAAACGAACACCTCGTTCATCAGTTTCGCGGCCTCTTCGTTCTCGAATGTTTCCCGTTCCATCACGTGGCACCAGTGACACGTGGAATAGCCGATGGAAAGGAAAATGGGCTTGTCCTCTCGGCGGGCTTTTTCAAACGCTTCTTCACCCCATGGGTACCAATCGACGGGATTGTGGGCGTGCTGCAGCAAGTACGGACTCTTCTCATCGATGAGACGGTTTTCAAACGTGTGAGCCTGCGCGCCGGCCCCGCCCTCGCCCGAATTACCCAATTGTCCTCGTACGGTTTGCATTTGAGCTTCTCCTCCCCGCTCTTCGATCACTCGTCGCTTCTCGGTAAAGATCGCCGGGCCCGAAAACAGGAGCGCCGCGGACAATGCGATCGCTGGAATGATCGATATGCGCAGTGAATGGTTGCGGTTCACGATACCAATAAGCCTCTTCGACAGTGCTTCGACGTACCAATGCGGATGCGTTCCGTTGCCTTCGATCGCGCAATAACCGCCGTCGTTCTTCGGATCTCGTAATTACCGGCATCGAACGCAACCCGTTTACTCGGCGCCACGGCGGTCTCCGTCTTTCCATAAGTTTGTGACGGCCGGACTATTCCGCAAGGGTGGAGGGACCGGCCGGAACAGGATCTGTGTGTGTGTGTGCGCCGGCGCCGGGAATTGACCTTGACACCCGGGAGCGAACGGATTAACAATAGGAAATCCGCTGGGGGATCGTCTAGCGGCAGGACGCCGGGTTCTGGCCCCGGTAACCGAGGTTCGAATCCTCGTCCCCCAGCCAACGTTCGCACCCTGGTTCCCTCACAGACACCGCTTTTCGCTCCTTCAAATAGGAATTTGCATAGTTCGACGCCGTGGTTTAGAATCGCCCCAAGGGGTTAGTCTTACCGTTCACGGCCCGAAAGAGGCGGCGCCCGTCGGGCCACGGCCTTTCATGAGGGGACGATGCAATGAACTTCCCGCGGTCCTCGTTGTATGTTCTTCGGGCGTGTCTTTTTGTATTGGCGTTCTGCGGACTTATCGCGTACGGTCTCTACTGGTCGCGAGGCGACCTTGTTCCCTTTTTCAACACCCGGCCGTGGATCAACGGGACTATCGTGGGCCTTGCCGCGCTCGGGCTTCTCATCTCCTTTCGAGAGCTGATCAGACTCCTCGTTCAATCCTCCCGCATGGACGAGCTGGTGAATCGGCTTCGCGCGGACGAGGAGTCCGAGGGGGAATCCGCGGATCTCGCCGACTCGATCGGGTCGGGCTTGGTTCGGGACAGAGTTGGCCGGATTTTGCGTTTGTCCCGTGAGGGATCGGGATCGTTTTCCGTAGCCGCAGCGGTGCTTTCCGACGCGGACGCGGAAGCGGAAGAAAGCCGAGGAGCGCTCGTGCGCTATCTCATCGGCGTGATGGTCTTTCTGGGCCTGATCGGGACCTTCTGGGGATTGCTGACGACCGTCGCCGGCGTCAAGGACGTTCTCAGCGCTTTGGAACCTTCCCGCGTCGAGGATCCAACTCAATTCCTGGCGCAGCTGAAATCGTCGATAGGCGGCATGTTGGGCGGTATGTCAACGGCGTTCAGCACGTCGCTCTTCGGGCTGGGCGGATCGGTTATCCTCGGGTTCGTCGACGTTCAGACCCGCCAGGCGAGATCGCGGTTGCTGGCGGATCTGGATCGTTTCGTGGTGACCCACCTGCTTCCCGCGCACAAGCCCGTTACCGATGAGCCCGGCGAGACTCGACGACCCCGGCGGGAGACTCCCGATCAGCTCTATCAGTACGCAATCCAGGAAGCGCTCGGGGAGAACTTCCGGCACTTGGCGGAAGTCATGACGCGGCAGGCAGCGTCCGATGAACGATTGGGCGCGTCCCTGGTCGAGATGAAGGGCGCGCTCGAGAGTCTCCGTGAGGAGGAAAGCCAGACCCGCAACGCGGTCCAGGCCGCCAACCAGACGAGGCAGATCGTCGTGGACCGTCTGGACGGGCTCGGACGCCAAATGGAGCGTCTCGTCACCGAGATTCGCCTCAACACGGAATCGTCTGAAGAAATTGGGCGCGCACTGCTCGATCGGCTCAAACTGGAAGGTGAGATCACCAACAAGACGCTTTCCCGAGGGTTCTCGGATATCGGCCGGAAACTCGAGGAAGAGCTTGGGAATTACAGAGACACCGGGGGCTCCGATCGGGAGGAGTACTGATGGCGCGCAAGACCCTCCGGCGATTGTCCGAGGACCGATTCGACGCGTGGCCGGGCTTCACCGACGTGATGGTCGCTCTGCTCCTCATCTTCGTCTTCGTCGTGACCCTCTTCACCATCACAGAGACCATCCTGTCCCGCTCGATCAGTAAGAAAGATACGGAACTGCTCCGCCTCCATCGTGAGATTTCGATCCGCGATGAAGAGATCGCCAAGCTCGAGGAGGAGGTCGCGCGGCTCGAAGAGATGTTCGGCTCTCAAAAGCAGAAGACCGCCCAACTGGAAGGGCTGATCGCGACGTTGAGACATCAGCTCGCCCTGCTCCTCTCCCAAGTGAGCGAAAAGACGGCCGCGCTCGCAGAAAAGGAACGCGAACTGGCCGAGAAACGCGAGGAACTCCGAACCGCCACGTCCGAAATCCAAGCGCAGGCGGGCCGATTGGAAGCGAAGCAACGCGAACTCGAGGACGCCTTGGCGCGCCTTGCCGCTCAAGCGGAAAAGGTCGAAAAACGGGACGAAGAACTGGAAGCGCAGCGGAGTGAAATTGCGGACATCATCGCAATGATCCGCGAAAAGGCCGGCGTGCTCAAGGAGCGGGAGTCGCGCATCTCGGAGATGAAACTCAGCTTGGAGGAAGCGCAAGAGCAGGTAGGCGCCAAGCAGCGCCGGCTCAGCCAAAAAGAGGCTCGAATCGCTCGGCTGCAGGAGGAGATCGCGAAACTGAACACAGCGATCGCCGCGCTCAACAAAAAGATTGCCCGCTACGCGGATCAGGTCGACCGTCTCAACCGGCTGCTGGCCGAGTCCCGAAAAGCCGAGACCAGGGAAAAGACGCGCGCGGCGTCGCTCCAAAAGGAGATCGTCGATCTGCGAGGAAAACTGGAAGATCTCGGCCGGCGTCTCGAAGCCACAAAGGCAGTGGTGGGGAAGAAGTTCAGGCTCTCTCAGCTGGTGAGCCTCCTCGACGAAAAAGAGGAGGAAATCGATCGACTCCGCAAGCTGGCCAAGTATCGCAGCGAGTTCCTCGCGAAGCTCGAAAAGATATTCGCGGACGTCCCCGACATCAAGGTTCGAGGCGACCGATTCGTCTTTCAATCCGAGATTCTCTTTGCGTCCGGGAGCGCCAAAATCAATGAGAGCGGCAAGGCGGAGTTGGACAAATTCGTGAGTATCTACAAAGAGATGGTTCCCAGAATTCCACCCAATTTCGATCCTATCATTCTCGTTCAGGGGCACACGGACGACGTGCCGATCTCGTCGGGGCGATACCGCTCCAACTGGGAATTGTCGGCAGCGCGCGCTATGGAGGTTGTCCGCTACCTGATCGAGAAGGGGGTCAATCCAAAGCACCTGAGCGCGGCGGCGTACGGCGAGTTCCACTCCGTGAAGGCCGGTACGAGCGCGGCGGCCCGACGATTGAATCGACGCATTGAAATCAAGATCACGACCCTCTGAAGCCGACGGGACCGGAGTATCCGGAGACCGATTCCGCGCGGCGGGCGATTTTCCGCCGGACACTGACCCCCGTTTCGATCCGGTGTTTCCTCCTGATGATGAGCCGGCGGGGCTCTATATCCATGTCCCATTCTGTCTCAGTCGTTGTGAGTATTGCGGATTTGTGAGCGGCCCGCACTCCGAAGATCGAGAACGGGCGTACATCGATGCGGTTCTGGGTGAACTCGATCTCATCGCGACCGGCGCGGCTTCTTTGACCATGCCGGGGACGGACGCGGTCACGGATACGATCTATGTGGGCGGAGGCGCCCCGTCGCTCCTCGATCCGGGCTCTCTCGAGCGAGTCTTGGGCGCGTGTCGTTCTACATTCGCTGTCGCGGACAGCCCGGAGATCACCATCGAAATGAACCCCGGAACCGCCGATCCGGCCAAGCTCGTCGCGTTCCGCGATCTGGGCGTCACACGGATCAGTCTGGGAATTCAATCCCTTGACGACGGAGAATTGCGGCGTATGGGTCGATCGCACACCGCGGCGGACGCGGTCCGTTCATTCGAGTGGGTGCGCAAAGTAGGCTTCAAAACCGTTTCCGCGGACCTGATGGCAGGCTACCCCGGCGGGACGTTGCCCTCGATTCGAGATGACCTTGGCGGTGTTCTCTCGTTGAGGCCCGATCATCTCTCCGTCTACCTTCTCGAGGTGAAAGAAGGAACACGTCTTGCCGACGCGGTGGAGCGGGGGGAGTGTCCTCGGCCCGACGACGACACTGCCGCGGCTATGTATGAGGCGATCTGCGAAACGGCCTGCGCGGTCGGCTACGAGCAGTATGAGATATCGAACTTCGCCTTGCCCGGTCATGAGTCTCGGCACAATCTCAAGTATTGGACCGATGGGATATTTGTCGGCGTGGGCGCGGCCGCGCACGGCATGACCGGCCGTGTGCGGTACGCAAATACCTCCGATAGAGCCGCGTACGAAGCGATGATACGCCGAGGAGACCCGCCCCGCGATGCGTTCACCGAGATGACGCCGCTGATGCGGTTCAAGGACGCGTTGATCATGGGCGCGCGGCTCGTCACAGGCCTGGACCTTCACAAGCTTGGAAATCGGTATCGTATCGACGCAGCCGGGTTCATCGAACACACCGTCGGGGATCTTGCGGAGAGCGGACTCTTTGAATTCACCCCCCGGCGCTTCCGGTTGACCCCTCGGGGGCGACTCCTGTCCAACATCGTGTTCGGCCGATGGCTTTGATCGCCCGGGAATGACCGGAGCGCGACCGGACTTGACAGACCCGCCTGGGCCCGTATGATAAAGACATCCGCTGAACCCTACATCCGAGCGGGTGAGTTCGTTTCGGCGCCGTGGGCGCAGGCGTGAGAGGACCCACCGACACGGCGTTTAAAGCGCGAACCCGCTTGTGCGGCGCAGAATATACGTGTATGAATGGGGTGAGGGAGTTGACGCATGCGGATCGACCAAAAGGACGACATTACCGTTGTGACGACCGATGAGCGACTCGACGCGGTAGTGGCGCCGCAACTCAAAGACACAATCAAGAAGCTGGTGGAAGAGTCGAAGGTTAAGCTCGTCATCGACCTGGAGAAGACCAAATTCATCGACAGCTCGGGGTGCGGCGCGCTCGTGGCGTCTTTACGCGCGCTCCTGAAAAACGGAGGGGATCTTCGGATCGCACGACCCAGCGAGCAGGCGAAATCCCTCTTCGAGCTGACGCGTCTGCACCGTGTCTTCCAAATCCATGATGATCTCAACTCGGCCGTGCAATCGTTTGATTAGCGCGAAGGGCTCTCCTCGGGGGGAGCCGTTCCCGTGCGCGCACACAGATCTCAGGGGTATGGAGAATTACGGTCATGGCTGAAGAGGCTGCCGTGAAGTTCGACGGACCCGCAGCGATGCTGCTCTTACGCCCCCTTAACGCGTTCGTGCGCAGTCTGATGGAACAGTTGCCCCCATTCGAGAACAACCCGAAGTGGATCGACAATATCGAACTGGTCATCAACGAGGTCTTCACCAACGTCATCCGACATGCATATCCCGGCGAAAAGCACGGTCGGCTGGCGGTGGAAGTCAATCTCCGCAGCGATCGCATCGAGTTCGTCTTCCATGACTGGGGCGTCGGCTTCGATCCGGACGCCGTTCCGGAACCGAACTTCGACGACCCCTCGCCCGGAGGATACGGACTGTTCTGCATCCGACAACTTATGGACGAATACTCCTACGCGGCCGGTGTAAACGGTCCGAACGTGCTCACAGTCGTCAAATGGTACGAAAATGTGACAAATAACGATTGCGGCGAGTGTCCGTCCTCCGCGATATCCTGATATTCTCGACGCCCGCGATTCGGCCGTCTTTCGGGATCACCCGTTCCGTCGGATACTCATTCCGCGGTAGATCCCACGGTTGGGTGAGTCCCAAGGAGATCCAACGCATGGACCCCCGCGACAAGCGACTTCTCAACGAAATTCAAGCCGACTTCCCCGTCGAACGGCATCCCTACCGGGTGCTCGGAGATCGTCTCGACATGAGCGAAGACGAAGTGCTGGAGAGAATCGCCAAGCTCAAGAATCAGGGCATTATTCGGCGTTTCGGCGCGTCCATCAATTCACGGAGGGTCGGGTACGTCAGCACCCTGCTGGCGGCCAAGGCGCCGCAGGACAAGTTCGACGTCTTCGTTGAAACGGTCAACGCATGTCCCGGCGTCACCCATAACTACGAGCGCAAGCATGAATACAACGTGTGGTTCACCCTTATCGCTCCCTCCGAAGACGAAAAGAAACGCACCATCCTCGATCTGATCGAAAAGACCGGAACCGATATCCTCGAACTTCCGGCCAAACGCATTTTCAAAATCCGCGTGGACTTCAAGTTCTGATCCGGGAAAGCGCTCCATGGAAACAACCGCCGGCGCCGGACCTATCACCATGACAGCGTATTATCCGGGCGCAATCGGTGACGTCACGCGGCTTCACGCGACCTATTACCATGAATATTGGGGATTTGACGTCTCCTTCGAGACCGAGGTGGCCCGCGATCTAGCGGATTTCTTTTCCTCGTTTCAAGACGGCCGAGACGGTTTTTGGGCAGCGCGATCCGAAGACCGGTTCGCCGGCGCGATCGCAATCGACGCTAAGAATTCGCAGAAGCACGGCGCGCGCCTGCGGTGGTTCATCGTCGACCCTCGATTCCAGGGACAAAAGATCGGCGCGGATCTCATCGGCCGAGCCATCGAATTCTGCCGGGAGGCGGGGCATCCCTCGGTTTACCTCTGGACCTTCGAAGGTTTGCACGCAGCCCGGCGACTCTACGAACGACACGGCTTTCGGCTTGTTGAAGAGCATCGAGTTCTCCAGTGGGGCGGTTCAATCAACGAACAGAAATTCGTGTGTTCACTCTCGGCCGGGCGCTGACTCGGCCTTCTCCGGCGACGTCTCCTATGACTACTTTTTTCGGCGAATCTCCACGGAAGGAACCCCCGAACTCAACGTGAACTTGAGCGGAGTCGTCGTTTCCGTCGGGGTTGGGAGCAGCTTCTAAGGAGCGGCGCGGACACCGACGCGGCGCCCCTGCGCCGACGGCTTCGCGAACCCGAGCATTTCTGTCAATCCTACCGACAACTCCCTTGACGCAGCCGACCAACATGGGCCTCGATCCGTGGGATCACGGACTTTTTTGCCGTTCGGGCGTCCGGCGTTCCCCCCTGTCAACGCTGTTTTTTCGGACGATCGATAGTGGAATTCCGATTCCAGAGTTTTCGGTTCCGCGAGAGCGGGCTGATCGGCAGCTTTTTTGCGAGGATGGGCGGCGAGTGGACAAATTACGCAGGGTACGCCAAGAAGATTGACAGTTGAATACCGAGACAAATTGATCGGTTAGAACTTCTCGGCCTTCGGGCGGACAATTTTGGGCCAAAGAGGGGGCTCAAACCGCCATTTCCCTAAATGTGCAAAACCGGTAATTGAGCCGCGTTATCGGGCGGGTCGGCATGGCGCCTTTTTTGCTTCCATGCTATCGAACGATTTCGGTTTGTTCGGGTTCGGGCGTAAGCTTCCGATCCCATTTGATTTTGGGCTTCAGCGTTATGGAAATCACGGTGATCGCAGCGACGATCACATATTGGGAATAGCCAAACTGACATATACACCGGAGGGATCTCGACACCGAGCGGCTCGGCAAGAGCGCCGGTCAGAGGAGGATGAGGATGGCGCGGATTGGTGAAAACCGGATTAAGATCTGCCGTGGAGATATGTACTTGGAACAGTTGGAAGAGCGTATCGTCCTTGACGGCGCGGCCGAACCCTCGGAAGCGACCGCAGACCTCGTGGGGATAACCCCCGGCGAAGGCATTTTCGACGGCCAGGTGCACGAAATCGAAGGCGAAGAGTTCCTTTTTTACAACAACCGCGGCTGGTGGTGGGACAACGACGCCTTTCGGTGGGGTTATTGCTTCGAGTACGCCAACGGCAATTGGTGGGAACAGACCGACGCCGGCTGGCATTTGATGACCGGCGCTCCGTGGGATTACGCGAGTTTCGCCCGGAACGGCGACCTCATCTTCGACGGCGAGTGGCATTACGTGAATCAGCGCTTGATGTATTACGACCAAACGTGGCAAGAAACCTATTGGTCCTGGGACGAAGACTGGCAATACCGCTTCGATTATGACGGCGGGCCGGACGGACGCGGGCAGTGGTATTTCTGGGATTACAGCGCTGGAGCGCCGCAGTGGCAGGTCGTCGAGGAGGTCGTCCCGCTCGGTTACATGGTGCACGATCCGGACGGATCGGGCGGTTATAAGCAGGTCAAGCTGGTCTCAGGCGTGATGATGTTCGAAAATCGGTGGTATCAGCTTCCCGCGGGGCACGATAATGACTGGTACTTCTACCTGCCCGGAGGCGGAACCGGCGGCGCCGGCAAGGCGTGGTTCTTCTGCGAAGGGAACTTGGACTACGCCTACGATTTCGGGAAGACCGAAGAAGAGGCGTGGAGCGGCTATCGAGGTCTCAATCATGAGGGCCGCGGCGGGTACATCGGTGAATCGAAGTTCCTCTTCCATGAACCGGGAGGGTCTCACGAGGTCGTCGAGATCATAGACGCGGGCGCCGGCGACAATCTGAAGTTTACGTTCGAGTACGTCCACTACGATTCCTCAACCTTCGGCCAGACCTTCAAAGTCGCGGCCGTAGGGGCGGGCGTGGGAAAAGAGGAATGGCTGGAGACCAACACGATCAAGCTCTCGGACTATGGAAGCTCGACGAGCATGCAGGATCTGACCGACTGGCTTCACGACCTGTGGCTGGCGCACGGACACTACTACTTCGACACCGTCATGATTGATGGCGACGCCGTAGCGGATTCTAATCTCAAGATCGGCTCCGCCACGATTACCGCGGCCAACGTGGATACCTACGCCGATCTCTTTCGCCAATGGGGCGGCTTTCTTGCGACCCTGGGACATCGAGCGCCGTATGTGGAGTTCCTAGCGCCCGAGTTGGCCGCCGGCGACGACGGCAGGGCCATCCTCTCCGCGATAGAAACCTACATTAATCAGAACGTGCCGTGGGCGACCGCCCAAGTATGGGCGAACTCCGACTCCCCGCCGGCGGATTTGAGCGACGAGGGCTCATGGGACCTCGATTGGAGCACCGCCGGAGGAGATCCTCTGGCAAAGGAACACCTGCTCTATTTCGTGTTTGAGCATCCGGCAACCGGCGAATTCCTCTACTCGGATGTCTGGGACGACGGCGCGTTGTACGCGTATAACGCCTGGGACCATGACGGCGTGCAATACGTGAAACACGGCTGGCGGTTCGGTTACTATGACACGAACGAGAACCACGCTGTCGTCGATTATATGCAGTATCACACGGACGGTATCAAGTGGTGGTGGGATTGGGCCGACCGACAAGATTGGGAGAAGTTCCAAACATGGTTCTACGACGACATCCCGGGTGTATGGACTTACAACGACGTGAACGGCTCGTGGCTCGATTACGAAAGAACCGCCCAGGCCGACCCGGATCAGCGTTATGTGTTCCGATGGCATCAGGATCTGAAAGACTTCAAGGAAGGCGACGCCGCGCTAATCAAGCGCTATTACAAGGACCCCGCCGATAGCTATCAATGGGAACCATACGACGAATGGTTCGCCGACGCTGACGCTCCCACCATCGACGGAGTCGACTACACCCACACCTACCATGTCTTCGAGGACGGCGAGTGGCGCAGCTATTACACAACCGGCGGCACGACCAAGGACCACTGGCGCGAAAACGAGCACGGCGACTCGACCAAGAACTACTACTTCAGGGACATAAGCGGATACGTCGAGTGGTGGGATTTCGTCGATTCCAACGTGTGGGAGAAGTGGGGGGTTTGGTTTGACGACGGGGGAAATCGGGTCAAGAACATGTTCGACTATTCCCATCATGGCTGGGCGCCAGGTTCCATCATTGGGGCGTGGCCGTCCAACACCGCATGGGGCGTAACGCTCACCAATACCTACGATTCGGAAGCCGACGCCGCAGTTCAGGACCACTACTCCGATACCGAACTCTTTTACGACGATTACGACAACGACAGTTGGCGGCCCTTCAATAGTTGGTATCTGGGTTCCGGCGGACACTATTACAAACACACGTTCGAATCCGGCTCAAGCTACACGTACATCGACGAGGACGGCGCCACCGGCGGATGGGAAGAAAAACTGCGATACCTCAACTCCGACGGCGTGAAGTATTACAACGAACCGGTCTATGGATGGACGCGATATGGTTGGACCGATGTAGGACCGGACAGAGTGAAGATAGAGTGGGGTGTGACGTGGCACGATATGGACGGCGGAGACAATGATAAAAAGCTCCGACGCCTCCATTCGGGCGGGCCGACCGCCGAATGGGAATTCAAGGATCCCGTGATCGGCGACTGGGATCCGTTTGAAACGTGGACCGACAATGAACCGCAAGTCGTGGGTTCTGATACGTTCACTCGGGTCAAACATGAATGGGATCAAAGCTGGTACTCCAACATTGACACGGAAAACGTCTACAGAGACGCCGGCTCCGGTTATTTCTTCCGAAACGCCGGGTCCGAGTGGTTTGATGACGTGAACGACGATGATTGGGAACCCTTTAGGACGTGGTTTGACAACGACGGCACCTGGATGACCGACCGGGTGTTTAACGACTGGGGCTATTCGTATCGTGACGCAGACGGGGATGCAACCGGGGACTTTGATGACGCCTACCGCCAACGCCACAGTGACGGCCAATGGCAGTGGGATGACAGTGGGTGGAAAGAAATGTTCGTGTGGCACGGGAACGTCTACTATGACTGGAACTACAAACTCGTCGATGACGGCGCTCACGGTGACCGGCGCTTGTCGCATTTCACAGATATCTGGGAATGGTACGACCATCTGGACGATAACGCATGGGAACGATATCGGTATTGGTTCGTGGAGGACGGCGTCAATACCTACCACGACAGGATGTACACGTATGAAGACCCTGCCGGCGCCGGTTCCGAGCGGCAGTGGCTGAGACAAGTTCATTCGAACGGCGACTACGAAGTGAAGGACAGAATCAAGGGAGACGTTTGGAGAAAATACGGCCCTACTGAAGGCTGGCAATACGAAGAGTCCGGCTTCCATGACGGAACTTCGGCCCACGTCTACTACGAATACGACAAGGCCTATTACGACATCGACGGAACCGCCGGCGATACGGATCAGTGGTATCGGGACCTTGGCACCGGCGTCTGGTACGAATGGACCGGCTCGGCATGGGAGGACAGAGGGACCAATCCCTCCTAAACCGCATGCAAGGGGCACGTTGGACCCGGATACGTCCGGGTCCTTTTTTTTTCGAATGCGGGCCAACGCTATTCATTCCGTTTTTGGGGCGGTCCGCGATCCGCGGTTTCGGGCCGAGCCGCGTTGAGGAGTTCGGGCTATCGAGCTACTATTTCTACGGTTATCGGCCGTATTAAGTTTTTTTATAGAATGCGGATCACCGACAATGAACTTGACACTCAATTCTCCTGACATTTCAGCAATATAGCCTCTGATGCCGGGCGCCGTGACAAAACGCGTCCTGTGCGCAATCCGCAAGAAAGATCGAAGGTTATCAACTCGGCGCGCCCATCCGGCCGTGAACGAAGCCCGGACGACAATTGGCACGAAAATTGGTAAGGTAGAAAGAGGGGCGTATCTGCGCCGTTTCGTTCATCCTTGTCGCAACCCAATCCGGGAGGATGTCATGGGTAATTCATTGATACTACGGTTGATTACCGTCGTCTTCGTCGTGATTCTCACGGCCGGCGCGGCCGCGGCGTCCGACACGGGGAGCAATTCAACGATCAAGAATCTTGCCCTGCTGAAAGCCGTGTCCGAAGGCCGCACGGTCGATGCGGAGCGGCTCATCGAGGAAGGGGCGCGGCTGACCACGGCGGACGCGCACGGGCGTTCGTTACTCACCATAGCAGCCGGGAAAGGCGACGCTGCCATGGTTCGTCTGCTGCTCGACCGAGGCCAAGCCGTCGGACCCTCCGGCGATACGGGAGAAATGCCGCTGATCATGGTCGCGGCGGAAAGAGGCTTCCTTGAGGTCGTCGAGATTCTGCTCGATCGAGGCGCGGACGTGAACTCCGCGAACAAGCATGAAATGACGCTCCTGATGGCCTCGGCGGCCCACGGATGGGTCGATGTGGTGAAGCGCCTCATCGCCGGCGGCGCGGACATCTTCGCGCGGGACATCACGGGACGCACGCCGCTCATGTGCGCGGCCGGGTCGTCCTTTCCGTGCCGGGGAAGCGCTTCCGAGCATTTGGAGATCGTCAAGCTGCTCATCGAGAAGGGCGCGCATGTCAATGCGCGGACCAAGAACCGATCCACCGCGCTCTTTTCCGCATGCAGATCGTGGTGCGCGGACGTGGCGGCCTATCTCATTTCCCGGGGAGCGCACGTCAACGTGTCCGACAACGACGGAACGACCCCGCTGATGGTCGCGGCCGGAAGCCGCCTCCAGTGCCCCGGCGAGGCCCGGGACCTTATGAGAACCTTTGAACTATTGTTCAAGAGCGGCGCTCGGGCGGACGTCCGGGACAAGCACGGCCGCACCGCGCTCATGTATCTCATGTCCGACCGCCGACACCGGCTGAGGCGACTGAACGATACGGTTGCGCTCGCTGCAGCTGAGATGCTCGTGAGCCACGGCGCGGATGTGAGCGCGGTCGGAGACGGGGGCCGGTCCGCGCTTTCCCTTGCCGTCAAAAACGGTCATTTCGCCGTCGCGACGTTCCTTCGGTCAAGGGGAGCGCGAGAGGACGCGGTCGCCAAGGTCTCGACGGAACTGCTCCTGGACGCCTTCCGTTCCGGCTCATGTCCGGGCGATCATGACGGTGGTTTGAGCCTGATCGAGGAGTTTGCGGCCGATGGCGCCAACCCCGACGCGCGCGACGAGTACGGTCGGACGCCGTTGATGTCGGCCGCGATGATCGCGTGTGAACGATCGGTCGAGTTGCTTTTGGAGCACGGCGCGAACGTCAATGCCTTCGATTCGAGAGGGAACGCTCCGCTTGCCCTTGCGTGCCGATTTCACGCTCCGCGGAATTCAACGATGGGAAAACGTCGGCAAGCGGTCGTCGAGCTCCTTTTGAAGCACGGCGCGAACGTCAACGACAAGTCCGCCGGCCGAACCCCCGTGGTCCACGCCTTGGAAGCGGGTAATGACTATCTTGCGGATACTCTCAAGGATCACGGCGGGATTGTGGCAATCGACGCAACGGTCGCGCTTCCGGTCTTGCGCAACGCGCTCGCGGCCCCTGGCGGGGCCGAGCGCGTCGCCGGGCTCCTTGAAGGAGGGCTTGACCCGAACATGAGATCGAGGATCGGTGAAACGCTCCTCCACGAAGCCGTCCGGAGCGGCAATCTCGAACTGGTGAAAATCCTCGTGGAGAAGGGGGCCAACGTCAACGCGACGACGCCCTGGGGCGCGACGCCGCTCATGGTCGCCGCGCAGTCGGAAGATCGGCGGGCGGCTGAGATAGCCCGATACCTGATCCGGCGGGACGCGCGGATTTCGGCCAAAGATAGGCGGTTCGGCAGAACCCCGCTCATGTGGGCCTACATGCGGGGCAATCAAGAGACGGCCCACCTGTTGATCCAACACGGAGCCGACGAGGATGCGGTCGATAAGGCAGGAAAAACCGCTCGACACTACGCGGAACAACCCGTACGGAGACGCGTTCCCCCAGGACCGCCTCCTGCGGCCCCCATGCCGGGGCGCAGCGCAGGCTGAGACCTTCATACCCACATTGCCGGCAACAAAATGACGCGGCAATCTCGGTTTTAGCGCGATCTGTGCGCCGAGACGGCTTCGCGAGAGGTCCACGCATCTTTTCATGCAGGCCGGATTACGGAATTGACCGGCTTCGATCCGGAATGTTTTCGTTCTCCCGCCTTCTGCGCCGGCGCCGCCGCGCCCCCCAGTTGCATTCCAGCCCTCGAATGATCACATGGTGAATCAGGCGCCGAAGATTGTTAATTCATAATTGCGTAAAGAAAGGACTCGCCATGTCGCTTGAACAGCAGTTGGCCGCGCAGCGAAAGGAATCGAAGGAGAACATCCCCGAGGAAACACGGGAGGTTATGGAACGAGCCGTCAAGGATCTCGCCGAATCCGGCATACTCGACCGTGCCTTGAAGAAAGGCGCGGAAGCGCCCGACTTCACGCTGCCGGACGTGGACGGCGCGGCCGTCTCTCTCAGCGGACTCCTTGCAAAGGGTCCGGCGATCGTCACTTTTTACCGCGGGGGCTGGTGACCGTACTGCAACCTGGCGCTGCGGTCATGGCAGCCCGAATTGTCCCGCATCGAACAGATCGGGGGAAGCGTCGTCGCGATCTCGCCCCAAAGCGTCGAGAAGTCGCGTGCGGTGGCTGAAAAGCACGGTCTCAGCTATCCCATGCTCAGCGATAAAGGGAACGAGGTCGCCCGTCGGTTCGGCATCGTACGGACCTTCTCCGATGAACTTCGACAGGTCTACACGGAACGCGGTCTGAACGTTTCCAAGTATAACGCCGACGGCTCTTGGCAGCTCCCGCTTCCGGCCACGTATGTCATCGATCGAAACCGGAAGATTCGTTACGCGCACGTGGATGTGGATCACACGAATCGAGCCGAACCGGACGAGGTTATCGCGGCGCTCAAAGAGTGCGCCGAAGAATAGCGCCTTCGCACGACAGGGAGAGGCTGCGGCTGCGGCCTCACCCCTCCCCCTCATGACCGAGACGTCTCGAGAATCGCCGCGCCGAGCGCGTTCGCTCTCCTTTGGACCGTAATTCTATTGCGGATGGACCGCCATTGTGGTGTATCATGGCGTTCGACCGCCATCGTCGGGTAGCGGGCCCTGTTCGGTAGTGGAGAAGTCGACCAGGAGCGACGCTATGCCGGCCGCCCGGATAAGGCCTCGCGTTCGTTTGCCCGACGCGGCGATTCGCTCGATTGCGTTGACTGCGCTCATCAACTCGGCGACATGAAGTTTCTCATCATCGGTAATCCCATAGCCGGCGCCGGTAAATCCCGGAAACGGATCTCGGAATTATCCTCGCTGCTCGAGAGCCGAGGTCACCAAGTCGAGGTTTATGTGTCGGCCTCGGCGGGGGACGCGCATCGCCGCGCGGCCCGCCTCGAACCCGACGTGGACCGGCTCGTCATCGCCGGGGGTGACGGAACGGTCAACGAAGTTCTCAACGGACTCGTCGATCCGGGGCGGACGCCCATGACGCATCTCGCCACGGGAACGGCCAATATGCTGGCGTACGATCTTGGGATTCCTCGGGATCCTGCGGCGCTGGCCCAGGTGGTCGAACACGGGCCCGTGCGCCGCGTCGACATGGGTCTGATGGGGGATCGTCGATTTCTGCTCATTACCAGTGTGGGATTCGACTCCCTGGTCACCGAAACGATCGAGCGAAACGGTCGGAATACGCTCGGCTATCGAGGCTATTTCGTCCCCATCCTGACCTCGCTCGGCAAGTACGAACAGGTCCGGCTCACCGTCACCGTCGACGAGACTCGACGCTTTCAAGCCGCGGCGGTCATGGTGCTGAAGGTTCGACACTACGGCGGCCTATTCGTTTTCTCGAAGGAAGCGGCGCTCGATTCCGGGTGTTTTCATGTTTGTCTGTTCCCGCGGGGGAGCGTTCCCGCCATCGTGCGCTACGGCCTGGGAGCGTTCCTGCGATGCCCCTCACTTCTGAGAGACATTACCAGGGTAACGGGGAGCGCTGTGAGGATTGAATCCGACCGACCCTTCCCCGTGGAAACCGACGGAGATTACGCGGGCAGCACACCCGTCGAGGTCCGCCTCGAACCGCGCGCGGCCCCGATGATCTTCCCACCGGAAGACGGCCGGCGCTGAGACCGACACTACGTCCCCGGCAAGTAGAGTTTCACCTCTCCGGCCTCGGGCCGATACTCTCTAATGAGGTCCTCGAGCAAGTGGACGAGGAACGCGCCCCGATAATTCGACGGCAGTTTCTTGTTGAGGAAGAAGAGCTGCGGGGTGGCGTTCAGCCGGAGTCGATTCCCTTCCTCGATGTCCTTCATGACCTTTTCGTCCGCGGGAGACCCAGGCTTGTTCAGCGCACGGAATTTGTCCAAATCGAGTCCGACCTCTTTGGCGAACTCGTCGTACGGCTCGTCGGCCAATCGCTTCCTGTTCGCGAACAAGAGGTGGGTGTAGACTTGAAACGCCTGATTCCCGCCGAGCATGAACGCGGCGTACGCAGCCCGGGCCGCAGGGCAGGCGTTCGGATGGAGATTGCCCAACAGGTATTCGTTGCATTTGGTCGAGAGCGGAAAATTCTTGTACACGATGCGCAGCTGCTGAGGATTGCGCAGAGCGAGCCGTCTCAGGAAGACCTCGAGTTCCGCGCACACCGGGCACGCGTAATCGGTGAAGAGAATGATGGGAAACGGCGCCCACTGAGCGCCGAACACCGGATCGTCGGGATTGATGGGGACTTCGTAATCCGGTGACGCCCTGAGAAGCGCCAAAGTCACCACCGGATCGTTTCTCAAGTCCTCGTACTTCACCCGAGCGTCTTCGAAGCTCAGGGTCTTCTCGATCATGCCCGCGGCGAGGAACACGGCCAACGCGCCCACAAGACCGCATACCGTGAAATAGATCCGTTCACCCCACGTAGCGGTCTCCCGGATCAGGAACTCCTTCCGCCGCTTCACCGAACCGACCAACAGTATGATAATGCACGTGATATTGACCGCGTGGACCACGAGGCACCACGGACAGACGAAGTCGACGTGAAACGCCATTACGTACAGATAGTACCAGCTGAACCCGAGCGCGGCGCAGAAGTACAGGATCAGATAGACCCAGGCAAGTTTGCGGAGACGCGGATTCACCAATCCGTTTACCGCGCACCAGAGAACGAAAACAAATCCCATCAAGCCCAAAGCGGCCGACGAGACGTGCCCGAAGAGGACCGCATATTCCGTCAACAGGATGGAATCGCAACTGATGTATCCTTCCGATCGGCAAAGGAAGGATTCGCCCACAGCGTCGCTTTCCGAGACAAGGATCACATGGCGATAGGTGAGAAATCCGGTCGAAAATGTCCCCAGGAGAGCCAACAGAAGAATGACGGCGAGCGTTCCTGCGCCGGTGAAATGCTTTTTGTCGGGCGACATCGCGGCCCGCTGCTCTTCGATTCGTCGCGATCTGTTCCGCAGAATCCGTCGTATGAATGATCCGTTCGAGCGTGAGGTGTCGGTGTGGAGCATGCGCAAAATCCCGTAATCGGCGTCGATGAAAAAACACACCAATGGTAATCAAAACCGCACTGATGGTCAAGCCGACCGACTGACTTGACGCAACGGCGCGGGAGCGGCATAGTGAGGAGCCGGGAACTCGAAGAGAACCTCTCAATCCATCACCGGAGCGGCGCGTTCACCGCCCCCTGGATTGGCGCATGCGATTCATCCACACGGCCGACTGGCACCTGGGTCGATTTCTTCACGGTGTGCGTCTCACCGAGGATCAGGCGTTCCTCTTGGACCAATTCGTTGAACTGGCGCGTGACGCCGGGCCCGACCTTATCGTCATCGCCGGCGACGTGTACGACCGGGCCGTGCCGCCCCCGGACGCGGTCAGGCTGCTCGACGACGTGCTGTCACGGATTGTTTCGGGACTCGGGCTGCCGGCGATCGTCATCGCGGGGAACCACGACAGCCCTGAGCGGCTCGGCTTCGGTCGATCGTTGTTCGCCTCGAGCGGACTGCACATAATCGGGGACGTGCGCGCTGAACAGTATACGGTCACCATTCATGACAAGCACGGCCCCGTAGACTTCCACCCCCTTCCCTTCTTCGAGCCGCCGACCGTGCGACTCACCTTGGATGACGATTCGGTGCGGGACTGCGATCGAGCTTCTCTTGCGCTCGTGGATCGCATAAGAAATCGACGCCCGGACAATCGTCGGTCCGTTTTGATTACCCACGCCTTTGTCGACGGAGGCCATGAGACCGAATCGGAACGTCCGCTCTCCATCGGCGGCAGCGATCGGGTACGCGCCGAGTCGTTCGCCGGCTTTGATTATGTTGCGCTCGGGCATCTCCATCAAAGGCAGAACGTCGGCTCCGAGCGTATCCGATACTCGGGATCGCTGTTTAAATACTCCTTTTCCGAGGCCGACCATGAAAAGTCGGTCGATGTTGTGGAAATGGACTCGCGGGGCGTGTGTTCTGTCGAATCCGTCTCGTTGCGGCCGCGCCGCGATCTGCGTCGCGTTTCCGGTTACATGGCCGATTTGCTTTCGGACCCCGGTCCGGAGCACCTTCGGGAGGCCTACGTTGCGGTGTCGCTCCTCGATCGCGGGCAGATACTGGATGCGAGGGGCCGGCTCGCCGCGGTCTATCCCAATATCCTTCACGTAGATCGACCGGCTCTTCGCAAAGACCCCGAAGACGCCGACACTATCCGCGACATCCGATCCTTGAGCGACGGGGCGCTCTTCGAGGCCTTTTTCAGCCAAATGACCGGCGAACCTCTCAGCGCCGACCAACGGTCCGCGTACGAGTCCGTGGTGGACGATGTCCGCCGCGCGGAACGGGAGACTTCTCAGTGAGGCCGCTGTGTCTGATCATGCGGGCCTTCGGCCCGTTCGGTCGAGAGCAGAGGGTCGATTTCACCGAGATGGGGGAAAGGTCCCTCTTCCTCATTCACGGACCCACCGGTTCCGGCAAGACAACTATTCTCGATGCGATATGCTTCGCCCTGTACGGCGACTCCTCCGGCGGCGATCGCAAAGGTCGCGGCATGAGAAGCGATCACGCGGACCCGTTTCTGGCAACGGAGGTGATATTTGACTTCTCCCTCCGCGGACGGACGTATCGGGTCTACCGCAGGCCGGATCAGGAGCGTCCCAAGAAGCGCGGCTCGGGCACGACGGCCGTCAAGGCCGACGCGGCGTTCCGGCAGCTCTCGCCCAATGACGATCCTGACGACGAACGCCCGCCCGACGTTACTCAGTGGAAACGGGTCACCGAACACGTGGAAGAATTGCTCGGCTTCCGAAGCGATCAATTCCGGCAGGTCGTCGTCTTGCCGCAGGGTCGGTTTCGCCGCCTTCTCACGGCTGACTCGAGAGAACGCCAAGCCATCATGGAAGCCCTCTTCCGGACCGCCTTCTACAGCCGCATCGAGGACGCGCTCAAAAACGCAGCGGACGCGCTCGCACGACGCATGAAGGACCTCGAGGCCGAACAGAGCTTCATCCTCAAACAAAGCGAAGCCGACTCACGAGAGGAACTCCGTGAAGCGCTCGAACAAACTACGGAGCGACTCAAGGAGCTCGGGGCTCGGAAAGAGCGCCTCATCGCGGCGGATAAGGCGGCTCAAGACGAGCTGGCCGCCGCGCGCCGCACCCGGGAGCGTCTCGAGGAGCAACGAAAAGCCCGGGAAGATCTCGAACGATTGAAGGCGTTGTCACCGGAGTTCGACACGAAACGGGGCCTCCTCGCCCGAGCCGTGAAGGCCGCCGCGCTCGCGCCCGTGAAGACGGCCCTTGAAGAGCGGCGGAAGGAATCGATGGACGCGGATAAGCGGCTCGCCGAGTCGCGCGCCGAGCACAAAGCCGCAGAGGAAGCCATAAAAGCCGCTCGGGAGCGCTTCGAACGCGAGAGGGATCGAGAGCCCGAGCGCGATGAGGCCCGACGTGAGCGCGATCGACTGGAAGGTCTGAAGGACAAGGTCACCGACCTGGACGCGTCCCGGCGAACACTCGCACAAGCGCTGCAATCGGTCAAAGCGGCCGAAAAGGAGCGTCACGCCGCTGCCGACGCAATGGAACGTCTAAACGACGAGTTGGAAGCGAAAGGCCCTGAACGGGATCAGGCCAAGGACGAAGCGGCGAAGGTCGAGTATCTGCAGGCCAAGCTCGCAGCCGATGAAAAGAGTCTCGAAGCGCTCAACAAGTTGACGAAGGTCCGATCGAAAGGGGCCAAGCTCGGAAAGAAGTGCGACGTCGCCGCTCATCGCGCGTCGGACGCGGAAGCCGCGTTGACGCAGGCTCAGATCGAGCTGCGGGGGCTCGAGGAGACGTGGATTACGGGCCAGGCAGCGTTTCTCGCTCAGGCGCTCAACAAGGGCGACCCCTGTCCCGTCTGCGGATCGCTCGACCATCCGGCGCCCGCGCGCGCGGATCGGCATATCCCCGACAAAGAGGCGCTCGAAGCCAAGCGAGCCGAGTGCGAAGAGCTTCGCATCGGTCGGGACGCAGCGATCGAGGAGAAGTCCCGAATCGAGCGGGAGGTCGCAACGCTCCAAGCTTCTGCGAAAGCGCTCGAAGATCAACTCGGAGCGCTCTCGCAAAAGGATCCCAAAAAGGCGGAATCGACCGTCGTCGAAACGCGGAAGGAACTCGAAGGGGCAAAACAGGCTCAAAAGTGGCTTGGGACCATAGAGAAACGGATCAGAGATGTCCGTGAAGCGATGACAAAAGCCCGGGAGCAGCTCGCCTCCGCGGACAAACGATACGACGACGCGCAGGGCCTTCTCAGAGCGGCTCAGGCGAGAGTGGAAGAGCGCGAGGCCGGCGTACCCGAAGCCGAGCGGGATCCCAAGGCATTGAAAAACCTGATTAAGCGCGCCGGCCGGCGTCTCGAGGAGCTCGAGGCCGCATTCGAGAGCGCTCGATCCGCATTGAGTGAAGCTGAGCAGACGTCGGCTCGACTGCTCTCTACGGTTCAGTCGGCGGAAACCGCGGCTTTGACGGCCGCTGAGACAGCGAAGACGCGAGCGGAGGAATTCCAGGCCAAGCTCATTGAAGCCGGATTTCCCGACGAAGCCGCTTTCGAGAAGGCTCGTCGATCGAAAGCGGAGATCGAGCGCCTGGAAAATGAGATCAATGAATTCAGCGCCAATCTGAGCGCGGCCGGAGATCGCGCGGCGCGCGCTGAAGCCGACGCGGCCGATCTGGAAGAGCCCGACCTGGAATCGCTGGAAGGGATTGCACAACAGCGCCGCGCGGAACTGAACGAAGCGCTTCGGCAGGAAGGCACGGTGAGCGCCGCACTGAAGCGTCTCGAGGGTCTCGCCGCGGACTTCGACACGGCCGCAAAGAAATACGACACGCTCGACCGGGAATACCGCGTGATGGGCAGGATCTCCTCGGTCGCCAACGGCAAAAATGACGCCGGAATGACCTTCCAGCGATTCGTACTCTCAGTTTTGCTCGACGATGTGCTCGCTGCCGCTTCCGAGCGACTCCGTCTGATGAGCGGCGGTCGATATCTCCTCCGTCGGGTCGAAGAGCGCGCCGACAAGCGGTCCGCGGGGGGGTTGGACCTTGCCGTGGACGACGCATATACGGGCTCGCCCCGACCCGTGGCCACGCTCTCGGGCGGGGAAGGATTTCTTGCGTCGCTCGCGCTGGCCCTCGGGCTGGCGGACGTGGTTCAATCCTACGCAGGCGGCATCAGTCTCGAAACGATCTTCATCGACGAAGGCTTCGGCAGCCTCGACCCGGAGACGCTCGACCTCGCCTATAAGACTCTGGCCGACCTGCAGCGGCACGGCCGCCTGGTTGGGATCATATCGCATGTCCCGGAACTGCGGGAACTGATCGGGACGCGGCTGGAACTTACGTCTGGTCGGACGGGAAGCTCGGCTCGATTCGCGCTCGACTGAAGGACCTTGATGCGACGCGATCCGACATCGCTTGTCGGACGATTGTTCGATCCGCCGGGGAGATACTTCACAGGAAAAACGAATACCGATCCGCAATTGTCGGGAGGGGGAAATGACAAAACCGAAAATCGACGCCCAGGAGGCATTGGCCTATATCCGAAGCGCCAAGTCGGACACCGAACTCATGGCGATCTACAATCTGTCGTCGCGCGGGCTGCAGAGTCTCTTCAAGAAACTGATCGCAGCCGGCGTGTTGTCAGTGGCCGAGATCGAGGAACGCATGCCCGGCTTCGCAAAAGAGGCGCTTCTTTCCGAACAAGCCGCGCCGCCGAAAACACGAGGCGCGGAGATCAATGTGAAGGAGGCGGTGGCCGACATTCGCGCCGGCATGGACGACGCTCGACTTATGGAGAAATACCGGCTTACCTCCAAGGGCCTCGTAAGCATGATGGATCAATTGGCAAAAGCCGGCGTTATCGAGCGCAGTGAGATTGACGCGCGCATGCCCGCGTTTGACGCGACCGTTGACTTGATGGACGTCATGAAGCGATTCGGATTCGATCGGGCGTCGTCGAGCCGGGCCGACGAAAAGGTTCCCGAGAAGTGCGTGGCGTGCGGAGCGCCTCAAACCATTGAACTGGAAGTATGCCCCGCCTGCGGAGTAAATATCGACGAGTTTAAGGGCGGGAAGATCCCGGCGAGGCCCACGGACACGCCGCAAACGCCTCCGGCGGAACCGGCTTGGATCTGCCCGGCGTGCGATCGACCCCAGGATAGGCCGTACGAAGAATGCCCGGTCTGCGGCGTTATCGTGGAGAAGTTTCAGAAGCGTGATTCATCGTAACGTCGCCGAGACCTTACCCCTCGAACGCGAAAATGCCCGTTCCAATCAACTCCGTCACCGACGAAGAGAATGGGCGGGCACGGCGTGTACGCGTCGATCGGCGCAGTTCAGTACGCCGGACCGACCGAGGTTAGTTGTTGGGATCATAGGCAGCGGAGCCTGAATCGGCGCATTGAGCCAACTCTTCATCCGACGCGTTTTGCGGATCCGTCAGGTTGCTTCGCATACAGATGAACTCGTTTCCTTCTCTGTCTCTTACCCAGACGGGGTAGTCGCTGGGTCGTGTCGGTTCGGCCATTGTGTAGTCTCCTTTTTTCAAAGTAGCCCATCCGTCCGATGGGTCGTTTACCAATTATGCGGAAGCGTACGACCTAGTATTGTTTCACAATTTTATTACTATCTTTATCGCTTCCGCAGTGAGATCGCCTGTTCCTTTCGATTCTTCGTCCATTCGGACCTAGGTTTGGAGCAGTGGTGCGGCCTGTGGCGTTATCAGTATGATGCGCAGCCCGCAATTTCACGTAGCAAAACGCTATCTTCTTGTATCAACCCGTTTGGATCCCGCTTGACAATGGTAGATGCGACGGCCGCGGATAGGATTCACGGACACTCAAAAAAGTTTGCCGGAAACCGAACGGGCGATCTCAAAGCCGCGTCTACGGATCAGGATTCGGAGCGGGACGCTTTTCCGCTTGGACGCTGTTCGGATTTTCGCTCGCACTGAATATAGTTCCTTTAATGGACGAAAGGAGACCGTGAGGCCTAGATAATGTACGAAGAAGAATTGCTGCGAGTGATTCTCGCTGTTATCGCCGCGTCGGTTCCCTTCTTTGTCGCCGCGCTGAAGGACCGGCTCAGGATCGGGCTTGCGGGCACGTTCGCAACGGTTGTGGGGATGAAGTTCGGCGGTCTGTGGATCGGAATACCGGTCTCGGCCGCATTCACGATTTTCGCGCTCGTGTATCGATTCGGTGACGGGGCCGAACCGACCGACGACGGCTGAGGCGCCCGGTGCGCTTGAAATGGTGGGCAGCGCGAATTGGTCGGTTTTGGTAGTCATACCAATGCGCTCTCCATGAAGTAAGATTAAGGCCCTCACCGTTGCTCTCCCGGCGAGACAGGGGACAAGATT
>CAYLRL010000010.1:0-2495 GCA_964385875.1 uncultured Syntrophales bacterium
GGCCTTGACAGACACGTTGTACAGGATACAATAGAGCCCGTTCAAGCCTCATAGTGCAAATCCACCAGTCAGCCGAGGGATTCCGAGCAAGGCGTATGGACAATCGCGGACTCGAGGCGGCCTTGTCTCGGCGGTTAAAGAGGGCGGACAATGTGTAAGCAGTCCGAATCAACGTCGTTTTGGAAGAATCCGTCGGCTCTCACCGGGGCCATCGTCATTATCCTATACGCGGTGGCCGCTTTGGCCCTCGGCCCGTGCGTCAAGGACAGGTGCGGTCCGACGACCTGGATCGTAGGGTGGCTGATCGGTTTTCCGTCAGTGGTGTCGGCCTGGCTGCTCGGCTTGATGACCTACCGGCTCTGCGCCGGGGGCTCCTCGACGACCGACGGATTGAATCGGTCCTAACCCCAATATAGTGGAGGCCGTCAGCCGGCGCCCCCTCTACCCAATCTACCGTCCGAGCAGGTTGGGCTGCTTCCGTTCCTCCTCTTTCTTTGACTGAGGCGGCGGTTCGGGCTTTCCTCTGTTGATTTGTTGCGGTTGGAGCCGTGGCCGCTCCTGTCGTTGGGGCTGCGGCTGCGGTTGAGGTCGTGGCTGCGGCTGAGGCCGTTGGATCTGCGGACGCGGCTCCGGCCGTTGAATTTGGGGCTGAGCCGGGGGCTGCTCGGGTCGCTCCCGTCTCATCCTTTGTTGGGGCTCAGGCCGAGGTGGAGTCGGCTTCGGGGCCGGCTGTTCCTTGGGTTCGGGTCGAACTTGAGGCTGTGGCGGCTTCGGAGGCGTCGGTCGTTCGGGTCGATGTTCCTGCCGGCGCTCAGGCTGCTTCCGTTCCTGGAAGATCTCCTCACGTTTCAATCGACGTTCGGGTTTGGGTTGAACGCGCTCCTCCTTCCGCGGAGTCGGCGTCGGTTCCGGCTTCACGCGAGGCTGTTCGGGCCGCCTCTGCGGCGGTTCGATCGCCGGCTTCGGCTTCTCGGGTCTCTTCACGGGCGGCTCGGGCGGTTCCGGTTTTTTTGCCCCGGGTTTTTTCTCTTCCGGTTTCTTTACTTCGGGTTTGGGGGCCGCGGGTCTTCGCTCTTCAGGGCGCTTCCGGGGAGGCGGTTCTCGGTCCGGTTTCCCCGGTCGCTCCGGGAGAACGCTCGGCGGCTTCGGCTTCTTCGGCCGCTCCGGTTTTTCGGGCCTTTCAGGTTTGGCCTCCTCGGGAGGCTTGGGTTTTTCCGGCTTACCCGGTTTCACCAGACCCGGGGGGACGGGGCGTCCCGGCTTCTCGGGCTTCGCTTCTTCGGTAGGTTGGGGAAGTCTCTCGGGCGGGACCAACGGCGTGCCGGGCCGTCCCGGCTGCTCGGGCTTCCCGGGAGGTTTGATTCCGGGTGGAGGCGAACCGGGCGCAGGCGGGCCGGGTCGCTGCGGCCTGTCGGATTTTCGTTCCTCGGGCGGTCCCGGCTCGATCGCTGGTCGTACGCATCGTCCCCTCAGGCAGCGGAGCCCCGCGTCGCCGCAGGAGACGCATTGATCGCCGCGACGCACCTCACACGGGCCGCACGGCCGATGAACACAGCGACCGTTTGAACAGACCATGCCGCGCTCCGCGCAGGGGACGCAGCGACGTCCCGCGCGAAACGTGCACTCCGGGCAGGACTCCCGCACGCAGCGGCCCCGTCGGCAGCGCTTCCCCATCTCTTCGCAGGGGACGCACCGACGGCCGTCCCATTCCGAGCATCGGGGGCAGGTCCGGTGGACGCACTCCCCGTCGCGGCAGGTCAGGCCAAGTTGACGGCAGGGGATGCAGCGACCTCCTCGGTAGATCCGGCAGGGACCGCAGGCTCTCCGTTCACAATTCCCGTTGACGCAGACAAGCCCCGCGTCGCGGCAGCGCACGCATCGGCCGTTCATCCACACTTCGCACGGCCCGCACGCCTCGCGACGGCAGCGACCGTGGACGCATGTCAGGCCGACGTCTCGGCAGCTCAGGCATCGTCGACCGTTCCAGACGGTGCACGGCGGGCAGTCCAGCCGCACGCATCGGCCGCCGCGGCATACCATCCCGAGCCAATCGCAGGGGAGGCAGAATTCGCCGTCCCAGATCTCGCATCGATCGCAACCCGGGATGGCCCACCACGTCCAACCGGAGAAAGTCGGCGGAACGTACACGTCGACGCCCTGTTCAGGCGCTTCTTCGGGGTATCTCGGCTCTTCGGAGACTTTGCAGGACGGAACGTCCTCCGGCAGCGTCTCCGGGATGGTGGTTCGTTTCACAAGGTCCTTGAGCGTCTTCGCTGTGACGAACTGCGGCCGCGACGGCGCCTTAGCTTGATCGATATCCGCGCGTTGGCAGGTCCTAATCGAGCGTTCACCCTTGATGTCGTCGGAGATATTCTTCACGGTGACACGGCCGCGTATGACCGTCACGGTGGTCTGTTCGTCGTTGAAGACCGAGACGACGAAATCGACCGGCTTTCTCGTCGGTTCGAGCGCAATCGACGCGGTGGGCGTGGTGA
>CAYLRL010000010.1:2595-77554 GCA_964385875.1 uncultured Syntrophales bacterium
AAATCGACCGGCTTTCTCGTCGGTTCGAGCGCAATCGACGCGGTGGGCGTGGTGATCACGAACGACGACGCGGGCTCCGTCTCGGGCAGTTTCTTGACGAACCGCACCATGCCGATGGTCACATCCGCCGAGAAATACTCGGTTTTGCCGTCCTTCGCAAAATCGTAGAAGTAGACGTCGGTGAGCTCGCCCAACGACGCACGGCCCTCTCGCTTTGTCTCGATCAGGACCTTGCTCTCCTTGTCGGTCAGGACGGTATCCTGGAGCGAGATCGAATCGCCCTTTCTGAGCGACCGAACGTCGGCTTCGCCGTCGGGGCGGATTGTGACGTCGCCTTCGATCGCCGTGACGGCGCCGATCTCCTGAGCCTGCGCCCTCAGCGACGTTATCGGATTGAGAATGAAGATGGAAACGAGAACGACCAACCATACCGAAAGTCGGGGGGACATAGCGGCCTCGCCGGGGAACCCGCCCCGTGGCCCAAAACGGGTTCGGAAGGGCGCGCGTCCGGGGACGAACGCTTTGATACCAATCGAGACAACCGTCAACAATGAAACATGGGTATGGTTGGCAGAACCGTCCCGACGTGTCAACGGTTCGGATGCCCGCGCCAGCTACGGCGGGCGAAAGGAGACGTGCAACCGGTCAGCGATTCCGCACGGGATTGTCGGGAAAACGGCAGCCTTCGCCGATCTCGAGGACGGCCTCGTATCGCTCCGGGTCGCTCATGTAGAGCGAACAGCGACAGCGGTCGCCCTCTCGGATGAGCGCGGGGCAGGGATTGGTGTAATGGCCGTACATCATCGAGCCGATGCGGCACATTCGAGTCGTGCAGCAGTAGCCGCATCCGACGCAGGGGTAGGGAGCAGGCAACGGGGGATTCCCTCGATCGGATAGACGCTCCGCTGGATTGCCCGGAGCGGTTTATGCGCGGCGGGGGATTCTCGAGAGAGATCCCCCGGCGGGAGCGCTTATTCCTTCAGCCAGCCCATCATGCTGCGGAGTTCCTCGCCCACCTCCTCGATGAGGTGGTCCGATTCCTGTCGGCGTCGCGCCTGGAGGACAGGCCGGCCGGCCATATTTTCGAGGATCCATTCCTTGGCGAATTCGCCGCTTTGCACGTCCGCGAGGATATCCTCCATGGCTTCCTTCACTTCCGGACCGATGACCACGGGTCCGCGGGTGAGGTCGCCGTATTCCGCGGTGTCGCTGATCGAGTGGCGCATAAGCTCCATGCCGCCTTCGTACATAAGGTCGACGATGAGCTTCATTTCGTGGAGGCACTCGAAATAGGCGATTTCCGGCTGATAACCCGCCTCGACGAGCGTCTCGAAACCGGCCTTGACCAGCGAGGTCATGCCGCCGCAGAGGACCGCCTGTTCGCCGAAGAGGTCGCTTTCGGTCTCTTCCTGGAAGCTCGTTTCTATAATGCCGGCTTTGGTCGCGCCGATTCCCTTCGCATAGGCGAGAGCGATTGCGGTCGCGTTCCCGGTCGAGTCCTGATGAACCGCCAGCAGCGACGGCACCCCCGCGCCGCGGACGTATTCCCTTCGGACAAGATGTCCCGGTCCCTTGGGCGCGATCATGGCGCAGTCAACGTTCTTGGGCGGATGGATCTGACCGTAATGAATGCAGAAGCCGTGGGAAAACATCAGCATGTCGCCGTCTTTCAGGCCCGGCTCGATCTGACTGTTGAAGAGCGCCGGCTGCAGATGATCCGGCACGAGGACCATGACGATATGGCCCCGTTCCGCTGCTTCCATTGCGGAGACCGGCGCGAAGCCGTCATCGACGGCCGCATTGTAGCCCGCTCCACCGGGCCTTTGTCCGATGAGCACGTTGAGTCCGCTGTCCCGCAGGTTGAGGGCCTGATGTCGTCCCTGGCTCCCGTAACCGATGATGGAGACGGTCTTGTCCTTGAGGAGATTGAGGTCCGCGTCCTCCTCGTAATAGATCTTGGCTGTCATTTTTCTCCTTTCGAGCTCCTGGCGATGGCCGTCACGCCGCTCTTCGCGATTTCCACGATTCCGAATCGTCCGAGGAGCGTGAGTATGGCCTCGAGTTTGTCCTGATCGCCGGTCACTTCGATGGTGTAATCGTTCGGGCTCACGTCGACGACGTTTCCCCGAAAGATGTCGACGATGCGGAGTATTTCCGCTCGATCGCCGTTTTTCGCCTGCACTTTGATGAGCGCGAGTTCCCGCTCCACACGCGGAAGCTCGGTCAGATCTGTGACTTTGTGGACGTTCACCAGCTTTCGGAGCTGTTTGACGATCTGCTCCAGGATCATCTCATTGCCGGGGACGACGGTGGTGATACGGCTGATTTCCGGATCGTTCGTTTCAGCCACCGAGAGGCTCGCGATGTTGAAGCCGCGGCCGCTGAAGAGGGCCGCGACGCGAGCCAACACGCCGGGTTCGTTGTCCACCATAACCGACAGGGTGTGGGTTCCTTCGTCACTCTTGATTGCATTCATCGCTACACCAGCAGCATGTTGGTCAGGGGCTCCCCAGCGGGGACCATAGGGTAGACGTTTTCCTCACGCTCCACGTGGAAATCCATCACCACGGGACGATTCACCGAGAGTGCCTCTTCGATGACCGGGACCACGTCGCTCGGACGGTCCGCGCGCAATCCCACCGCGCCGTAGGCCTCCGCGAGGCGGACAAAGTCGGGCGCGTGTTCCATATGCGTGGACGCGTACCGCCGGTCCTTGAAGAGTTCCTGCCATTGCCGAACCATGCCCAGGAAGCGGTTGTTGAGTATGGCTACCTTGACGGGCACGTTGTGTTGCACCGCGGTGGCCAACTCCTGGATGTTCATCTGGATCGAGCCGTCGCCCGCGATGTCGATGACCGGCCTGTCCGGACGGGCCAGCTGAGCGCCGATCGCGGCCGGCAATCCGAAGCCCATGCAGCCGAGTCCCCCCGAGGTGATGAAACTGTTGGGATGATTGAAGTGATAATACTGAGCCGCCCACATTTGATTCTGGCCCACTTCCGTGGTGATGATGGCTTCTCCCCTGGTGAGCCTGTGCAACTGATCTACCACGAACTGCGGTTTGATGCAGCAATCCGGGTCCTGCCGATAGGCGAGCGGGCGGGTGCGCTTCCATTCGTCAATCATTCCAAGCCAGTGGTTTCTGTGATCCGGGACGCTGTAGCCGTTCAACTCGTCGGCGAACGTGTTGAGAATCTGAAGCGCCACGCGGCAATCGCCCACCACGGGGACGTCGACCGGAACGTTCTTGCGGATGGATGTGGGGTCGATGTCGATATGAACGACGGTGGCGTTGGACGCGAATTCGTCGATCTTGCCGGTGACGCGATCGTCGAAGCGTGCGCCGATTGCGATGAGGCAGTCGCAGTCCGCAACGGCCATATTGGCTCGATACGTGCCGTGCATGCCGAGCATACCGAGCCAGAGGGGATCGTCGCCGGGGAACGCGCCGAGGCCCATCAAGGTGAGCGTCACCGGGATGGAGAGCCTGCGCGCAAATCGAGTCAGCTCATCCGCAGCCTTGGCCGCGATAAGCCCGCCGCCGCCGTAGATGAGCGGTCGCTCGGCCTTGAGGATTGCGTCGAAGGCCTTGCGCAACTGCCCGAGATGCGGCTGGTAATGCGGTTGATAACTCTTGATCGCCACGGATTTGGGGTACTGGAACGGCCGGCGACACTGAACCACATCCTTGGGCAGGTCCACGAGGACCGGACCGGGGCGGCCGGTTCGGGCAATGTAGAAGGCTTCGCTGATGGTCTTGACCAGATCCTTCGAGTCCTTGACCAGGAAGTTGTGCTTGGTGCACGGCCTCGTGATGCCCACAATGTCCACTTCCTGGAATGCGTCGTTGCCGATCAGCGCGGTGGGGACCTGACCGGTGAAGACGACGATGGGGATGGAGTCCATGTACGCGGACGCGATTCCGGTAACCGTGTTGGTTGCGCCGGGTCCGGACGTGACCACCGCGACTCCCGTTTTGCCCGACGCCCGAGCGTATCCGTCCGCCGCGTGAACCGCGGCCTGCTCATGGCGCACCAATACGTGGTTGATCGACGACTGGTCAAGCTCATGGTAAATGTCGATGACCGCGCCGCCGGGATAGCCGAAGATCAAATCGGTTCCCTCGGCTTCGAGACATTTGACGAAGACTTCCGCTCCTGTATATGTGTCCATCTTATTGCTTCCTTTCGTGACCGGCGCTCGGGCGATCGCCGTTCGGTTCGCCGAAGACCGCCCCGGTATGCGCGGACGTGACCATCGCCGCATACCGCTCGAGGTATCCTCGGGGAATGTCCCGTTCGGGCGGGGTCCACTCTTGTCTCCGGGATTGGAGTTCCTCGGGCTCGACCATGAGGTCGACCCGCTTGGCGGGGATGTCGATTGAGATGATGTCCCCTTCGCGGACCAGTCCGATGGGCCCGCCGGCCATGGCTTCCGGAGAGATATGTCCGATTGCGGCTCCTCTGGTCGCGCCGGAGAACCGGCCGTCCGTGATAAGGGAGACGCTCGAATCGAGTCCCATGCCGGCCAAGGCGGACGTGGGAGTCAGCATTTCTCGCATCCCCGGCCCGCCCTTGGGGCCTTCGTACCGGATCACCACAACGTCGCCCTCTTGAATAGTTCCGCCGAGGATCGCCTCGGTCGCTGCTTCCTCCGTATCGAAGACCCTCGCGGGACCTTGGTTCCTCAGCATGCCCGGAGCGACCGCTGACTGCTTTACCACTGCGCCCTTGGGCGCAAGGTCGCCGAACAGCGCGGCAAGGCCGCCCTGCGCGTCGTACGGATCGTTGATAGATCGGATTACGTTTCGGTCCGCGACGCTTGCGTTGGCTGTATTGTCTCCCACGGTCCGTCCGGTAACGGTCGTACACCCCGAGTCCACCAGTCCCGCCGCGGCCAACTCGGCCATGACCGCCTGAACGCCGCCGGCCGCGTCGAGATCTTCGAGATGGTCCGGTCCGGCAGGGCTGAGGCGACAGAGGTTCGGCGTGCGGGCGCTCACTTCATTGACTAGGTCCAGGTCGAGAGCGACCCCCGCCTCATGCGCGATCGCAAGGAGGTGCAGGACCGTGTTGGTCGAACATCCGAGCGCCATATCCACCGCCAGCGCATTGCCGAACGCCTCGCGGGTCATGATGTCCAGCGCGCAAACGCCGTTCCGCCACAAGTCCATGACCTGCCGGCCCGTGTCCTTGGCTAGGCGATAACGAGCGCTCATCACCGCAGGAATCGAGCCGTTCCCCGGCAGGCCCATGCCCAGGGATTCGGTGAGGCAGTTCATCGAGTTGGCCGTGAACATTCCCGCGCAGGAACCGCAGGTCGGACACGCGGCCTCTTCCACCGCGAGCAACTCTTCGGCGCTCATACGGCCGGCCTTGACCGCGCCCACCGCCTCGAAGACGTTCGCAACATCGAGGGATCGGCCGTCGCCTCGACCGGCGAGCATCGGACCGCCGCTTACCACGATCGACGGAAGATTCAGCCGCGCCGCGGCCATCAGCATGCCGGGAACGATCTTGTCGCAATTGGGAACGAGGACGAGCGCGTCGAAACAGTGCGCGCGAACGACGGTCTCGACCGAGTCCGCGATCAGTTCGCGGCTTGCCAGGGAATACTTCATTCCCAGGTGGTTCATGGCCAGACCGTCGCACACGCCGATGGTCTGAACCTCGACGGGCATGCCGCCGGCCATGTACACGCCGGACTTCACCGCCTGGCCGATCTTGTCCAGGTTGATGTGACCGGGGATGATCTCCGAATACGAATTAATCACACCGACAAACGGTCGACGGATTTCTTCATCGGTGAAGCCGAGCGAGCGGAGAAGGGATCTGTGAGGCGCTCGCTCGACGCCGGCTTTCATTGTGTCGCTCTTCATAACGGGATCGCTCATGCAATGTCCTCCCGAGTGCGCAGCCAAAAAAAATCCGCTACCGGGGCCCGGTAACGGATTTTTTTCTATCTTTTTCGGTTTGCTGCGCTGTTATGAATCCATTACCGAGCCTCGATTGTCCGACCGGACAATAATGCCGACGATAACGACGATAAGAATGAGAACTCGGTTCAGCTTCATGGTTCGTTACAGACCGAAGAAGTTTCGTTCAGACTATCTGCGTACCACGACGCGGATCGTACGTCAATCGAAAATCGATACGCGGCCAAGTATTTTTCGGCAGGAGGCGCAGGGCTGCGTTTCTCTCGGTCCGGCGGCCTGTTCGCGCAGGCGCGCCGATTCGACAACGCTGAGAGGCGTTTGGCGCCTCGACCGGACGTAGGTCTCCTTCGGGCGCAATAATGAGGCTGGGATTTTTGACCGGGAGATTGCGGCGTACGGGTCGCCGATCCGCCGCTGAAAGGCCGGCGTCCGGCGACGTTTCAGATGTGGAGACCCAGATCCCACGCGGTTTGACACGCTGCTTTGAAGCAACAGTTGCCTTCGGTGAACGCCTTATCGTTAACGGTTTTCGGCAGAAACTGATGCGGCATGCCGAACGCTTCCATTACGACGCCGTCCGGGGTGCGGATATACCAGACCTCGAATTCGTGGCCGTTCTTGCACTTTACGTCTTTTCGTATGGCTGTCGATTCCGATGCGGGAATTCTCATTCCTTCCTCCGCAGGCGCCTCTCGGATGAGTGCCTTCCCCTCATGATATGTCAATCGGAAAGTCGATGCAAGGGCGCCCCCGGAACCCGAGACGAGGGCGCAGGAGACCCGACCGCAACGAATGGCAAGGGGGCGATTCGTGACCCAATCGAGCCGTCGAGCGCAACGCCGGCGTTCATGCGCCATACACGATCCGCGCCCGCGCCCGGGAGCCACACTCTCGGTTCACGCGTGGTTAGAACGGCGAAAGACCATTCCGCCGGAGGAACTGTTAGGTTTATGAGAAATGCGTCATCGAGCGATTGGAACCGGCAAACCACCACACCAAACCCGGTCTGAACAGTTTCCCCTGCGACGTTCACCGAACGGCGCGATCGATGAATACGCAGTCCGCGGAGCGCGTATCAGACGCGAGGGGCCGGAGCGCTATTCGGCATCCGCGAGGGTAAGCAGCCGGATAAGTTTACGAAGTTCGTGGAGACTCTTGTCGGAGATGTTGGTGATCTCGAAGCCGGCGATTCGGTGATTGTCGTTCGATCCGCCCTTGAGCCACCGGCATTGAGCTTCAAAAGAGAAAGGTGACACGTTCGCGTAATCCCCAGGCTGGACGAGCAGGGTCATGAACTGATCGACTTCCGCCGCGATCCCTTCAGCCTGAACGCCTCGCTCGGTGAGATCGACGACATAGCCTTCCTCGCCGAGATTGTCCACATCGTAGATGGGAATTCGGACAACAAGGTAATTTCTCGGAAGCTCGCGCATGGGTTTGCCTGAAATACCTCTCGTATCGTATGTATTTTAGCCAAAATCGCCCAGATTGTTAAGTTCAATTTTCTTATATTACTGTTAATCCGGTCGGGACCGAGCTCACCCACGTCAACGGACCCGCAGGTCAGATCGGTTCCTCGACCGAAGAGCGGACACTCGTCCATAGAGCCACGGCAAAGAGGGCGGGAGCGTTGAATTGTCCGCGCGTATCGAATAGGCTTTTCGAAGAGGCCGCGCGGAGTTTGACCTCAACGGCCCGTACCTCGTCATATTCGGGGGCGATTTGCCGACCAATTAGTCGGACGGGCGCGATCCGGCCAAGAAGAGAAACGAGTTGATTTCGGAGCCGTCTCGTCGGCCCCCCTTGGGCGGAGTGAAAGACTTCTCGGCCGGGAAACGCGGAGGAACGCATCGATGAACAGCAGGGTGCACTTCTGGATTGTGTGCGACGCGGTCGCATTCATCCGGGATCACGGGACCATCGAGCAGAAGCGGGCCTTGCGGTCTCTCGATGCGGCGTACGGAACACGCGCTCCGGCCAAGGAGACCGGTCCCCGGCGATCGGCCGTCGAACTCCTCGTTGGATTCGAGGCGTGGCACACCGACAAGTTCCGCGATCTCTCGCTCGAGTTTCCCCGCCTCCCCTGGGGACCCAAAGAGGGGATAACGGGCATGTGCGGGCACATGTTCACCGCCTTCAATCACTTCATCCAGCCCTTTCCCTCCGAGAAGACCCCCTGGCCTCTGGCCGACGGTTATGCGTACGGCATATCGTCGGGCGCGGGCTCCGACTCGATCGTAGTCGGCGGAATCTCCAAATTTCTCGACGGCCGCGTTGATATGGATCACTCGCCGATCCTCGATCGAATCCGACCGGCATGGAGCAAGGACGAATCCGAACGGCGGATGAATTTCAGCGGCTCCCTGCGCGATACGGCCTTCGCGCCGTGGACTGCCTTGGCGCCCTTCTACTACGAGAAGTTTCTCCTCGATCACTTCGCGCCTCTGGAGGTCCGAGGGCCCAACACGCACATTGCGGGGCTCCAATTGCTCGGTCCGATCTGCCACGCGGTCACCGACGCGTGTTCCATCCAGCACGTCCGTCCCGCACTGGGCTTCGGACACCAGGCCTGGGAGAACTACATCCAGTCGAGGGTCTACTCGAGACGCATCGAGACCGACCCGAGCGTGGTGCGGGCGTTTCTTGCCGAGGCGCCGTTCAGCGCCGCGCCTGCCTTCGACGAGGGGCCATTGGGAGGAACGCTCGACGCCCGCGCGTTCGTCCACGCAGTGAGCCTGCGAACCGCCGACCGTCTCGGACGATCGACGCGGAGCACGTGGGACCGGCTCCGAGAGGCCGGCGAGCAGTTCTGGAAAGCGTATCTCACCGGGCCCGCGATGCGGGACGATTCATTTTATCTCTACAATCAGGCGGTCGCCGGAACCGTCTGCATCCTGACCCGAGCCTACCGGGATCTCCAACGGGTCGGCGTGTTCGACGCGGAAGGACGGCTGATCGGGCCCGATCGAATACCCGACTTGGACCTCGTCCAGGACGATCTTCCGGATTTCCCGACGAAGCGGCGCGGGGAAACGAACGATCCGCCGCCCGAGTTGTTTCGACGCACTCCATTCACCGAAGCGCGCGACCTAACGGGTTTTGCCCCAGTGGATCAAAGTCCGCTCCCGGATCTGCTCGAACGGGTCCACACGGTCATGGCCGACGTATCGAAGATTCATCGGTTCGCCGTGGACGCGCGCACTATCTCCCGCCGCATTGAAGCCGAACTCATCCGACAGTATGAGCAGGCGAGCCGGCGGATGGGAGTGGATTTCAGTCCCCTGCGCGTGGATGAGCGTCTCCCTGTGCAATCGGACCTGAGCGCGCACTTCGGAACGGGCACATTTCGGTTACCCTCGGACGAGGAGTGCGATCGTCCGGAGCTCTTCGGCGAATATATGACGGCCCTCGACGCGCACGCGGAAAAGGCGCGCATACTCCAACTGACGCAAGCCGCCGCGGCGTTGAAGTTCCACCGGAGTCGGACGCGCATGACGGCCGACGGCGAACACGAGCTCGATCGCACGATTCACACGATCGAGGCCGCTCGCGATGGAGACGATCCGGCCGCGGAACGAGCGCCCTTCGAACTTCACCCGATCGAAGATGCGGAAGCCCAAAGCCGCAGCCTCACGGGACGCGCGATCGACGCGATCAAGGGGTGGGCCTCATCCCTTACGCAGGTCCCGGCCATGGGACTCGCGACTGCAGCGGCCGTCGCGCTCCTGCTGATCGTAGTCTATCCCCGCGGCGGGCCGGAAGGGATAATCCGACTCAGCGCGGAAACATGGAACGAGCCCACCACCGCAGCGTACCGGCTTAAATCGCTCAGCCCGGGACCGGACGAGGGCGCCGTCGCGAAAAAGCCAAAGCTGGCGACAATCGCGCTGTTCAGCGGCTTCGGACAAGCTCCGCCTCAGCGAATGACGGAAGAAGTCTACGCCGCGGTTCGGCCGGTATCGTCGATGGAGCGCCGGTTCGACTTCGTCGATCCCGCCCGGATCAATGCTGCCGCTGCCGAGGGAACGATCGCCACCACAAGCGTTGCCGAGATGATGGCGGATTTGCGCGATCGTCTGGGTGTTCACACGGCCCTCGTCGTGACCGTCCGGCGTTCCGGGGATCGATTCCGGGTCGGGGCCGATCTGATCGATACCGAAACCGGCGAGGTAACCGCGTCGGCGCAG
Organism: uncultured Syntrophales bacterium; assembly: GCA_964385875.1. Classification (GTDB taxonomy): domain Bacteria; phylum Desulfobacterota; class Desulfomonilia; order Desulfomonilales; family Desulfomonilaceae; genus CAYLRL01. The sequence continues at coordinate 12,718 of CAYLRL010000010.1, forward strand.
CCCCGAGGGGCCCCGGGCGAAGAACTCGGCGCCGGCGTGAAGCGAGCCGTCCTGACCCTCTTCGCGGAGTTTGACGGCGAGCCGTGATGGAAGCGGTCATCCAGGAGTAAGGGGCGAATTCGGCGGCTCGAAGCGTGACGCCGCGCGCGGATTGACCTTTCCTGACCGATCGGCTAAGCTAACGCTGTTACTCAGTTTTCCGAATCTCACGCAGTGTTGAGGAGCTCTCACGATGATCTCGATCCGCGCACGCGGGTTCACACGCTTTCTCCGTTCCGCCCCGAAGGCGCTGGTTCTTCCGATCGTGTTCGTGACGATGTCATGCGGGTCCGGCCTCGACCCCGTCCCCAAGGAGATGAAAGGGATCGAACTCGGCGCGCTCTCGAAGTTGGTGGTCGACACGCTTAAGGATGACGGCGAGATCTCCCGGAGCGACGTTCCGTACCGCCCCCCGCGCGTCAGAATCACCTGGACGCCGAAACGAAATCAGTACTACGAATCAGTGGATTTCGATTTCACGGAATATGACCGACTCTATCTGATTAGGTTCAATCTTCGACGGGTCGCCCACGGCAAGGCGCACGCGCTGAAAAAGGGCTTCTTCCGGAAGTTCAGGGTGTCTTGGGACGATCCCGGAACCATACGACTGCATAACAGACAGGCGCTGCTCTACATACCCGAAGAGAAATCGCCCTTTTTCTTCGATGTGAAGTATGTCCGGACCGGAGACAAGACCTACGAGCTGTTCGACAAGGAAATCAGCGGTGGGGATAAGATCAAGTACAAGAAGAGCAAGGAAGCCGGTGAAACGCCCGCAAAGGAGAACGGTGGGGATGGTGAAGCGGTCGCGGCAGAGCAGGTGAAGGTCCCGGACTCCACGCAATCGAAGGATCACGCCGGGGAGGGGTCTCCAAAAGAGGCTTCACCCGGCAAAGCCGCCGGCAAAGCGGAAGCCAACTTAGCGCCTGATTGATCCGACCTTCCAAAGCGGTTGCCCGGATGCCGGTAGCGCGTCGGACGTATCGACGGAGCGGTAAAAGAGCGCGGTAGGCTTGAGCGATCATTCCGTCGGCTTTCCCACTCTCAATCGTTCGAGCGTTCTTTCAGAGCATGGGAAACCCCGCTTTTCGGCCCTCGCGCAGACCTCCAGAGCTTCGCGGAATCTTCCCGCCTCCATGAGAGCGTTCGCTGCGTTGTCTCGCACGTCTTTCAGCCCAGGGTTGCGACGAAACGCCGTGAGGAACTCCTTGATCGCCGCCTTGGTCCGCCCTTGTTGAGCGTACGCGACTCCGAGCGCGTTGCGCGCCTCCGCGTTTTCCGTGAGTTCCAACGTTCTCTTCAAGAGCGGGATTGCGGCGTCGACATCGCCTTTGTTGAGGAGGATGACAGACTTTTTGAGATACGGCCGGGGGAAGAACGGGTTGACATGAATGGCCTCATCGAGCGCTTTCAGCGCAGCTTCTTCCCGTCCGGCCTCGTACAAACTGAGAGCAAGCTCCTTCCTCAGGACCGCCGACGACGGGTGCTTCCGGATCGCGTCCTTGAAGAATTCGATCGATTCCTCCGGCTTGCCTTCTTCGCGAAGGAGCTTTCCGAGCATTCCCGGCGCCAAGTCCTGCCGGGGAGTCAGCTTGATTGACCGGCGATACATCTCCTTGGCCTTCTCTCGTTCGCCCATGAACAGATAGAGCTGAGCGAGAGCATTGTGACTGGAGAGCAGTTTTGGGGATATCTCCAGCGCGCGCTGTAGGTGGTGAAGGGCCTTGTCGTACTCGCCCCGTTTCATGAGCAAAAGGGCGTAATTGTTGTGAACCGCGGACGATGTTTGATTGACTCGGAGCGTCGCCTCCCACATCGCCGCAGGATCTCGCCAGTGAAGTGTTTGTCTCACGGTCAAAACGCCGAGGACGCACACCCAGATATAGAGAGCGGCCATGACCGCCTGTCCGATAGCTCGTTCATCGCCTATCCGTGAAAGGGCATAGTCGACGCACCGCGCGATCGCAACTGCAACGCCGATCATCGGCACGTACATGAAATGATCCGCCACGTACGAGTGGCTCATGTAGCCGAACGGGATGAGGCCCAAGACCGGGAGGAGATTCACGAGCGCCAAGAGGACCCCCCACCGAATCCACCCGTCGATTCGTTTCCAGAAGAGTGCGAACGCGCCGACGAGAACTCCCATGGCGGCGGTAAGCGCAGCGAAGGGGATTGGAGCACTCTGAACGTCCCATTTTGGATAGACCGGAACCAGCCCGGTCGGAAGCACCAGTTTGCTCAAATAGAACCAGAGAGCGGTCGCGGCGATCAACGGCCGATAGGGCCATGGCGGCAGCACCCAGGGATACGTCCGTTCGGTCGAGAGAACGAAGATTCCCCATGCCAGCGAGGCTGCGAAGAGCGCTGCGAGCGTGACAATCGCCCCGCGAGGAAAGCGCGGTTCTTCCCCTTGCGGGGGGGCGACGAGGGGGATAATGGCGAGCGCAACCGGAACGGTCACAGTCGAGGGCTTTGAGAGAAGCCCTAGGACGAAGAACACTACCAATCCCGCCAGATCGCGCCCGCGGCGCCCTCGCAAATAGTTTATGAAGAAGATGACGCACGCGAGGTATGCAATACACGCGAGAAGATTCTTCCGTTCGCTGACCCACGCGACGGTGGCGACTTGGAGCGGGTGCACAGCAAACACAAGCGCCGCGATCAACGCAGCGCGCCGGCCGACTCCCGTCATGAGTAGGAGTTTGAAGACCAGCAGCGAGGAGACGAGGTGAAAGAAGAGGTTAAAAAACTTGGCGATCCACGCCTGAGGTCGATCCGCGCCGAAGGTGAGCGCTTGATCGAGCATCAAGCTCAGGAAGTGAAGCGGATCGTAGTACAGTTCCGCGCCGTGCTTGAGTTCCCAATCAAGGAGAATTGCCTTGGCCCGCTCCCAACTGGGCTTCCAAACAGCCCCGATGAACCTGGTGTCATCCCAACCGGCGAATTCGTGGGTGAGAATAGGGAAGAATACAGCGCTCGTAATGATGACGATCAGCGCGGCCGAAATGAGGATCTCGAGAGGTGAGCCGGTCCGACGGTTCGACCCTGCAGTGTTCTGCGGCCGCCGACCGGCTGGGTAAGATGCGGAGTTTTCTTGAGGGGGAAGGGGTGAATACACGGAGTTGATACCTTCACGGTACCGTTTCAACGTCGATTCCGGCGCTTCCGCATTGGGAATGCGCCGGGCCGGAACGAGAAACCGGGCCCCGCTTCGGAGGCCCGGTTTGATCAATACTATGCCCGTGAGATCCTACATGTCACCCGTGATTTCGCCGCACAGGACGCTTCCGGTGGGCTCCTGAGGGTCGCAGGAGGTTGTTTCGACCAGCATGCTCGTGGTGTAGCATGTACTGTCCGGCCCGCCGTACTCGACGCCCGTACATTCGTCGCGGCCCGTGGGGAGGTCGGTTCCACCGCTGAGCGTAACTCGGTAGATGTACCGGGTATCCGCCCCTTCCGGACGCGATCCCTTGTCCGCGCACGCAGTGACTTCTTCCGAGTCAGCCGGTTGATTGACTTTCACGTTGCACTTCCGGTTGGTGCCGCCCCAGCCGTAATAGGGACCGACAAACCACGCGACATCCAAGGTTGTGATTGCGGTGTCGAACGAGCAGTTCATGTCGACCAGCTCGTTGCCCAAGCGTTCGATGGACGCGCCGAGACGGGAGATGTCTCCGGTGGCGGCACGGTCGCATGCGGTCCGTTTGTAGGAGATGTAATACGGAACTGCGATGGCCAAGATGATTCCGATGATGGCCACAACGACCATCAGCTCGATGAGGGTGAACCCTTTCGGGTTCTTCAATCTGCTTAACATAGGCTCCTCCTTCCTTCCTTCCATTCTCTATTCTTTGGACCTGCGGCCCAACTCTAGTCCCTAAGGTTTCCCCGGCGCCTTCAACACAGTTGGTCACACGTCGTGTCTCGGTGCGACAAGCGGGATATCTACGACGCTGTGGGTTGCAACAACCATGCCACGGAGCGCGGCCGGCTAAGACTCCGCAATCACCATGTTTCCTATCCGATCTCCCGGCCCCGATGACGATGCGGCCGGACGAAAATTGTACCCTCGTCTCATTGATCCACCTAACTGCTCTATTTGGCTGGAGAATCCAATGTCAACGAGCTTGACACCAGGGGGACGATCTTTGTCCGTGTCATCCCGGCCCGGCCACCATAACTCGGGCAAACGTCTCCGCCAAATACTCGAACGCCGTTATCCAATGGGGGAAAGCTCCTTTTCTTGACGGCCAATCCGGCGGCATTATGACACAGCTGCCCGCTCCGTTCAAGAAAGAATCGGGCAACTATTCGAGAACGCCGTGTTTTTCGAACAAGAAAGCATCCTCCCGGTGGGTTCGGCCCGTCACCGCGGCGAACTGTTCCGGAGTTGGAAATCCTCACTCCTTGCGCTTCTCTGCGGCAATCTGGCTTCGCACGGTCGACAAATTCCGTTGCGCCTCCGGATGCTCCGGATCCAAGCCGGCAGCGCGGTCAAAATGAAACTCGGCCTCTCGGAGTTTGCCGGATTGGGCCATTAGGACGCCCAGGGTGTTGTGAGCGTCCGCATAGTCAGGATCGATCTTGCGAGCGGCCGTCGCATGGCGCGCGGCTTCCTCGGCTTTGTCTCGACGGAGAAGTAACTTTGCCAGAGCGCCGTGGCCTTGAGCGTTTTCAGGGTCGAGAGCGACGGCCTTTCGTAAATGCCGTTCCGCTTCTTTCATGCGGTTTTGGCGCATAAGGGCCGCCCCAAGCGCTGCCTGGAAGCGGGAATTCTCCGGCTCGCTACTCGCCGCATATCTCAGGTGTTTGACGGCCTCGTCGATCCGGTCTGTTTTGTCCAGGATCACTCCTTTGACGTACCTCGCGAATGTCCTCGTCGGATGGAGTTTGAGAGCCCGCTCGATCACGGCCTCGGCTTGGTCGATGCGGCCGGTGCGCCAATAGATGAGAGCCAAATCCTCCAAGATGTGCACGCTGTTCGGATCGTACTGAAGGGTTCTTTTGCAGATTCTCAGAGCTTCTTCGATGTCGCCTTCCGCCATGACGGCGTTTACCATCGCGTGCATCACCAAGAGACGAGCGTCCCTCTCGACGCGCGCCGTCTCCGGCGGAAATCCGGCGATGATCGGTTTCCAGAGGTTGCGTGGATCCACCCAGCGTTCGGCGGTGGACGTCGCGGTCCAGGCGGAGCCCGCGACCCAGGCCGCGCCGAAGAAGAGCAGCGCGGCGCCGACAGTCCGGGATCTCCCGTGCGCGGTCGCCCACGTCAGCAGAGCCGCGGCCGCGTCCGCGGCCACAATCAGTATACCGACCAGGGGTAAGACAGCCCGGTGTCCGAAGTAAAGGTGAGCCGGGACGAGAAGAGCCTCCGGGGCTAAGGTAATGAAAAAGAATAGGATTCCCACGCCGAGTAAGGGGCGTTTGAACAGAGCCGCGACTCCCAAGGCGCCCATGGCGATTACACCGAGGACCGCGAGCCATGTGAACGGCGGTTCGGTGAGCGATTCGGCGATTATCACGGGTTTGACGAAGACGACCCCGGACAGGAACGGCGCGACGCTTTGAATCACGTAGAACCAGGTGAGGCGGGCCTGGGTGAGCAGCACTTCCCAGACGGTCAGACCGCTCCGTTCGTAGTGCATGGCGACGATCTGGAAAACGCCTTTCCGCTCGCCTGCCTCGGGCAGCCACTCAAGCAGCGACACAACCGCCACGAGTAGTACAATGAGCGCCGATGCAAGGGCCAACGGTTTGATCGCCCGACGCAGTCCGGGTTGGAACAGCGCTGTTTCGATGATCACAAGACCCACGGGTAGGACCGCTGCGTTCTCCTTACTCAAGACTCCCAATCCCAAGCAGAGCGCACAGAGACCGAATCCGAGGACTCGATTCCGGATCAGGCCGGTGCGCGCCGCCGTATAGGTCAACGCGCCGAGGAGAAAAAAGAGGGTTGCAAGGAGCGCCATCCGCTGGACCACATAGATCACGACAAAGGTCATGAGCGGGTGAGTCACATAGGCCGCGGCCGCGACGAACGCGATGCCTCGCCGTTGGTTAACCGAAAGCTCATTCGTTGTCGGCGATAGGCTCAGCAGCAGATTGAGAAGCGCGAAGAGAGCGAAGCCCGCCCCTCCGAGGAGGAGCGCGTTGACCAGCCGAAACGCGTACCCGTCCAGTCCCGTCACTTGGTAATTGATATAGAAGCTCGCCATCGCGACCGGGCGAGGGAGATAGATCTTCAGCACGTCGAGGAACGAACCGTGTTTGAACACGGTCTCCGGCCCGAGCAATCTCGCCTTGGAATCGACTACGAAGGGGGCGGCAAAGCCCGTGTGGAAGACGAGTACGGCAATCAGGCAAAGAAAGAGGCAGACTATGAGGCTGTGTGAACGGTTCATCGAGAGCATTCCGGATTTTTGCCGGGTTTCATGGAATTCCCGGCGACGGACAGGTCGACGCGGGAAGGTCCGGAAGATCCATTCTATGTCAGTTCCCGACGAATTTCGACAATTCAGACCTGACGCGGCGGCGTATCCGGCGGACGCATCGCTCGGTCGTTCGCCGCCGCTTGTTATTGGATCGCCTCAACGCTATCATACCGCCGGGAAGGATCACGATGTCACTGCGCGCGCTCAAACTCTGCTGCGGACTGCTCTTGTGCGCCGCGGTCCTGCTCACGTTCATCCCGTGTATTGCCAACGATTTCGTGAGTTGGGACGATTACCGATTCGTTGTGGAGAATTTCCACATAGCCTCCTTGAGCGGCGATTCCCTGAAATGGATGGCCACCACCTTCTATCAATCCGCGTGGCATCCGTTGACGTGGCTTTCCCACGCGGCGGATCGAGCCCTCTGGGGGCTGAAGCCCTCCTATCATCATCTGGTCAACGTTGTTCTGCACACATTGAACGCCGTGCTGTTCTACGCGCTCGGGCTTGCACTCTTTGCTCGAACGGGACGGGGATCCACAGCCGCGCTCGTCGCCGCCTTTTCAGCCGCGCTTCTCTGGGGCCTTCATCCGCTTCGAGTCGAGTCGGTCGCCTGGGTGGCCGAACGAAAGGACGTCCTGTGCGCGTTCTTCTTTCTCGTCTCGGTCTTGGCCTATCTCGCGTATGGCGCCGAGGAAGAGAGCCGGACCCGGCGGCGCGCCTATATCGCATCGGTTGTGTTTGCGGCGCTTGCGCTGCTCTCCAAGCCCATGGCGATCTCGCTCCCCTTGCTGTTGCTTGTTATAGATTACTATCCCTTGGAGCGACTGGATCGCGCTTCAGCGCTCGACCGCGTCCGGGAGAAGATCCCCTTTTTCGTTCTCGCCGCGGGCGCCGCGCTTCTCAATATCCTCGCGTCCGCGAAGGCGAATGTCCCCTGGTCGTATGTTCCCCTCGGCGATCGGATCATGAACGCGTCCTACTCGATCCTCGCATATATCCGACTGTCCATTTTTCCGCAGGATCTCGTGCCCCTTTATCAATTTGATCGCAGCGTGGACTACTTTGGACCGGCGTATGTTTTCTCGCTTATCGCGGTGGTCTTGATAACGGGGCTGTGCCTTTGGCGGGCGTGGAACCGCGACAAGGTGTGGGCCGCGGTCTGGTTCTCCTACCTGGTCATGCTCACGCCGGCGCTCGGTCTGGCCATGTCCTACCGCCATGCGATGGCGGATCGGTATACCTATCTTCCGACGCTGGGCCTTTGGCTTCTTGCGGGAGTGGGAATCGGCGCGCTGTGGGAACGGGCGGGGAAGTTCAAGCCGGCGGCCGGCGTCCGAGCCGCGCTGGTGGGGATCGTCGCGCTGGTTGCGGTGATCTACGCATCGCTCTCCGTGGATCAGATTCGAATCTGGAAGAATTCCGAGACACTGTGGCGGCACATTGTTGAGAACGCCGATTACAAGCCCGCGATCGCCTTCTGCGCGCTTGGCAAGGAATTGGAGAAAAAGGGGGAATACGCCGAAGCTCTCGATCTCTATCGGACCGCGTATCGTCTGAATCCTGCAAACACCCGGTATCTGAGCGATATCGCCGGCGCCATGGCCCGGCTGGGCCAAACGGACGAGGCGCTTCGGGCTTACGACCGCATCCTCGAAGCCGAGCCCCGGAATGCTCAGGTCCATGTGGACAAGGGCCGCGTGCTTGCGCTCATCGGCAGGATGAGTGAGGCGCAGGCCTCCTTCGAGACCGCGGTCTCCATTGCGCCGGACTATCCGCAGGCGCTCGGCTTGCTCGCGATGACTCACCTGAATCAAGGGGATCTTGCCAAGGCCCGCGCGTACTACGATAAGTATCTCGCCACGGGGTACCCGCCGGTCAAGACGCTCAGCGAGCGCTTGGGCATGCCGAATTCACGCAGGTAGAGCGGCTCGGAAATCGCTCGCTCCCCAACCGCCGACGCGACCCGAGTTCAATAGCCCAGGTATTCTCGCCGGAGCCGGGTGATTCTGCGTTCAGCGAGATTCATCAGTTTTCGATATAGCCCGTGGTTCTCGGTTACGCCGCATCGTTGTTCATCGCGGAGCAGCAGGTCGGCGATTCTTACGATGCTGTTCAGGACTTCGTTTGCGCCGTCGGGGTAAAGCGGACTCATGCGGGAGAGCCGAGTGAGTTCATGACCGAAATACTCCTTGACGCTCGTACGAAGCCTGCCGTTCGGCCCCATATTCGCCCACGCCAGAAGCCGGTAAAGGTCCGGATCGGGAGTGGCGCGAAGCGCGGTCATCATCGACGTTTGAAGCCCGCGAGGTACGGCGCCCGTCTGGAAATAGCGCATGGTCGCAGCGCTCTCGACCGCGGTTCTCCGATTGGGGTAAGGGAGGCCGGCGCGGGGGACATCCCCGTGGAGGGCCTCGAGTTTCTCGGACGAGGGCCTGACCAAGAGGTAGAAGTAGGCGTCCTTGTACAGGCACGACCAGCGCTTGCTCCGGAGGAGCGCCACCGCGACGGGCGCCTCGATCGGTGAGGCCTTGAGAGCAACCGTCGAAACACTATACCGGTCGAGGATTTCCAGGGCGCGGCGGACCGACGCCGGTCGTTCTTCTCGCGCTGCAAGGACGGTGAAGAACTGCTCGATGATCGTATCCGAATAGGCCGACTGATCCCGCACGTCAAAAAAAACCCTTACGTCCGGGACATGGAAAAGAATGTAGTCGGCGTGGGTCCAGCCGGCGAAGACCCTCCCCGAAACCCCGGCCTCCCCCATGAATCGGACAAGGTTCGCTCCGTGATTGTCGAAGCTCATCAATTGCCGTTCCAACGGTCTGTTCGGCCGCATAGGGTTGTCGGGCAGGTACGGAACGACCGTCGTCCGGAGGAAAATCCATAAGCAGGCGGCGGCCCAGAGGAGCGCCAAGAAGACCGGCAGGCGGGATTTGGCGGCCGGGCTCGTCCATCGTTCGATCCAAAACTTCAGAAGCAGCGCGAGCGCGGGAACAAGCGCGGGCCCGGCGAAGGAGATAAATCGCCGAAAGCGGAAGCACATGGCGATCATCGCGAGCGCTATGATGAATTCCATCAGGCGATCGGGCCGATCTGTTTCTCTGAGTTCATGCCTGATGCGCGTGGGGAGATTTCTCGGCCCGGTCACGGCGAGCGCCGCGCAGCCCATGAGAAGCGCGCTCCCGACCAGGATGAGGAACGGCTTGACGTCGAGCGGATTAAAGAATGCGGTTCGAGCCATGAAATAGAGATCGAGCAGCGGTATCCAATCTTCCGATCTGCCCGTCATCGCGGTTGCTGAAAGCTGCCGGTACGGCATGAGCAGATTGTCCACGCCGTAGGGGGTGAAGAGCGCGGCCGCTCCCACGCACGCGATCAGGACGCCGGTCCACGCGAGGAATTCGGTCCGACGTTCATGCGCGGTGAACGCGCCGAGCAGGCAGATGCCCGCCTTGATTCCGATGAAGAGGAAGCCGAGAATGAACGACCCGTGGGAATTGCACCACAACGCAAAAACGACGAAGACGCCGATATATCGCAGATGGGCACTCGAACGGGACGCGGTGAGTAATCCGGTGAGCGCAAGGAAGCAGAGCAGTCCGAAATTCTCGGCGCGAATTTGCGCAAAAGGCGCGGCCGCCAGCGTCCCGAGGGAGACCGCTAAAAGGCTCACCGGAGCGGAGACGTCGAGCCGAACGCAGCGGACGTAGAGAATAATCATGCCGCAGGCGAGGAGGGCGCCTTTGATCAGCACGGGCCCCCAGTGCTCGAGCGCCGTATAGGAGAGGAAAAAGAGGAGGTGGCTGAGCAGGCCCTGGTCCACCCAGACAGTGTTGCTTGTGGTGAAGGCCCATGTGTCCGGTTGGGCGATTCGACCTTGGACCACGTCCCGACCGGCGCACAGCGCGACGAAGAGGTCCTCGTTGTAGAAGCGCATGCCCCACGCGATGAGAAGCGCAAGGACCACCGAGGCCAAGAGCGCGATGGAGATGATTTTCGAGCGCATAAGAGCGATCCGGGGCCTCCGTCGGCGGCGCGCCGGCGGTTTTAACGAATGTCGTTCATATCAATCGATGATCGTTCGACGGTAGCCTGCTATGTTCCGGCCTGATTTTCAAGGACTTCGCTCACATCTTGCCGACCGTTTCGCTGTTCGCGCCGCCGTCGTCGCCGTCTCGAAGAATCAAAAAGAGCCCTTATGTTTGACCGGTCGGACCGAGATTGCTATGATCGGTGTACTGTGTCACGGAGAACAATCATGGCTGGGATATCGGTCGTACTGATCGGAGTTGCGCTCACTCTGGCGGGAGTGTCTGCGGTTGAGGCGCAGTGGCCGTTGGGTCGCGATATGACGCCTCCGACGATCAAGTCGGAGCCTCCCCCGCAGGTGACAACAACCGGCCGGTTTCAGATTTTCGTGTCTCCCAACATCAAGGATCACACCTTCATGCTCGACACGGACACGGGTCGGATCTGGATCATGAAGAAGAACCACTCCACCGGAGAATTCTATCTCCAGCGAGTTACCGTCCGGGACGTGTCGGAAGAATCGGAAGGGAAGTCCGACTCAATCTCCACGAAGGACAAGCCGTCGGAGTAAGTCGGTTCTGCGGCCGACCGCGTCACAGCCGACGAAAGCAGGGTCCGTCGCGCGCCGCGTTGGTTCGACCCGGGGTTCATGATGGAAGATTATCGCCCTCCCGACAGATTTCGGTCAGGCGGCTCGGACGACGAACGCCGCAGGTATCGGCGAGACCCGCAGGACGAGTCGGGACCGGTCATCGAAATGGAGAAGGTGGGGGCCGAGGAGACCCTGGAGAGAATCCGGCGTGACCGAGACAAGGCCGCGTCGCGGCGAATCTGGGGACGGGTGCTCGTCGTCCTGGGCGCAATCACCGTCCTGGATTCGTGCTCGGTCTTTCCGATCCCGCTGATCGGACCGCCCGCGCTTTTCATCGGATGCGCTCTTATGCTGATCGGCGCGGGGTTTCTCGCGCGGGTTCCCCGGATGCGGGAGACCAACGAAGCCTTGATGATCGCATTGCGGCACGACAACCGGTTAACCGTGCCGTTGCTTGCGCTGGAGATGGATATTACGCTCGAACGCGCGGAGAAGATCATCGGCAAGCTCGTCAAGAGCGGAGTTGCTGAGATCGATCTTGACGATTCGAACGACGACGGCGGCATCACCTACAGAATAAAAGGTATTTGAGCGCCGGCTCGATGAGCCTTAAGATAAGAGGAGGACGAAGGAGAAGGAATGAAGAAGGACGGATACACGGTAGCCGTAGTAGGCGCCACCGGCGCGGTCGGCAATATGATGTTGCATGTGCTCGAGAACCGTGATTTCCCCGTCGGCGAGATCGTCATGCTCGCTTCGGGCAGGTCCGCGGGCAGGACCCTGAAATTCAAGGGCGCGGATCATGAAGTGCGGGAACTGACCGAATCATCGTTCGAGGGCGTGGACATCGGGCTCTTTTCCGCCGGTGGGTCCATCAGCGCCAAGTTTGCTCCCATAGCCGGTCAGGCCGGCTGCGTCGTGGTGGATAATACCTCGCATTTCCGCATGGATCCCGAGGTTCCCCTGGTGGTTCCCGAGGTCAATCCGGAAGACATAGCAGGCTACACGGCCAAGAACATCATCGCCAATCCCAATTGTTCGACCATTCAAATGGTCCAGGTCCTTAAACCGCTTCACGATGAAGGGACCATCAAGCGCGTGGTGGTCTCGACGTACCAGTCGGTCTCGGGAACGGGCAAGGACGCGCTTGAAGAGATGCTCGTCCAGTCGCGGGAGATGGCCGACTCCATCCGGTGGACGAAAGAGGACGGCCTGCTCGAATTGAGAAAAGCGCTCGAACCGTTCAAGACCATGAATCCGCAGGTCTATCCCCATCGTATCGCGTTCGAGTGTTTGCCCCATATCGATGTGTTTCTCGACAACGCGTACACTAAAGAAGAGATGAAGATGGTGTGGGAGACCGGCAAGATCCTCGATCAGTCGATCAAGGTGACTGCGACGACGGTGCGCGTGCCCACGTTCTTCGGCCATTCCGAATCGGTGAACATCGAAACCGAGAAGAAGATCACTCCCGATCGGGCGCGCGAACTCCTCGCCGCGTTTCCGAACATGACGGTTGCGGACGATCCCTTGAGCAATCGCTATCCGCTGACCGCTGAAGCCGCGGATCGATACGATACCTATGTGGGTCGCATCCGGGAAGACGAATCCATCGAGAACGGCCTCAACCTGTGGGTCGTGTCCGACAATATCCTGAAAGGGGCCGCTTTGAACGCGGTCCAAATCGCCGAAGTTCTCGTCGATAATTACGTGTGATTGTTGCAGTGACGGCGCTGTTCGCCGGAAAGTCCCGTTACGGAGGAAAGGAGATCGGATGAGCTCGATTCGTGAGGTGGTAATCGTCAGCGCGTGTCGGACGCCCCTCGGAGCATTCAACGGAACGCTGAGCGGTATCGGCGCGACCAAGCTTGGGGCTCTCGCCATCGAAGAGGCGGTCAAGCGGGCGGGCATCGAGAAGACCGACGTAGATGAAGTCATCATGGGCCAGGTGCTCCCCTGCGGGTACGGTCAGAACCCGGGACGCCAGGCCGCGGTTCAAGCCGGGATGCCCTGGGAGACCGGCTGCATATCCGTCAATAAGGTCTGCGGCTCGGGCCTCAAGTCGGTCATGCTCGCAGCGCACGCCATCCAGGTGGGCGACGCGGACATCGTCATCGCCGGCGGGATGGAGAACATGAGCGCAGCGCCGCACTACCTCGAGAAGGCGCGGTTCGGCTACCGCATGGGCAACGGCGAACTGATCGATCATATGGTCCACGACGGTCTTTGGGATATCGTCAACGATTTCCACATGGGTATCAGCAATGACCTGTGCAGCGAAAAATGGAACGTCTCCCGCGAGGATCAGGACCGGTACGCGCTCATGAGCTATGAGCGGGCGCTCCAATCCATCTCGGAAGGCCGCTTCAAAGAAGAGATCTTCCCCGTCGAGATCCCTCAGCGAAAAGGCGACCCCAAGATTTTCGACACCGATGAGTGCCCCAGGGAGACCACCTACGAAGCGCTCAGCAAGATGCGGCCCGCGTTCCAGAAGGAAGGGTTCGCGACGGCCGGCAATTCGTCGATCATTTCCGACGGCGCAAGCGCTCTCTGCGTCATGTCCGAGCAGACCGCGAAGGAACGCGGGCTCCCGATTATGGGCCGGGTAGGCGCTCAGGCCGCGGGCGGCATCGATATGAAATACGTCCTGATGGCGCCGATCTACTCGATACCGAAGGCCGCCGAGAAGGAGGGGGTCGATCCGACCTCCATCGATCTCATGGAGGTCAACGAGGCTTTCTCCGGGTCGACGGTGGCTGTTCTGAGAGAACTGGGCCTCGATCAGGACCGGATCAACGTCAACGGCGGGTCGGTCGCGCTCGGCCATCCCATCGGCGCGAGCGGCGCGCGGGTGCTGACCACGCTGCTCTACGCAATGAAGAACCGCAATGCGAAGGCGGGCATGGCGTCGCTCTGCTTGGGCGGGGGAGAGGCCGTGTCTTTGTACGTCGATCGGTAATCGTTCCCGGTGGACGAGCGCAGGACGCGCGGACCTCGATAATCCGAATCGTAATGTTTCACCGGGCTTGAGGCGGCTCTGCGCCCGGTGAGGATGGAGGGGGAGACTCATCTCCCCTCCAAGCCTCCCCCATCGAGATATCAATGGCTTGTCGCTATCCCGGTGAACGGTTACTCCGAATCTACCCCGAACCGCGCATACCGGCGCTCGTTCCGCGTCCGGGCCCGGCCGTCGGGGAGCGAGGCCGCTCGGGGCTTGAATGATAGCCAAAAGGGTATTACGTTCTCCTGAAGACGATGAATATCCGACCGTAGGAGGCTGCAACGGTGCCGGCACACATCCCCCGGTCGTTTCTGACCGGCGACAGTCCGTTCATTCCTATTCAGACGGTGGCGGAGACCGACGCGCGACTCCGGGGCGAATTCGCGTTCGAACTGCGCCACGAGGGCTTCATCGGCATTCCCCACGGCGGCTTGGGCATGGGGCTTTGCTTTGACGCGTGGCGACGATTCGCGGGGACGCGGTATCCGGTGCGCGCGAATTTCAAGTTCGGCGGATCCGGCGTCTCGATCGGCGACCCCGTGGAATTCCTCGTCGAACGGACCTCCGACTCGGGTAACGATCCGCGCCTGTCGGTGAGCCTCATCAAGACCGGCGACCGAAAACCGTATCTCAAAGCGGATCTCGGGGCCGCATCTGATGAGGCCCCCGCGGTCGGCGCCGAGCCCGGTGCGCTCCATCGGGATTTGCCCTACTACCGAAACTGCTTCGTGTGCGGACACCATCGGGAGATTCCGGGATTGCAACGACGTTTCCGGGTGCATTCCTCGAACGGATCGATCTGCTCGACCGCGCGGTGGCAAGCCTCCGACGACGATCTCGACCGGGCGCGACATTTCCTCATCGATGAGAACGAACTCCACCCCGCGGCGCTTACGTCGATCTTCGATGAGAACACCGCCTGGGCCGGATTCATGACCACTCGAGCGGGCGCGCTCTCCGTCCGGATGTCGCTGACTCTGCTCCGTCCGGTGAGCGCGGTCGAACCGATCCTCTTTGTCGGTCGACCCGCAGGCGTACGCGGGAACCCCCGTTCGCCGCGGTTCTTTCTCGCAGACGGGATAATCCTCTCGATCACCGATCCGGCCGCTCCGGAGCCGGTCGCGTTCGGCTCGGGGGAGTGGATCATCCTCGAAGCGTACACGAATCAGATCAAACAGAATCTGCTCCCCGAAGACGATTGGCGCTGGGTCTTCGACAAGGAGCGGGAGGTTTTTCGGCTCTGAAGCTTAACACATGGTCCGTCTTCGACCCCGGGAAACGGAACCGCAAACGACACGAGGTGAAAACGTGACGCAACAGGTTGTGGACGGGATTTGGTGGATACCGGGGCAGGACCTTTTCCTGCCGGATTCCCATGTGTACGTCATCGGCCAACCCGGCGGCGGGGACTTCTCCATCGTCGAGTGCGGTCTCATGGACATGGGATCGTACAAGATCGATGAGCTGGACAAGATCGGCGTCTCTCCGAACCAGGTGAAGCGCATCATTATGACCCACACCCATTTGGACCATATCGGCTGCCTGCCGGAACTCCGGAAGGACCTCCCCGACGCGGAGCTCTGGATTCATGAGGATGAGGCCGGGCCCATCGAGAGCGGCGATACACGGATCGTTTTCGGCAATCGCATGTTCGAGTCGATGGTCAAGTCCCAGTGGCGGATCGACGACGGCGCGTTCGAAACCCCGGTCCACAGGAAGCTCAAGGACGGCGATCTCCTCGAGCTGGGCGGAATTCCGTTCAAGGTCATTCATCTTCCCGGGCATTCGATCGGGTGTATCGGGCTCTTCAACGAAGAGAAGCGCATCCTCATATCCGGCGACACCATTTACGCGGACGGCGCAATCGGACGTTTCGACCTTTTCTCGGCCGACGCGGGTCAGTTGAAGCGGTCCCTGGAGATTGTGGGCGAACTCGGCGTGGACATTTTGCTCCCATCGCACAACCGCATTGTCGAAGGAGGAGCGGACCCCATGGTCAGGCAGACAATCGCGCAGTGGGCGCCGTACTTGACGCAGTAGTCTTCGGCGGGGAGAGGGCCCCGGCCGACCGGCCCCCTTCGAGGAGGCGGACAAAATCGGGAAGCTTCGATATCTCCTTTGAATTGATACGAGCGATCGGGGGAACGGAATGGGTAAGACGGTCACCGAGAAGATTATTGAAGAGCGCTTGGTGGGCGGTTCGCTCAAGAGAGGGGCGGAGATTGCGCTGAAGATCGACCATGCCCTGATTCAGGACGCGACCGGGACCACGGTGATGCTCGAATTCATGGCGATGGACATACCGCGCGTCCGGACCGAGCACGCGGCGATCTTCGTGGATCACAACCTCCTCCAGACCGATTTTAAGAACGCGGACGATCATCGATTTCTGCGGACCGCGGCGGCCAAGTTCGGTCTGGTTTATTCCCGGCCGGGCAACGGAATATCCCATCAGGTGCACCTGGAGCGTTTCAGCGTCCCGGGGAAAACGTTGCTCGGATCGGACAGCCACACGCCCACGAACGCCGGCGCGTCCATGTTGGCGATCGGCGCGGGCGGGCTCGATGTGGCCATGGCGTTGGCCGGGCATCCCTTTTACCTCACCATGCCGGAAATCGTGGGAGTGCGCCTCGCCGGGCGGCTCCAGCCGTGGGTCTCGGCGAAGGACGTGGTCCTCGAACTGCTCCGGCGCTATTCCGTGAAGGGCGGGCTGGGAAAGATCTACGAATACTTCGGCCCCGGCGTTGAAACGCTCTCCGCCACCGATCGCGGGACCATGGGCAATTTCGGGACCGAACTGGGGTTGACATCGAGCATGTTTCCGTCGGACCTTCGCACCCGGGAATTCCTGGAAAGCCAGGGAAGGGAAGCGGTCTGGAAGGAGATATCGGCGGACCCGGACGCCCGGTACGATGAAATTATAGAAGTCGATCTCTCGACCCTCGAGCCGATGATCGCGTGCCCCTCGTCGCCGGACAATGTCGAGAAGGTCGCCGACGTCGAAGGGACTGAAGTTGCGCAAGTCATTGTGGGCTCCTCGGTGAATTCGTCGTTCCGAGACCTGATGGTCGTCGCGCGGGCGGTCGAAGGCCGACATGCGCACCCGGATACGAGCTTCGAGATCAACCCGGGCAGCAGACAGGTTCTGCTCAACGTCGAGCGAGCGGGCGGGGTGGAAAGCCTGATTCTCGCGGGAGCGCGCATCCACCAGTCCGGGTGCCTCGGCTGTATAGGGATGGGGCAAGCCCCGGCTACAGGGACGGTGTCCCTGCGGACCTTTCCTCGGAATTTTCCGGGCCGAAGCGGAACGAAGGACGACCGGGTCTACCTGTGCTCACCGGAGACCGCGGTGGCCGCCGCGGTCTTCGGACGAATAACCGATCCCCGACGATTGGGCGATTGCCCGAACGTGGTCAACCCGACCTCGTTTTACATCCATGACGATGATCTGATCTATCCGCCGGAATCCGGAGACGACGTCGAGATCGTCATGGGACCGAACATCCACCCCTTACCCAAATTCGACGAACTCGACGATGAGCTGGAAGCGGTAGCTGCGCTCAAGGTTGGGGACAACATCACCACGGACCACATCATGCCCGCCGGCGCGAAGATTCTGCCGTTCCGCAGCAATATCGAGGCGTTGAGCGAGTTCGTCTTCTCGAACACGGATGAGGAGTTTCCGTCACGATGCCGGTCACTCGGCGTCTGCGCGGTGATCGGCGGAGAAAATTACGGACAGGGCTCGTCTCGCGAACACGCGGCGGTCGCTTCGCGCTATCTCGGGGTCCGGCTCAAGATCGCCAAGAGCTTTGCCCGGATTCACAAGGCCAATCTGATCAACTTCGGGATACTCCCACTCACCTTCGCGAACCCGGTGGATTACGATAAGATCGCGCAGGACGACCGCATCACCGCGCCGAATGTTCGGGAGGCGGTCAAAGAGGGGAAACAGGACCTCATCGTCAAAGTCCGAGACGAAGAAATACCGGTGGTTCTGGAAGCTTCCAAACGCGAGCGGGAGATTCTGGCGGTTGGCGGATTGATCAACCTGGCGGCGCAATCAGCGAACGGGTCGTAGACCGATAAGTCGAAGCTTCAGGATGACGCCGGAGCGGGCTTCTGAGAGGCCGCGCCCTGTTTGACGAATATCTGGTCCGGTTCGTCGTCCCGCCACGGCGCAAGGCTGCGTCCCTGGTGAAGTCGCAATCGATCGTCGCCCTTTTCCACGACAAGGAAAACCGTCGTCGGGCCGGAATCCCAATGAAATTTGAGGTGTGGGGGAACGTAGGCAAATGCGCCTTCGCCGGCCGTCGTCCATACCTGCGAGTCATCCCAGCGGAACGACGCTTTGAATGTCCCCTCGTCGGTGAACACCAACTTCATTTGCCGCTCTCGGGCGGGAAGCGTGAGCCCGTCTGATACGCGGGATTCCAATATCCATGCCCCGGCGAGTTCCTCGGCTTTGTCCGCGGTGCGGCCTAAGTCCGCATCCGGACCGCAGGAAGAGATGACGAGGCAGCCGGTGAGGAAAAGAAGTTGAAAAAGGGTGGATAAGCGAGGGGGGTTCATGATGGGTCGCTCGGTAGCGTGGTTCCGGGCAAGAGACGAGGCGATCTTCTCGAGGAGGATCGCCCCGTTGATCTATACTCTTAAATGAATATGCCGCGCTGCTGTTCGCGTGGTAAAGCGTCGATCCTAGTACCAGCCGCTGGACGAGCTGCTGGCCGGCCAGTAACCGCCGCTGCTGGAGCTCGCGCCGCCCCAGTAACCGTAACCGCTGCTGGAGCTGGCGGGCATGCAGCCGTAGCTGTAGCCGCTGCTGGAGCTCGATGCGCCCCAGTTAGAGCCGCTCGAGCTGCTGGAAGCCGGCATGCAGCTGTAGTTATAACCGCTGCTGGAGCTTGCCGGTACGCAATTGTTGTACGCATAACCGCTGCTGGAGCTGCTCGCCGGCCAGTAACCGCTGCTGCTGCTGCTCGAAGCCGCTCCGTAAGAAGCGAACGGCGCCCAGGCATACATAGCGAAGCCGTAGGAAGCGAACAACATAACCATACCGACCACTGCAAGTGTCATTGCAAATCTTTTCATTGAAACAACTACCTCCTCATGGAATGGGCATCCTGATTTATCGTCCCCGCAAGCGAGAACGGTCTCTCCCCTTAAACGTTAAAGTCCTTAGTAACTACGTGCTACCACGAATTCAGGACCGTGTCAATAAATTTGTGCGCCCTGGAAGCTTTTCATCGCCCCCGGGTCCCGGGCGCTACCGGCTCCTCACGCTTGACTATCGTCAAACCTGCGAATAGGATTCCCTCAATTTTCCAACATAGTCAAGGAATTTTTCCATGAGAGCCCGCCCCGTCGCCTACAGAGTCCATGCCGCAACGAACGTGCCGCCGAGAAGAGGTGGATCGAAGACGGTCGCGGCGATTCTCCTCCTCTGCGTCGGCCCCCTTCTTTGGACGTGGACCGCATGCGCCTCCGAGATCGGCGTTCCCCGGCCGATGAGAATCGCACAGATGGGGATCTGCGATTGCCGGTTGGACCTGTTGCGCGTCATCGCGGCCGCTGATCCCACCGGAGAGATTCCGGCAGAACAGGCCGCCCCAACTGCGCTTTCCCCGGCCGATCGAGTCCGAAAGGCCGGCGAGCTGCTCGCGGACGGTAAGAGAGATCAGGCCAGGGACATCGTCTGGCAAGGGATCAAGGAATGCGAATCGAACAAAGGACCGCTCGGTGCATGTCAGGAGTGGGTGCGGTCGCTGCGCGCGCTCAATGCGTTGCTCGAGGAATCCCGTGAGCCGACGGTTCTGAACAATTCGATCGGCATGAAGCTGGTTCGCATCCCGGCCGGCGAATACATGATCGGGAGCCTCGACCGAGAAATGGACTGGCTGCGGCTCACCTTCCGGAAGATATGGCGGGAAGGGCACAAACAGTGGTTCCAGGACGAATTGCCGCTCCATCCGGTTCGGCTGACCGAGGGCTCCTTCATCAGCGCGAGCGAAGTGACGGTCGGCCAATTTCGGGAGTTCGTCAAAGCGACGAAGTACAAAACCGACGCGGAACGGGAAGACGGAGGCATGATCTTCAGCGTTGCGGAAGGCCGGTGGGTCCCCGACAAGAAAATGAAGTGGAATTCCACCCCGTGGGAGATCGCGGACGATCAGCCGGTGGTCTTCGTTTCCTGGAACGACGCTGCGGCCTTTTGCCGCTGGTTGAGCAGAAAGGAGAAACGGACCTATCGCCTGCCCACCGAGGCGGAATGGGAGATCGCATGCCGCGGCGGCTCCGTCTGGTCCCGATATCCCTGGGGGAACAGGCTTCCCGGCGGGCGGGACACCAACTTCGGCGACGGCCGGCCCAAGCTCCCCGAGAGTCTCACAACGGTGGACGACGGCTACAAGTACGTTGCGCCGGTCATGAGCTATCCTCCGAACGGTTACGGCCTGTACGACATGGCGGGCAACGTCATGGAATGGGTCCGGGACCGGTACGACCGTAACTACTACGCGTCTTCGCCCCTCGAAAATCCTGAAGGACCGGACGTGGGCACGTCCCGGATCAACAAGGGCGGGAACTGGTACGCGAGCCCGGCCGACGGACGCTGCGCGTTCAGAGGATTCTCGGGGGAAAGCATGAGCTTCTGGAATCTCGGCTTCAGGGTGGTTATGGAAGACCCCGAGTCCGCTCCTCCGTCGACGAAAACGGCAGAGCAGTCCGGTTCTTCGGACCGGGACTCAGGCACGAACTTTCCGCCGAGCGAAGAAGAGGGGCTCCGAATTTTCCGGCAAGCCGTCTTCGCCGCGCAACAGCAGCAGTGGGAAGACGCGGTCGAGAATCTGGAAAAAGCCCTCGATGTGTACGAAAAACGTGAAGATTACAAGTGGATCGCGCGCGTCAAGGCGACCCTGGCCGGGATCTACGCAGAGCAGGATCGACGGTTCAAGAGCAAGGAACTCTACACCGAGGCGCTCAAGGATTTCCGGAGAATCGGCGATCTGAACAGCGCTCGGATTATCCTCGCCAGACTCGATGAACTCGATACCTCGCCGGGCGTGAAGGTGGTCAAGGTCCGGAAGGGCGGGGCCGCGGACAAAGCGGGAGTCGTGGCGGGAGACATCGTCATCGAATACGCCGGCGAAACCGGACTCAAGGTGGATGAATTCAAGCGATTGGTGAACGACTACGCGCGCGCCGACCGGGTTACCCTCAGCGTCATCAACGACGACAGAATTTCCACGTTCGTGGTTCCCGGCGGTAAATTGGATATAGCCGTAGAGGATATCAAGAGGCGCCGACGACCGAGGCCGCCGGATGACGAACGCCGCGGCCGGCAGGGAGAGAGGCGTCGAGGCGGCTCACGGCGATAACGTGATCGGTCCTGAGCCGTCATCCCTCATTCTTGATCCGATTGATGAGGTCGCTTGTGGAGATGCCTTTTACGTGGCGGATGAACTCGACGCTGCCGCCCCGGGCTCGCACCACGTCCGCGCCCACGACCTCCTTCCCTTTCCAGTCCTCACCTTTGACGAGAACATCGGGACGGATCTCTTCGATCAAGCGAAGCGGGGTGTCTTCATCGAAGAGGACCACGTAGTCGACGAATCCAAGCGCGGAGACCAACTCCACCCGCTCGTGCTCGGGAATGATCGGACGACCCGGACCCTTGAGACGTGTGACCGATTTGTCCGAATTGATTCCCACCACCAGCGCCTGGCCGAGTTGCGAGGCTTTGTGTAACGTCTTGAGATGCCCCACGTGGAAAAGGTCGAAACATCCGTTGGTGAAGACGATCTTTTCTCCGTTAATCCGATGATTGCGGATCGTGGAACCGATCTCGGAGAAGCCGATGAGCTTCGTTTCGGGGCCGTCATGGCTGAGCCGGTCCGCGATCTCGTTCAGGGTGACCGACGCGGAACCGAATCGGGAGACGACGATGGATGCGGCGAGATTGGCCAATTTCACCGCGCTCTCGATCGGCAATCCGTTGGCGACGGCAAGGGCCAGCGCCGCGATCACCGTATCCCCCGCGCCGGTGACGTCGATGATTTCGACCGGACTGACCGGAAAATCCCGGACCTTCCGCTGCGTGACCAGCGTGCTCCCCTCGCGGCCGCGCGTGATGATAATTCCCTTGGCCTCCGTCTGATCGAGCAGCGCTTTACCGGCCGCGGCCAGCGATTCTCGGTCGCGTATTTCGATTCCCGACGCCAGCGACGCCTCGTTGAGATTCGGCGTGATGTACGTGACCCCCCGGTATTTGCCGAAATCCCTTCCTTTCGGGTCCACGAGGACCGGGACGTTGTGTTCCGCGGCCAGTCCGATGAGAGCGGTCAGAAAGCGCGGCGTCAGAAAACCTTTACGGTAATCCGATATGATGACCGCCTTGACCTGGGGAACCACCGAGCCCACATCGCGGATCAACGCGGCCTCCATGGTCGGCGAAATATCCTCCACACGCTCCTCGTCGATGCGAACGATCTGCTGATTCCGGGCCACCACCCGCGTCTTGATCGTCGTCGGTCGCGTCTCGTCTTCTCGAAGCCAAAAACACTCCGCGCCCATTTCTTCGCAGAATTCCCGAAACAACCGCCCCGCGGCGTCCTTGCCCACTGTTCCGAACAGGCCCACCTCCGCGCCCATCGAGACAAGATTCGTCACCACGTTTCCCGCGCCGCCCAAGCGCCGCAGTCGGTCGCGGACAACGACCACGGGCACCGGCGATTCGGGCGAGATTCGCGAGACCTCACCGAGGATGTACTCGTCGACCATGACGTCCCCCGCCACAAGAATGGGGACCGACTTGATGCCTCTGACCACGCTCTCGTTCAACCTGCTGCCTCCGGCGCCCTCTGCGAAAATGCCGCGCACGGCTCGACCATCGCCCGTTGCCCGGGCCCTAGAATCGGCCCCGATAGCGGTTTTGAGACCGGCATGCCTCTTTGGTGAGCGGGGCTAACCATAACGCAGGATGGTAATGAAATCCAGCGGAAAACCGGGCGCCGCGGTTCCGGAAAATATCACAAGTAATTTGTGATTAAATCACTTCAATACTTTGAAATACCCGTTGATGTTAATACTAATAGCTGATATGTAACCACCCGGAGACCGAGAGACGATTCCGGACGATCGGACCATTCACCGATCGACGCGGACATCGAAGGCGCCTCGGACAGGCGCTCGTCCCACAGAACGAGGAAGGGGCCGGTCGCGCCCCTTTCAGATCCGCGCCGGCCCCTTCGGTTTTTCAGGTATGAGCAGTTTAGCGTCATGCTCGGGACACGGGCATGCAGCCCTCACTACAATGCGCAGTTCTGGGAACCATGTATCGTTTCATGTCAAACTCCTCCTTTCCTCCGGTGAAATTTCCGATCGATTCACTATCCAATTGTGTGAACGATGTCAAGAGATGTCAAGCAGCCAAGCCGCGAAGGAAGTTGCGCGGAACGTCCCGATCCGGCGAAGGCGCTCGACCGCAGGGGGACGGAGCATTCCCGGCGCCGGGGCGTCGAATGGGAATCGGCCGGGAACCGTGTCGCGATCCGCAGGATATCGCCGGCCACAACCACGGCTGAACAGGGAGAAAACAGATGAGACCGAATCCTAAGAGGATTTTCATAACCGGCTTGTTGCTCGCGTGGGCGCCGGTGCTCTTTCTCGGAGCGATCGGCTACATTCACGTGGCGCTGCCGATGGCCGAGAAGATCGTGGTCGATGAGGCGCGAATTGCGGCCGCAGGTGTGGACGGACTCGTTCGGACGAGAAATACTGCTCTCTCCCTCGCGGTGGCGGATGTGACGCTCGATAAAATCCTCGAGCCCGGACGGTTGGATCGTCTCGTGGACTGCCTCCGAGGGCATTTTCCCGACTTTCTGAGCATCGAGGTGATCGACGCCGGCGGTGAAGTTGCGGCCATGGCCGGCGAGATACCGCTGGGCAAGGACGGCTTGATTTTGCAGCCCGAGACGCCCCGTTTCGCGCCGCGAACCCTGGCGGGAGATGCCGGCGAATGGACGTTCCGGGACAATCCCGCGAAAAAATGCTTCTATATCGCTCAGCGCAGGGATGACGGCGGCTATCCCGCGTGGTTGGTCCGGGCCAGGTTTTCGCGCAGTCCGTTGGAAAGCGTCATGGCTGCGGCCTCCGCCGACGCCGGATACACGGCGAGGCTCGTTCCGGTCGGTCCGAGCGAATCCAGAGCCTGGAGCAAAGCCGCCGGCAAAGGATCCGAGGGTGGTGTGAAACCCGGCGGTCCGGGAGCGATTCCCGTGCATGTGGTGGGGAATTGGGGTTCCGGTCTGTGGACCGCGGAAGCCCCCGTCAGCGCGCCGGGATGGCAGATCGTGATCGAGTCGGATCCGATGGGAACGGTTCGCGCGTACGCGGCGGCGCTGCTCGCGGTCGCTCTCGTGTTGCATGTGCTCATCGTCCCTGTGCTGCTCCGAATGGGAAGAGAAGAAGCCCCTGCGGGTTCCGACGGTCCGACCGCGCGCGTCGCCCGGCCCACGGAAGAGGACGGGAAGGGATACGGCCGAGAGGCAAAGCGCAGAGACGCGGCCCGCGAAACTTTTGGTCGTGACGTGACGCGGGAGAACGCGGACTCCGATGACACCGACCATATCTCTCATGATCACATCGTCGAGGGATTCCACGCGGCGGTCGCCTCCGAGGAACGCGATACGCTCCTCATGGAAGGCGCCGAGGAGGATTCTTCGGTCGGAGAGGCGAAAGAATCGGTCGAGACCGAAGCCGCCCCTCGGGAGATCGTCGACTTCTACGCGCCGGATGAGACCCATTTCAACGTGACCTGCGAAATCGAGGAAACCGCGGGGATGACCGCGGACGTGAGAGATATTGTGGAAGTCGACGGGCCGCCGCTCCTCCTCGAGGAAGCTCGGGGCGAAGACAACGCGCCCGAGACGATCGATCTGAGTTGGGAAGAACCGGAGGATGAAGGCCCGGAGGACGATCGCGCAACCAAGGCTTCGCGGTGGCGGAAGTTCTTCGCCGGAGTGTGATCGAGCCTTCGATCGGATCAAACCAACCCGGCTGTCTTCCCCGTAGGCGACCGGGTTTTTTGGTTGTTATTGGTTCGAACCGGTCTCTTGTCGAGCTTCAACCGCCGGTGTGGCGGCCGACCCGCCGGCGCCACAGGGAAATCCCCGACCGGAGATCGCTGCGCGGTTTGCAAGCGCTTCTCTTACCGCCGCGAATGTGATACTGTAATGGTTCACCGGGCTTGAGGCGGCTGTGCGCCCGGTGAGGATGGAGGGGGAGACTCATCTCCCCATCCAAGCCTCCCCCATCGAGATATCAATGGCTTATCGTTATCCCGGTGAACGGTTACGTGATACTTTTACACATCCGAATGCCGCGCGGGTCCGCCGAGAACCAAGACGGGCGCCGCGCCGGCAGCTGCGCCGTCAAGGCGCTTTCCGCTATTATCGAGGCAGGGCGACGACCGGAGGATGATCCCGCGAATCCTGAGCATAGCCGCATCCGATTCGGGCGGAGGGGCCGGAATCCAGGCGGATCTCAAAACGATCCTCTCATTGGGCGGATACGGGATGAGTGTCGTCACCGGCCTGACCGCTCAGAATACGATGGGGATTCAGGGGGTTCGAGCCGCGGATGAGGAATTCGTCGCGTTGCAGCTCGCGTCGGTGCTCGAGGACATCGGCGCGGATTGCGTGAAGACCGGCTCGTTACTCAACGCGGGCATCGTGGGAGCGGTTGCCGCGAAGATCAAGGAATACGGAATCGAGAATCTGGTGGTGGACCCGGTGCTCGTCTCGAAGCGGGGATCCATGCTGCTCGATGAAGAGGGCCGCGACGCTCTGGTCTCGGAACTCTTTCCCGTGACCTACCTCCTCACGCCGAATCTGCAGGAGGCCGAAATCCTCTCCGGCCGACCGGTCTCCGGCATAGATGATATGAAGAAGGCGGCCAAGAAGCTCAGCAAGATGGGACCGCGATACGTCCTGGTGAAGGGCGGCCACCTGGAAAATTCTCCGGTGGATGTGCTTTTCGACGGCCGTCAGAGCTACGAATTCTCGACTCATCGAGTCAGGACGCGGCACACCCACGGCACGGGGTGCACCCTGGCGTCCGCAATCGCAACCCTCCTGGCCCACGGGCTGCCGCTCATGGAGTGTATCGATCAGGCTAAGCGATACCTCTACCGGGCTCTGCGGTTCTCGCTCAATATCGGACGAGGTATAGGGCCGGCGAACCATTATGCGTCGATCACGCGGGAGATCGCCCGTTCGGACGTCCTGGAAGAGCTCGACAAGGCCTTGGAGCGACTCAAACGCCTCAACGTGGGGCGGCTGATACCCGAAGTGCAGTCCAATCTGGCGTACGCGATTCCGTACGCGGAATCGGTTCACGATGTGGCGTCCTTTCGCGGTCGAATCGTTCGAATAAATAACACGGTGGCCACCGTAGCGGCCCCGAGGTTCGGGGCGTCACGACAGATCCATCATCTCGTCTTGGCTGCAATGTATTATGATACGGATATGCGCGCGGCCATGAACATCGCCTATTCGGAATCGCTGGTGGAGAGGATTCGATCGCTGGGCCATCTCGCAGTGGAAGTTGATCGCACCCGAACTCCGCCGGATCTGGTCCAGGAAGAGGGCAGCACCCTCGCGTGGGGAGTGCTCGACGCGATTGAAGAGCTCGGTCGGGTTCCCACGGCCGTATACGACCGCGGCGCGATGGGACTTGTGCCGATGATCCGACTCTTCGGCCGTTGTCCGGGCGCGATTGTGGACCTGGTGGCGAAACTCTGACGAACTCTTTCCGTCGGCCGCGAGGAATGACTACCCTATGAGGAACCGGCTGCGGTCGACCCGTTCGTCTCGTTCGGTTCATTTTAATCACCCGGAGACGCCATGACCGAATTTCTTATCGACAAGCACGGCCGTATGATCGATTACCTCCGGGTTTCCATCACCGACCTCTGCAACTTCCGTTGCGTTTATTGTCGGCCGCCTGAAGGCGTGCCGCTGATCACCCACGGCGAGATCCTCAGGTACGAGGAGATCGTCAAGATCGTCGAGACCGCCAAGAACCTGGGAATACGGAAGGTCAGAGTGACGGGCGGCGAGCCCTTGGTGCGTCGCGAATGCGTGAATTTCATATCCATGATCACCGCAATGGACGGCATCGAGGACGTGGGACTGACCACGAACGGCGCGATGCTGGGTAGATATGCGCACGCGTTGCGCAACGCGGGGCTCAAGCGGGTTAACATCAGTCTTGATTCGTTGCGGCGGGACACCTTCCGAGCGATCACCGGGAGCGACAAACTCGACGAGGTGCTCACCGGGATCGAGACTGCGCTGCACGTCGGTTTTGCGCCCGTCAAGATCAACGTGGTGCTGCTCGCCGGCGTCAACGAGGACGACGTGCCGGAATTCGCTCGTATGACGTTCGACAAGCCCATCGACGTGCGGTTCATCGAGCGCATGCCCTTCGGGGACGAATGCCCCGCCGACGCGCCCGAGCCGTTCAGTTCCACGAAGGCCCTGGATCTTATCAAGCGCGAAGTGGGCGCCTTCGTTCCCGTGGACAGAGACCGGCTCGACGGTCCCGCGACCATGTATCGACTGAAGGGCGCTGCGGGCCGCATCGGCGTCATCGATCCCATTACCGGCCATTTCTGCGGGACCTGCAACCGGCTGCGGCTGACCGCGCGGGGCACGCTCCGACCCTGCTTGCTCTCCCAGGATGAGATCGACGTCAAAACGCCGCTCAGGGCGGGAGCCTCCGACGAAGAGCTTGGCGACATCATCCGAGACGCGGTCAACGCGAAGCCCATCGGGAGTTGCGCGGCCGACGTCAAAGACGTTATGAATCAGATCGGCGGATAGGCGCGGATCGCGCGTTCCACCGAATTACCGCAGGCAGAGGCGTATCCGGCGTATGCGCGATGACCGCTGAAAACCTCAAGGATTCCGGCCGTTCCCCCGGTGCGGGGCACGCGGCGACGGGACCTCGCCCCGAACTCTCCGTCATCATTGTCAACAGGAATACCGCGGACCTGCTCGTGCGATGCCTCGGCCACGTGTACGCGTCCGCCCAAGACTTCCCCACGCGCGTGATTGTCGTCGATAACGGCTCGTCGGACTATTCGGTCGCACGGGTCCGAGCGGAATATCCCCATACGGTGATTATCGAAGCCGGCCGGAACCTCGGGTTCGCCGCGGCGAACAATCTCGCGCTCGACATCGCGGACGGCGACTTCGTCCTTCTGGTCAACACCGACGCAATGCTCGACCGGGAGTGCGTCCCGCAGCTGGTCGAACTTATGACGAACGATCCGCAGATCGGGATGGCCGGTCCGCAACTGCTCAACGACGATCGCACGCGGCAGACCTCGTACGAGGCGGTACCCACCCTTGCCACGGAGACCCTCAATCGAAGCCTGCTCAAGCGGCTTTTTCCCTCCCGCTTCCCCGACAAGCGCAGAGCGCTCACCGAACCCGAACCGGTGGAAGCGCTCATCGGCGCGGTCATGATCGCTCGCCGCGACGCGCTGGCCGAACTCGACGGATTCGACGAGGGTTATTTCTTCTTCCTCGAAGAGACCGACCTCGCCGTGAGGATGCGCAACGCAGGATGGAAGGTCGTCCACGAACCGAGGGCCTACGCGGTCCACCTGCAAGGCGCAACCGCAAAGACCTATCGAACGGAGGCTCGGATCGAATTCTACCGGTCTCGGTATCGCTTCTTTTCCAAGCACTACGGCCCGGTCTCGACGATGATCCTGCGGAGCGCGCTCGGGGCGAACCTGCTGCTGAATACGCTTGTCCTCGGGCCGGCCAACGTCGTGACCTTCGGCTTGGTCAAGGATCTCAGGGGCCGATTCCTCGTCCGCTACGGCCTCTGGAAATGGCATATCCAGGGCTGCCCCGACGGGCCGGGCCTCCCGAGGGATTAGTGCTTGTACCCACCTGCCTCCCGATTAATTCCGTTGAAATTCAGTGTCATGTTGTTTTATGGGGATAGCCGCAAGAGCGGCGCGCCGTTCTTGACTCCACCCGGAGGGTCGTGAAGTGGCTGATTTTGTGGAAAGAATCTATCAAGAGATGCGTTTGGCTCAGCAGCATCGCCAGAGAAGAAGCGCACAGAAGATCGGCTTCGTCGTGGCGCTGCTCAGCGTCACCGGTTTGACTGAGGTTACGGTACCGGGGAGTGCGGGCTGCGAAGAAAAGGTGATCCACCCGGTTCTGTACACCGCACCCTTTCTCGTCATTATGTTCAGATCGCTCGAAGTGGCTTCCACGCTGGCCATCAAAAGGATGGCCGCATTTCTCGTGTCGAATCCATTGTCGGATGAACCAGCCGACTCCGAAGAGTTCCGTGCTGCCGATCGAATAGCACGGGCAGAGTTGAAGTGGGAGCGTTTTCTTGGAATGCATCGGGAGCCTACTTGGTTCAATTGGTTCCCGCACACTATCTTTACACTGTTTATTCCGCTTTTGTGCTATGGCGCTTATGTGATGTTGGACCGTGGATCCCTTGGCGCCTGTTGGCAGTTTTTAGCTGAAGGGTGGCTTATTTCGATGCTGGGGTTGGGGCTGCTATTGGAGTTAGCGGTACGTCAAAAGGTTAGGGATTTGGAGGCGCACCGTCACACTGGCGACAGCGGTTGACAGTATCCGGGGACTTGTATCGAAACAAGTGGCGTCCCAGAAAAATTGGCGCCTTTGACCGTAGCAGCGCTCCGTGAACCTGTGGGCCTCGGGTGCATGCCATTAGCCTAATCCTCAGCACGCCCCAACCGAATCACATGCGTGGAACATGAAATGCACGGATCGTAGGCGCGGACGAGCATCTCGAGCTGGTGTGTGATCTCGGCCACGTCGCGATCCGCGATCGAGGGGGTGAACGCGCGCATGTCCGCATCGAGGTTGGCGAGGTTCTGGGCCGTGGGGATTACGTGGTTTGCGTACGTGCAGGTCCCGGAGTCGTCGTAGTGATACTCATGGAAGAGCGTCCCACGGGGCGCCTCCACCGCGCCGACGCCCGCTCCGGCCTGGACCGAGACCGGCGCTTCTTCCTCGTCGGCTTTGACGCCTCGTGTGCGCAGTTCGTCGATGATTTGGACGCTCTCCTCGACGCAGTGGACTGTCTCGACGAGCTGCGCCGCGGTGATCATGAAGGGATTATGGCAGGGGGGTGTGAGTCGGAGGCGGTCCGCGGCCTCTTTCGCTGCGGGGCTGAGCTGCTCGTAATTGATATTGAATCTGGCCAACGCGCCGACCATGTACTCGGGTTCGTTCCAGCGGGCGTGTTTCGCGGTCGATGTGGGGAGGACATATTCCTCGATCGTATCACGATACGCGTCGGGTTTGATCCGAGCGCCCGAGCTGGAAACTACGTCCCCCTTGTAGAACGCGTACACGTTCGGATCGCTCAGCGCGACGTATTCGGTTTCCCGCTCGAAATGGGGGAAGTCGATGCCGGCGAAGAGATCGACGGTTGCGCGGAGATCCTCTTCCGCGTCGGCGAGCACACCGCGCAGCTTGAGGAACGCGTCGTCCGAATGCACAAACGAGAACCCGCCGACCTTCATGCCGACCGGGTGAGTATGCCTGCCGGCCACCACCGTGGAGATGTCGTACCCGAGGCTCTTGAGGCGCATGGCTCTGACGACGGTTTCCCGGTCCGTTTTAGCGAGGTCGAAGACGCTGTTGACATTGAGGAAATCGGGCGCGGCCAGAAAATAGATATGGAGGATATGGCTGCTGATGACCTCGCCGTGAAAGGCAAGCCGGCGGAGCAGTTCGGTCTGTTCGCTGACCGTTACGCCGAGAGCGGTCTCGGTGGCCTGAAGCGCGGCGCATTTGTGCGCAATCGAGCAAATTCCGCATATCCGCGGCGCGACATGGACCACTTCTTCGTACTTTTGCCCTCGCAGGAACGCCTCGAAAAAGCGCGGCGCCTCGACCACGTCGAAACGCACCTCCTCGACCTTGCCGTCCTTGATGCGGGCGACGATATCGCCGTGGCCTTCGACGCGCGTGATGTGATGCAGGTGGACCGTCTTTTCCGCTCCCATGCGCGGGCTCCTTGTCAGAGTTCGAGTTCCGGCCAATTGTTGTAGGTCGCGAATTTGTCTCGGATCGCATCGCGGCTCAGGTCATGCCGTTTTGCCACTTCCGCCATGATCTGATGGAGTTGCTCCGCGGTGAGGACCTTGACTGCGGCCTCGAGGTTGGCTTCGTCCATGAGACCGCGGCACCCGTGACAGGGTTCGCCGAAGGATGTGCAGATCGCGTTGCAGCCGCAGCGGGTGACCGGCCCGAGGCAGACCAGCCCTTTCTCGTACACGCAGAGGTTGTCCTTGAGCTTGCATTCCATACAGACCGGTTGGTTGGGCGGCCAATACTCTTTGCCGGTGAGGATATGCTTGAAGACCGTGACAAACTCGGGGAGACTCACCGGGCATCCCTGCACCTGGTAGTCAACCTCGACCACCGCGGCGATCGGTCGAGCCGGTATGGTGTCGAACTCCGCGTCCTTACCATAGACCATATCGAGTAATTCCCGCCGCGGGTGGTAATTTTTCAGCGCGTTATGACAGCCGATACTTGCGCACGCGCCGAGCGACACCAGCGTATCGGCCCTGTTTCGGATGTCCTTGATCCGCTCGATGTCCTGCTCGCGGCAAATGCTTCCTTCACAAAAGGCGATGTCGTACGCGTCTCCGCCCCCGGTCATGGTCTCCCTCCACTCGACGATCTCCACATGATCGAGAATCGAGAAGAGCGCCTCATCCAGCTGGAGCACGGTCAATTGGCATCCTTCGCAGCATGCGAAATCGAAAAATGCAACGGTCGGCTTAGGGGAATCGGTCATGGGGATCTCCGGTGTCTCGGAATCAGCCTTTATCGGGCGCCCAAGCTTCGAGCGCTTCGGATCGAGCCGCAAGGGTAGGGAACCCGAAGACCGGCCCGTCCTGACAGACGTAGAGGTCATTCAGTTGGCAATGGCCGCACTTGCCGATACCGCATCGAAAGCGACGTTCGAGTGAAAAGTAGATTTGATCCTGCGTAAAGCCCTTTTTGAAGAGTTCTGTCGCAACGAACTTATACATCACCGGCGGGCCCACCACCGCTGCAATCGGCTGCGTGACGTCGTCGAATTCCAGGTCTCGGATCGGCAGCGTCACCACGCCGGTGCGGCCCGTCCAGTTTTTATCGGGCTTATCTACGATGACGAAGAACTCGGTCTCAGGGTCGGCTTCCCATTCATGGATGTCCTCGAGGAAGAGCATGGCGGACGGGTCCCGCGAACCGTAGACCACGATCAGACGGCCGTATCGATCCCTATTGCGCCGTGCGTGAACAATCAACGACCGGAGGGGCGCGAGGCCGATGCCGCCGGCGACCATCAGGAGGTCCCGGCCTTCCATCTTGTCCATCGGAAAGCCCTTCCCGTACGGGCCCCGGACTCCGACCCAATCGCCGGGTTTGAGGTCGTGAATCGCGGCGCTCACCGTGCCCACTTCCCGGACGCAGAGTTTGAAGGTCTTCCCTCCGGGAGCGGAACAGACCGAGATCGGCGCTTCGCCGTACCCCAACACCGCCAATTGGACGAACTGCCCGGGTGAGTGACCGAGCGGTTCGCCGGATTCAAGCTCGAGATCGAAGAGCCTCTCCGCGGCGGTGAGAGGCCGCACATCCACCACTCGCGCCAAAGACGGGCGATAGAAGACCCCCTTGAGATGGGCCGCCTGCTCGGTCGCGACGTCAGTCATGGGAAGACTCCTTTCGCGCGTAGGCCAAGATTCGGTTGGTCACGTCGACGATATTGATGTCCACGGTGCACTGACGGCTGCATCGACCGCATCCCGTGCAGTACGGCCGTCCTAAGCGCTTGGGGAGATAGAGGAATTTCCGTTCCCAGCGGTGCCTGATCCGCTCTTTGCGCTCGGCCCGGAAATTGTGCCGGCCGGCCACCAGGGCGAACTCGAGGAGTTGGCAGGAATCCCAGGTTCGCCTTCGCAGTCCCGACGTGAGCGACAGGTCGAACTCGTCGTGCATGTCGAAACAGAAGCATGCGGGGCAGGTGACATTGCATGTTCCGCAGCTGTAACACCTGCCTGCGAGCTCGTCCCATACGTCCGAGAGCCCTCCCGCTTCGAGCGCGTCCGCGACCCGGTCGACCGGCTCATTCAGGGAGGCTTGCATGGCGGCTCGTTTCTCTTCGAGTTGACGCTCGGCCTGGGCACGACGCCCCTCTTCGGCGGGTGTAGCCGACGCGTCTTCCAGGAGCGCCGCTCCGGCATCGGTATGGACCTCGATGAGAAAGCCCTCGTCGATCGGCGTGAGAAAGAGATCGCACCCCTCGCGGCAATCGATCGTGCCGAGCGAGTCGCAGAAGCAATACGCGTCGGGCATGCAGTCCATACCGATCACCACGGCGAGCTTGCGGTCCGCGGCCCAGCGATGTTCGGCCGGCGGATGGGAATAGGCCTTGTCCAGCGCGGCCAATCCGGAGAGATCGCATGGGTGGACACCGGCCAGGATGAACGGAGTGATGTCGCTGATCAGATTGAGCTCGGGCGGATCGCCGTGAGCAAACGTGAAGATCGTCTCCGACGGCTGGAAAAAGGCCTTCTTCGGCGGCAGCGTGGTGGTGACGTATTCGGTGACGAAATCACCCGCGCGGCTTAGGTAGTCGAAGTAGTGGAATCCCGGATGGTCCGGCCGCTCCTGAGGTCCCATAATCGGCTGACGCTCGAGCAACGCGGCCAGCCACGCGTACAGTCCTTCCCGCGTTATCACATACGTTTCCATGAGATTCCTTTTTCGCGCGCCTCCCGAGTTTCGGCGCGTTACGCCTCCAACGATCGGCGCACGTCAAGAAGTCGTCGGATGTGATCGTGCTCTTCCTCGATAACCCGCTCGATGATCTCATGATCCGAGCGACGGACCAGCTGCTTCATTCCCGAGTAGAACGCGATCGATTCCCGCTCGAATTGGAGGGCCATGTCGACCGCGTCAAAGGGGTCGTTGATTTCCCGGGTTCGGCGACCGGCCTCTTCCGGCGTGGCAAAGACCTCGTCGCGCACGAAACTTTGGACAAAGCTTCGAGCCTCGCCGGGATAAGATTCCGGGAGATCGTAATCTTCGTGCCCTTCCTTCATATTGAGAAAGAGTTCCGAGTGCTTACGCTCCTGATCCACCATAAAGCCGAAAAACTTCTTGAGACGGTCGTCGTTTGCAGCGTCCGCGGAGGCCTGGTAGAAGGCCTCACCGGAGCGCTCGATCGCGACGGCCATGTCGAGGAGTTCGGAGGCTCGAAAGATCTGTGGTTCGCTCATGTTCTTCTCCCGCCGCGCCTCGAGGAGGCGCTTTCCGTACCGTCCCGCAATCGGTCGTGTCCGGGACTCTATTTTCTTCAGGTAATACGCGGGACCGCTCGTTCAAAGCGCGCTCTCTCGATCGGCCTGGACGATCGACGCCCGAAGCGCGGCGTATCGGGTGAGCGCGGCGATCGCGGCGACCGCGCGCTCGGGGCTTGGGAGACACGGCACGCCGAGGCTCTGCAACGCGGCGATGAACGGTTCGTCGGGATTGCAGAAAGTGCCCCCGACAACAGGTTTACCATACGTGGGCTCGAGACGCGCCACATCCGATGATTGGGTTTTGATGAAATCGTCGGCCATAGCCCGGGCTTTTTCCTCGTCCTCGGTCATGGATTGAAGCGCCTGCCTCACGCGATGAATCGGAATGAGCAAGTAAATGAAGAGGCTGTCCACGCCGGGATCTTCGAGGAGTATGGACGGGAGCGTCTTGGTGTAATCGCTCGGATTCCGGTTGAACGTGATGTCGACCGGGTTGGCGATACTGGCCGTGTGGGGAACGATCTCGCGGAGGCGCTCGATGGTCTGTTCCGAGAACTTCGCGGCAACGAGTCCCTCACGTTCTGCCGCATCCGCGGCGGCTGCGCCGGGCCCCCCCGAATGGGTGAGGAGCGCGACTCGATTTCCGTTCGGTAGGGGTTGCGATCCGAGCACTGCGCAGAAATCGAAGAGCTGTTCGATTGTCGCCGCGCGGATGACGCCGGATTGCGCGAAGATCCCGTCATAGAGCAGTTCGGGTCCGGCGAGAGCCCCCGTGTGCGACAATGCGGCCTGCTTGCCGGCGGACGAGCCGCCCACGTAATGGGCCACGATCGGTTTTTTCTGCGAGATTTTTCGCGCGACGCGGGCGAACTCACGACCGCGGCGGATCGCTTCGATGTATAGGGCGATTACCTTGGTTTCAGGTGATTCCGCGAGGTATTCCATACAGTCGACAATGTCGGTCACCGCTTCGTTCCCCACGCTGAAGGCCTGACTGAATCCCAAGCCGTGACGGCCGAGGTGGTCGAACATCTGGGTGACGAAACTGCCGCTTTGTGACGCCATGCCGATGAAGCCGGGTTTGGCGAAGTAGGGAAAAAAGGTGGTGTTGAAGTTGATGGAAGGATTGACCACTCCGATGCAATTCGGCCCGATGACACACATCTCGTATCGGTCGGCGATCTCGACGATTCGATTTTGGAGCGCCTGTCCGTCTCGGCCCATTTCGCCGAAGCCCGCTGAAACGATGATCGCCCGCTTGATCCCTGCCTTGCCGCAGTCCTCGAGGATCTCCGGCACAACGCGCGTAGGCAGCACGAAGACGGCGAGATCCACCGGCTCGGGAAGATCCGCCGCGCTCGGATACGCGGTCAACCCCATGACGGTCCGCTCTCTTGGGTGAACCGGATAGACCTTGCCCTGATATCCAAAGGCGAGCAAGGAACTCAACTGGACGCTCCCCATGGACATAGGATCCGAAGAAGCGCCCCAGAAAGCCACGCTCCGGGGATTCACGATCCGGTGAAGCGGACTCGATCGAACATCGTGCATCGACATACCTCCGCATTCAACTCGGTCCGAAGGCGCCTATGTGGACAGGGTGCGCCGGGCGCGGCGTTCGGTCCGGTCAATGCTCGTCATTTGTGCGCTCGTCGGGCAGGAGAAGGGTGAGGATGAAGAGGGTGAACCACCATGCGCTGTACCCCACCATTACCGAGACCATCGCAATCGGCGCTATCGCGGTCGAGATAAGAATGATTCGGTCGCTCTCCGAATCGTATCGGCCGTGCATCAGCAGAATCACCGCGATCGCAAATACTCCGACGGTCACGACCGCGCCGACGATGAGAGCGATCACTCGTCTCGGCTCCATGATGATTATGTTATGATCCAAAGAGCCGTAAAAGTAAACGCCCCCGGAGAATCGTCCGTTATATGCCGATGAGGAATCAGTCAATCGATCCGTTTCACAATGATACGACCGACAACGATAACCGGCTTCCACCGGACCTGCTTTCCGTCCAAAAACCCGCTCGGTACACGGGCGGGGAAGTCAACGCGGTTCAAAAGGAGCCCCGGAGCTTCAAGCTCCGTATGGCGTTGGCCTTCCCCGACGTGTACGAAACCGCCATGTCTCACCTCGGGCTGAAGATTCTCTACTCAATCCTCAACGAACGGCCCGACACGGCGGCGGAACGGGTCTTCGCGCCCTGGCCCGACATGGAGACGCTGCTGCGCGAACGCTCGGAACCGCTGACCGGCCTGGAAACGGGGACGCCCCTTTCGGAGTTCGATATCGTCGGTTTCTCGCTGCAGTACGAGTTGTGCGCGACCACGGTCCTGCAAATTTTGGAGCTCGGGCGCATACCGATTCGCGCCGCAGACAGGACCGCCGAGGATCCTTTGGTCGTCGCGGGGGGGCCGGTGGTCTTCAATCCCGCGCCGTGGAGTCGGTTCTTCGACGCGTTTGCCGTCGGCGAGGCGGAAGATCTCATCCATGAGATGGTCGACGCGTGGATCGGGTGGAAAGATGCGGGCGGTTCCAGGGAGGACCTCCTTTGGCGATTGAAAGGCATTTCGGGGGTATACGTTCCTTCGCTCCACACACCCGGTGAGCGGGTGAAGCGTCGGATCGTCCCGGACCTGAACGCCGCGCCCATGCCCTCCCGGCCGGTTGTGCCGGCGTGCGAGACGGTCCACGACCGCATTGCCCTGGAGATCGCACGCGGCTGCACGCGCGGGTGCCGTTTCTGCCAAGCGGGAATGATCTATCGACCCGTAAGGGAGCGCAATCCCGCGGCTATCCTGGATTCGGCCCGTAAAGCGCTTGAATCGACCGGATGGGACGAACTTGGGTTGCTCTCGCTCTCTTCCGGGGACTACTCGTGCATTGGGCCGCTTGTGAGCCGAATAGCCGATGAGTTCGGTCCTTCGATGACCGCGGTCTCACTCCCGTCGCTGCGGACGGAAACCCTCGACGACCGGATGGCCGAGGCGATACGCACGGTACGCAAGACCGGCTTCACCCTCGCGCCCGAAGCGGGAACCGAGCGCTTGCGTCGCGTCATCAACAAGGGCAATACCGAAGAAGACTTGGAACGGGCCGTCCGGACCGCGTTCGAGCACGGTTGGCAGTCGGTGAAGCTCTACTTCATGATCGGTTTGCCGCACGAGACCGACGAAGATCTCGCCGGCGTCGTCAACTTGATCCGAAAAGCCGCAGGATGGGCCAAGGGCGGAAAGATCACCGCATCGATTTCGACCTTCGTGCCCAAGTCGCACACACCGTTTCAGTGGGCTGAACAGATCTCACCGGATGAGACCCTCCGCAAGCGAGACTTTATCAAGCGGCATTTCCGCAAGGGGCGGGCGAAGCTGAAGTTCCACGATCATCGGACCACCTTCCTCGAGGGAGTATTGGCCCGCGGCGACGAACGTATCGCCGACGTGATCGAAGGAGCGTATGAGCGGGGGGCCCGGTTCGACGGCTGGGAGGAGTGTCTCAAGTTCGACGTCTGGATGGACGCGTTTAGAGAATGCGGCCTCGATCCGACCGATTATCTACGCGCCCGGGGGGCCGACGAACCTTTGCCCTGGGACAGGATCGATTCGGGTGTGGATCGAGACTATCTTCTGAATGAATGGAAAAACGCGGTCACCGGCGCGCACGCGGACGATTGCAGGTTCGATGAATGTCGGAACTGCGGCGTCTGCGATTTTTATGCGATTATGCCGCGCCTGACCGACGCGTCGCTGGATCTCGTTGCACCAAGGGCGCCTGACGGCGACACATCGCCCGAAACTGAGGACCTGCGACGATTCCGACTCCGATACGCCAAGACCTTTCCCGCATCCATGCTGGGACATCACGACCTTGCGCGCTCGATTCATCGCGCGTTTCGCCGGGCCGGACTGCCCCTCGATCATTCAAAGGGGTTTCATCCGCACCCGAAGCTCCGCTTCTCACCGCCGTTGAGTCTTGGCGTCGAAAGTTCGGCGGAGTATGTGGACTTTGACCTGATCGGCGAGCGGACGGATGTCAAAGAACTGACACGACGCCTCGAAAAAACGCTTCCTCGAGGTATCAACCCGTTGGAACTCATGGAAATTCCGTTGAATACCCCGCCGATTTCTGGTAGAATCCGGTCTGTTACGTACGAAATCAGCTCATACGGTTCCCTTTCTCAAGAAGAGGTTGAGCGAAGGCTGGCGGATTTCCGATCCTCCCCGACGTACGAAATAGCTCGGGTGAAGAAAGGTAAGACGAAGAAGCTCGATCTTAAACGGTTCGTCAAGGCGATCGATTTTCGTGATTCAATCCTGACGTTTACCATTACGATTGATTCACAGGGATCCGTGAATCCGTTTGACGCGGTATCGGCCTTCCTTGGCGTGGGTCGGGAGAATGCGAAACTCCTTCCGATCCGAAAAATCGACGTAGAGTTGGAGCCCGCTGCCCATGAAATGGGGGCACGCTCATATGAACAATGAAATAGTTATGAACATCACTGACCGGGAGATTCGTCTCGCGCTCGTTGAGAACGGTCAGGTTTCGGAATTCCACGTCGAACGCAAGCACGAAAGAGGAATTGTCGGCAATATATACAAGGGTCGTGTCATCAAGGTATTGCCGGGGATGCAAGCGGCTTTTGTCGACATGGGCCTGCCGCGCGCGGCCTTTCTCTACGTGGGGGACATTCATCCCCATATACACGATCTCAATTTCATGGTCGAAGAGGAGGACGAAGAAGAGCCCGAAGCCGACGAATCGCTCATGGAGGAGGCCCTGGCCGAGACGGTGAACCCCGCGGGCGCTCCCATCGAGGATCTCATCCAGGAAGGGCAGGACATCCTCGTTCAGATTTCCAAAGAGCCGCTCGGCACGAAGGGGGCTCGGGTCACGTCGCATATCTCCCTCCCGGGACGGCATCTGGTCTTCATGCCGACAGTCGACCATGTGGGGATCTCACGACGCATCGAAAACGAAGACGAGCGACAACGCCTGAGAGACGTCATCACCGAGATGCGGCCCCCCAACTGCGGGATCATTGTGCGAACGGTGAGCGAAAACGAGACCGCGGAGAAGCTCGATGCGGACCTGAAATTTCTCGAACAAAGCTGGCAGCGCATCGTCGAAAAGGAGAAGCGCGTGCCCGCGCCCTCGCTCATTTACGAAGATCTGGACCTCTGCCTGCGCGGCGTTCGGGATCTCTTTACCGAGAACATCGACCGGCTGGTGGTCGATAGCCCGCCGGACTACTATCGCATCCTCGACTTCATGGACACCTTCATGCCGTCGCTGAAATCCTCGGTCGAGCTCTACGAAGGCGAGGAACCGATCTTCGACTATTTCGGCATCGAAATGGAGCTCAACAAGGCGCTCGGCCGGAAGGTCTGGCTGAAATCGGGCGGGTACATCAACATCGATTTCACCGAAGCCCTCGTGGCGATCGATGTGAACACGGGACGATTCGTCGGCAAGCACAATCTGCAGGAGACTATCCTCAAGACCAATCTCGAGGCGGTCAAGGAGATCGCGTACCAGTTGAGGCTTCGGAATATCGGCGGCATCATCATCGTCGACTTCATCGACATGGATCGCGCGCAGGATCGCGAACGGGTGACCAACGCGCTCCACGAAGCACTGAGAAAGGATAAGCAGAAGACCAATATCCTCAAGATCTCCGAACTCGGCCTGGTGCAAATGACCCGCAAACGCACGCGGGAAAGCCTCACCCGGACGCTCTGCGAGCCCTGCCCGTACTGTGACGGCAAGGGCTTTATCAAGTCTCAGACAACCGTCTGTTACGAGGTGCTCCGCTCTTTGATGCGTACGCTCTGCGAAGGGCGCCCGCACTCGCTGACGGTCACCGGCCATCCCGAAGTGGTTAAGCTCCTTCTCGAAGAAGAGAGCGATCAGATCGAAAAGATACAGAAACGGTTCGGCACGCCCATTCACCTGAACGCGGATCCCAACCTCTATCAGGAACAGTACGAGATCACGACCTCTTGACTTCGGTCGCACCGTGACGATCCGGCACGCCGCCCGAGGCGCGGACGTCGGGAGGGCGTACCCTACCCGATCGGACCCCATCACCCCATGACATTGGAAGAACACATTCGACGGTACCTCGAATTGGTCAATCACGCCGACGAGATCTTCCGCGCGGTAGCGGAGGCTCATCCTGAACGGATCGCATGCAAGCCGGGCTGCGACGACTGCTGTTCGGTCTATTTCGAACTGAGCCTCATCGAAGCGTTCTACCTCAGCGCCATGTTCAGACGATGGGCCCCAGGCGCGGCCGCGGAACGAATTCTGGAGAGGGCGCGGGAGACCGCCGGCGCGTACCGGGACGCCCGCGGCGCGCTCGGCGCAGGGGCCGGTCGCGAAGGCCGCGGTCCCCGAGACCTCGAAGATGAGGCCTCACGCGTTCGGATTGCGTGTCCGCTCAAGGAGATGGGCCGATGCGCGCTCTACGAGGATCGACCCATTACGTGCCGGCTGTATGGGACACCGGAAAAGATACGCGGTCGCGTCATATCCTGTCCGAAAAGCGGCTTCGATCCGGGTGAACGCTACATGACCGTGGATGTGGATCAAATCCAGCGCCGACTCTTCGAATACTCCCGGGACCTGCTCCAGGAACTGATCGACGTCACAATTTCGCAGCGCCCCGGCATACTTTTCTCACCCGCTGAAGCCTTGGAGACGGAGTTCGACAAGGCGTACTTCCTGTCTCTGAAAAAGAGCCTGTCGTGAAACGGCGCAGAAGGGACAAATCCAAGTGGTGGAGCGGCGGTGTGACCGCCGTCGACGTGGGAGAATCGCTGCGCCTCATCCCCTATTGGGAACGCGACCGACTCCGACCGGATCGACGCAATATCATAATCGATCCGGGACCCGCGTTCGGCGCGGGGGATCATCCATCGACCGTCATGGCGCTCGAACTCCTGGAAAGCGCGCTGACGACGACCGCGCCGGACAGGACCGCCCCGAGTCTGCTCGATGCGGGCACGGGAACGGGAGTGCTCGGAATCGCCGGGAAGCTCCTGGGCGCCGGTGTGACCGTTGGGTTCGACATCGACCGAGCCGCAATCTACACCGCGCGGAGAAACTTGGAACTCAACGGCATGACCGGCTCGAGTTGCGCAGGTCCCAATCCCATGGAACTGTTCATCGGCGAGGTGCACGCGGTCGGCCGCAGGTTCCACGTGGTGACCGCGAATCTGGCCGCGCCGCTCCTCGTGCGCCTGGCCGCCGACCTGGCCCCGTTGGCCCGCGAATGTCTCATCCTGTCGGGGATCGCCGAAGAGATGATCGACGCTGTCGAGGACGCGTATTACGCACATGGTATGCGAATCGTGAGCGGACGAGCATCCGGGGGATGGCGAGCGCTGTGGTGTGGGAGATGAAATGGGGATCCGGGGGTGGGAGGCTGGATGCGGGGTAGGGCTTTCCGTCTCACCCCGGGGAGGGCGCTGTGCGGAGAATCGGTTGAATGACGGAAGGGGCCGGAGCCCCTCCGCCATCCGATGTGTCGACTTATGTCCGGCAATGATTCCCGGCGCTGTTACTGACCTTCTTCGTCGCGCTTACCCGCGCCCTTCAAGCCGATCAGCGTGGTGCTGCCGCTCGACCAGTACTCGAGTTTCCCCTCGCTCACCATCTTGTTCACGAGGTTCTTAACTTCGCGGGTCTTCATGTCCGGGATCATCTTGTAGAAGTCCTTGAGATAGAACTTCGTTTTCGTGCCGCCCTTCTTCTGAAGGTTTTCCAAAATCAACTGTTTGGCTTCATCGTCTGTCATGGCGAAGCGCTCCTTTTGATACGCCTACCACTTGAACTGCGTCGACTGTCTCCAGGTGGTGTATGCGAAGCGGTAGTCGTCGATCAGGTGATGGGTAAAGGGGATGTCGGTCTTCTCGAAGAACCGCTCCCAACCGATTCGCTCGGCCCAGTCGCCGATTCGCTCGTACTTCTGCGCGCCTTCGTTGTACGCGTTGAGGATCTTCTTGATCGCCTCAACCGTGCTGGGCCATCTCGGCGGCTCGTTCGGGATGAATGGGATGACGACCTTCGAGAACTTGGGCTTGGAGATCCGGTTGGAGATCTTGCCGCCGACGAGAATCGCCACGCCGCTGCCGACTTCGTCCGCCAGAGGCATGGCCGCGCACATGGTGTAGCAGTTGCCGCAGAACATGCAGCGCTCATTCTTGACTTCGAGGGTCTTCTTGCCGTCTTCGGTCTTGGCCGGCTTGATGGCGGCCGTGGGGCACGCGGCGATGGCCAGCGGAAGCTCGCACAGCTTGTCGATCCACTCGTCGTCGATCATGGGCGGCTTCCGGTGGATGCCGAGAATGGCGATGTCGGAACAGTGAACCGCGCCGCACATGTTGAGGCAGCACGCGAGAGCGATACGGACCTGAGCCGGAAAGCGCATCTGGCCGAAGTCTTCGTACACGCCGTCCATAACGGCCTTGACCACGCCGGACGCGTCGATCGCCGGAGTGTGGCAGTGGATCCAGCCCTGGGTGTGAACGATGTTCGTGATACCAGCGCCGGTTCCGCCGATCGGGAACTTGTTCGAGCCGGCTTCGAACTGTCGGCTCTTCAGATCGTCGAGAAGCGGTTTGACCTTGTCTTTGCCGTCCACCATGAACTCGATGTTGTTTCTGGTGGTGAAGCGGAGATATCCGTCGCAATGCTTGTCCGCGACTTCGCAGATCTCGCGGATATGCTCGACGCTCATAAGACGGCAGCCGCCGACGCGAACAGTGTACACTTCATCCCCGGTTTCGGAAACGTGGACGAGCACGCCGGGCTCGATGATCTCGTGGTAGAGCCACTTTCCGTAGTTCTTCTCGATGACGGGCGGGAAGAACTCTTTGTAATACCGGGGGCCTATATCGGTAATTCTATCTTTGAGAGGATCACTTGGATCGTAGGGCATGTCTTAACCTCCTCCTCATTACCTCTGGTGCTTCTTACGGAATTCATGGATGTCGCGATCCCAACCGCCTTCCACTTCTTCTTCCTTCCAGAAGATGTAGGGGTTGGAGCGGGGTTCGTCGACCATTCTCGGATCGGGATCGAGTTCGACGATCTCGAGGAACTTCTGCCAGGACTCGCGCTGGATCAGCTCGCCGAGGCGCTCACGGTTCTTGCCTTCTTCCATCCACCAGTCCCACACCTTTTCGATGAGGTCTTTTAGTTCCTCATACGGGGGCTCCATCGGCATGAAGGGAACCGTCAGGGTGGACATCTGGGCGCCTTCCAGAATCGGGGCCTTGGCGCCGAAGAGAATGGACGCGCCGGTCTCGGTTCCGATTCGAAGGGCTCGAGGCATAACGTTGATGCAGTGCATACAGCGGGAGCATTCTTTGTTGTCGATCGTCAGCTTGCTGCCGTCCCAATCCATGCAGTAAGTAGGACAGAGGGCGACCACTTCCTTGACGATGTCGAAGGGACCCCAGTCTCTGCCGGCGTGCGCGCCGCCGTTGGGCTTGATTTCGCCGCCCACATACGCCTTCACCGCGTCGTGGTCGATGCGGATGTCGTCTTTCCAGGTGCCGATGACCGACATGTCCGCACGGGCGATCGAGGCCACGCATCCGTTAGGGCAGCCGTCGAACTTGAACTTGAACTTGTACGGGAACGCGGGCCGATGGAGTTCGTCCTGATATTCCATGGTCATCTGATGGCAGGCTTCCTGGGTGTCGTAGCAGGACCACTCACAGCGAGCCCGGCCAAGGCAGCAACTCGGGGTTC
This sequence comes from uncultured Syntrophales bacterium, assembly GCA_964385875.1. Taxonomy (GTDB): domain Bacteria; phylum Desulfobacterota; class Desulfomonilia; order Desulfomonilales; family Desulfomonilaceae; genus CAYLRL01. The sequence continues at coordinate 56,956 of CAYLRL010000010.1, forward strand.
TCAGGTTCGAGCCCGAACCGCCGAGGTCCTGCTCCAGATCATGGGTCAACTCGTAAAAGACCTTCTCCAGGCCGTCGGTGGTGGTTCCCAGGAAGATGATGTCGCCGGTGGACCCGTGCATGTTGGTAAGGCCGCTGCCGTATTTTTCCCAGAGGTCGCACAGATCGCGCAGGAATTTGGTCGAATAGAACTTGCTGGACGGTTGGTTGACGCGCATGGTGTGGAAATGAGCCACTCCAGGGAACATTTGCGGCTGGTCGCAGTACCGGCCGATGACGCCGCCGCCGTACCCGAAAACGCCAACGATTCCGCCGTGTTTCCAGTGGGTTTCCTTGTCTTTGAACGACAGCTCCATAACGCCGAGCAGGTCGTCGGGCGCGTCTTTGAGCGCTTGGTTGCCTTTGGCCGCCTGCTGCTTGATATCCGAGACAAAACTGGGCCACGGGCCCTTTTCCAGATCGTCAAGCATAGGAGTCTCATGCTTTGCCATTAAAGATTCCTCCTCTCTACTCTCTCGTGGTTCTCAACCTGATATGCGGAATCGGCTAAGTTCCTCTTCTGTTCGGGGGTGTTGCTGAAATAGCAATGCCCCCGAAAAATCCCTGAAACTCAGGTATTTCCGTGAGATCAGTCGTCTGCGATTTACCGGACGGGTTAAGTGATCATGAATGGTCCGGGCAACCCCGCAAAGAATTCGGAAAATCCTAAGGCAAAACACCAAATCAAGTCAAGAAAAAATCAGTCCGATTTCTCAAGATTTATGAACGCCCTACGCAGGCCGGCGCCGTGCCCGACACAATACCGTGACCCTCCGTACACCTACGCGGCGCCCCCGGCGTTCGCAACCGCCCCTCCGCGACGTTCTCGGACGCGCGCCGATACAGCAGGTCAACGCTTCCTTTTGCTCCCGGGAGAGGGTAGAATGCTCAAACCGACCGGATAAGCGGCTGACCCGTCCCCCGGCTCGACACTTCCTCCTATTCGATGCCCTGCGTCGACGCGTGGCGCGTGTGAGCGTATCCGATGGACCCTACATTCACCTACTGGCGATCGATGCCCGGCGGACCGATCCCTCTGGATCCGGAAACCGCGGCAACGCTTATTCCCGTGTCTCGCCCCGGCCTCGATGAAGCGTACGGGTCCGGAATCACCTACGATCAATATCTCGGCTCAATCCGGCGTATGATTCTCGACCGACGGCGTACCATCGAACAGGCGTTGGAGGAGATGTCCGGCGTGCGAGATACACGCCTAACCGCCGTCCGCATCATCACCGAGAAGCACGGAAGCGACTACCATCCCGCGCGGATTGTCGCGGTCACGGCCGATGGTGAGTATTCCTTCGCCCTGAACTCGGCGGTCACCGATCGAGGCTTCTCTCGCATAAAGGGCGAGTATTCGGTCCTCGATCATCTGTGGACAACGTTTCCCCGGAAGTTCGTGCCCCATGTGCGGTTTCTCACCGAATCGACCCACGACTCCGCGGCCGGTCACTGTGCTGTGCGGTCCGCCTTTCTTGCGGACTGGCTCGATGGATTCAGCGAGTTTCACCTGGCTGAAGAGCGCGCCGGCGGGCCGCTTTCGATGATCGTCTGGGACATGAAGGAGGGCTATCGTTTCCTTTCTGAGGCGGATCAAACCGAGATCTACAAACAGGCGGCGTTCATCCTGACTTACTATTTCGATACGAAAGACTTCCGGGCGATTTTTCCCTGGCATCACGCCGCGGGCGATTTCGTTGTCTCGACCGCCGGAGGCGCGCCTCAGGTGCGATTGATAGCCGCGCGACAATACGAGCCGATTTTCGAAGGTTCCGGGGCGCCCGATGCGACCCGGGCGCTGCTCTTCTTTCTCGCCGGGTTGACGTTGCGGATGAGGCTCGATCGTCTCGACGGCGTCGGGTCTGTGGCCTGGGCGGGCGATCACGCGGTGGACGCGGTAATCGCGGGGTTTCTTGAAGCCCTCAACCAAGCCCTCGGCGAGGGCCGGGTCGATCCCGCGCTTCCGCCGCGCGTGGGCCTCGCCGCGGGATTGATGTCGCCGGAACTGTGGGCGGACATATTTCTTCGGACCACGACCTCGTACGACGCGTCCTCAGCCGACGCGGCGGTGATCGAAAAGTATCTTGCGGACCATATCGTGCGGGTGTATCGCTGTTTTCAGGAACTACGCCGGTAGGCTCGACGCGCGGCCGTTTGGTCACCCGCTTCACACCATGGCAATTTGTGGTATCACTCTTCTATGGCATTGAAAAGAACTCTACCAAGACTTGTCACCGCAGCCCTCAGAGGCGGCGCAGGCAAGACGTTTATCACGGTCGGTCTGATTGCGGCGCTCTCTCGGCGAGGCATGACTGTTTCCGCGTTCAAGAAAGGGCCCGATTATATCGACGCCGGTTGGCTCGGACTGGCCGCGGGAACCGACTGTCACAACCTCGACCGCTATCTCTTTGACGACCGAACAGCGATGCGATCCTTTCTTACACATTCGGCATCCTCGGACATCGCTTTGGTGGAAGGAAATCGAGGCCTGTTCGACGGCGTCGACGCGGACGGCAGTTTCAGCACCGCGGAATTGTCCAAGACACTTGACGCGCCGGTCATCCTGACCATGGACTGCACCAAGATGACCCGCACCGCGGCCGCGGTGGTGCTCGGATGTCGTACGCTCGATCCGGAAACGCACCTGAAAGGTGTCATCCTGAACCGAACCGCAGGAGCGCGGCATGAACGCGTTCTGCGGGAATCGATCGAAAAGGCAACGTCGGTTCCCGTGCTCGGCGCAATCCGGAAGCTCCCGCTCAAGAATTTTCCGCAGCGTCATCTCGGTCTTCTTCCGTGGCACGAGCACCCGGGAGCGCGAGGGTTCACCGAGGAAGCGGCCAAGGTCGTTGAAGAGTGCGTCGACCTGGACGCTGTCCTAAGCATCGCTCGGGCAGCGTCGCCTTTGGCGATTCCGGAAGACCCGCCTTCGGTCCGCGGACCCTCGACAATAAAGGAGACCGTTCGCATCGGCGTGCTCAAGGATTCCGCGTTCCAGTTCTACTATCCTGAAAATCTCGATGCGCTGCGCTCCCTGGGCGCTATTCCAGTCGAGGTCAGCGCGTTGTCGGACTCGGAACTGCCCGATCTGGACGCGCTGTACATCGGCGGAGGATTTCCGGAGACCCACGCCGAGCGACTGGCGGACAACACGCCATTCAAGGAATCTCTGGCGCACGCGGTCGAAGCCGGTTTGCCCGTGTACGCGGAATGCGGTGGGTTGATGTACCTTTCCCGCAATCTGATCATCGATGACAAGACTTTTCCCATGGCGGGAATACTCCCTGTGGATACGGTGCTTCGGCAGAAGCCCCAGGGGCACGGATACACACGGGTCGAAGCCGATAAGGACAATCCCTTCTATCCGCAAGGAACCGTCCTCACCGGCCATGAGTTTCACTACTCCGTTGTGAGCGGTTTGGACGAAGCGCCGGTCGACTGTGTCTTTCGGGTGCTCCGCGGGCACGGACTTGACGGAATGAGAGACGGTATGTGCGTGCGGAACGTCCTCGCCACGTACGTGCACGTTCACTCTCTGGGAGAACCCCTCTGGGCGCGGGGAATCGTCGATCGCGCCCGGGCGTACGGGAGGTGGAAGCGTGGGAACCGCTGCATCGCCGTCGACGCGCATCGAAGATAAGATCCGCCGAATCCTCGGCCCCGAAGGGGAGCTTGCCGCCTCCGTGGACGGATTCGAGCATCGACGCCAGCAAGTGGAGATGGCCGTCGCGGTCTATCGCGCGCTTACCTCAGGCGACCGTCTGATCATCGAAGCGCCGACGGGGACGGGCAAGACGCTCGCATATCTGCTCGCCGCGGCCATGTCGAGAAAGCGGGTCGCAATCTCCACGGGAACGAAGAATCTTCAGGAGCAGCTCTTCTATAAGGACATACCGTTCGTTCGGAAAAGGCTCTTTCCCGATCTCAAGACCGCGCTGCTCAAAGGCCGCGGCAATTTCGTCTGTCATACGCGACTCCAGCGCTTCCTGAAACAGCCGATACTGAGAGGGATCGGCGACGCCGGCTCATTGAAGGAGATCCAGGCCTGGTACGGCCGTACCGTGGAAAAGGGGCGAGGGGACCGAGCCGAACTCGAACGACTCGCCGACGACGACCCGATTTGGCCGGAGGTCTGCTCGACGACTGAGACGTGCCTCGGCCGCAAGTGCCCGCAGCGGGAGGCTTGCTTCGTGTTGAAGATGCGGGCTCGAGCCGCGACATCCGACCTGATGGTGATCAATCACCACTTGCTCTGTTCGGATCTGGGCGTTCGGGATTCGGGCTTCGGTGAGGTCATCCCGCGCTACGAGGCCTTGGTCGTGGACGAGGCCCACGGGCTCGAGGAAGCCGCTACACAGCATTTCGGCTTTCATCTGAGCCGTTTTCGCATTGCGCGCTTCATCCGCGACACCGCGGCGGAATTGAAGAGCTCAAGCGCGGAAGATCCCAAATTCGCCGAAGTCTTCGCCGCGATCGATCGTGACACGCGGCTGCTCTTCGATCATTTCGACGACACCGGCCCGTTGCGGATTCGTCTGGGGCAGGTGAGCCCGGACCTTGCGGCAATGCGGGATTCTCTCGCGACGCGCTTGAACTCGCTTGCGGCCATGCTCGCGAACGTTCCCGAATCCTCGGAGGAATTGGCCGGCCTTGCCGATCGCTCAACAGCGGCGAGTCGGGACCTCTTGACCATCCTGGACGACGATCCGAGCGGGGAATTCGCTCCATGGGTCGAACGTCGCGAGGGCGGCGTCATTTTGCACGCGTCTCCCACGCATGTGGGCGGACTCATTAAGGAAAAGCTCTATGAAAAAGTGGAGTCGGTCGTGTTCACGTCCGCGACGCTTTCCTCAGGGGGTACGCTGACCTACTTCAAGTCCCGCCTCGGTCTCGGCGACGAGCCGGCGCCGACGGAGGCGATCCTCGATTCACCCTTCGATCACGCCAACAGAACCATGCTCTATATCCCACGGTCGATCCCGGAACCCACGTCACCTTTGTTCGTCGGATCGCTTGGACCGTTGCTGCAGGACCTCCTCGAGCGGACGCGGGGGCGAGCGTTCGTGCTCTTCACGTCATACCGGAACATGGAGGCCGCGTACCGACAGATCGACGGGAGCGCGCCCTTTCCGTTGCTGTTGCAGGGAACGCGGCCGAAGCGGCGCCTGCTCGAGGAATTCCGGGAGCGCATGGGCTCGGTTCTGTTCGCAACGTCGTCCTTTTGGGAGGGTGTCGACGTTCAGGGTGAGGCTCTTTCGTGCGTGGTCGTGGATCGACTGCCCTTCGCGCCTCCTGACGATCCCATCGTCGCGGCTCGGATCGAACGCATACGAACGGAGGGGGGAGACCCCTTTTTCTCGTTTCAGGTTCCGATGGCGGTCCTGGCTCTCAAGCAAGGGTTGGGCCGACTCATCCGTACCCGGACGGATCGCGGAGTCCTTGCGATCCTCGACACCCGCATTCTCACCCGCGGATACGGCCGAATCTTTCGCGACAGTCTGTACGCGTGCCCGATGCATCGGGATCCCGAGGCCGTCGACCGATTCTTCGCCGCCGAGCCGAGGTCGTGACCCCGTGTCGATTCGATCCCTCACGCCGGTTGCCTATCGAGGGGGTTTGCGCTACAAGGTGGCCGTAACGGGAAGCGCGTTCTGCGCGCCGCGCGCATAATCCGGCGTGGACCCTGCGCCGGGCGAGTCAACGAACATGTCCGATATCCGACGCGAACATCGACAGGACCATTACGGGACTTCCGTTGCAGGCGAGAATCGTCAAAGCGAGTCCGGGTCCGACGATTCTCTGCGTTTCGCTTCCTTCGAGATTCGCCGCGAGAGCGACACATTTGATGAGATCCATCTTTCGATCGCCGGCCGAATCGCCATGGAGAACGCGGAAGAGGTTCGCGGCCGCGTCCGGGAGATCGCGGAGGCCGATCCCCTGAAGAATATCGTGATCGACCTGGGAGATCTGGACTATTTTGACAGCGCCGGCGCGGCGATTATGGCGCAACTAGGGAATTTCTGCCGGGAAAGAGGCAATTCGTTGAAAACGCTCAACGCGACGGCTCGCGTTCGGCGACTTCTCGAACTGGCCGATCCGGGAAAAGTTGAACCGATCTCGATACTCGAACCCCGACCGGGCCCGGACCTGGGGACTCAGATCCGGGTCGGCGTCAGGCACGTTCTCACCACGACCGCTGATATTCTCACCTTTATCGGCGCCTCGATCACCGCAGTCATCCATGAGGTCATGCATCCTACTCGGCTTCGCTGGGATCGCCTCTGGCGACTGGTGGAAAAGAGCGGGAGCGACGCGGTTCCGATCGTCATCGTCCTCAGCTTTCTCATGGGCGCGATCTTGGCGTTTCAAGCCGCGATCCAGCTGCGGAAATTCGGCGCCAACATCTTCGTCGCGGATCTCGTGAGCCTGTCGATTTGTCTCGAGATGGGGCCGTTGCTCACCGCGCTGATCGTCGCGGGTCGCTCGGGCGCGGCGTACGCGGCTCACATCGGGACCATGCAGGTGAACGAGGAAGTGGACGCGCTGCGGGTGATGGCGATCGATCCGGTCCGCTATCTGGTGACGCCCAGAATCATAGCGGTGGCGCTTGCGCTGCCCTGCCTGACGCTTATCGCGGACATTATGGGCGTCCTGGGCGGGTGTTTCGTCGCGGGACTCTCGTTGGACCTGACGCCGACCACGTACTTCAACCAGGTCAGGAAAGTGCTGGAATTGAGCGACGTAATCAAGGGACTGGTGAAGAGCTTCGTCTTCGGCGTCGAGATCGCCATGATCGGCTGCCTCCGAGGATTTCAGGTGAGAGGCGGCGCGGAAGGCGTCGGATCGGCCACCACGTCCGCGGTGGTGACAAGCATCTTCGTGCTCACCGTGACCGACGCGATCTTCGCCATGCTGTATCATTACGTGCAGTTCCTTTGATCGGAGGAACGACGATTCAGGACGGGACAACCCATGCCGCACGCCCCATCTCCGAACAACCATACCGAGCCGATCATCTCGGTGCGCAACTTGACCGTCGGGTACGGCGGAGAGCCCATCTTCGAGAATGTGTCGTTCGACGTGAAGCGCGGAGAAGTGTTGGCGATTCTCGGTCGTTCAGGGTGCGGCAAGAGCACGCTTTTCAAGGCCATGGCCGGCCTGCTGGCCCCGTACTCCGGCGATGTCCATATCGAGGGTCGTCGCGTTACGCCCCTCGCTTCGGGGGAATCGACGGACTTCATCCGCAATATCGGGGTGCTGTTTCAGTCCGGCGCGCTTTTCAGCTCGATGACCTTGGCCGAAAACGTGTCGGTTCCCCTCGCGCAGCACACCGACCTCTCCAAGGAGACCATCGAGCGGGTGGTGGCGCTGAAACTGGCCGAAGTGGGGCTCACCGGCTTCGAATGGGCGTTGCCCGCCGAGGTGAGCGGCGGGATGCGCAAGCGAGCCGCCTTGGCGAGAGCTACCGCGGTCGATCCGAAGATCCTGTTCTTCGACGAACCGTCCGCGGGGCTCGACCCGGTCACGAGCGCGTCGCTCGACGACTTGATTATCAGGATCAATCGGAACCTCAAGACCACCATGGTGATCGTAACACATGAGCTGGCGAGTATTCTCGCCGTCGCCGGCGTCGTGATACTCCTGGATAAAGAGGAGAGAAACATCATAGCCCGGGGAGATCCCCGTGAGCTCATGAAGCATTCGGATGACCCGAGAGTGCGGGCGTTCTTCCATCGGACTTCATCGGACGGCTCGGAGGAAGAGGGAGGCGACGTCGCATCGGGTGACGACAGCCCGTCGCCCGCCGATGATCCCGTTCACCGAGGACCGTGAAACGAACAGACTACGCGTGCCCTGCGACCGCGGCCCGGCGCAGGGGATCACGCCGAACGAGGCGGTTACGTAATGGCCGGCCGGACCGACAAATTCAAGATAGGCCTTTTTGTCGTGGTAAGTCTGCTCCTTGCCGTGGGCGTGGTAATATGGCTCGGGGCGTCGCGCTATTTCCAGAGCGCTCAGACCGTGGTCGCGTACTTCAATGAGAGCGTCCAGGGCTTGGAGCAGGACAGTCCGGTGAAATTCCGCGGCGTCACCGTGGGCCGCGTGAGTGGAATCCGCATGGCGCCGGATCAGAAGCTCGTGGAAGTCGTCATGAACATCAACGAGAATTTCAAGCTCACCGATGATTTGGGCATACGCACCAGCCTGTTGGGAATCACCGGGCAGAAATACCTCGAGATGGACCATTACAAGCCCGAACAGCAGAAGCGGGCCGTGAAATTCGATTTCGAGCCGGAATATCCGGTCATTGATTCATATCCCTCCGAAATCAGAGAGTTCGGCGACGCGCTCGATAACATCTTTCAGAAGATGAAGGCTATCGACGTCGAGCAAATATCGCGTCATCTCGTGACGGTGGCCGCAAAGCTTGATAAAATAATGGAAGATCCCAAGATCGACGACATCGGCACGGACGCGGCCGAAGCGGTCAGTCAGATGAAGCAGGCGGCGACGAAGCTGAATACGGAACTCGATCGACTGCACGCGGCCCGACGGATCGGTAGGACATTCGATCGGGCGTCCGAAGCGCTCGAACGCGTAGAGCAGACCACGTCGAGCGCGGACAGGCTGATCCGGCGCACGGACACCAATCTGAATCGGTTGAGTCAGAAATTTGAACGAAGTCTGGATGATCTCAATGAAATTACGCGAAAACTGAAGGATAAGCCTTGGAGCTATCTACTGTGGGGCCCCAAGGAGAAGTAGCGACCTTAAGGTTCACCTCATGTGCGCCTTTGTCTTGGAACGAGTCGCCCACGGTGTAATGTCCTCGTAGCGTGTCCTGTGTGTGTCCGAAGGGAGGCGCGGGATTCCGAGTGGAGATGAGAGGGTTTCTCATGCTGCGACGAGCGGCGCCGGCCCTGAGAGCCGCCACGGGCCGGCGCCTACGTCCGGGTCGGTCGGGAGCGCCTTCCGCGCGTCTGGTCGCGCTGTTTGTTCTTCCGTGTCTCGTAAGTCTTGGTTGCGCTCTCACCGCGGATCAGGCGATCCGCTACCACGCCTTCGATTACCGGGCCCCGACAAAAGAGAACACCGAGGTTATCCCTGAGACGATCATCGTTTATCGATTCATGCTCCATCCCACAGTGGAATCCCACTCGCTCACCGTGTCCGATTCCCAAGGAAAAGAGCAACCGGTCGCATATCACGCCTGGGAGGAAAATCCCGCGGACATGATCACGAACCTGATCAAACGCGACCTCGACCGTTCCGGTTTGTTCAAACGAGTGGTCGGGCATTGGAGCACCGCGCGCTATCGGTACGCCTTGGAAGGCAAGGTGATGGATCTGGGCATAGTGAAGCACGGCGAACAACGCACCGCGCTCCTGGCGGCCGAGATCGTCGTCACCGACATCGCAAAGCAACTGAATATAGTGGAGCGCTCCTACAAGATCGAGGCGCCGTGCCCGGATGAATCACCCGAAACGATGGTGCGGGCGATTAACCGCGCGGTGAAGGAACTTTCCGGTCGCGTTCGCGCTGATATTCGCGCGGCGATCGAGAAGAAAGACATTCCCACTACCGCGTCTCCCTCAAGCGCTTAGCCTCTCCGGGCTTGACGCGGTTCTGCGCCTCGCCCATAGAGATATCAACGGCTTATCGCTATCCCGTTGAAAGCTTACACCTATTCTTACACGAATTGCGACGGTTTGGACTCCTCCGCGGAATCGTCAATGGGCAAACCGGGTTGAGCTGACCCGCGGGGATGAATACCTGTATGTCGAACTTCGGAGAGCGGTCGTGAGCGTTTGGGGCGTTTTGTTTCCGGTTGACATGACTCTCGCCGACTCATTAGGATGAACCTCACGGACTGATCCGCGGTTTTCGATGTTTCGGCGAAAGACAGGTAGAGGGAGCGCCATGAAACGTATACTCGTTGTCGACGACGAGGAACACATCTGTGAACTGTATAGAAGCGAACTCGAGGATGAAGGGTACGAGGTGGGCGTGGCGCAATCGGGATCCGAGGCGCTGGAGATCATAGAGCAAGCGCCGCCGGACCTTGTGATTCTGGATATTCAGATGCCGGGCATCAACGGCATCGAAATCCTCGAGAAGATCGTCGGACGTGACAAGGGCATTCCGGTCATTCTGAACACTGCCTACAGCCATTACAGGGACGACTACACTACGTGGGGCGCCGAGGCCTACGTGGTGAAATCGTCGGATACGTCCAAGCTCAAGAGCGAAGTAAAAAGGATCCTGGGAGAATGACGCTGCGTAACAAGATGCAGGAAACGCTGTGCATCCTTATGGCCGGCGGACGCGGGGAACGCCTCTATCCGCTCACGAGAGACCGCGCAAAGCCTGCGGTGCGCTTCGGAGGCGTCTATCGGATTATCGATTTCACGCTCTCCAATTGTCTGAATTCCGACATTCGGCAAGTTTACGTCCTAACCCAGTATCGTTCATTATCGCTGGACCGCCACATACGACTGGGCTGGAATATCTTCAACCAGGAGCTCTCCGAATTCATCGAGTGCGTGCCGCCTCAACAGCGCCACGTGGATCGCTGGTATCGAGGCACCGCGGACAGCATCTTCCAGAATATCTATCTGTTGCAGAGGGAGCGTCCGGAACGGGTGCTCATCTTGTCGGGCGATCATGTGTACAAGATGGATTACAACCAGATGCTCGCGTTTCATCTCGAGAAAGACGCGGAACTCACCGTCGCCGGCGTTGAGGTTGACCGATCCCTGGCGACTGCGTTCGGCGTCATCGGGGCGGACGATGAATTCCGGATTATCGATTGGGAAGAGAAGCCCGCCCAACCGAAGTCCGTTCCCGGCAAACCGGACAAGTCCTTTGTTTCCATGGGAGTCTACATTTTCAACACGGAGACTTTGGTCAAGAACGTGATCGCGGACGCCAAGGATTCCGACTCCAAGCACGACTTCGGCAAAGATATCGTGCCTCGGATGCTCAAGGAGAATCGGGTCTTCGTCTATAGCTTCCATGATCCGGTTGAGCCGGAAGAGCGTTACTGGCGGGACATCGGGACCCTCGACGCGTATTGGGAAGCCAACATGGACCTTGTCTCGGAAAAGCCGCAGTGCAACCTGTACGACGAGCGTTGGCCCATCAGGACCTACCAGGTTCAGGCGCCGCCCGCTAAGACCGTCCATGGAGGCCAAGAAGAAGAAGGCCGCGTCGGCACGGTCATCGACACGATCGTCTCATCCGGATGCGTGGTATCCGGAGGAAAGGTCGTGAAATCGGTCCTGTGCCCGGGCGTGCGGGTGAACTCATATTCCCACGTCGAGGAATCGGTGCTGCTCGAGGGCGTCCAGGTAGGTCGGCGCGCCAGGCTCAAGAAGTGCATCGTCGACGAGGGCGTGGTTATCCCCGAAGGCTTTGCCGCAGGCTTTGATCACGAGAAAGATCGAAAACTCTTCACCATATCTCCCGGTGGGGTCGTCTGCATACCGAGCGGTCTGCCGTTGGAACAGCCGTGATCCACGCGGATAGCGTCGGGCGGGACACGGACAAATCGGCCGGGTCGATACGCTCAACAAACCGGACACATTGGAATGGCGGCGCGGTGAACCATCCCCCGCGTCGGTAAAGGGAGAAGCGATCATGGCGGAGATTACCATTCGCGGACGCCGGTTGGCCTATGAGGCTCAGCCCGCCGACTTCGACCCGAAACAACCCGCCGCGGTGTTCATACACGGCAGCGGAGGCGATAGAGACGATTGGCGTGCTCAGCTCGACGGATTATCGGACCGTATCACCGTTATCGCCCTCGAGTTGCCCGGCCACGGGGAGTCCGAACCGCCCGGTGAGTCGTCGGTGAAGGAGTACGCCGGTTGGGTGAGCGATCTGGTTGAAGGGCTGGGACTGCAGAGCGTAATTCTCGTTGGCTGCTCCCTCGGGAGCGCCGTTACTTTGCACATTGCGCTGAATCCACCCGTATGGCTCAAGGCGATCGGTCTTGTCGGCGCGGGCGCTCGGCTCCGCGTGCATCCGTCCTTCCTGGAGGGCCTCAAACGCGACGCGGAGAACACCCTCCGGTTGCTCGCTCAATACGCCCTGTCCGAAACACCCGAAGAGCGTCTCCTGTCCGAACTTACGGACAAATTCCTCGCCAATCCCCCCGACCTGGTTCTGGGCGATCTCACCGCGTGCGACCGCTTCGACGTGATGGATCGTTTGTCCGAGATATCGATTCCGACGGTGATTCTTGTCGGCGAAGAGGATCGGCTGACGCCGGTCAAGTATTCCAAAGCCCTTCACGAGCAGGTAACCGATTCGGAATTGCACGTGATTGCCGGCGCCGGCCATCTGGTTATGGAAGAACAGCCCGAGCGATTCAACGAGCTGGTGGGTGGTTACGCGGCGCGAACGGTTGGGCGCTGATCGGCTGCTGAGGACTCTCACCCCGCTCTCTCCCAGAGGGAGAGGGAGCAAGAAAGCGGCGCACAAGGTGGTATTCTCTCCTTCACATCGTGGGAGAGGATGAAAAGGGGGGCTCTCTTCCAGTGGCGCAGCGAAGAATGGGTTTGTTCTGAAGTCCGGACGGCAAACGGCTCTCCCGGACTAGGAAAGATGAAGCCTCTCTCCCGTTCTGGGCAAGGGAGGGGCCTCGGCGGGGTGTTGGAAACTCCGTGGGAACGCGGTCTGAGCGCTTTTCTGCATGGAAGCGTCAAAAGCTGTGTGATATCGTGTCATTATACCCAACTGGGGGGCCGCTTCTCGGGCCGCCTTCCGGAGGGCTGCCCCTCGATGGGGAGCAGGCGCTCGGGCGGCCCCGCGTCGACATTCATATGTCGTCCGCTCAGCTGCTCGAAACTTCCCTGAGCAAATCGATGTCGTCCAACATCATGCCGGCGCCGCGAGCCACGGTCGAGAGAGGATCGTCTGGAATAACCACCGGTACGCCGATCTCCCGACGGATGCGATCGTCCAGATTTCGGAGGAGCGCGCCGCCGCCGGTGACGACTATACCGGTGTCGATGATGTCCGCTGCAAGCTCGGGCGGGCACTGTTCCAGCGCCTGCTTGACCGTATCCACGATCTGATTCACCGAATCCATCATCGCATAGGCGATATCGGTCGAACTGATGGTGATCGTCTTGGGGATTCCGTCCATGAGATCCCGGCCCTTGACGTCCACTTCCTGCTCTTCCGCGTCGAGGTCCGCTCGTCCCACGAGTATCTTGATCTGCTCGGCTGTGGATGGTCCGATGAGAATGCTGTAGTTCTTCCTGATGAAATTGAGGATGTCAGTGTCGAGGGTGTCTCCCGCGATCTTGATCGAGCTGCTGTGCACAACGCCGGTCAAGGAGATGATCGCGACTTCGGTCGTCCCGCCTCCGATATCCACGATCATGTTGCTCATCGGTTCGGTAACCGGGAGGCCCGCGCCCATGGCCGCCGCCATGGCTTCTTCGACAACGAAGACTTCATGAGCGCCCGCGTTGAGGGTGGCGTCGCGAACGGCGCGTCGTTCAACGGGTGTGACGCCCGAGGGGACGGAAATAATGACGCGAGGCTTCACAAAGGTCTTTCGCGCGTGGACCTTCCGGATGAAGAACTTCAGCATGAGGCTGGCCATCTCGAAATTGGCGATAACACCTTCCCTGAGCGGACGAAAGACTTCGATCGATCCGGGCACTCGGCCGATCATCCGTTTGGCCTCTTCGCCGATCCAGACCTCCGAGCTTCGTCGATCGCGTTTGCGAACAGCCACCACCGACGGCTCGTTGAGCACAATTCCCTTGCCTTTGGCGTACACGAGGGTGTTTGCCGTGCCGAGATCTATGGCGACATCCTTGGATAGTCTGGATGCGAGAAAATCGAGGAGCATCGACCCTCTTCATCATTTCATGAAATCGCGGACGGCGCGTCAACAAAGCCGCCCCGGCGATCGCGGGACAGAGTCGAACGTTCGACTCACAGGGGATCGCCGCACGTCGCGGGCTTCCCCGCCGATCATCCCCCGTCGGAAACGTCTATTCCAAATGCCCCTAGTACAACAGACGGACGGTCGGGGCCCTATTCGAGCGGCGGACGACCGGGCGAACGCTGTTGCGTCCCAACGATAGCGCTGCCGATTACGCGCTCAAACGGACCGCGTCGAATGTCGAGGCTCCTCGTGACGGTCCGGATGGTGCGTCCCCGCCACCGGGAGTTTCACAGCTTCACCTCGATGATGGAATTCTTTTTGAGCTTTTCGATCCACTCTTTCAAGCGTTCGTTACTCTTTTTGTGTCGAAGCATGCGGATGATCTTCTCCCGCCACTTGGCGTATTCCTTCTCTTCTTCAGGAGTGAGTATGCCGAGATCCTTGACCTTCACGTCTTTCAGGTCCGGTTCGTCGGCTGCGGCGTCCCCCTTGGGCTTGTTGGGATTCCGGGGGGGCGGTTTCTTCCGCATGGCCTCTTGCTTCTCTTTTTGGGCCTTTTTCCACTCCTTCAGCCACTGATCTCTCACTCTCTTCGGAATGGGAACTTTCTTGGTTTTTCGACCTTTCGCGTCTGCCAGGAAGAAGATCAGGATCCCATTGGGCGTGACCGCGGGCCCTTGAACATCGCCCTTCTTCATGCTTTTGACCAACTCCTGCATGTTTTTTCTCAGGTCCCGATAGCGCACATAGCCCAGGTCGCCGCCCGACGCGGCCAACGGCCCGTCGGAGTATTGCTTGGCGAGCTTCGCGAAGTCCGCCCCCATCCGCGCGTCTTTCATGATCTTCCGGGCTTTCGCTTCGACGCGCGTCCGCTCGGCGCGGCTCGCGTCCGGGGGAATCGTGAGCACAATTCGTCTGATCCTTACCGTGCCGCCGACGTAAATTTCCCGGTGGGTCGGGAAGTCCGGTTCGACTTCTTTGGGCTTAGGAGGCTCGGGCGGTGCGAGCCTTTCCACCAATTCGCGATATTCGTCTTCGAGAGTGTCCTTGTGGTCTTTGAAATAGTGCTGAGCGTCCTCCTCGCTGAGCGGAACCTTGTCGTGCACTTCCGCGCTGAGCAGTGAATTGAGCTTGATCTGGCGCCGCATCATATCCAGGTAGTCGGTATATTGGACTCCGTTGAACGCGAGAAAAAGCACGAACTGGTCGTGTGAGAGATTGTTGGACTTCCGCTTCTGTTGCACGAGCCGGGTGACCGCGTCCTCGGGGATCTTGATCCCGCGCCTGTGCGCTTCCTGCTCGAGCAGCCGTTTGACGATCAACTCGTCGAGGATCTCCTTTTCGGTGGGCCATTTGCCGGGCGGGACAACCCCGAGGGGGAGGTAGGTGAGATTGCGAATGATCGGTCGCTTGTGTTTCTCGATATCCGATTCGAGAATCACGTCGCCGTTGACCACCGCGGCGATACGATCGGAGTACATCTCTCCGCGCGCTCCCGGTATTGCAAGGAGGCAGAAGATGATCGATATACCTATGTGGGCGAGGAAATTTCTCATGTCTCCAACTGTGCGAATCGTGTATGAATTAGCCGAAAAACCGCGCTCTTTCAACCTCTATCTTTTTCAGGGACGATTTAAACCCGAGCCGGGCGTCGCACGACCTGGGGCGTCCGATGTCGGGGAGAGCCCTTCAATCGGTCCAAAAGGCCGAAGACCTCGGCGACGCGATCCGCGGGATTCTTGTCCCCGATTTTGTACATCAGCCGGTCACCCGGCAGAAGTCGAACACGGCGGGGATCTTCGTGGGCCCACCCGACGAGCGTCGCTCCGTCGACCGGGGTTTCCGCGTCGAAGGTCAGGACAAGATCCGCGCCGTTGTAGTCCAGGCGCAGAATCCTCAGTTCCTTCATGGACAGTCTGATTCTCATGACGCTGAGCAGGTTCCGGGCTTGTTCGGGGGGCTGACCGTACAGGTCGAGGATCTCCGCCTCGATCTCGTCGATCTCCTCATTGTCCTCGGCCCTTGAGAGCCGCTTATACAGGTTCATTCGCTGCTGCGGGTCGGGCACGTAGTCGTCCGGCAGGAGCGCCTCGACCTTCAGTCCCATTTCGGGATCGATTTTCCGCTCCGGTTCTTCCCCCTTGATCTCCTGCACGGCCTGCTCGAGGAGTTCCAGATACATCTCGTATCCCACCTGAACCACGTGGCCTGACTGGGACGTCCCGAGTATGTTTCCCGCGCCGCGAATTTCCATATCGCGCATCGCGATGCGGAAGCCTTGTCCCAGTGTTGAGTGTTCCTGGATGACAGCGAGGCGTTTGACCGCATCGGGCGTCATGAGGGTCTCCGGCGGGGTGAGAAGGTACGCGTACGCGCGCATGTGAGACCGACCGACCCGGCCGCGCAGTTGGTAGAGATCCGCGAGTCCGAACGCGTCCGCGCGCTCGATGATGATCGTGTTCGCGCGGGGAATGTCCAATCCGGACTCGATGATGCTGGTGCAGACGAGCGCGTTCACCTTCCCGGTGACGAAATCGAGCATGACCTGCTCGAGTTCGCGATCCTTCATCTGCGCGTGAGCGACGCCGAACGAGGCTTCAGGGACGAGGTTCTTGAGCGCGGCCGCTCGCTTGTAAATCGTCTTCACGCGATTGTGCAGATAGAAGACCTGTCCCCCCCGGCGCACCTCTCGGAGGATCGCGTCGCGAACCACCTCGTCCGATTGGCGCATGACGTGCGTCCGAATCGATTTCCGGTTGGTAGGCGGCGTCTCGATCACCGAGAGATCCCGGATCCCCGTCAGGGCCATATTCAATGTGCGCGGAATGGGCGTCGCGGTGAGGGTCAGCACGTCCACCCGGGACTTGTACTTCTTGATCCGTTCCTTGTGCGTGACGCCGAATCGATGTTCCTCGTCCACCACAATCAGCCCGAGGCTTTGGAATTCGACGTCTTTCTGCAGAAGGCGGTGGGTCCCCACCACGATATCGATTTTGCCCTCCGCCAATCGCTTGAGCACGGTCTTTTGATCCGCGGACTTCCGAAAGCGGGAAATGACGTCGATTTCGATTGGATAGCCGGCGAATCGCCGCTTGATCGTGTCGAAGTGCTGCTGGGCCAGGACCGTGGTCGGAACGAGCACCGCAACCTGCTTCCCGTCCATTGTCGCGCGAAAGGCGGCTCGGAGCGCCACCTCGGTCTTGCCGTATCCCACGTCGCCGCAGACAAGGTGGTCCATGGGACGATCCGTGTCCATCGAGTTCATGATGTCTTCGATGGCCTGGGCCTGATCGGGGGTTTCCTCGAAATCGAACGACGCCTCGAACGCGGTGAAGGTCTCATCCGGCGGCGCGTATGGCCGGCGTCGAGCCTCATGACGTCGAGCGTAAATCTCGAGGAGATCCTTGGCCATCTCCCGTATGGATTTCTTGACCTTTGCTTTGGTCTTTGCCCAGCCCTTGCCTCCCAATCGGTCGATCCGAGGCGCCGAGTCGGAACCCGAGACGTATTTCTGAATGTACTGCAGGCGTTCCACCGGATGATAGAGGAGATCGCCGCCGGCATACTCGATCACCATGATTTCGCTTGCGCAGCCGTCGAATTCCTTCTTGGTCAGGCCTCTGAAGACGCCGATGCCGTAGTCCTCGTGCACCACGGCCTCGCCCTCCGCCAGGTCGGTGAGCGATGATATAAGGCTGCCCCGGGCGCGTCTGCGCTTCGGCGACCGGACCTTCGAGCCGAAGATCTCTTCTTCGGTTATGATGATCCTGCGCGCGGATTCCATCCGGAAGCCGGCTGAGAGGTCGCCCACATAGAGTCGAATCCCGGGAGTAGGGTCCGTGATGAGATGAGAGGGATCGAAGCCCTCCCCCCGGAAGTCGAGGTTCAATTCGTACGGCTCGAGGAGCTTCAGCAGACGTTGGGCCTGCTGATTGGCGTGACTGACGAGCATAACCTCGCAGCCGTCGTCCCTCAGCCGTTGAAGCGTTTCGACCAGCCCTCCCAGGCCGGCGTCGTAGCCCCGAGCGCGGACGAGGTTCATTCGGATGTCCGCATTGTCGCTGCAGTTCACCCGAATGCCCGTCCTTTTCGGGTCCTCGATTTCGAGCTGCGACATGACGATCGTGCGAAAGTCGGCGACTCGGCGATTGAACTCGTCTCGAGTCAGGTAGAGGTCCTGAGGATCGGGCGCGGGAATTCCGTCGGAAACGGCCGCTTCCCAACCGCGAAAGATCTCTTCGTCCAGATCCTCGAACGCTCGACCCAACGCATCTTCATCGGGGAGGACAATCGAACAATCGTGCGGAAGGTAGTCGAAGAGGAACTCCCGCTTCTCGTAGAAAAAGGGAAGATACATCTCTTGGCCGGGGAACCGCACGCCGTTGCGGAGATCGTCCATAAGTCGCTTTCTGACGCGTTTCTCGACCCCCAGGCTCTCACATCGTTTCATAATTCGCTCCAGCCCGCGTTCCCGAGCTTCCTCGTCGGGAATCATCATGTGAACCGGGCTGATCGAAACGGACGAGGTCTCGTCCTTGGAGCGCTGGTTGGTCGGGTCGAAGAATCTCAACGATTCGATGTCGTCGCCCATCTGTTCCACACGCACCGGATATGGATACAGGGGAGGATAGATATCGACGACAAAGCCCCGAACGGAGAATTCGCCGGCGTCCTCGACCAGCGGCGACCTGAAGTATCCCGCTTCGGTGAGCATGCGAAGCAGTTCGTCTCGGTCTATTCGCATCCCCCGCTCGAGGGTGAAACTGTTGCGAAGCAGCGCGTCACGCGGAATGACGCGCCGGGTGAACGCGTCGAGCCCTACGGTGATGATGCGGGGAGCCCCGAACTCGGCCAGACGAAACAGCCGCGCTGAGTGATTCGCGGTCACCTCGGTCTCGAAGCCTCCTGAGGAATAGGGGAGGGTATCGGAAGAGGGAATGTGCAAAACGGGGTCGCTCAGGGGGGTGACGGATCGGTCTTCCCGCCCGAGATAAAATCGAGTGTCCGACGCGAGGGTCGCGGCGGAGTCGCCGTCGGGGAGCGCCACGACAATCGGCCGCGCGCCGCCCCGCGCCGCTGCGGCAAGCGAGAAAGCCCATGCCGAACCGGCAAGGCCGTATATACCGCCGCGCTCGACAGACCGGGCCAGGAAGTCGGTCGCGCGGTCAAAAACGTCGGTTGCTGTTTGATAGGAATCGATCTTCAACATGTTTTTCCGGTCGTCTCCATATTTGAGGCCCGAGCGGGTCAAAACGTAGCACAGGCGCTGCGCCAAGAAAAGGGACCCGGATACGCTCGGGAAGGGACGCCTCCGACACCGGCCGGCGCGTCGGAGGGTCTATTTTGACCGGACAAAACCGCAGGCGTCGGCCGATGTGAGCGTTCAAGGGCGTAAATCGCGGCCTGCGCGTTCCAAGCATGCAGGATAACGTTGACTTACGGACTCCAATCCGTTATTTATAAGGTGATCGATCGCCGAATAGGTTGCGGGATAGTTCGGTGATTTCAACCGATCGATCAAATATCCGCAACAAATTTCTCAAGACTCCCATGAGGTGACCACGTGGCGGACAAAAGGGTCTCGCGAAAAGAACTGCTCAATGAACCCGATGAATTCATAACCACGTTCGGCAAAGTCGTCGACTATGTTCGCAATCATCCCCGCGCAACCGCCCTGATCGGCGTCGCGTTCGTTGCGTGCGTCATAGCCGGCGTCCTGGTGTACAGTTACGTCCAACATCGTGAAATCGTCAGCCACGAACGTTTCGAAGAGGCTTACCGCGAGTTTCGGGCCGTCATTCAGACCGGTGAGACCGCGGACGAGAAGAAACTGCAGGAGCTTCTGGTCGAATTCGATCGAATCGTTGAAGACTACGGTTCCCTTGTGGCCGGCGAAATGGCGCTGCTTTACAGCGGCCACGTGCTCTACAAGATGAAGGATTACAAGAGAGCGTTGGAGCGGTATCAGCGTATGAAGTCGACGCAACTTGTCGAGAACGGTCTCGCCAGTCTCGTCATGTATCATATGGCCATGACTCACTTGGCCCTGCGGGATTACGAGGCCGCCAAGACGCTCTTCGAAAAGCTCGCCGAGATTACCGACTCTCCATACCGGCGCGAAGCCTATTCGTCCGTCGCCGCAATATATGAAGCCATGGGAAAACAAAAGGAAGCCGTTCAGGCCTATCGTCAGTACCTTAAGATGTTCCCCCGGGCGCCGGACGCCGCGTATGTGAAATCAAGAATATCCGACCTCTCCGGTCGAGGTTGAAAAACGGGGGCTCTCTCCTGAGACGTTTCACGCAGGCTGAATGTATACATCCATGTTTGCGACCCACACCGTGAACGAAGCGTGAGGAAGGTGAACAGCGTACAGTCCTTCCTCTTCCTGGACGTGCGGCTTGAAAGCATCGCGGTCGAGCAGGTGATCGAGCACCGCGCGCAGGTCCTTGAAGCTCAAATCTTCCTGGAAAAAGATCGTAAATATCCGATCCGCATGCAGAAAATCGATTGACTCCATCCTAGGGCCTCCACCCGGAACATATGACATGGGCCGGCCGAGGTCAACAGGATGGCGAAAACGATTTACTGTTCTTGGAAACATGACTTGACAGGCCGATGAATAGCGTGTATAAGGCGTCCCGGGGAT
>CAYLRL010000011.1:0-74014 GCA_964385875.1 uncultured Syntrophales bacterium
GCCTCCCCCATCGAGATATCAATGGCTTGTCGCTATCCCGGTGAACGGTTACCGCGGGCGAACATCTTGCCCGGATTCTGCCGTATGAGCCCCTTCAATTCGAGGTCCAAGAGTATGCCGGCCAATTCCGCCACGTCCATTCCCGTCGATTCGCAGATGATATCGATATGGATCGGATCGGGATCGATCGCCTCCAGGACGCGCTCTTCCGGTTCAGACAATTCGTGAGCCGCTGCGCTTCTGGTAAAAAGCTGCGGTTGCTGCACGGCGGGATGTTCGGTCGAAAAGAGCGCTTCCACGATGTCCTCTCCGGATTCGACCAGCCCGGCCCCCTCTTTTAGAAGTTGATGCGGTCCTTTGGTGCGTAGATTCATCACGTTTCCGGGCACTGCAAAGACCTCGCGGTTCTGATCGAGCGCGTGGGCGGCAGTGATCAGGGATCCGCTCTTGCGCCCGGCCTCGACGACCACCACGCCCCGGGTAAGGCCCGAAACGATCCTGTTTCGGCGGTAGAAGTTCGTAGCCAACGGCGGCACGCCCGGCCGAAATTCCGTAATCACCGCGCCCGTTCGAGCGATCTCATCGGTCAGTTCCTTGTTTTCTCGGGGATAGGACTTGTCGACGCCGCATCCAAGGACGCCCACCGTGCGGCCGCCTTCATCGAGGGCCGCTCGATGGCACGCGGTGTCAATGCCCCTCGCCAATCCGCTCACGATCGTAACGCCCGCGCGAACAAGATCGCGGGTGATCGACCGCGCCATGTCGATACCGTATCGAGTGGGATTCCGCGTGCCGACGATCGCCACCGCGCGGTGGTTGTCCGGGTCGAGTTCCCCTCGAACGAAGAGCAGCGCGGGGGGATCGTAGATCTCCCTGAGGATGTGGGGGTAGCGGTCGTCCCAGCGCGTGATCACCCGCGCGCCGATTCGCTCGAGGGCCTTGATATCCTTGTTGATCTCCTCGACCGGTTGCTGAAAGCCCGCGATCTCGTCACAGAGCCGTTCATTGAGCCCGCAGCGTCGTCGAATCTCTCTTCGGTCCGCAGTCAGCGCTGCTTCCGGGCTGCCGAACGCGTCGATGAGCTTCGCTATAGTGAGCGGCCCCACGCGGGGGATGCGCTCCAAAGTCAACCAGAGCCGTAGTTGAGAATTCACGCCGGGATTGTTCGGTGTCATAAACGGGCGGCTCCGCTTCCTCTTGGATTGACGATCCGCGTCCACGCCGCATGCGCTCCCCAAGCCTACTGGAGGCTGTTCGTCTCCCTTCCCGATAATCCCTGCGGGCGGTTCCGACGATGGCGCCGCATCCATGCGGCGGCGAAAACGGCACTACGATCGGTAGGTCAGGGCGACGTGTTTCACCCGCCGACGGCTACCGTAAGCGTCGGCGCCGATGCTGTCAAGGGCACGTTCCACAAGAGCGGCGTCGAAGGCGGGTCCGAGTCGGCGTATTCTCACGGGAGCAGCGAGGACCGGGAGTGAATCGAAGCGAATTCGCCGGCCTGAGTTCGGACTACTCCTCCGATGCCTGAGAGACCGCGGCTTCCTCGAAGGTGGCCACTTCGGTGAGGATGCGAACCGCGGCTTCAACGAGTTTCATGGCCAGCGCCGCACCCGTCCCTTCACCGAGGCGCATACCCAAGTCAAGGAACGGTTCCTTGCCCAGACGCTCCAAGGCTCGGGCGTGGCCGCGTTCCGCGCTCCGGTGCGCGGCGATCATGTAATCCGCGGACGCGGGCGCCAGCGCGTGAGCGATCAACGCCCCTGCGGTCGAAATGAAGCCGTCCACCAGCACGGGCTTGCGCAGCGACGCCGCGCCGAGTATCAGGCCTGCGATTCCGCCGATCTCGAATCCCCCGACCTTCGACAGCGTATCGATCGCGTCCGCGGGATCGGGCGCGTTCACCTCGATCGCCCGCTCGATGACCGCGATTTTGTGAGCAAGGCGTTCCGCGTCTATGCCCGTTCCCTTGTCCGTCACCTCGCGCACGTCTCCGCCGGTCATGACCGCGACGATGGCGCTGCCGGCGGTAGTGTTGCCGATTCCCATTTCGCCCGTTCCGAAGATATCGGCGTCGGCCGCGGATTCGACTGCGATTTCGATACCGGATTGCAGCGAACGGACCGCCTGCTCGCGAGTCATTGCCGCCCCTCGGGCCATGTTTGCGGTTCCCAGTCCGACGGACCTTGAAACAATCGCCCCTTTGGCCGTGAGATCGCTCACGTCGGCCGAAACCCCCATGTCCACGACGATCACCTTTGCATCCGCGACTCGGGCGAGCGCGTTCACTCCCGCGCCGCCCGCCGTGAAATTCCGCACCATTTGCCCGGTGACTTCCTGCGGATATTGACTCACCCCTTCGGCGGTCACGCCGTGATCCGCGGCCATGGTGAACACGAGCCGTCGTTCCACAGGAGGCTTCATCGACGCGGTCATGCCGGCGAGGTCTTCGGCCAGGTCCATGAGTCTGCCGAGGGCCCAATGAGGCATTGTCAATTGTTCGAGTCGAGCGCGGGCCGAGGCGCGTGATTTCGCGTCCGACGGCGCAATGCGGGCGAGTGTTTCTTCGAGCAGTCCCATTCCTTAATCCTTATCCGACGAGTATTCGTGCGCGGCCCGGCCGATTCGCGACCTACGGCGCCGCGTCGTGATCGACTTGTTTCAGCGTCAACGGAATTCCGCTTACCACGAGCGTCACTTCGTCTGCGGCGCCCGCCATGACTTGATTACAGCGGCCTAAACAGTCTCGGAACAGTCGTGCGGCCGGATTATCGGGAACCACGCCCATGCCTATTTCGTTGGTGACTGCCACGATGGTTCCCGTAAACATGCGGGCCGCGTTCGCCAAATCTTCGGCCGCGCGCCGAACGTCATCCTCAGACGGAGTTTCGCCTTTCCGGTCGGCCTCATGGAAGATGTTGTTCACCCAGAGTGTGAGGCAATCGATGAGGACGACGTCGAAATCCGAAAGGCGAGCTATAGTTGCTGCGATCTCGATCGGCTCTTCTTCGGTGCGCCAATCGCGTGCTTCGCGCTCGCTGCGATGTCTCTCGATCCGTCCCGCCATCTCCTCGTCGAGCGGGGGGCATGTGGCGACAAAGGCGCGGCGAGAGCCGAAGGCCTCGGCCCGGTTCAGCGCATACGCGCTCTTTCCGCTGCGGCATCCGCCGGTTACGAGTATCAGACGCCCCACAGCATGGTCCTCCGGCCTCAGACGATGATATCGCGGTCGATGAAGACTAAACTATAGCATTACGTCGGCCGCGCGGCCAAGGCAAGGAATTCCGGGGATCCCGGGATCCTCCGCCTTATCCGCAAATGGATCAAGACGGGAGTGTCCGAGGACGGCGGCCGGTCCGAGACCACGGTGGAGACACCCCCAAGGAGCGGTGATCTCTCCCTTGCTTGCTAATGTGTATCTTCATTACGTCCCGGACCTCCGGGCACGCCAATGGCGGGGGCGTCACGCCGTGGGCGATGTGATAATCGCCCGATACGCTGACGACTTCGTCCTGGGATTCCAACACTACGGCGACGCGGTTCGTTTCCCGGGGGACCTTCGGGATTGTGCGGACCGGTTCGGTTTGGCGCTTCACCCTGACAAAACCCGCCTGATTGAGTTCGGCCGCTTCGCTGCATCCAGTCGGCGTCGTCGGGGTCCGGGCAAACCGGAGACCTTCGATTTCCTTGGTTTTACGCATGCCTGCAGCAAGACCCGTGACGGGAAACGTTTCACCATCAGACGCAAGACCATCGCCAAGCGTATGCGTGCCAAGCTCCACGCCCTCAAGGCCGACCTGCGTCACCGGATGCACGCTGGGATCGGTGACACGGCCGTATGGCTTCGGAGCGTTGTGCGGGGCTACATGAACTATTATGCCGTCCCCGGCAACCTAGCGAGTGTGTGCTCAGATTTCGGTCTTTCGTTATACGGCTCCGGTTTCGCACTCTGCGCCGACGCGGTGACCGTCGGCGTATTTCCCGGGCTCGCTTCGGACCTCTTGCCGAGAGTTGGCTCCCTCGTGCTCGCATCGTGCATCAGTATCCACAACAACGCTTCTACGTTCTGCACCCAAGGTAGGAGCCGTATGCGGGAAATCCGCTCGTACGGATCTGTGCAGGGGGCTCCGGGCAACCGGAGTTCCTACCGCGACCTCCACCGGGTGTGTCTCCGGAGCGTGACGGTCGGCGGATTCCGTTCCGGGAAGCAGGGCGAACTCGAACTTTCTCCTTCGGTCCCGGCGTGATAGATCGAGAGGCACATAGCAAGCGCAGCGATTTCGCACGACCGCCGGCCCTACGGAGCGGTACCCACGTCATGGCACGAAACAGCGAACCCGCCAAAGTCGGAAGTGGCTCAAAGCCTTCATTGGGCGCATTGCGACAAGCTTCTTTGGGCTTCGACCGCAAGCTCCGTGAGGTTTTGCGCACACGCCGGCGCCTGACTCCGACGCTCCCCCGTTCAACCAATCCTTGCCGGGATGGCAGCGAACAGCAAAGGAATAATCGTTGCTGACGTATAATGGGCAGATCTCTGCGTATCCTGACCTCACGAGGGGGGCACTAAACTGAAAACGCGGATCGGCTCTCTGAAATTCCTGAAACTCATCCAGCCACGATCCCAAAGGACCATGGCGTCTTTGATCCGCTGAGCCGTCTCCGATCCCACGAGAATCTCTCCCTCCTTGCAAGCGCCTGATAGCCGAGCGGCCAGGTTGGTTACCGAGCCTGATGCCGTAAAGGTCGTCCTTGTATGGGAAGCTCCCTTAAATCGGCTCACGCCGACGAGGGCTTCACCCGAACTGATCCCTATATTTACAACGACGGGAGGGAACATTCCTTGCAACTCCCGATTGATATCGGCGGTCTTCTTGCGTATCCGGAGGGCGGCTGAAGCTGCTTTCAACGCATGCCCGCGGTCGTCTCCCTGAAATATGGCCATGAGTCCGTCGCCGGCTGTTTCATTGACATCGCCGCCATGAGCGTAAATGATATCGAGGAACGCTGAAAAGTACTTCTCGATAACGAATTGGACTTTGTCTCGGGTGTGAGTCTCACTGATTCTGGTGTAATCAGCGACATCAAGAAAGACGATGGAGACGTCCATTTCTCTCTTCTCAAGATCCGGCGCTTCCGGGTTCTTGGCGATTATGTCTTGAACGGTCTCGGGCACAAAAGGTCTGATGTGAGAGATGATCTGTTCCAGGGTCAGTGTCCGGCGGGCCATCTTCGAGTGTTCCTTCGCATTGATGATTGTGTTCGTGGCAAGGTTAGCGAGATCCTGCAGCAAGACCATGTCCCTTTCGCTAAGGACCCAGCCCTTTTCGGTCATCACGTTTAACACCGCCAACGGGGTGCTGTCGTCGTAGATGGGTAGGGCTATTTCGCATATCGATTGGAAATCCCCTTCGTCAACAACGGGTTCAGGAGTTTCGTTTTCTACCGTGCAATGAAACGCTACAGGTTCGGCAAGTGATTTCTCGATTATTCTCTTACCCTTCTTGCAGAGGTGGCAGTTAACCTGATCCTTTTTTATGGTGCAGTGCAAAGGGCGGGTGTAGGAGGGCGCTTCCGGGTCGACGAGAATAAGGCATGCTTCCCTCGCATGAGGAATGGTATTTTTGACCTGGTCTCTTATTGCCTCAAGAATATCTCCGATATTGAGGGTGGCCGTAATCTTTTCGGCAACTCGGAGAAGATTCTCGAATCGGTCTTTATAGAGGGCAGTATCTTCCATGTTCATCAACGCTTTCTTAGGGCTCGAGTGTGGAGTCCACCGGCATATGGGAACGGCATCCGGCCACTCGCCCTTTTCACCGCAGCAGGCTTTTGGGCGCCTTTCTCCTATAATTTGTGGTAGAGATTCATTGCGAATTGAATGGAGCGCAGGCAAGTGCTCCGGGCAGATTCGGAATTGCCTGTCTCTTATCCGAGTTTGATCTGGCATTTAGCGCCCCTCCCGGTAGGCGCCGCCTTGAGTTGTCGTCGTTCGAACACCGCCGTTTCGGGGAAACGGTTCGGTCATTTCATAGCCAGAATTCAGGATATCGACGGCTTTTGGGAATATTGTTGAAAACTAAAGCGACCAGGAGCATTATTGCGGCG
This sequence comes from uncultured Syntrophales bacterium, assembly GCA_964385875.1. Lineage (GTDB taxonomy): Bacteria > Desulfobacterota > Desulfomonilia > Desulfomonilales > Desulfomonilaceae > CAYLRL01. The sequence goes on from CAYLRL010000011.1 coordinate 6,106, forward strand.
CCGACTCCTGCGGGCATGAGCACGTACAGAAATCCCAGTGAGTGGATCTTCTCCGTCCCGATAACGGCTATCAGCGCTGTTGCGCCGCCCGGAGGATGCAGGGTCTTCGTAACGTGCATGGCGGCAATGGCTGTTGCGACCGCCACAGACGCGGCCAACCAGGGATCAGCCTGCAGTATCTTGAAAGATATCACCCCTATTGTTGCAGAGATCACATGTCCTCCTATAAGATTCCTGGGCTGCGCCAACGGACTTTTGATAGCGCCGTAGACAAGCACCGCCGAAGCGCCAAAAGACCCAATGACCATGACAAGATCAGATCCCTGCGTGAGCTTGAAGTTGATCAGGGCCACGGACGCAATTCCGAGAAAGGACCCAATCCAAGACAGTGCGATCTCGCCGATCGAAACCCGTGGAGGACTTTTGGTCGTCCCTTTCATCTTGTTGAGATAATTCATTAGCATCAGCGCACCAATGATGAACCGACTACGTCCGCCCGCGAAGCAATGCCGACCGGCTTTCCCGCTTCGTCAACCACGGGCACGCGGTTGATCCCTCGGGCCGTCATTATGTTTGCCACCTCCATGAGCGGTGTCTCAGGAGAAACAGTAACGGCAGGACTGCTCATTATGTCTTCAGCCGTTTGTGCTCGCATTGGAGCGGCCAAACAGCCGCCTCCCCCGAGACAGTCGGCCACCACGTCCATGAAGGTACCGGACTTTTCGCCTCCCATTGTTGACAGGAAATCCGTTTCGGAAATGACGCCTACAACGGCGCCGTCAGACGCCAGTACGGGCACTCCCGAGACTCTCCGCCGAGCCATGAGTTGGGCTACCTCTCTCAATGGTGTCTTCGTGACCACGGTAACCACGTCGCTTGTCATCACCTCTTCGACCTTAACCGACCGGGCGAGTCGCTTCAGCGCTTGTTCATAGGCCTTGAGATAGACTTCCCTGAAATCACCCGGAGTGATATCCAAGTAGCCGGGAATTTCAGTCATGGCCTCGTAGATGTCCTGATCGGATATGTCAACCGGAACACACACGTCTATATCTTTCCTTGCCATCCGGCCCTCCGGTTTCCGTCGCCCCGTTGCCGAGGGGTGTCGCGCCGGCGAGCGGCCGTCACTGCCATGCTGCGAATTGTCACTTATTGGCCCATGCGAACGAGCCGGTCCTGAGCAAGGCCCCTCCCGCCTTCGGTAAGGAATCTTGCGGCGACGAGTTTTGCCGTGCTCCCAGCCCTCAGTGTTATTTCGTTGCAATTGTCCTCAAGATTGACGATGAGGTCTGCATCGTAGACCGTTTCAAATAGTAAGTCTCGTGCTTTCCCGGCTTCTGGCGGTGGCCGATGATGTCGCAGACTTCTTCGATCGGTTCATCCGGCGCCCTGGGAGCGATCAAAATCCTATGCGCTGCCGGGAGACCCTCCAGATGCCGATATTCGGCGCCTGTACTCGAGTGTTTTCTTTCAGCCTCCTTGATACCAATATCGTGATGGAACGCTGCGGAGAGAATCACTGACCTATCAGCGTCTTCCCTCTCAACAAGTCTGTCGGGATAGTGGACTACCCGGGCGGCATGATGGATTCTCTTGGTGTCGTTTCAAAAGAACCCTTCATCTCCCCGGAGACTCGCTCGAGGAAGAGTCTTTCTGAATTACTGAGCATGGGCGTCCATCTCCCTTCTCCAAGCCCGACTCCGTTCACAAACCGGAAGATCTGAACGATCTTCTTTAATTTAGCGGCTGTGCGCAAGCAATGCCTTGACTTAAGTCAAGGCATAGAAAATTTTCTTCTTTTTTCGACGTATGCTCACGGGAATCCGGAGTGATACTCGGAAAACGTAGTCGTTCACCGGGACAGCGATAAGCTGTTGATATCTCGACGGGGGAACTGTTACCGGAAAACCTTAAGCCGAATGATGATGTGAAACGGTAACTCTCCCGGACTTCAATCTGCGATCGCGCTGAGAACATCGAATCTATTCAATAGAACCTGCGGGACAAGAACCGGTAAATTGGCCGGCGCCATGATGAACGCGGTCTGAACCGGCAAGTCCGCATCCAGGCTCCAGTGGGCCGTTACCGTCGGGACGATTCGGCCGTATGCGGGCGAGTACAACCCGAAAGGCGGATGCTCTTCCCCTCGATGAAGAACGGGCGGCGGATGCGGCGGACCGGTGGATCCGATCAAGAGGCGGCCCGAATCGACCGTCGTGAGGATATTCCCCTTCTCATTGAGCTCGACCGAGCAATCAGGCGCAAAGTGGAGGAATCGTTCGATCAGATGCGGGCCGACGCCCAACGTCTCGTCAACAATGATGACCGCCTGTTCGGGAAGATGGATCAGCGATCGCCGATGTCGGATTTCGCCTCCCTTATATTCACCGAAGAGCATGCTCCAGCCCTTTCCCGTCTTGAAGCCCGAGTCGCTTGTTTTCACCGGTCGCGACCATCGAAAAGGCCCAATGGGCTCGGACTGATTCCGGCCGTCGATGCGGACGGAGTTATGCGACCTCACGCTTCGGAAATAGTCCCTGATCCGCGGAGGGCCGTTGTAAAAGCCTGTCCCCGGATCTACGCACACCCATCGACCGTTCACGGACAGGACAAAGGAGAGCGCGTCCGCGTGCCCGTGCGCGAAATCGGGCGCCAGACCCAAGGGTCCAACGTCAAAGACTACGGTGAAGATCCGACATCGGCACACCAGGTAGCCCCCGCGACCGAATTCGGTCGTTTCAGCGCGGTCGCCGACCGGCGCGGCGCCCCCGGCCTCGCTTTTCAGCCTTCCGAAGCGGTCGATCGCTTCCCTCCCCACCATGAGGGCCGTTTCCGCGGGGAGGCGTTCGAGGCCGCCCACGAGCTCGCTTCGTCCCAGAATAACGGCGCCCGCCGCCATTAACGGCGCAACGTCGCGGGAGTCGCTCAACCGAAAGCCGATCGCGGCGCCTGAGTCTTCATCGCCGATCGCGGGCATGTCCCTGCCGTCCGGGCGAATCGTCGAAAAAAAACCGAGGGCCGCGCCGGCGCGATCGAGGAATTCCGGCGAGATACCGATGTCGTGAATTCGGTTGAGTTGGATGATAGGGACGATGAATTCCAAGGCGAAGCGGGCGTACCCGGTCGATTGTTCCGCGTACACTCCGTCGGGATGAAAGAGCTGCGTGGTCAACCCGTCGAGTATGGACGCGGCTTCGATTCGGCGTCGTCGCGGTTCCCGAAACATCGGATAGATAAGAGAAAGGTGCAGCAGCGCTGCGCTCTCCCCGAGCAGGTGATTGCCTTTGGTGTGATGCGTGGACAGTTCCCTTTCGAGATGCGCGACGCTCATGTGCAGCGCGGCGAGGAATTGCAGCGTAAACTCCCCATCCCAAGGAGGGCTGTCCACGCACAAAAGGTGTGTCCGCATCCAAGCGAGCGCGCGAATCCCCACCTCGAGGTTGCTCGCCCAGTTCACCCCCAGCGGATAGGGGTTCCCCGCCATCCAACTTTCGATGTGACGCCGAGCAGCGGCCGCAAACGCCTCGTCGCGGGTGAGCCTCCACGCCGCGCCCAGGCAGAGCGCATGTTGGAAGCGGTTCAGTTCCCACGTCCACTTGATGTCCCGATTCGGCTTTTCAGGATCGTGGTACATCCCACAGGAGGCATGGTGACCGCTCGGCCATTCGTCCTCAGGATTGTCGCCTTCCATCGTCGACGACCATCGGATCGGCTCGCCGATCTCAACCTCTTTCCATCCAAAGAGAAGGACGCGCCCGTCAAGAACCGATCGCGCCCGGGCGATCAGGACTGCGGTCTCATCAGGATAGAGGTCGTGAAACCGGTCCCACAGTTCGGGATCGTGCAGTCCCCCTTCGGGCGCTGATTGCGCAAACGCCTCCGCGCACAGGTGCGAAAGGTCCGCGGAATCGGGCGCGTCCAACCACTCTTTTCGCTCAGCCGCATGACGATCGTACGAAAACGCGTCCGGATCACGCTGAATGAGACGACGCTCGGCCCTGTGTCGGAGCTTGGCTCGCAGTCGCTCAAACGGCTCGGTCGGTCCCATGAGCATGAGGCGCCGGAAAGCGTATCTGAGCTTGTGGTCGATCATCATCCGGAAGAGCCCCTGAACGCGTGGCCGCGAAATACGAACATACCCGGTTTGAGGCGCGGCTTCCACCTCGTGGGCAGGGAAGGCGGCATGGAGCGCCGGCGACACACTCACCTGCTACCTTAAGAAATTACGATAGATACTTGACATATTGTCCTTTTGTGTGATACACGTGTCGGCAGTCCGGAGCATCCCCTTCGAGGGGCTCCATTCTCATTGTTTTGTGACGGCCTCACAAGCCGTCGCAATTGAGTGAGCCGAACACGTCCCGCGCTCGCGGTGTGAATCATCGGCCGAGGAATTGAGCATGGACCAATTGGACCGGGAAAGAACAGCGACCGCAGAGACGGATGAGCCTCGTGTCGAAGAAGCAGGCGATCATAACAAAACCGATCCTTCGCAGGCGACTAACGACGCCGCTTGTGGGGCCGAACCGGAGTGGACTCCGGATATTACGCTTGAAGCGTGCGGCGTGGCGGCCTCTGGGAACGCCTCGGAGGCCGGCGGTCCCGAAACCGGATTGGAAGACCGGAAAGCCTCTCGTCCACCCCTTCGGAAGTTCTGGTATCGTGCCGCGCTCGGGACGGCCGTCTGCGCGGCGGTTACCGTGGTGTTGCTCCCGGTGAGCTTCATGGACACATATGCCGGAAAGACGGAATTTGTGCTTTTCTCTGCGAGATCCGGCGATTCGGACGGCGCCGGGGCCGTCCTGAAGAATGAGGTGAACACCTTAACAAGCCCGTCGTTTTTCTCCCGGGTGCGGCGTTCGCTCGAAGCTGACGTAAGCGCGGACCGGTCGAACGCAATAAAAGCAGGAGCGCAGACACCTGCGCACGTCGTACGAGTGGACAAATGGTTTTCCCGTTCGCTGGACGTTTCTTCTCGGTTTGAAGGAGACCGCGCGGTTGTGAGCGTCCGGTTGACGGGCGACGATCCCGCCCTGGTCAAGCAGGCCTTGGACCGCTATACGGCCGAATATGTTGATTACCGCAGGTCCTCCCGAGCCCCCGACGCCGACCCCCGAAGACGAGCCGGTCCCAAGCGCCCGACCGAATCGTCCAAGAGCCTGTCGTACGGGACCGGCCGGGAGATCGCCTCACGGTTGGAACGCCTCCACGTTCTTCACTCCGAGTACGAGTTGGCCCTGAAACGCTTGGGCGGGGAAGGCGTCTTCCGCGGGTTCATTCCCGGCGTTCACGAACGGGGGGTCAGTATGCTCGATCGATTTCAGGAACGCATCGTCGAACTTGAAATCAAGAAACGGGAAACGGCCGTGCGATACAACCCCGAAGGTCGGGAGATCGCCACCATCCGGCGGGAAATCGAGGGCATTCGTACTGCGATGCGCGACTACCTGAAGGAGCAACTCCTCTACGTTCGCCGGCATATGGAGAGCCTCATCGCGAAACAGCAAGAGATTGAACGGAGAACCTGCGGAATACCCGACCGAAACGTCCCTCCTTCAACAACGAATGTCGTCCCCGCGGGTCGAAATTGGTTTTCGCCGAGAGAAGGGCTCCTGATCGTCTACAGCCCGCCGACCGTGGAACGACGGTCCCCGACGCCGAATATAGCCGCACTCGCGGATTCGTTTGAGACGACCATCCGACGGGCGCGCATCCCGGAACGTCTCCTGGAATTGGCCCGGGAGGTGTTTGCGCCGGCCGATTCGAATCTCTCCGCCGCCTGGTTCACGCCATAGAATCGGCCCGCCTCGGGCCGGGCGATCGAACGTTGCGCGGATCGGAGGAGCGCTTGAAGCGAGCCTAAGGAAGCGTATGATGCTGATACGATTAACAATGATATCGATCTTCTGCGCCGCACTGACCGGGAGCTTCGCGATTGCCGGGGCCCACGGCTCCGCCTATTGTCCGGTCGGTGTTCGGCCGCCCGCCATCGTTCCGCTTTCCTCAGGCTGCGAACCCTCCGTGCTTTTCCCGCCTCGTCCTCCCCTTGTTGCGCCCGTCATCATAGGACCGCCTCCCTCGCCCGTCTCCCCCTGTGGGCACGCTCACTGCGCTCCTCCGCCGTACCGGCCTCCCGCATGCCCGCCGCCTCCGGTAAAGTGCAAGCCAATGCCGAAGCACGCGCCGCACTGAGTCCACGGATGGGGCGGTCTCCATCGTCGCGCGATCGGAATTTCCTCAGGTCAGATAGCGGTGAATGATACGCGCCGTCTTCCCCGCAACGTCGGTTCCCAATTCCCGGACGAGGGGCGTGGATTTGCCGAATCGACCGGCTTGCGCTTCGGCAAGGAGTTCTATCGCCAGGGCCCTGTTACGACCGACCAACCGCGAGGCGCCGTGTTCGAGATAGAACGGCCGTTCCGTGTTTTCGCGGCAGACCAGACAAGGGACATCGAAGAACGAGGACTCGCCTTGGACCGATCCTGAATCCGACAGGATCGCGGCCGCTCCCTCGAGAAGCGAAAGGAAATCGAGGTATGGTTGCGGCGCGACGATCCGCACGTGGTCGAGTCCGTACAGGCGATCTTTCAGGCCGAACTCTTCGAGCCGCTTCACCGTTCGGGGGTGTATGGGAAAGAGCGCGGGAAGCGGGATCGCTTCGATTATGTCGATTATCTCCTCAAGGGCTTCCGGTGTGTCCACGTTCGACGGACGGTGAATCGTGACGAGCACGTACTTTCCGGGATCGAGGCTCAAGCCTTCCCAGCGCTTTATTTGGGATATTTGCGGAAGAAACGTCTGCAGCGTGTCGAGCATGATGTCGCCCACGAGATGGACCCGTTCCGCGGGAACCCCTTCGCGTTCGAGATTCTCCAGGCCGCTCGGCTCCGAAACGAACAGGAGATTCGAGAGACAATCGGTGAGTCGTCGGTTGAGCTCTTCCGGCATGGTCTCGTCAAAGGAGCGAAGGCCCGCTTCGACATGGGCGACCGGGATGAAAAGCTTTCGAGCGACCAACGACGCCGCAATGGTGGAGTTCACGTCGCCCACGACTACGACCAAGTCGGGCTTGAGCTCGAAGCAAGCCTTCTCGAAGCCGATCATCACTTTTCCGGTCATTTCTCCGTGGCCGCCGGAACCCACGCCCAGATTCAGAACCGGAGGCCGTATGCCGAGTTGAGCGAAAAAGACGTCGCTCATATCCTTGTCGTAGTGCTGTCCGGTGTGGACCGTGATGTGACGAATCGCGTCGAATCGCGCCAATTCACGCTCGAGCGGCGCGATCTTCATGAAATTGGGTCGCGCGCCGACAACGCTCACGACTCGCTTCCGACCGTCCGTTTCAACTGCGCTCAACCGTCCTGCCTCTTTGTTCATTCATGTGATTCAGAGATCCGATGTTATCGGCGATCCGGTCCGTCCGCTCTCGATAGCGGCGAGCGCCATGCGAACAGCCCGGAGGCCGGCGTTCGCGTCCGCGCCCGCAACTTCGGACTCCTTACCTTGAACGGCTCGGCCGAATTCTTCAAGCGCGCCGGCGTGGCCCTTCTTGCCTCGCTGGAAAAACCCGACAGAACCGGACCCGCCGAAGCTCCGGAATGTGCGGTAATCGTCGCTCGCCGCGCTGCGACCGTGGCCGAAGGCCTCGAACCGCTCTTTCCCGAGCCGGGGATCACCGAGAGAGCAATAGAGGACGCGGCCCAGGGAGCCGTCCGAATAGGCGATTTCAATCGACGCGGTGGGATCGATCATCATTTCTTCGCCGGCAAAGGAAGCGCTCAGCCGCTCGGGTTCCTCTTCAAGAAACCAGCAGCACAAGTCGAGGAAGTGGACGGCCTCGCCGAGAATTCGCCCGCCCTGTTCCGGCGTGTTGCTCCAGTCCCCCGGCATGCGTCCCGTATTGACTCGAGCGGAGAAGGCTCGGGGGCCTCTGCCCGTTCCCACGGCTCGCTTCATTGCGATCAGATAGGGTGAGAAGCGCCTGTTGAATCCCACTCGCAGGACCAGGCCCGTTTCGGCGACCTTCCGAACGATCGCTTCACCGTCTTCCACGGTGAGGCAGAGGGGTTTTTCAACGTATACGTGCTTGCCGGCGTCAAGGGCTTCCAAGACAAATCGCGCGTGGGTCGTATGACGCGTCGCGATAAGGACCGCGTCGATATCCGAGCGATCCAGAAGTTGTCGGTAATCGCTGGTCGCAAGGGCCGCTCCCAGCTTCTGCGCTTCCACGCCGGCCGACGCTCCGGACCTCCCGGCGAGGCCTCGAATCGAAAACAATTTCTTTTGTTTGCGCAACGCGGGAATCATGACCTCTTTGGCGTGGCCGCCCACGCCGATGAGACCTATACGCACCACGTCTTTTCGGGGGATCGAGGCGACGCGGACGGGCGTTACGGTCTGCCGTTCAACGCGGGAGAACGTCGTCTCCGTGGGGACGCCGTAATCGAAGAGGATTCCGTACGTGTCCGCGTCCGCGGACTTCACCGCCGAGTATGCGTCCGCGGCCCGTTCGACGGGAAATCGCGCGCTGACGAGGTCGCTAATATCGAGCTTCCGGTCGGCGAGCAATCGGAGGAAGAGTTCGAGATTCCGCCCTTCAGTCCAGCGAACGTACGCAAAGGGATAGTCGAGGCCCTTCAGTTCGTACGACGCGTCGTATCGTCCCGGCCCATACGAACAGGACATTCGCAATTCAATCTCCTTCTCGTACATCTTTTCTCGGTGCAGACACAGTCCCACGTCGCCGACGAGAGACACGCGCCCGCGCTTCCGGCACAGGTCGAACGCGAGGTTGATCGGCTCGCCGCTTGTGCTTGCGGCGCTGACGATCACGCCGTCCAATCCGTGGCCGTCGGTCAAGTCGCGCACCGCTCCGACAGAATCCGTGGATCCCAGGTCCCACGCGATCACGTCGTCCACGGCCCCGGCTTTGGCCGCCCGAGCCGCGCTGAGATCGATACCTATGACCTCGTACCCCAGAGCGGCCGCGATCCGTGCGCTCAATTGACCGATTAAGCCGAGTCCGAGTACGCCGACCCGCCCTCCCGGCTCGAGTTCAAGACGCCGGACACCCTGGAGCGCGATGCACCCCAACGCGGCGAAGGAGGCTTCTTCAAAGGTCACACCCGGCGGAATCTTTGCGGCAAGGTTCTTGGGGATGGTCACATACTCGGCGTGGTTGGCCAGACCCGCGCCCATGCACGCTACCGGATCGTTCGTCGCGAAGGGCAGGCGATCGCCGTCAACTTCCGTCACGATACCGGCGGAGCTGTAGCCGAGGAGCTTCCAGTCATCAAGCTTGTTCCGAACGGTCTCCCAGGTGTTGAGGTATCCGGTCGTCTCGACCAACTTCCACACCTTGTCGACCGCGTCCTTTGACGATCGCGCGCGTTCGTAGATCGCGGGCAGGCCGCTGCTCCGGCTGACGGACGCGCCTTCGGTCCCCGGACTTATTGCGGAAAAAACGTTGCGGACGAGGATCGAGTCCCGCATTCTCCCGGGAACGGGAACCTCGAAGACATCCACCTCGCCTTTGCCCGACACAAAAACCTGCTTCATATCAACGCCTCCGGCCGCACGTTACGAACCGCCCCGAAAGATCATGCGACGCAGCTTGGGCCCGGCCCGCCGCGCGAGAATTGCCACGTCGGCCGCGGTACTGGGTATATGAAAGACCGCTCGCCGAACCAGGTTCGCAGCAAGGCCCGGCGGCGTCAGTTGAACGGACGGGGCGGAGCGCAACTCCGTGAGAACTCGCAGCGCGGCTTCGTCGGCATTTACAAGAGCATCGGATGGAACGGATATGGCGGCGTCTCCGCAGGAATCAGGGTAAACGCAGACACAGCGGCTGAGGGTCGAAGCATCCGAGGTCAGAACCGCGGATTCTCCCTGCGCTTCCAAACCGTCGGCGAGACGCTCGCACCGGAGCGCTCGATAGTGGAGATCCGTCCACCACGAGTCGACGGTGTTCGAGTCGACGTCCCTCCGATCCTCTTCGCGCTCTTTTCCGTCCCAGGGATAAACGATACACGGAGCGTCGTTCCCTGGGGCATTAGCCACGGGCGCGTCCGACAACGTGATCGGCCTCAGCGCGAGGTCCTTGAGGCAATAGTCCAAGAGTCGTCGGGTCACGTCGAGGCGCGTCAAGGCGCCGTCCTTGAACGGATGAAGGAGTATGGAGACATGCCGCGTCCGTTCCCGAGCCGCGGTTCTCACGGCGCTGTCAAGGCTGCGTCGGATGTCCCGGAAGCCGAGACCGTACGTCTCCACCGACACGGGAAAGAGCGTCGCGTCGCCCGAATCCGTCCGCATAACCCGCGGCCGCGCCGACGGCGTCAAAAATCGCGTCCGGTGAAAGAGATGTTTGCGGAACAGGACGAAGTATCGAAGGCCGCTCCGGACAATTGCAGCCGGCGTTTCGGCGTCCATTCGAAATATGAAATTGGCCCCCCGGATATCGCCGAACCGACTCAAGGAGTCGACTTCCCCACGGACACGCTCGTACTGCTCCTCGGGAGTTCTCCCTTGGAGGAATTCGTGTACGGCCCCGTGAACTCCGATCTCATGGCCGCCGGCCGCGATGCGCTCGAGGAGCTCGGGGTAAATCGCCGTGATGAAGCCGGTGACGAAGAAGACGGCCCGAACACCGCGGCGCTCCAGCTCGGGCAGGAGGCGCGGCATCCCGTATCGCGCGCCGCCGAACTGCTCGAGGTCGAAAATTATCGAGAAGGTTCCTCGCGCCTGCCTCCCGCAATCGGAATGCTCCGCGACTACAGGCGGGGTGTCGATTGTTCCGCGACGTTCGATGAGATCGCGCATGCATCGAGCAGTCTGGGAATCTTGCCGGTCCGGATCTATCGCGGAAACGGTTGTGTAGCCGACGCGGAGACGACGAAGCGCGTCCCCTAGAGGGGGGCCGTCCGGCATATCGTCGTTACGGGTGAATATGAGCGCTTCCGCGCCCGAACCTGCGATCTCCCGATCGACGGCCTCATCGAAACCGATGCGATGGTACGGCGCGACGAGCACGGGCAAGCCTGCGGAGGAGAAATCCTCAGGGCCGTATCCGAAGCGACGTTTGTCGTCGGGGTCGCAGAGAACCGTCGTGCCGGCCCAATCAACCGTCATGAACTTGTCATTTCCCGATTTGCGGCAATAAGCTTTCGGACCAATTGCGCATACTCGTCACCGATCAGCGGCCACGAGAAATTCTCTTCGGCCATGGACCGAGCGCGAGCGCCCATTTCGGTCAGCGTCGCGTGATCGACCCTCGCGGCCCTGCGGATCGTTTCGGCCATGGCGCCCGGAGACGGCTCGGACACGAACCCGCACTGATACCGTGTCACGAAGTTGGCGGTCTCGTCAACTCGGTTGACCATGATGGGCCTCCCCATGGCCGCGAATTCCGCGAATTTCGTGGGGAACGCGTGCCGAATGGCTTGGTGTTCGATCCGCGGGATGATGAGTATGGAGACTGTCGTGAGCAGCTCGGTCATTGTAATGCGATCGACCCGATCGACCAGCTCGACCCGCGATCCGAGAGCGTCCCGGAATCGACGCTTGACGTCGGTGTCCGACTCGCGAAAACCGACCGCGAGCAGCGTAATCGAGGGATCGTCTGCCCGCCTGAACGATTCGATCAGATTGTCGACGCCTTGCCATGTCTGGAATTCCCCTGCATAGGCGAAGGTGAAGCGGGGAGCGGACGGCTGGTCCAATCTCCGAAACAGGTTCAGGTCGACGCCGTTTCGGATTAGGCTGATTCGCTCGGCGGGAATACCTTCCCGGACAAAGCTCTCCGTTTGATAGGTTGAAACGGTGAGGAAATGATCCGCGCAGCTCATAGCGAGGCGATCGATGAACCGAACACGCGGCGAGGGTCTTGTAACCCGGCCTGACGATTGGATCCGTCGAGCCAGCGCGGACTGGGCGATCACGTCCCCGTGGACGTCAAGAATGACGGGCGACCTGAGAAAGGGCCGACAGAAGAAGAGCGCCTGACCCGCCTCCTGCGCGCCGCAATAGATACAATCGTAGGAGCGCAACCGTTTCAGCCGAAACGGCATGAAAAAGGACGCGGTCGTCTCCTTATGAAGGGGCGGATTGTTCGGCATGAAGAAGTAATCGCACCGAAACCCGCGCTCCTCGAGACTTTGCCCCAACGTGAGCACACGGTGAGTGTACGCCGATCGATCGTCTTTGTCGCCGGCTGAAAGAACCAATACCGGGGCGTCCATGGAGTGCTCTCGGGTTATGTCCGATCGGAGAAATAGGATTCGATGATGTCCGCGATCCTCTGCGCGGCCCGACCGTCGCCGAACGGATTTTTTTCTATGACCATCGACGCGTATCGCCGGGACTCCTCCAGCAGGAGCGAGGCTTCGCGAACGATCACCTCACGATCGGTTCCCACGATCATTGCCGCTCCCGATTCTACCGCTTCCGGCCGTTCCGTGAGGGCTCGTGCGACGAGAACGGGCTTGCTCAGGGACGGCGCCTCTTCCTGGATTCCCCCCGAATCGGTGATGATGAGATACGCGCGCTTCATGAGACCGACGAATTTGAGATAATCCGGCGGAGGAATGACCTTGATTCGCTCGTGGGATCCGAGCAGTTCCTGAAGCGGTCCGCGGACGTTGGGGTTGGGGTGCGCGGAATAAACCACCGTTACGTCATGATACCGTTCGGCCAAATCGCGCAACGCGAGGGAAAGATTTTTCAGTCCCGCCCCGAAGTTCTCCCGTCGGTGTCCGGTGACCAGAATCATCCGCCCGTCGGGCAGGTTCAAATCGCCGAGAAGCTCATCCCACCGGTTGTCCCGATCGAGCGTCGCCACGGCGTCGAGCAGGGCGTCGATGACAGTGTTCCCCGTGATGTGTATCGCGGATGGGTCGACTTGTTCGCGGCGGAGATTGTCCGCGGCCCGCTGCGTCGGGCAGAAGTGGAGATCGGCGATGCGGGAAATGAACGTTCGATTGACCTCTTCGGGATAGGGCTGAAAACGGTCGTACGACCGAAGGCCCGCCTCGACATGGCCCGTGGGAATCCGATGATAGAAGCCCGCCAATGCAGCCGCGAACGCGGATGAGGTATCGCCCTGTACGATGATCATATCGGGGGGGTCGCTCAGGATGAGTTCTTCCACGCCCTGGAGCACGCTCGTGACGATATGGGTCAATCCTTGGTTTTCCTTCAGGATATTGAGATCGTAGTCCGGTTGGATTTCGAAGAACTCGAGAAACGGATCCACGAGATCTCGATGCTGGCCCGTAACGCAGCATTTCACTCGGATTCGATCGGTACGCGCCCGCAATTCCTTGTAAACCGGAGCGAGCTTGATCGCTTCCGGGCGAGTCCCCAGCGCAATGAGAATGGATATCATGTTCGCGCCCACATAATGAAGTTTAGCGCTTATTATGGGCGCCGAGACGCAGAGCGCAAGGGATCTTCCGCAAAAAATAGCTGCTGAAGCCGCGCGTCTCGCTTCGGACCGTCGCGGATTGCGACCGCGGGTTCACCGCGATAGCGATCGCGTCGCTCGGGAAGCCCATTGACAACCGTCTCGCCGGGGTATTATGGTTATTACCGGGAGAGGAGGGTCCGATGATATCGCGTTTCGCGCTCTGCGTGTGCGTAATGATCGCCGTTGTTTCGGCCGGCTCGACTTCGAGCGCGGATGTGCTTCGCGATCCGGGCGTTGATGAAGTCTTCGAGCAGGCGAATTTCAGGTTGGCCCCGCGGGGGAATTACGAAGGGGCGTTCCGGATCGTGGATGAAGGCACGGGAGATGTTATCGGCTACGCGCCGTGGGATCCTCAGAATCGACGGTGGACGCTTTTCACGTTGCGGTCGGACTATCGCGGCTTTCTTCAAGCGACGCTGGGCGATCCGTCGCCGCCCCATTACACCCAGTATCTCTACTATGATCGCGACAATCGGTATCTGGGCGTCTTTATCGCCGATCTCGGCGGTCGACCGGCTACGCCCGATTTGCCGTACGGCGAACTGGGCGGGTCGCTCAATTTCTACGCGATCGGTCTTCGGCCGATTGAGATGCCTCGTCTGGAGCCTGAAACGGAGCCGCTCCGACGCTTTCCGCCGGGTGTGGACATCGGGCCGGTTCCCGTGCCCTCTCTCAAGTGACGGGCCCCGGCGGGCGTCTTTGACTCGGATCTAACACCGCCTTCCTCCGTCCCGACGGAAGCGGGAAGAATGGTCGGCGTGCGAACCGGCGCCCACGTTCGGACGACAGCGGGATGTCGTAGGACGCTCCGGGAATAGTAAACACGGCGCTCGGTCGGCGGCGCCCCGCACACTCAGATGGTACGACATCTCAGCATACTCAAGAACACGCTTGCGTTGTCGGTTCCCAACATCCTGAATCCCTTGGTTTCGTTTCTCTTGGTCTTGGCGATTTCCCGCCACCTGGGCGTAGAAGGGCTGGGCAAGTATTCCCTGGTCCTGTCGTACTTCTGGATCTTTTCGACCTTGGCGACGCTGGGGCTTTCAGATCTCATCGTGCGGGAAGCGTCAAGAAGACCGGAGGAGACGGGCGCGCTCTTCGTCAACGCAGCCCTCTTCGGGGGACTATCGACGATTGTCGCGTTGATCGGCATGAACGCGCTTGTATTCCTAATGGATTACGCCGGCGGTGTGGATTACGCGGCTTTCTTTTGTTCCTTTGCGTTGTTCGCGTCGACGGGCGTCAGTTATTCGGAAGCCGTTTTTCGCGCCGAGGAACGGGCGGAGTATGTGGCCTTGTGTTATCTTGTGGAGAACGTCGTCCGCGTGACGGTGTGCGTGATTCTCCTCTATTTGGGTTACGGCGTCGTGGCGCTTTTCGTGACGTTCACCCTGACGCGTTTTTTGGGACTGTCGATGCTGAGCCTATTCTACGCCGTACTCTTCGGCGTGCCGGCGTGGCGGTACGAGCCCGCGATTTGGAGACTCCTGGCAAGGCAATCGGCGGTTTTCACGAGCATCGCCTTTTTCTCGACGATTCATCTCAGCATCGACCAGATCATGCTGTCCAAGCTCAAGGATATTCATGCGGTGGGCATCTACAGCGCCGCGGACAAGCTGCTCACCATTTGCAAGACGCTTCCCGCCGCGTTCACCGCGGCCTTGCTGCCGTTTCTCACCAAGGGGTATGCGGAGGGAAAGGCATCGTTGCATTCATTGGTGAACAAATCCACGTCTTATATGCTGACCGCGCTCCTCCCTATTTCGGTGGGTACCGTTATCCTCGCGGATCGCTTCATCGCATTGATATACGGCCCCGAGTTCTCGGCGGCCGGCCCGGTGCTCCAGCTGCATATCGTATCGCTGATTCCCTTCGGTCTTGTGCTGTTGTTTGCGCAAACACTGATTGCGACGGACAATCAGTCGGTGGACCTCGCGATCAACGTCATTGCGGCCGTGCTGAATTTCGGGTTGAATTTCGCGCTCATTCCGCGCTACGCGGAAATGGGCTCGGTTGCGGCCACGTTGGTTACGATCGTTGTTTTTTACGCGCTGCAAAACATCTATGTACGTTCACGCATCTTCGCGATCTCCACGGTTCGGCTGTCTCTGCGCCCCCTCGCGGCCGCGGCCGCCATGGGCGCAGTGACGTACCTCCTGCGAGAATGGAATCTCGCGGTCGTCATCACCGTGTCCGCTCTCGTGTACGCGATCGCCGCGATTGTGACGCGAGCGGTGTCTCTTGACGAACTTCGAACCCTTGCGGCGCTCGCAGGCTCGAGTCGGGGACGGTAAGCCATGTCGTTGAGGACCGGCCTTAAACATCTTTACGAAATTGCCCCGCCGCAGGTCCGGGAATGGGCGCAAATCGCGTATCACGCGCTTCCCCCCGAGGTACGGTACGGCCGGCCGTATCGAGATGCGGTGAAATTGTTCAAGGAGACCGAATACTGGCCCGAGGACCGTTTGATTGCCTATCAGGAAGAGCGGCTCCGCACGCTTGTCGCTCATGCGTACGCCAACGTGCCGTACTACCGAGAGATCTTCGACGAACGCGGATTGAAGCCGAAGGACATCGAATCGGTCGGTGACTTGAGCAAACTCCCCATCTTGACGAAAGAAACGATCCGGTTGCGGCGACAGGATCTCATTGCGAAAGACATACCGCGGATAGCGTTGGAGGCCGCGCACACGAGCGGATCCACCGGCTCGCCGCTCACGTTTTACATGGATCGGTCAACCAGACCGGTGGATCGAGCCCTCGCGCTGCGGAGGCTTCAGTGGCTCGGACACCGCACCGGAGACACGACCGCGATCTTCAAGGGCATGCCACTGACGAATTCGAACAAGTTCATCCAGTATTTCCACGGCGCGCGCGAGGTGCGAATGTCGTTCCACCATGCGACGGAAATGCGCTTGGAAGCGATGGTCAACGCTTTAGACCATTACAGGCCCGATTTCATCGACGCATGGCCCTCGTGCCTCCACATATTGTGCCGATGGGCGCGACGGGCCGGCCGACGACTCCCGTCGCCGCGGTTTATCGTCACCGCGTCGGAGAATCTCTATCCACACATGCGGGAATACCTTCAGGACGCGTTTGAGGCTCCGGTCATCGATTGGTACGGCCAGGAAGAATCCGTGGCCGTCGCGATGGAGTGTTCGTACGCTAAGGGCTACCATGTGCAAATGGAGATGGGGATTGTCGAGCTGCTCCCCGCCAAGGAGGAAGGACTCCACGAGATTGTCGGGACGTGCCTGCACAACCGCGCGATGCCGTTCATTCGATACCGAACGGGCGATCTGGCTGAAAAGGGCCCTGCGGGAGTCTGTCCCTGCGGCAGAAGTCATCCTCGGTTGGCGCGGTTCAGAGGACGCGAAACCGAGCTGGTGGTCACCCCGGAGGGTCGTATGGTTTCGCCGCTCATCCTCCACTTCGCCTTTTACCACCTGGAAGAAATTCGGGAGGCGCAACTTGTTCAGGAAGCGGTCGATCGCCTCCACGTCCGGGTGATTCCGTGGAAGGCCATATCGTCCGGCACGGAAGCTCGGCTGACGGCGGAGTTGCGCGATCGTCTCGAATCGCCCGCGATGAACATTCGGTTCGAGGTAACGGATGAGATCCCTCGCGGTTCAGGGGGAAAACGGCCGTTCTTCCTGTCTCGCCTCGAAACGCAGGACTACCTGTGAGGGGGTGGTTGTGGAACGTGTCCTGATGGTGGGCCCTGCGCCGCCGCCCTACGGCGGAATCGCTTCGGTTATGGACGACATCGTCCAATCTTCGCTGAACAGGGAGTGCGAGTTCACGGTCTTCGATCGGTCGCCCGTCTTTCCTCCGGACGCGGACACCCCGTGGAAACGCACTCTCTTCAGGGCCGCTCGTTTCCTGACATTCTTTCGGGAGGTCCGAAGGGGCGGATACGCGATGGTCCACATCCACTCGGCGGACCCGGCGTTTCGGGGAACGACGATCTTTATGATGTTGACACGTATTGCGAGAGTCCCCATTCTCCTGCACATGCACGGAACCGACTGGGAGTGGTTTTATCCGGAAGCGTCCTTTTTTCGCAAAGCGTACACGAGATTCGGGCTTGCCCTCCCACGGAGGATTCTCGTGCTCTATTCCCTATGGAGAGACAACCTCCGCGCCCTCCGATTCGTTCCGGAGGTGAGTGTTTTTCCCAATCATATTCATCACACGGAGAAGCCGCCCCCGGGCGCGATCGAGGATGCGCGAAAACGTCTGGAAATCGAAGAGGACGCGTTCGTTATCCTGAGCGTAGGCGCGGTCGGTCGGCGTAAGGGGAGCTTCGACATTCTCGATGCGGTCCCGAAGGTCGTCGATCGAGCGCCGTCGGCTCGCTTTGTTCTGGTGGGAGCCGAGGAAAAACCTGGAGAATGGGAGCAGCTGAATTCGATAATCGAGAGTCGCGGCTTGAAGCCGTGGGTCCGTATGACGGGAGAAGTCACACGTGAGAGCGTGCCCGGCATGCTCGGATTGGCGAAGGCGTTTCTGCTTCCTTCCTATGTGGAAGGGATGCCGATCGCGATTCTGGAAGCCATGAGGGCCGGTCTCCCAGTGATATCGACTCCGGTGAACGCCATTCCCGATGTGCTCGAAGACGGCAAATCCGGCATATTCGTGAAGCCGGGAGCGGGTGATCAAATTGCGGATGCGGTGACTCGTCTCGCAACTGATGAAGACCTCGGACGACGGCTGGGAGAAGGCGCGTACGCGCGCTTTGAAGAAAAGTTCGAGTTCTCCCGAGGCATCGAGAAGCTGAGGCAAATTTACGACGAGGTGTTGCGCGGACGCGGAGATCGGTGAAGTCTCCGATTTTGGAGTGTCGAGCGGGATTGCCGCTCAGCCGACTTGTACGGTGAGGCCGATGGAACGACGATACCGCACTCTCAAGCTCTGGTTAATACTCCTGGATGTGGTCGTCACCGTGCTGTCCTTTATGGCGGCCGAACATTTTCGACCGTATCTTCCCGGGCGGGCCATGGTATGGGAAGATGTGTTTAGGCATCCTTTGCTGTACGTGATGGTGGCTCTTCTCTGGCACGTGGTCTTGGCGTCCGCGGGCGCGTACGATGAGAAGACGCTCGGCAGTCTTCGCGCACAAGTTTTCCTGTTCACACCGGCCTATTTTTTTGCCGTGGCGGCGCTCGCGGGTCTCCTGTTTTTCACCTTTCGGGACGTCTCTCGGGTGCGGATCATCTATTTTGCTTTGTTCAACTATTTCGCGCTCCTGGCGGTCCGCGGCGTCCTCATGAAGTATTTCTCGTGGAAGGCCGAATGGTTGGACGCGGGCAAGACGCTGGTGGTGGGTGTTTCGGAAATCGGCAAATTCCTGGCCGAACAATTGATGACCGAAAAACCCCATCCCAGGCCGGTCCTTGGCTTTGTCGACGATCTTCGACCTCGGGACACTGACCTACCCGCGCCCTGGCTGGGAACCACGGATCAAATGGCCGACATTATCCGGGCCAATGACGTGGAAGAAGTTCTCATAGCCCTTCCTGAAGATCGCTGCACACAGCTGGAGCGTCTTGTGTTCATGCTGGAAAGTCTGCCCGTTCGAATCCATGTGGCGCCGGGCTACGGGAGTTGGACCCTCTTTGCAACGGAAACGGAGATGGTGGGAGACCTCGTTTTGATCGGAATTCGTGAACCGGTCATTCGAGGACATCGGTGGGTTGCCAAGCGTGTCCTGGACATCATCGTTTCGAGCGTCGCCGTCATCTTCGGATGGCCGCTCATGGCCGCCATAGCGATCGCGATCAAGCTCGACTCCCCGGGGCCCGTGCTCTTCGTCGCGAGGCGAGTCGGAGAAAACGGCAAGCAATTCAATATGTACAAGTTTCGCACTATGGTCACGGACGCGGAGAAGTTTCAAGACGCGGTGACCGAGACCGATGAAGATGGACGCCCCGTGTACAAGGTGAAAGAGGACCCCCGAGTGACGCGCGTGGGGCGAATTCTCCGCCGCACGTCATTGGACGAACTGCCGCAATTTTTCAACGTTCTAGAAGGTGACATGTCCTTGGTCGGACCGCGCCCCGAACAGCCCTTTATCACCGACTCATACGATCATACTCAGTGGCAGCGGTTCGCAGTCCCCCCGGGTATAACGGGAATGTGGCAGATCTCCGGGCGCAGCGAGCTTCCCATGCATCTCAACACCCAGTACGATCTTTTCTACGTGAGGAACTATTCTCTGCTGCTTGACCTCAAGATTCTGGTCAAGACCCTGGAGGTAGTAATCCGCGGAAAAGGAGCGTACTGAACGATCGGCGCCGCGAGACGGTCGCGTTCACTCCTCGATGATACGCGTACAATGACGCGACCGAAGGCCCAAACCTCGGCGGTCGCCGCCGAGCGCCGACCCGGAAACGGAGTGAAGCAGTGTCGGGCGATCAGCATTCGAGAGTTCCCGCTCCGTTGAGCGACCACCCTTTGCGACCGCGAAAGAATGTTTTGGCGCGTGCGCCGGCGTATCTGCTTGCGCTCTTGGCCGGCTTCGGATTTGTATACGGATTTGCGGTGGGACTGAAGTTCACCATCGCATTCGTTGGGATGATCGGGCTCTTCAGTGTCGTCGCCTTATTCGTGGCCGACCTCCGGTCCTTTTTGCTCTTTTCGCTGATTTTCTGCGTACCGCTCCAAATCGACTATCATCTCGTGTACGAACGCCTGGAGATGGAATCCACACTGTTCATGTCCGGGATTACGGTGGATATCACCGAGGTTGTTCTCGCGGCGGCGTATTTTCTGTGGGCGGCCTCTGCGGCGCTGTATAAACAGGGCCATCGATTGACCTTGGGGGGATCTGTCGGCGGTCTTCTTCTTCTCTGGATCGCGTGCGGCGCGATCACCAGCTTCTTGGCCGCGGATAGGTTTCGGTTCAGCGTGTACGAGTTGATAGCGCTGTCCAAGGGATTTCTCATCTACTTCTATGTGGTTAACAACATACGAGGCCGCCGGGACCTGCGCACGGTCATCGCCGCGCTCTTCGCGACCACCGCGGCCCACGCGCTGTACATTCTCTTCCAGTTTGCGACGCGTCTCAATTACACGCTGCAAGGCGAACCCCAGCCGTATATCGGACCGGAAGGATTCCGATCCATCGGCTTTTTCGGCAGTCCCGACGCGGCGGCCGCGCTGATATCTTTTATCATACCGATTGGGATCGCCTATTACCTGATCTACCGAAAACGACCGGAACGGCCGTTGATACTCGTCGGTCTGGTGGTCGCCCTGGCCGCGATCATGGCGACAAAAGTCCGCGCCGCGGGGTTGGCCGTCCTCATTTCCACAATGGTTGTCTTCCTGATCGCCCATGTTCGACACAGGATCACCTCGGCGACACTGTTCAAGGGCGCGCTGGTTGCGATAATTGCGCTTATCCTCATCTCTCCTGCGGTCTACGATCGGTTTCAGCGCGGCAGTTGGGGTGAACAGAGGCTTCCTTTGATGGAAACGTCGATCAACATGATCAAGGACCACCCGGTCTTCGGGGTTGGTTTAAACAATTATCCCTTTAACATCGAGGAATATGTGCCTGTGCGATTTCGCGGCCGATGGGAATACACCGTGCATAACGAGTATCTGCTTCGGTTGGCGGAGGGAGGCGCCGTCGGGTTTGTCGTCTATTATGCGTTGAACATCGTCTTTATGCTGCTTCTGTGGAGGTTGACCAAATCGAGCGATACCCTGGTGTACGTGCTGGGTGTCGGGCTCTTCGCAGTTATGATCGGGTCGATCCCCCATCGCTTCTTTTCCTTTTTCCATTACGTTAATTTCTACAATCAGTTCTGCGTTCTTCTCGCGGCCGGCGCGGCGACCGCACTGCTCGAGAGACGGAAGTCCGGGCGGGAGACATCCGAAAGGGAAGGAGAGATCGGAACCGCGGCGCCGAACCCTTCCAAGACGACCGTCGCCGCGCGTTCCGGCTGAGCGTCCGAGGCGATCGGCGCATCGCGACGAGGCTGTGAATATGAGCTATCAACGTCTCATGATACTGATTCTGTGGATCACGTTTCTTCCCCTATCCGCGCCCTCGGCCGCCGTCTTCCATGTGGACGCGCGACACGGCGCGTCCGAAGCCGACGGAAGCAGGTTACGGCCGTTTCGGACAATCAAACAAGCGGTCGCGGTCGCTCTGCCGGGAGACACCATTCGAATCGGCGAGGGGGTCTATCACGAACAGATCATGGGCGGCGCTTCGGGGCTTCCGGACGCGCCGATTGTTATTGAAGGATCGAGCCGGCATACGGTCTTTATGAGGGGATCCGTTCGCGTACGCGACTGGGAGCGGCGAGGCGACGTATGGATCAAGCGGGGCTTGAACCCTATGACCCTCGAAAACGCGTTCGTCATGATCGATGAGCGGAAGCTTCTGGACAGGGTCGACGATCCCGGCGCTCTTCGCGAGGGGTCGTTTCACGTGTCCGACGAGGGTGTCTATACGGTTCGCTTGCCCAAGGACGCAGACCCCAACACCGAGCACGCCGTTGACGTGTACGAATACGATTTCGCGTTTAACGCCGGTGATCGATGGGGCGGGACCGCGAAGCGGCACATAATTCTGCGCAATATGACCCTCGAGAAGTACGGCGTCTTTGCCGTCTCGACCGACAAGGAGCATCCCCGCGACAATTCCCACTGGGAGCTCGATCGACTCATCGTTCGGTATAATCTCGCGGAAGGCGTATTCTATTGTCTTGACGACTGGCACGTTCACGACTGCGAATTCATTCGAAACGGCGTGCATGGGTGCCAAATCAACGGCGCCCGGGTGAGGTTCGAGGACAATCTCTGCGCTGAAAACGAGTGGTTCGGACCGTCGGGCCACGGCGGGTGCGGGCTGCTGATCGGGCCGGACGAGTCCGCGCACTCGTGCACGATCAGGAACAACATCTTCAGTCGGAACGGCGCGGTGAAGGGATATGGGTGCGGCGTTTACCTGGAGGGGCGTTCCCACGACAACGTTATAGAAAACAATTACATCGTGGGAGGAACCGCGGCGGGCGTCGGCTTCTACGGCTCGTCCGGAAACCGCGTGATCAACAACGTCCTTATACATATTGCTCGGGAGACATGGTGGGACAAGGCGGCTGCGTTCGTATTTCATCACAGCCTCGAGGGGGATCCCACGGAACCCGTGGGCAACCTTGTCGCTCATAACACCGTATGGAAATGCGCCGCTCCGCTCTCGGTCGAAGACACGCGGCCGGCCGTGTCCGAGGAACGGCCTAATCGCGTTATAAACAATCTCTTCGCCTATTGCCGATTACTTCCGCCCCCGCAGCGGGCGTCGTCGGTGAAGCTTCGCGGCAACGCATGGTACCGCTGCCCTGAGAACGCGGAGCCTCGAGGCCGATTGCCGGAGCGCTGGATCGAACGAATGAACCGAGCGGCCGGATTCACGGGCGATGACCACAATACCGTCCTCCGGACCAATCCGGGTTTGCGGGATCCCGAGAGCGGACGATTCGATTTGACGGCCGATTCGCCGCTTAAAGGCGCCGGTGTCCTGCTCCCCGAAGCCTCGCCGGATCGCGCGGGCGCGCCGCGGGGCGTCAACGGCCCTCCGTCCGTCGGGGCTTATGAGTAGGCGGCCGCCTCCGGATGATGTAACGTGTTTTCGAAACGAGGTGACGACGATGAACGATGAATCGCACTTCTCGCTCAGGGATACGCTGAACGCTTTCTACCGCAAGATCGGTCTGCTCAAGGCGGTGCTTGTGCTCGTGCCCCTGGGCGCGCTTATCGCATGCTACGTGCTTCCGCCCGTCTACGAGTCGACCGCAAAAATTATGGTTACCGCGAAGAAAGAGAACGCGTCCCTGCTCCAGCTGCCCAAGGAAGCCGGCTCTACGGCGTATATCAATCTCAACGTGGACGAAACGGACCTCAACAGCGAACGGGAATTGCTCCTTAGTCTTGACCTGTGGGTACGGACCATAAAAGCGCTCGGCGCGAACACGTTGAAGAAAGAGGTGAAGCGCGAGGGCGTGTCCGCGTTTTTGGCCGAGATCGAAGAACGGGTGAAGGACCTGCTGCCCCGGAAGGAGCGGCCGAAGCCCGCGCCGGACAACGCGTATCCTCCGGAACTGGTGGAGCTCGCTCGGGCCCTCATGGATCGTCTCGAAGTCGTGCCGGCGCCGAAATCCAAGGTCCTCGACGTCTATTTCCGAGATGAAGACCCGGAAACCGCTCGACGCGTGCTCCAGGCGCTCCTCAATCAGTACATCCCCTATCACATGCAAGTCTACTCATTGCCCGGCGCCGAAAGCTTTTTCAGCGGTCAGGGGCAGATCTATCGGAAAAGATGGCGTGAGGCGGAACAGGCTCTCGAAGCTTTCAAAGCCAAGTGGAAGATTTCCTTTGCGGACAAACAGAAAAGTGAACTTATCGGGTTGATCAAGGAAATCGAGAATTCACTCGTCGCCGTGGAGGCGAATCTCGATCAGTATCGCGAAATGCTGACGGCCTTGAACAAAGGCGCTATGCCAACCGGTCTTCTCGGTCCCTCAGCAAATCAAGGCGCGGACAACACCGTGGTCAGCGTGATTGCGACGCAGCTTCTGCGCGCCAAACAACGGGAAACCCTCGCGCGACAGCATTTCTCGCCCGGGAGCCGCGATTACAAGAAGGCGCGCGAATTGGTGGACAAGCTCACCGAGCAGTTCCGTTCGACAATCGAGGCGGAGATCGATGTCTTGAAGGCCAAGAAGAACAGCCTGATTGCGGGCCGTGAAGCCAAGCAAGCCCAGTTGCAGGAGTTGCAACGACGGAGCGAAGAGCTTCGCAATCTGCAGCTTGCCGCCGTGATCGCCAAAGAGCGGTACCTGCAGTATACGACCAAAGAGGAACAGGCCCGCGTGGAGAATCTGAAAGGCGGGGACAAGCTGGTCAATGTCTCGATCGTAGCGAAACCGTACACCCCCACGTCGCCCATCTTCCCCAAGACAGGGTTGATGGTCCTTGCATCCTTCATTCTGGCGTTCCCCCTGGGCATCGGCATGATCCTGGTCGCGAACTTCCTTGACCATACCTTCGACAATCCCCACGAGTTGGAATCCGTGACCGGTTTGCCGGTATTGGCGTCGGTGAGGCGGCTTTCACGGTCGGACCTCGCCAAAAAGGAATCGTGACCCGGATGAAACGGACGGTTTTCGCGCTGGGATGAGACTGAATACGGGCCTAGAATGTGAGGGCTGCTCGGTCGATCCGGCCCGTCAGATAGTCGTAAATTCCCACATATCGATCGACGAGCACGTCCCAATTCCGGCGCTCCGAGACCCATTCTCTGCCTCTGCGTCCCAATGCGGTTCGGCGTTCGGGATCGTCGATGAGTTCGGCGCAGACTCGCGCTAGATCGGACGCGGTTTCGGACTCGAAGAGCAATCCGTTGAGACCGTTCTCGACGATCTCCCGATGGCCGCCGATGTCGCTCGCTATGAGCGGCTTCTCCATCGCCATGATCTCCATGGGCTTCAACGGCGTGACTAGGCGCGTCTCACGCGTGAGCCGCCGGGGCAAGACCATGAAATCGAAGAGTCGATAGTATTCGGGCGCCCGGTCATGGGGCACCCGACCCGTAAAGACCACACGATCGCCCAAACCCAGTTCCTGGACGCGTTTCTTGAGTGTCGGGGCCGATTCGCCGGCGCCCACCATGAGCAACTTGAGCCGCGGATACCTCGAAGCCAGCACATTCACCGCCTCGATCAGGAGGCCCAGTCCCTCGTAGTGAAAAAACGATCCTACATATCCGGTCACTAGGCTGTCCCGAAGACCCAATTCCCCGAGCAGGGCTGGATCGGGGGGGGCGGGGGCGAATTCGGAAACGTCCACCCCGTTTGGGACGACGAAGATATTCTCCTCGTTTACGCCACGCGACCGGGCTTCCTGTTTCAACGCTTCGCAGATGACGACGAGCGAATCGGCCCGACGCATGGCCCCGCTTTCCAACCGTCGCACCGCCCGATAGCGCATCGACCGCTCGCTGACGCCGTACCTCCCCACATGGGAGTCCTCCCATATGCCCCGCACCTCATACACAACGGGAAGGCCGACGCGCCGTCCCGCGACCTGGGCCGCGACGCCGCATGTGAACGGTGAATGCGCGTGGATGACGTCCGGCCGATACGTCCTGCATAATCCGACGACTTTCTTGACCAGAAGAGCGTTCTGCATCACGCGCAGCGCGGATCGAACGGGGCTCGAGTCGTGGACGTCCAACGTGGGCGGAAGGACGCGCCCACCCGTCCTGAAATAGGGCACGCCGTCGATGATCTCCTTGCGGTCCGCGTCCAGCCGACCCTGCGGCGCTTGGGACGGAGATGTCACCACAATGGGTTCGATACCCTTCGATCGCTGGTGGCGGACGATCTCGAGGCTGCGTATGGCGTACCCGTGCGTACCGGGAATCGATCTATGCAAAATGTGGAGCGCTCGCACGGACACCCCTTAGCCGACGCGCCGTGGCCGGGTCGACACCCTCAACCATCGGAGCCGGCGGGCTCGGACCGACCCGTCGCGGCCAACGATCCGCCGGTTAACGATTCGAGCAATTCACGATACCGCTCATACAATTTCTCCCACGAGATCGCCTCCGAGCGCTCTCGAGCTCGAGCAGCCAGTTCCCGCCGTCGCTTCGGAGAACGGTAGAGCTCCAGGACCCGCTCGGCGAAGGCCTCGGGATCGCCGGGAGGAAAAAACGCTATGGCGTCGTCGCCGAAAAGATTCTCCAGCACCGAGAGACGGGCGGCGACGATGGGGAGTCCGACGGCGGCCATCTCGGGGATCTTCAGGGAGAGGGCCGTGTCCATGTGGCAATCGTGATACGCGGGATACACCCCGATATCCGCATCAGCCATGATCAACGGCATCTCTTCGAGCGGCGCCGGCTTGTCAACCCGGAATGCGTCCGCGACGCCGAGTTCCTCCGCGGACCGCATGCAGAAATCAAGCGCTTCTCCCTCGTTTTCGATCTTCGGAACCACCCTGAGCAGAATATCCGGTATCTCCTCGACCAAACTCGGGAGCGCCTTGACCGCGGTGTCGAGCCCGTACCGACCAGCCACCGTCCCCACATAGAGCAGCGTAAACCGCCGGCCGGCAACCCGTTCCGGCGGGGCGTCGTTCCACGCGGCGAAGAATCGAGGATCCGCGGCGTTGGTGATAACCGTGATCTTTTCCGCCGGTGTTCCTCGTTCGATAAGGACCCGCCGGAAATCGGGCGTCGCGGTTATCACACGGTCGCTGAAGCGGATTGAAACGCGCTCGAGGAACGTGAGCGCTCGAACCAACGGGTGGTCGGGGGGGACTCCCAGCTTGGAACGGGTCAGCTCCGGCACGGGATCATGCACGTTGAGGACAATGGGACACCCGAGCAGCTTGGGGAGCCAAGCACAAAATACGAGAAAATCCGGGACATTGTGTACATGAATCACATCATACCTGACTCGAAGCGCACGCTTGGTCAGTATCCCCGTCATCTGCAGCCAGATGACCGCCCAATTCCGCACTAGGCCCATGCCCTCACGCCGTTCGCGCCTCATCGACAGAGGGTAGACCGAAATGTGCCGATCGCGGGACTGCTCTTCGCCGGACTCGGTCGGTAAACAGATGACGTCCACACAATGGCCGTCCGCGGCGAGGTATTCCGCATAACGGCGGACGCGGGTGTCTCGCACATAAACGCTGTTGGTGACCATACAAAAACGATACGGCCGTGATTCCACGTGACGAACGCCCCTCACCGGGCAATCAAGGAATGAATCCTCGGGAGAACAGTCGCTCCGCGCTTCGGAAATTATGGGAAAATGAAGTCCCGAGCGCGGACCGTTACAGAAATCGATACAACCAGCGAGGAATCTGAAGTTCCCGTTTGTTCAATACCAGCCCGAGTATCTCGGCTTTGTTGGACCGGAGCTCCCGAACGGTGTGATCCAAGACCTCCGATCGAGTAACATTTGACTCGACCACCACGATGACCCCGTCAACCGCTCTGCATACCATCGTCGCATCGGGGAACGGCCCCACCGGGGGACTATCCACAAGGATGTATCTGAATTCCGTTTTCAATTCGCCCAGAACCGCGCTCAATTCCTGGAGCACCGACTGATAAAAGAAGTCGCCTTTGGCGCGCTCCGATCGTCCCGCCGGCAACGCATAGAAACCACGATCCTTCACCGGCTGAATGGCCTCGTCCAGCGGAAGCGACTCGGTGACCGCAGCGATCAGAGACCTCTCTTCGTCCACACCTAGGAGCTCGGCGAACGCGGGTTGTCGGAGATTCGTTTCGACAACCAGGATCTCGCCGCCGGTTTTCAGGGTAGTGAAGAATGCGGCGAAGGCCAGGGTTATCGACGTCACGCCTTCAGCATAATTGGACGCGGTAAATTGCGCGGTCCGGATGTCCCTGCCGTCGGCGAGAAATGTGCCGGCCGCGAGTCGATGAAATTCTACAGCAAATTCTCGAGCAAGTTGATCGATCATGCTCAGCAACCTCAGCAATGCGTCGAGTATATTGCCCCGAAGACGAAAGTCAACCATTGGAGGGCTTTTTTGAGGAGGTCGGTCGCTTGGGGAACGCGCGCGCAGCGGCCGTTTATATTATAATCTACTTTAATAAATTGTCTTTAGTTATTGACAATTAGCTAGTTATTTACTATTGGAGTTCGCAGCCCGGCGACGACGCCCCACACCTCGCGTCGCGACTTCACGTCGCCCATTCTCGCATTCACGCGCCGCGCGGACGCCGGACATCCGGGCCGCCCATTTCTTGGGAGTATACCGATATGATCATCGCCAGACTCGGGATAATCCTCGCTGCGGCGCTCCGGCGGCGATCTCCCGGCATTGGACGATCGGCGCTTGTCACAGCGACACTTTCCGTTTTTTGTGTCGTTGTGCTGTTCCCGTGCGGTTCGGTTGCGGAGCCCTTGGAGTACCTCCCGTTCGCAACGATCGGAATTGAAACGCTCTTCGGCAGGTTGGACGGCAGACTCGGCTTCGATCAGCAGAACGACGGAATCGGCACGCTCAACGACTTCCGCGACGATCTCGGACTCCCGTCCTGGACAATGACCTGGGCCGCTCACGTTGCGGTCAGGCCGCTGCCGCCCCATTCGCTTCGGTTCTTCGGACGTCTTCCGGAAGTATACCGTGGAGGTCAATTGCTCAATCGCACGCTCCAAACCCGCAATATTACCTATGACGCGGGAACGCCGATTCAATCGGAATTGACCACAAGCCTTTTCGGGTTCGGGTACGATCTCGATTTTCTCATGGGCCCGCGCTGGTACGGCGGACTCAACGGAGAGCTCCGCCACCTGGATTTTCGGATCAGGATGAACAACAACGTATCCGGATTTGAGGACACACTTGCCGTAAGCGAGATGGTTCCCACATTGGGCGCTCATATGGCGTACCGCAATATTGTGGAGCGGGGGCCCTTCGCTGGGGTTCTTACGGTGGGGGGGTATGCCCGTATGGTGTTCGGGATAACGCCCAACTGGTTGAATTACCGTGATATTTCCGCCGGGCTCTCCATCGGGGCCGTCAGGGGCGGTTTGGCGGAGATCGAAGCCAAGTTCGGGTACTGGTACGAGAGCGTCTTTCACAACCAGGAGGCATCCGCCGGACGGTCGCTCGAATTTGTCCGGGACGGTGTATCGCTCTCACTGGAGGGCCGCTTTTAGGGCGACGGCGGAGACTTTGGCATCTTCCAGGCCGGTGACGCGCGCGCCTGCAGGGGGATCATGATCGGAGAGGACCACGCCACATGAAGACCCGGACATTCGCTACACGGCATATCTTAGGACGGCTGCCGGGGGGTGTTGTAGTCTTCCTGATCGTACTCTTTGCCGTTCACGGGTGCGTGATTCCGCGACATCGGGGAGTCGTGAACGAAGTTCCGCCGCCGCCCGTGCATCATGTAACCCCGCATTTTCCCTGCTCGTACTATCGTCTTGCGCCAGGTGATGTTCTCGAATTCCTCTATCTTACCGTTCCCACGGTGACCAAGGCCCCCTATCGGCTTGGGGTTCGGGACCTCATCGATCTGGAATTCACCTATCACCCCGAACTGAATCGTACCGTACGCGTCCGACCGGATGGTCGGGTGAGCCTTCCCCGTAAGAAAGACGCGAAAGTGGCGGGTAAGACCACCGAAGAAGTCAGCCGTATGCTCGAGAAGATCTACGCGGATCTTATCAACGAACCGGAAATAACCGTGAGCGTCCGGGAGTTCAACGCCCAGCTCGACGAGATTCAGGAAGCCATTTCCACCGCGCCCAACGGGCAATCCCGCGTGGTAACCGTCACGCCCGACGGAATGGTCACCCTCCCCTTCATATCCGACCTGCCGGCGCAGGGCCGGACGGTTCCTCAACTCACCAAAGCAGTGAACGAGCGGTACCGAAAGATCATCCCCAACATGGAGGTGTCCGTTGTTCTGCGAGAGGTATTGGGTAACCTGATCTTTGTGGACGGTGAAGTCACCCAGCCGGGCGTATTTAACGTGAAGGGTCCCACCACCGTACAGCAGGCCGTCGCACTGGCGGGCGGGATGCTGGACACCGCCGAGCCGAGGACCGTCCTGGTGGTCTCCAAGGCGCTCAACGGCAAATATTCCGCCCGAACCACCAACCTCACCGAACTCTCGTCCGCCTCGGATTACACCCTGCGGCAAGGCGATCTGGTCTATGTCCCGAAGAGCGTCATAGCCCGCGCGGATGTCTGGGTCGATCAGAATCTCCGCAGGATTCTCCTCTTCAACGGATGGTCGATCGGTCTGGATTCCGACCTGGGTCGAACGGTCACCACGCGGTAGCCGTGCAGGCGTTTCCCCATAATCGTCGGCATTGTTCACCAACGATCGAAGCTTAAAACGTCTTCGCGTCGTACGTCCGTTGAAACCGATACCCCCATCGATCGACGAGGCGCCACGGGTCGAGTCGACCCTTCATGATCAGCTTGAACGTCTGTGGGCCGTCCCCCTCGGTCATGCTTGTGCGCCGGAGCAGAAACGGGTCCGTGCCGGTCCGGTTCAATCCGTTCACCGCGGTGACCGCACAGCGATAGCCCGCGCGCGAGGCCGCCGCAACCACTGCGGGAGTGAAGTCGCGAGCCGTGCCGTACGGATAGGCCAGACCTGCGGGCGCCCTGCCCAGATTCTCTTCCAGTTTGCGCCGGGAATCGATCAATTCTTTTTCGGCCTCGTCGATTTCCATTCCGGCCAAGCTTCGATGGCTAACCGTATGCGACCCGATGGAAAAACCCGCGGTCGCAATCCGTCGCGCGCCGTCCCAGCTCAGAAAGCGGTTGTCGCGTCCTGATTGAGCCGCGTCGAGCGCGTCCGTGACGAGGAAGAAGGTTGCGGGGACCTTCCATTGTTCGAGGATTTCGGCAATATGACTCTCCACTTCAGCGTAGCCGTCATCAAAGGTGACGACCGTCGACCCGGCTTCAAAGGCCCGTCCGGATGCAGCCCGAGTGAGTGCGTCTTCAAGGCGGAGAACCGGGTGGTGGTCCGCCAGATACCTGATATGGCCGCGAAAATGATCGGTACGGACCGTGTACGAGTCCTCGGGGTTCGATTTGACGCCGTGATACGCCAGAATCCGAAGCCCGGTTCGGTACGCGCTGGTCGCCTGATACACATATCCGGCGCCGCTGAGCGTCATTCCCCATTCCACAGTCCATTTGGCAAGGCGTTTGATTAGCCGTCGACCGTTCACTCGGACTCTCCTCTCATACGGAACCTACGCCCGTCCAAGACCAATCAGGCGGCGCCTTGGACACGAGAAACGGACGCTTGCCGCCGGGAGTCCTCGGTATGTCTTCCACGGTCTCCACCTCCACCCGCACCCCCGGGCAATCCACATGGTCCAGCACCGCGTGTTTGAGCTTCTCCACCGTGCTGTCGGAGATTCCTTCCCACGGCACGACCAGCACCCGAAGGTAATCCAAATCCTCTTGAACGATCTGTCCTTCCCGCACATCGTCGGCGTGATGAAACACATAGGTCAAACCGAGCGGCGAAAGAACCCGTCCGTCAGGGATCGTAAGGAAATCGGCCTCCCTGCCGAGGATACCGCCTATGGTTGGATGCCGCCGTCCGCAGGGGCACGGCAGGTCGCTCTTGAGGGCCAAGTCCCCGGTTCTGTAGCGCAGAAACGGCATGGCCATGTTGCAAAGATTCGTGCCGATAATCTCGGAGTATCCGCCGAAACTCGGTTCGAGCTCGACGATGCAGACCTCGGTCTGCACATGATACCCTTGGGCGTACTCGCACTGCATGGCCACCGCCACGGACTCTTCCTGGCCATACCAGTCGATGACCGGCGCGCCGAGATGTTCCTCGATCAATTCCTTCACGTTGGGGTACAGATTCTCCGATGAGGTGACGAGATAGCGCGGGCGCTGAATGGTAATCCCTCGCTTGCGCATCCATCGGGCAAGCAAATAGAGACCGGAAGGCCACGCGCTGATGAAGGTGGGGCGGAATAACTGTAACGCGGCCGCGATGCGCTCCAGTTCAGCCTCATCTCCTCGGAGAAGGGAAATCGCCATCTCCCGACCTCTGCCTCTTACCTCGGCCAACTCTGTGGCCTCACTCAGCCTCGGCTCCCGAAAGCGGGCGACCGTATCCCCCTCGCCGTATCCAAGCCAGAGAAGATGCCTATGGGCGAGCGCGCGCTCGATCGCGACGCATGAGGAATCGACAAGGAAGTCCAACGGCGATCCGGTGACGCCGCTCGTGTGGGCCGGCTCTCGGCGGTGAATGGGGACGTTCCGCGCAACGAGAAGATCTCGATTCTTTTTGACCGCATCTTTCGTCAATACGGGGATCTTGTTGAGATCCGAGATACCTTGGATGTCCCGGGGTTTGAGTCCATGTTCGTTAAAAAGCCGGCGGTAGTAGGGGACATTCTTGAAACAATGATGAACGAGCGTTTCAAGGCGCTCTTCTTGACGCGCTTCCAACTCTTTGCGATCCTGGAATTCACTTTCAGCGAACGCAGCCAGGGCGCGACGATACCCTCGCCCGTATCGAATGTGCGGCGGCAGCGAATGATAAACTCGACGCGCTGCGTTGATGAGCGGCTCGGGAGCTCGACAGGCAAACCTCTTTAAGAGACCTCGCATGGCTTCACATCAGCACATTAAACTTGGGGAAGGATCAGGTTGTCCACTGCATTAATTGCCTCGCCGAGGTTTCACTGCTTCCCATTTCCGGCAGTATCACGGAGGCGCCGGTCGGCCGAATCACCCATCCGGCGATAAAGCGAAATACCGATCGTCATACGCAAATCTTAGTAACCGCCCGACGCGCGCACAAGATCCAATCCAATCTGACGGAATCCGGCACGGTCTCTCAAAGCTTACGCGCGCAGTCAGAATTCGAGAGCAGCGTGGAAAGAATACCTTACACCAACTAACAGCGAATGACAGTCCTGAATCGTCCGGCCGAGGGGAGATAGCCGGCGTCGAGCGGCCTCGACGCCGGCGGGAGGAAATTGCTCGTTGAAGCGAAATCGCATCGAAAGCCAAGCCGGCCTTGAGGCTCGAAGAAACCTTCTACCATTTTTAGAAGCTCAGGCCGGTCAGGACGCCGAAGGACGTCATCGACCGGTAATAGCTCGAATCCTGAACGTTCTGTTGGCCGCTCACACCAACGAAGTTGTCCGAACCGATCACCATGGATTCCACCTCACCGTCGCCGTCCAAATCCAACACGCTTCCCATGACCCAGAAGCCGACACGGAGTGAGGGAGTGACCGCTCCGGCCGCCTCGAAATACCCCTCGAGGAACCTTCCGTTATTCGCATTCAGGCGATACATCGTCCGATGAACCTCGGTGATCGTCGGACTGACGCAGTTCACGTCGAAGGCGTTCTGCCAACTGTTCCAAGCGAGCGGCCCGCCGATGATCCGCCACTGGAACTGGGGGTCGAAGATCGAGCAGGACTTCTTGCAGCTGCGGCCTCGAATACCAAAGTAGGGGATCGACGTCTGTCCCAACGGGTCACCGGCCACCTGGCCGGTACCCCCCGCTCATATACGAGCGCAGTTGATTGCCGGCCCGGGCGCCAATCCGCCTGCGATACCCAAAGCCGAGGTCTGACTGAGATTACGCGGATCATCGAGCCTGTAATCGATGTGCTCAGTCCGGAAGCCGATGTCCAGCGCAAGGGTCTTGGTTATCCATAACGCCACGCCGCCTTCGGCCAGCCACCAGTGGATGTTTTTGGCCGTCCAAAACCACGGAGAAACCATGTTCTGGGCGTTGTCCGGCGCAGGAAGCAGCGCCCGGCCGGTCGCGTCCATTCGCACGGTCGCGTCTTTGGGGATATTGCCCCCCAGCTCCCCATACACCGTAACATTGGGAAACAGATTCAATTCCAGCCCGAAGAAACCGACCCAGAAACGCTCATCCGTCATAGACAGCGATACGCGCTCGAAATTGAACTGCGGATTCAAGGGATCTGCCCGACGAAACGGAAAATCGACCGTCTCCGTCATCCACATGGGACCAGTCCTACCGGTTATCCGCATGAGCCCTCGCGGGTCCGCCCATATCACCGCCCCCGGACTACACGGCGCGCCGCCGATAGGGCTGCATTGAGGAGGCGCGGGAGGGGCCGGCGGCCTTTCGAGTACGGATGCCGGCGCAAATCCGGCGAGGAGTGCGATCACGCACACAATGCTTCCAGCACAAAGTATAATTCTTTTCACGAGTATGCCTCCACGGAGATCTCGGCGAGCCGCGGCTTCGACCATTTTTTCTTCAATAGAATACCATATTCTAATATCTTACGACAAGAAATTAAAGTATTTTCGAGGAAACTTATCTCTCCGCGCATCGGCGCGCCCCCCGGCCGATTCCATTTTTCTCGCACGGTGGAGAATCCCCATTACTGTTCGACGCATCACTTTATGGGCAGAATCGCAATTTTCGTCGCGACAGAGGAGATCTCCTCATGAAAGAAACATACGGCTTTGCACGAGCAACGCGAAATGATACGGGTAGGCGTATTCAGGGAATTTCACTCAGCGCATTCGGAATGCCCGAACAGACGGAACAATCTTT
This sequence comes from uncultured Syntrophales bacterium, assembly GCA_964385875.1. Classification (GTDB taxonomy): domain Bacteria; phylum Desulfobacterota; class Desulfomonilia; order Desulfomonilales; family Desulfomonilaceae; genus CAYLRL01. The sequence continues at coordinate 40,683 of CAYLRL010000011.1, forward strand.
CCTTGGCTGGATTCACGCAAAGGAGCCGTCGCTGCGCAGCGAATTGTGCGATTCCCGGCTGCCGGCGGGCCCCCTCTTCTGCGAATTCGGAAGTGGATAGATCCGGCCCGGCGCTCCGATGTCGAAATGACCGGCGCCTCGAGAGCGCCTAAGCGTCTGAAAGAACAAACGTTGCCCGGATCAGGACCTTACAGGACAGAACGCCGGCTGGTCTTCGACGGAGTCTTCGTTCACGACACTCTCGAAGGTGAGAACGAGGGTAACCGTTCACCGGGATAGCGACAAGCCTTTGATATCTCGATGGGGGAGGCTTGGAGGGGGAGATGAGTCTCCCCCTCCATCCTCACCGGGCGCAGAGCCGCCTCAAGCCCGGTGAACCATTACGAACGAGGCGCTTCCGCCCGAACGCGGGGCCGCCTGTGGTTCGAGACGCACAGTGCTTTACGGACGTCGGCGACTGTCGATCCCTCGTTAACGTTAATCAAAATCGGCCTCTTCGGGTGCCCCGAAAAGCGCATTCGGCGAGAGGTCCCCTAACCTGGCGACTCACTCCTCCTGCAGGTCCAGGTTGCGCAACTGCCGGCTGAGCGCAAAACGGGAAATGCCGAGTAGGTCTGCGGCCTTTTGTCGCTTTCCTCCGGCCCTCCGGAGCGCCTCCTCGATGAGCGTCTGCTTGACCTCGGCAAGCGTGTCGTTGATCGAGCGATCCGCGGGAAAATCCACCCACATGCGCCAGCTCTCGGGCCGCGCTTCGCCGGGCTCGAGCGACTCGAACCTCAGCGGCCCTCCTTCCGAGAGTATCAGTTCCCGTTCGAGCACATTCCTCAGTTCGCGCACATTGCCGGGCCAGGAATAGCGCTTCATCCGTTCGAGGGCTTCGGGAGAGATTGTGCGCTCGACGGGCGTCTGCATTTCCCTGCAGAGTCGATGAAGAATCTGCTCGGCCAGAATGGGCAGGTCTTCCACCCGCTCCCGGAGGGGCGGAACGTGGATATTCACCACATTGAGCCGATAGTAAAGATCCTTGCGGAAGCGGCCGTTGTGCACTTCATCTTCCAGGTTGCGATTCGTGGCCGCAATGATTCTGACATCCACAGAGATGGTCGCGGAGCCCCCGACGCGGTTGAAGGTCTTTGTATCGAGGAAGGTGAGGAGTTTGGCTTGCAGCGAGGTCGTCAGTTCGCCGATTTCGTTGAGGAGGAGCGTCCCGCCTTCCGCAACTTCGACCAATCCTTTTTTTCGCCGCGCCGCGCCGGTAAACGCGCCCGCTTCATGGCCGAAGAGTTCCGATTCCGCCAGCTCGCTGGGAAGGGCCGCGCAGTTGACCGCAAAGAAGGGGCCGCCGCTGCGTTTGGAATTCGCGTGAATGAACGAACTGAGATAGTCCTTGCCGCTTCCGCTTTCCCCGGTGAGGAGCACCGTCGAATCCGCGCCGGCCGCGAGTCGAGCTAATTCCATAGTCGTTCTCATGGCTTGAGAGGGGTATTCCGACTCCTTCGCCCTTGACGGAGCTGCAGGGCCCCGCCGGTCGGAAATATTGCCGGCGATGCCGCAGATCTCGAAGACTTCACCCGCTTCGTTGCGCATCGGCACTCTAATGTCGAGAAAGGTGAGGGGAGTCCCGTTCACCGGTCGGGTGTGCTCCTGTTCGACGGTTTCGCCCCTGAGGACGCGGGCGTCTACATCCCTGAGGTACGCTCCGGCTTCGTACCCGAACAGGTCGTCGTCGGTGCGGCCGACTATCCGGTCTGCGGGCATTTGGAGCAGGTTCTCCATCGCCGGGTTGACAAGGGTATATTTGAGAGAGCTATCCTTGATGAAAATGCTGACCGGCGCGGACCGGAAGATCGTTTTCAGTCGCTGTTCGCTCTCTCGAAGTCGGGCCTGAGCCCGGCGCCGCTCGGTGACGTCATGGGCGACGATAACCGCGCCGATCACCTCGCCCCCGGGATCGAATACCGGCTCCGCGGCGCAATCCCAGATACGTCCGTCGGAAGTGGTCGTTGCCTCCGTCACGCGGCGACCCGTCTCGATCGCTCGACGCGCGGTCGATTCTTCGCCCTGTTCGGTTTTTTCTCCTCTGAATTCATGGTATGCGCGGCCGATTGCTCGGTCGGGAGTACTGCCGGCCCACCGGAGAGCGGCGTCGTTGAGCCATTGGATGGTGAGATTGGTATCCACATAGGCGATATGGGAGGAGATTGCGTCGAGAATGGCGCGTTTCTGCGCTTCACTCGAGGAGAGAGCCTGCTGAGCGGTCACGCGGCGCTCGATCTCCTCGCGGAGATTATTGTTGCTCACGACGAGCGCTGCGGTTCGTTCGGCCACCCTGCTTTCCAACTCGTCATGGGCTTTCTGCAATTCCTTCTGAGCTCGCTTCCGGTCGGTAATGTCCTGCAATGTCCCGATGGAGCCTATCGGGCGTCCCGAGTCGTCAAAGCGGTGTTCCACGACCGCGGCCAAGACGCGTTCCGTTCCGTTTTGCCGCAGGATGCGAAAATCATGTTCGACGCACGGGCGCTCGGGGGAGGCGTTCTCCATGATCGCCCGGAGATCGTCGCGATCATCGGGATGCGTGACTCGGAGCAGACTTCCGAAGGAGGCTTCAGCCGATTCTTTGTCCAAGCCGAGAACGTCGTACAAACTGTCGGACCATGTCACCCGACCCGTCGGCAAATCCGCGTCCCAATCGCCCAGGCGCGCAATACGGTGGGCTCGAGAGAGCCGTTGTTCGTTCGCTTTGAGGCGTCGATCCGTTTCGGCTTTGTACAAAGCCATCTCGACTGCACTGTGGAGTTCTCTGCTCGAAGAGGGTTTGATGAGATAACCAAACGGGGCTGTCGTTTTGGCTCGTTGGATCGTCTCATCATCGGCAAATGCGGTCAGGTAGATTACGGGCGTGCCGTGAGGCGACTGTAAACGCTCGGCGGCTTCAATGCCGTCCATTTCGCCTTCCAACTTGATGTCCATAAGCACGAGGTCCGGTTGAACGGTCTCTGCGACACGAACCGCTTCATCCCCGGACGTGGCTGTTGCCGTGACGTCGTACCCCAAGATTTTCAGTCGGCGAGTCAAGTCTTTGGAAACCAGTATTTCATCTTCTACGATCAGAATTCGCGCCTTGCCCATGAGGACCTATTATTCCTTTTTTGCATGAATAGTGGTGATCTGAAGCGCCGGACCGGCGTCGAGACGGCTGAATGAGCGCGAGAAAGGCCTCTGAGCGTGAAGTCGCGTGAGACTGAAATTCCGCCGGCGCGATGGATTATCTGTTCCCGAAGCTCGGATACTACTCTACTCTGTACCCGTATATTGCCTCGGCTTGCGGCTTCAGGTCAAAGGAAATGTCCTCTTTCCGAGCCGTTTCATCGCGGATGGTTCCGCGCGTGTGGGGACTTTGCCGTGGGCTTGATCCCATGATTGTGGTATCATGGCGGTTGTCGGACACCAGGGGGAAAACCCATCGCCGACCACGACAGGAAGCGCACGGTGGGAAAACGCAAGATAAGCGCGCGAGAGGCCATGGACGACATTCGTTCGGGAATGTCCGATGATGCCTTGATGAAGAAATACCGGTTGTCCGAACAGGGTTTGGCCAGCCTTATCAAGAAGTTGTGCAAGCGGGGACTGCTCAAACAGCTCAACGCAAAAGAGGCTCTCAAGGATATCCGTTCAGGTATGGACGACGAGCAGTTGATGGAGAAGTATCGGGTTTCCGCGAAGGGTCTTCAGACCATGCTGGAACAGATGGTCCACGCGGGCCTGCTCTCACAGGACCTCAGAGACACTTGGCGCCTGAACGTGGAACGCAAAGCCGCGCTCGCGCGGACGCTCACCGCGAACGATCTCCCGGAACGGCTCGGTGAGGGCATTGTCGCGATTCACGACAGCGGCGAGCCCGAACCTTCCTTTTTCCGTAACCTCAAAGGCGGTCTGCTGAAATTCCTGGGCACGCCGGAGACTCCCGAGCATGCGGAAGCTCGGGAAATGCCTGAATTGCCGACCGTGTCTATCACTATCCGTCTCAATCACGCGCTCCTGCTCCTGGCGGAAGACAGGGCTCGAACCGACCCGGCCATGCCGGAAGGGGTCGAGCGGGACGCGCTCGTCTCCTACCTTCTCTGGAAGTACGCCGGCTGTCCGAACGAGGAACGGATACGCGCCGCGGCCGAAGACGCCGAATCCATTGACTGGGAACTGGTCTAGGGCCGGCTTCGTCTCCTCCCGATCATTACCCGAGAAAGCATCTTGACCGTGCGTTCCGGCGGGCCGCTCGATACCGGCGTTCGCTATGCGGCCGGTCCCGAGGACGCCCGGCGCGCCGAGACCGAAGAAAAATCCCGGTAAGCGGGCTTTCCCTAATCCGCAGGCCGTATGACCATCCTCCGGCCTTTGGTCTTGCCGAAGAAATCGGGCTCGTACATCAGCGAGACCCGAGACCCTCGAAGCCAAAAATCTCCGGCGGCTGCGGCTCGAGCCAAATAGGTGTAACGGTAGCCGTACGACCCGAACCGGCAGCGGTTCTTGAACACACGCACTCCGTCGTCCCGGAATTCCGCATACGTGGGGCGAAACTCGAAAAACCCCTCCCGCCAGGGCGCGGATTCGCCGGCCTGCTCGTCCGGTCGGAGTGTTCCTTCGGTTTCCAGTTCGGAGTTGATGGGAACCAAGCCGGCCGGAACCGGATCTTCGAGCGCGACATACTCCAGCGGCCCGTCGCGGTCCTTTTCCGTCGAGATCTCGAGGACTATCCGAACCACGTCGCCGACACGGATCTCGTCCTTGCCGTTCAGGTTCTCGATCCGCTTGTGGAGCGCGAAGCCTTGCTTGAGATCCGCGGGATCGGTCGCCATGTCGGGGTACGTCACTTCGACGGTGTAGCTGAGCGGAGTCTTGCCCTCAGACCGGAATCGCACGGTCCCGTCTTCGAGCAACGACCGGGGATCGACCTCGAAGGCTTCGGATTTCTTGGAAACGACGATCCGGCGCTCCGCCTCACCGACGCGAACCGTACAGGGAACCTCTTTCGCAGCGGGGTCCTTGTTCTCGAAGTATCGCTTGAGCGCGAGGAGGCACCAGCCCGTGTCGGCCGTGGACATCCATCGTCCCTCGGGTCTTAGACCTTGTATCAGCATTCCGGACCACGAGTCCGCCGGCCTCTCGAGGCGACCGATCTCCTCTGCGGCCAAGAGGCACATGGCAACCGTCCGATAGCTCATGGCGCGATATCCCCCGGCCGCCGCTTCGATTTTCGGATTCAATCGCTTCAGTCGTCTGCGCAATTCCGCGTCCGACGCGAATCCGATCCGATGCGCGGCCAGGATGAGGAGCGCGCGGGATTGATCGTTTACCAAGTCGTAGTCCTCGAAAAAGACCCCGAGTTCGGCTTTCGAGAGCATGTCGTGTTCCGCCAGGTTGAGGAGCGCGAGTTCCTTGGTCCACGCTTGACCGTGGTATTGGTCGACGCCCTTCTTGCCGAACAGGGTTTTGCGGATATAGTCTAGCGCCGCGGTCAGGCGCTCCCGGGGCACGGGATACCCTGCCTTGTGCGCCTGGGTCAGGGCGAACGCGGCGTATTGTGTCCCCCACCAGGAGGCCTCTTGCCGTCCGGGCCAATACGAGAAGCCGCCGTTGTCCAGCTGCATGCCGAGAAGCCGAGCAACGCCCTTCTTGAGGAATCCGTCGACACGTTCCGTAGAGACGCCCGGAATCAGGCCGTCCTCGATCAACGCGCGCATTCCCGCAAGCGGGATGATTCCCGAGCTTGTCTGCTCGATACACCCGAAGGGATACCTGAGCAGATAGGTGAGCCCCGGAGCGATCTTGTTCCACTCGGTCGTCGTCAGACTGATAACCGCTTTGAAGTCGTTGGGATTGATATCCGCCGGATCAACGGTCTTGAGAATGTTCGGCAGGTCGATTCCTTTTCTTAACGCGCCGGTGAACTGCCCGGTCTTCACAAGCCTCACGGGAAGATACCGCGACTCGATCGGCACGGTTTTCTCGATCGCGTCGGCATATGCGGCGTCCTCGGTTTGCAAGGCGCCCCGATAGCGGAGCGTCCCGCTTTGTCCCCCTCGGACGACCCGTACGGTCGACGTCACGGTTTGGACCGAGTTCGGTTCCATGCCGATGCGCGTCTTTTTGAGGCTCGAATCGAAATCCTCGGACGATTCCACGTCGAGCGTGGCTTCCCCTTCCGCGTCGGTCTTGTTGTGGGCGGATACCGGGAAGGTAATGGTGTCGCCGGGGATGAGAAAACGCGGCGTGGACGGCTGGAGAAAAAATTCTTTGACCACGCGCATCGAGCGCTCCGCTGAATCGAAGCCGGCGCCCTTGTCGCACGCCACCGCATAGATCCGATAGGTGGTGGTGGAATCAGGCAGCGTGAAGGAAACCGAGGCCGAGCCCGACCGATCGGTGTGAACCGCAGGATTGAAATACGCGACCGGCCGGAAATCTTTCCTGATGCTCGCTGCGACATGGCCCGCGCCGAAACCGCCCCCCGTCAGCGGTTTTGTGGAGAAGATCCTGAAGAGATCCTGGCTGACCAACGCCAGTCGCAAATCGCCGGAAAAGACGGAAAGGGGCAGTGTGAATCGGTTCAGGGACGACAGCGTGGGCGTTCGATACCGTGTGAGCGCCAGCACGGCCTCGTCAACGACACAGACCGCCAGCTCGGCCTCGACGCCCGTGTTATCCGCGCCGACCACGGAAAAGGAGAGATCGACCCGTTCCCCCGGTCTGGCCTTCAACGAGGCCCTGTCGGGCGCGATTGAAACCTTCAACGGTCGAACATCGCGCCGCGCTTCAATATTCAGGTATCCGAAATAGATTGTGGGGATGTCCGTATCCGCGTCGACCGGATAGAGGGGAAAGCCTTTTCTCCCCGCGGCTGCCGAGACGGTCACGTACGCGTTGGGCATGAAATCTTCGGTGACTTCGAGCTCGAAGCGCCCCTGCCGGCCGTTCACCGGTATGACTCGATGTTCGAGGACGCCTTCCCGTTCCACCGTCACGAGGCACGCGTTCACGGGCCTCCGCGAGGTGAACTCGACCAGCGCGGTCTCGCCGATTCGGTAGGTCTTCTTGGCCGTCGAGAGAAGGACCTCCTCCGCGGTCGGAGTTCCGGTCTTGTCCTTGCTTCGTTGCCAACGTTGGTAATCGCGTTCTCCCACGGTGAACACGGTCTGACTGGTGTAGGGTTGCCCGTCCGGGGAGTAAGTGAGGGCGATCAGGTGCTCGCCGTAGTCGTTCAGCTCGACGTCGTAACGGGCGACGCCGTCATGAATCGGAATACGGGAGGCCTGCGACTTCATCCATCCCTCTTCCCAGAGGTAATTGACATTGCCGGATTGGTCCCGTTTGAGCGTGTAGAAATACTGTTTCCGGAGGACGGTCGCTTCGAGAGAGCCGCTCTTTACGGAGCGGCCCTCGGCGTCGAGCACGATCGCCTCGAGCGTCGTCGCGTATCCCGGCCGGACTTCCCTGGGCGCACGCGTTATGCCGACTCGGTATTCGGGCTTGGGCTCGTAGACCGCCACGTCGGTTGCGGGTTCGCCGTCTACGTCGAGAACGGTGACGGACATCTTCAGGCCGAACAACCCCGACGCGCAGCGCGGGTCCAGCGGGAGCGAGATAGTCAGATTCCCGTTTTTGTCGAGCATGGATTCGCCCGACTCGATGAAGCGCTCCTGATCGTCGCGGTTCCCGAAGAAATAGCCCTCCCGGCCCTTCACCGTTTCCGAATGGGGCGTCAGGGTCGCCTTCCACTTGGCTTTGGCGTGCTTGACCGGCCCTCCGGCGTAGTACCGGCTTTGGACTTTGACGATGAGATAATCGAGGCGGCGTTCCAGTGAAACGTACTCGGTGTCGACGCGCTCCTCGGTCTTCACGGCAAGCGTGACGTAATGTCGGGGGCGCTTGTATTCCTGCACTTGAAACGTCGTCGTGAAGGTGTTCCCTTTGCGCCGGCCGTCCTTGGGACGCGCGCGGATCGTGTACGTTCCCACCGGGAAGAAGGATTTCGTCTCCAGAGAGTCGGATAGGGTTCCAAAGTCTGAAAGAGCGCCCTCTTTGTTGTAGACGAGGTTTCCCTTCGGGTCCAGAATCTCCGTCACCATAGCGAGTCCGTCGGGCGAGACCACCGACCCGTCGTCGTACTCGCGGACCGTGAGTTTGAAGAAGACCCGCTCGCCGGGCCGATAGATGCCCCGCTCGGTGAAGATTTTTGCGTTGATTGCGGACGGCGCCGCGCCGAGGCGTTTCGTTTGAGTGACCATGTCGGAGACGATTCGTCTTCGATCGAGACGAATCGCGCTCGTGTCGTTCTCTGTCGCCGCGACCGCCCATCGGATTGCTTGCGCGTCGAGTTTCCGCGGGTACGAACCGTTTTCTTCGGCGCCGCGCTGAACCGCGGGATACATCTCGCCGGATGTGACGGCGAGGACGCCGTTTTCGCCGGTTGCACCCACGAGGAAGGTTTCGCCGGTCTCCGCGCAGAGGAGTATGTTTGCGCCGTGAACGGGCGCGCCGCCGTGGATGGACGTGACCCACAGCAGCAGCCCCTTCGAAGAAAGGCGATAGGTGATCGCCAGATCGGTAATCTGGAGGAATTTCTGAGATTGGCCGGTGAAATCGCGGTCCGGATCGGTCAATTCCGCATCCCAGAAGCCGCCCTTCTCCGGATGAGGGCGGAACGAGAGCGGCGCGGAATAGGTGTACTCGTGATGCTTCGCTTCCCGCGCGAAAAAGACCTCGGAATCGGCAGTCGGCGGCTTCGTGAACCCGGGGCTGATTTCATCGATCCCGGTCAGCGCCGAGAGCGCCTTCCGCGCTTCGTCCGGTTTCCATCGGTCCGCGTGACCGATCGCCTTTTGAATCTTCGGGTCGGTCTCGGGGATGAGGTAACCGGGAACGCGGGTGAGGCTGCAGCGGACTTTGGTCACGTTGGCCATCGAGATCGGAACCAGTTGACGACTCTTGAGTTCGACGACCGATCGTTCGGTTTTGAACGCGAGCGCAGGGCGAATGCCGGGGCCCTTGACCGTGATTTCCCGCTCGACGAAGACGGACCGACCCTGATTGACGCTGATGGGCCGGATGTGCAGCACGTATTCCCGATCGCGCGCAAAGTCGCCTCGTATCTGAAACCGGTGATAGCCCGCGGGCGCGACAGAGAGGCCGGGCGGTTCGGGGCTGAGTTCGACGGCCGCCCTCACTTCGTCGGTGGTGACCGGGTCCGATAAGGTGAGGTATATGCCTTTGTCCTGAGGAGACCGATAGAAGGTTGCAAAGTTGCGCACTTTGATCTCGTCAACCGACGAAAACTCGAAGGCATACTCCCGATCCGGCGTCCGACGTCCCGCGGCGTCCGAGAGATCCTCACCCACCACAATTCGCACGCGACCGGGCTCAGCCTTCGGGATCCTCGGCGTCAACGCGAATGTCCGCCTGGGGCCGCTCGCAGGTTTGCGATCCCGGGGGTTGAGCAATCGAAACTCGGTCTTCTTCCCGTCGAACGTCACATCGACCGAGTCGTAGACCGAGGAAACAAAAACGGGATGGTTGAAGACGAGGCGAATGGAGAATCCCCCCGGCTCGGCGCGGCGGGAGCGGTCGGGGTACGCATTGACCGTGAGCCCCTCTGCGATGGCAAAGGCGGGCAGAAGCAGGAGGCATACCACGGCGCCGAGAAGACGAGTCGGTCGTCGAACGAAGTTCCGTGTCATAGTAAATCCCCGTTTCCGGCGGTTTCGGAGTTCGCTGCGTTTTGAAATGTCAATGAGTCGCAGACGCGCTATAAGTGTAACAGCTCAGGAGATCGTTCTCACGGGATTCGTCGTTAAGACGGCTATAATGTAGGTGAGAACGACAGGGAAGGGGGTGTCGACAATTCAGAATGACAGGGACAATGAAGGAACCGCTGCCGGAGAAAAGAGAACGTCGGGCGGTCCGCTCCGGATTTATGAAGAGGAGGGAAACCTGTTTGTTACGGGGTTCGGTTTGTGGTTACCCGTTCAGAGCGAGGAAGAAGGGCTCGAACTCATCACCGAGCTTGAGGACCAAGGCTATCGAATCTGCTGGTAAGTACGGGCGCGGGGTCCGGGAAACCGACCCCGGGTCGACCCTGCGCAGGAAACGTTAACCGTGCGACGATCGGCGTTCCGTTTGCGTCAGGAGCCGGGATCGTCGATCGCTTACTCGTCCATGGTTTTGCCGTATGTGGATTCGGTTTCGTCGCGCCACGCGCCTCCCTTGTTCACGTGGTCTCTTCGGAGGCGCTCCACACGATCCGCCTCTTCCTGGCACCGGACACAAAGCCGGGCCGCGGGAAAGAGCCGCAAACGCTGTTCCGGTATGGGCTCGTCGCAGTCTTCACAATGACCGTATTCGCCGTGTTTGATGCGGTCGAGCGCGTCCTGGATTTCCACAACCTGTCGCTGCTTGCGCATCGAAATATTGGCTTCCAATTCCCGGGAAATCTCGCCCGTCGCCAGATCTATTTCGTCACCCTTCTCGATGGCGTCGATACTCCGACCGATCTCCAGGGACGCCAGCTGGTCCAGAAGGAGTTTCTTCGGATTGAATGTGGTATCCTGCTTGCGGGGCTCGCTCTTCTTGGCTTTGGGGGGTGGCGTCTTGGCTTCGCCGCCGGTTGCGGCAGGCCCCCCCGTCTTTTTATACGCCGCGTCGGGATCGACGATCCGATAGACGTGCCGGCCGTCTTCAAGCTTCCGTTCGATCTGCCCCTTTTGCACCTTGCCACGGACGCTGTTGGGCACGATTCCCAGGTGAGCGGCTATCTCTTCTCGAGTCATCCACATGCTGTTCGCTCCTTGTTCGGGATTCCGTCAACGTGTAGTAATCATCGCTCAGGGGAGAGGCAACTTTTTTTTCATAATCGGCGCGCGGGACCGGCGCTTCTCTGGGCCGAAATCGGCTCGGCCCGGCCTGTAAGGTCACGATCGAAAAAGTTGATTCAGCTCTTGGAACTTTTGTCCGTAAATGAATACGTATCGCGCGCGGTACGCGGCCCCTCGTCGCGGACGGAGATGCTTATACCGTTTACCGGCGACTGTCAAGAAGTTTTTTCCGTGATCCCGGAAAAGTGAGGAGCGATCGACACCGATGCCGATGGGATCGCATCCCATGGCCCTTTAAAAACCCAAAATCATGGCCCATATGGATATAAGGCACGGGAACTCGACGTCCACCGGCGAACCCGAACTCCACCCCCTCGGGCGCTCCGAGCGAGACGGTTGCGGAGCGCCGACGTGAAAGGAACGCATCTATGACTACGTCCATTGAATGGCAAAACGATTGGGACAGCGCGCGCTCAACCGCGCGCGTGCGCGAAAAACACATCGCCCTCTACTTTCACAACCCCGGATGAGGCGCATGCAAAGAGACGGAAGCCGTGACGCTTCCCGATGCGCACGTGGTTGAATTCATCAACGGCAATTTCATACCCATCCGCGTCCACGTCGGCAGCGATCAGGATCTGCCCATGGAGTTCGGAATAAAATACACCCCCACTTTCGTTATCGCGGACGAGGAGGGCAAAGAGCATCAGCGCGTCGTGGGATTTCAGCGGCCGTCCGAACTCATTCCCTTTCTGATCCTCGGTCTCGCCAAGTCCCATTTCAATCGCGGCGCGTTCGCAAAGGCCAAGGAACGGCTGGAAGACCTGCTGCGCGAGTACCCCGAGAGTCAACCGGCCGATGAAGCGTCGATTCTCAAACGGGATTGCGAGAACAAATTGGCGGCTGCCTGAGCTTTCTCGCAGGCGGAGGGACACCGGCGCCGCGCCGAGACGCGGCGCCCGAGATGAACGGGGGCCCGTAGGATTGGCGGTCGTGATTGGGGCGAGGGAGCGCCTCGGCCCCGGCCAATGCGGTCTATGACGCGGTCGGGATTCGAGCCCGCGATTTACCGCTTCCATCGAGGCTCGAGAATGTGTGGAGGAGCGAGACGCGGGACCGTTGAGGGCTCACCGCCTTGACGCGGTGCGCCGCGCGGTGACGAGATCCCGAACGACGTTCATCAATCGCGGAATATCCACCGGTTTCTCGACGACGGTGTCCACGCCGGTCTCGGCCATTTTCTCCGAGTCGACCTGTCCGCCCCAGCCGGTGAGCAGTATAAACGGGGTCTTGGGAGTACCCTGTTCTTCACACAGAGCGGTAATGCGCCTGCTGACATCCCAGCCGTCCATCTCCGGCATGGCCAGGTCGCATATAATCGCGTCGACGGGCTTGTTCCGGAAGATCGCCAGCGCCTCTTCGCCGGACAGGGCCGAGTGAACCGTTTGTCCGTTTCGTTTCAATCCGTCGCCGACCAGTCTCACAACCGCCTTCATGTCGTCGACGATGAGGATGCTGAGCGTGGTGGAATCCTCGGCGGGTTCGGACGTTTCCTCACGCGCCGCGGGCTGTTCGGCCGACGGGAGCTTCACGGAGACCACGGTACCGGCGCCGCGCTCGCTTTCGATCGAGATCGCGCCTCCGTGAGCCTCCACGATGCCCAGGCTGCTCGGCAGACCCATCCCCACGCCTTCGATCACCTTCGTGGTCCAGAAGGGTTGGAAGACCTTGGGCAAATGCTCTTTCTGAATCCCGACGCCGTTGTCCTCGACCGTCAAAAGGACCGAGCCGTCGGTCCGACTCGTGCTCACAACGATCTCACCGCCGTCGGGCAACGCTTCAGCCGCGTTCCAGATCAAGTTGACGACCACGCCGAAGAGCTCGCTTTCCACGCCTCGTACGTGGCAGTCGGCCTTGAGTCGCCGAATCATCGATATCGACGCCGCGCTGCGTTCTCGGTCCGAAGACCACCATGTGATGCTTGCTTCAATGGCGCGGTCGACGGTGTGAGTGAGGTCGAAGACCCGGCCGGCGACCATCTTCCGTTTGCCTATCCTCGAGAACGACTGCAGCTGCTTGACCATCTCCGCCGCGCTGCGAAATCGGCCCATGACCTCTTCCAGATGGGACTTCACATCATGAAGGTCGCCCGAGTCGAGATTTGCCAGCGCAAGTCGTGTTCCGGTCACGACGATTTGGAGCAGATTGTTGAAATTGTGCGCGGCCGCGCCCGCCATTTCTCCGAACGCTCGGATACGCTCGCTCTGAATAAGCAACTCACGGGTTCGAAGCTGTTCCGTCATATCGCGGACGATTCCGCAGAACCCGACGTGCTCTCCGTCCGGATCGTCCGCAGCGGACGCGGATATGGAGTATGTTCGTTCCGCGCCCCCGTCGACCGTGATCTTCAGTTCAAAATCTTCGACCCCGCCGTCCGACTCGAGCTTCGAGCGGAACGCGCGCCGCCGCGAGATCTCCGGGAAGATCTCGTCGATATTCTTACCGACGATCGGCTCGCTCTCGAAGCGGAACATTGCCGCGAACGCGGAGTTGGTCTCGACGATGACGCCGGTCCGATCGATAATGAAGACACCGTCCTGGGTTTGTTCGAACAGCGAACGGTACGCCCAGTCAAAAGAGCCCTGATTTCGATCGGAGGGCGCCGGCTCGCGGGAATCGCCCTCGAGTCGCTCGATGCGCCGGCGCAATCCGTTTATTTCAAGATCCGGTTTTTCCTTCTGTTTATCGCGTTCGTCCATGTCTCTTTCGCCGGATTGGGTCGTCGATCCGTGTCCGGCGCCTCAATCGTGATGATCGCGTTGGCGCTTATTTGATCACTGTTTCCATCTTTTCCCAGAAACGGCCGTCCAGTGTGACGCTCAGCGCGTAGGCCGGCGTTCGAGCCGCCACATCGCACACATTGTTGAAGATCGCCCGCCTCAGCAGTCGCTTTTCTTCCTCATTCGAAGTCGTCTGCCCATGCAAACCCACCTGCAAGGCCGACGCGGTCAGTCGGGCCGCAGCTTCCCCGTTGGCAAGCGGTTCGACTTCATCGGCCTCTCCCTGTTCCAAGAAGAAAACCGCCGCAAGAGGGGTCTTGTGAGCTATGTCCCACGTTTTTCGGGGGCGGTCGATTAGATAATCGCTCCATGTGGGAAAGGGATGGGCAATGTATCCCTCGCCCCGGGATCGGTCCGGGAGAATCAAGGCTTGATCGTCGGAGAGCGATTTCCACGGCGCGGGGAGCCGGCTGCTTGCGGTCGATTTGCCCACACCCGAGCGCCCCGCCATAAGCACTCCTCTGCCTTCAAACTCTGCAAGGGCGGTGTGAATCGGCATGCCTCCGCATTGAACGGCCCGTTGGAAGATCAGATCGACCGCGTGCCGCATCATAATGAATTCGGTTGTTTCACCGCAGTCACGGGACAGCTGAACGACAGTCTCGTCGCCCGAATCCGTCCGGAGCACCTCCAGACGCTTGAGACCCGGTCTGTTCCACGGCACGCTTCGACCTCGACGCCGTCCCGCTCCGGCGGAATCCAATCGTTCCCGCAACGTTTCGAGGGGATCCTCGGGACGGCGCTCGAATCGCCAGGATTCCATACCGTCCGCGACGCCGCGTTTCAATCTCATGATTTCGGCCATGCGCCGGAGCCACTCTTCGGCGTCGGGCGCCGCGGTGAGCAGCCAGGCAAGTCCGTCGCCGAGATCCAACACGTATGAACAGGAAGAATCGCTCTGTTGCATCACCCGAGTTCCGCCGGAAGAGCCGCGACCCGGCGGGACCGTGCATGGACCCGGCGACCGGCTGTGAGACGCGGTCCGTTTTCAGACCCTTCGGGGCCTGTCGTAATAGTCGTGATAACTGTTGTAGTAGTAGCTTCCATACGAGTATCCGTATCCCGAACCGGAACGACCGGTCGGGACCTTGTTCAGCACAATACCGAGAAAGCGGCTCCGGCCGACGGATCCGACGATCTGCACGGCGTGCTCGAGTTCGTCGTGGGTGACCGTGCGCTGTTTGGCCACGAGAATGACCCCGTCGGTATATCGGGCCATGAGCGGAACATCGGGAAATCCCAAAGTCGGCGGACAGTCAATCACGATATGGTCGAACTCCTTCTTCATCTCGTCCAATATTTTGGAAAAGCGACTGAGCCGGAGGAGATGGACGGGATTCTCGGGAATCGGACCCGAGGTGACGTAATAGAGTCCGTCGATCGAGTGTTCATTGACTGCCCGGCGCCAGTCGAACGATTCGTCTTCCAGCGCCGTGGAGAGGCCCGGGTCGGAGAGATCCTTTCCGAAGACCCTGTACAATCGCGGCCGACGCAGGTCGCCGTCCAGAAGGAGGGTCTTCGACGGACTGCCCGCGCACAGGATGGTGGCGAGAGAAACGGAAATGAAGGTTTTGCCTTCCCCCGGCGACGCGCTGGACACCGCAAAGACCCGCAGGTCCGCGTCCGGGTTCGAGAAGAGCAGAGACGCGTAGATATTGCTGATGGAATCCGCAATGGGCGTCTTCGGAAAATCGTGCGCGAGAAACTCGATGGGCCGCCCCGCTCGTTCCGCAGCCGATGGGATCTTGACCTTCGCCAGATCAGGCGCCGCGCCGAGTGTACGTCCGCCGGCCCGGGAGGCTATGTCTCTCGGGCCCTGCACTCGACGGCTCAGATTTTCCGCAATCAACGCTGAAGCCACGCCGAGCGAGAGCCCGAACAGCACGCCCCACACCATGTTCACAACGTAGTTCGGTCTGACGGGCGAGGTGGGACGGTCGGGCGGTTCGACGATTTTCATGTTGTTGACCGCCGCGCCCCACTTGATGTGGGCCTCGTTCAACGCCTTGAGAATGCTGTCATACGATGTCTTGTCGCTGTCAACGCGCTTCTTGAGCAACGCGTATTCGGTCTCGATCGCGTTGATCCGGGCAACCTCTTCCTTGCTTCTTCGAGCGGTCTCCAGAAGGACTTTCTCTTTAGTCTTCGCCGTCTTCAGGACCTCGGCCGCCGCTTTCTTCATCATTGCGGCCAATTTTTCCTTGAGCATATCTATGCGTTTCTTCAGATGTGCGGCCTTGGGGTACTGCGGCGAATAGAGGGCCACCATCTCGGAGTATTCGGACTCCAGTTCGGCGATATCTCTCTTGACCCTCGCGATGTACTCGTCGTCCTTCTTGTCTTGGACGCCTTCGCCGACCAAAGGCGCTCCCTGCTTTGCGAGCGCCGCAATCTCCCTCTGACTTTCCCGTGATTTGCGGATACCGTCGAGAGACTGATTGAGCACTTCCATGACGCGGTTGAGGCCGACGTCGTCTTTGGAGACCAATCCATGCTCGTTGACAAATGCGATCAAGTCGGCCTCGGATTTGTTGAGCTTCTTCTCGGCCATGACCAGCTGTTCCCGTAGGCCGTTGCGCGCGTCGTCGATTTCGTTCCGAATGATCCTAAGGTTCCGGTTAAGAAAGAAATCAATGTAGGCCTTTAGTTGGCGTTGTGTCAAACCGGGATCTTCACCCTCGAGGCGGAGCACGAGCATATTCGATCCGTACTTCGTTCCGTCCGACAGTTTCTCGGGGATCAGCCGGTCCGCGAAGTCGGTCACGAACCGCTGTTCGTCCGTCTCTGCGCCGATCGCCGACCGATCCCCGGCGGTCGAGGCTTTTTCGGCCGATGCGGGGCGCGACCCGGGCGCCGGGTTTGTGGTCCGAGTCAGATTTTCCACGCCGACACTCTCTACGAACTCTCTGATTACCGGCGTGGATTTCATGAGCGTCATTTGTGTGTGCATGTAGGAGGACGGATGAGAAAACCTTTGGTACCCGACCGCATAACCGGCGCGTTTTATGACCTGCACCACCTGGATAACAGCGCGGGACTCGTATGCCGGCGTTCGTGTGAATGTGTACGCTACCGCGCCGCCCACGACGAGAATGAACACGAAGACCACGAGATATATCCGCCGGAGCACGGCGTCCAGATGATCTCCGAGCGATTTCTCCGGCGCGGCTTGAGCCAGGCCGTAGGCGTCAAAGTACGGGGAATGAACCGAAGAATCCGGAAGGCTTGCGGATTCGTCCTGCGCGGACCTTACCGCGGGGAGCGTTTCTCTCCCAAACGGTCGCGCTGTGCCCGGTCTTTCATCGCCCGACATGAAAGGAGCTCCTCATCCCTGAAAGGTTGTGGCCTCGCGCCGCCGCGGCAATGCCGCTCGACCGTAACGATAGGAGGAAGTGGCTGAAAAAACGGAATAAATGATGATCGGCCCCGATCTCCCCTGTTCCGTCCCGTTGGGAAGCCCACAATTAAAGGGACTTCGCGACCTTAAGGGTCCGCTGATACCCCGGGGGACCCAAGGGAAACCGACCCAACCGCTTCCGGACCCCTTCCGTCTTGGCCGGAAACGCCTCGCTTCCCGGTCCGCCGCCCACAATAATACTATGACCGTCACACAAAGTCCAAGAGTCACGCAGGCGGCGTGCTCATACGACGGGCGGCAAGCGCTCGGTACCTCCGCGGCCGGCGTTGTCATCCGGGCGGTCCGTCGCTGCGCGTTGACTCATTTTCCGGCGCACGAACCGGCGAGCGCACGGTGGACGTCGCCGGCGCGGAAAATCCCCGGCGCGCGCCCAACGGCACGAATCGACCGTCCTCGACGGTTGTGAGAAAAACGATGTTCAATCCTTGACGCCGGTCCGGCGCGAACGTTACCGGCGCATCGATCCCAATGTCGTAGTCTCGTATAGTCTCGACGGTTTCCCGAATCATATCGGTGCGCGGATTCGGTCCCATTCGCCGCAGGATCTCGACGAGGAGCTTGGCGTTCAGAAAGCCCTCGAGGCTGACGGGGCTGAAGCGATGGGGCGTGTACTCATCGTCCATGAGATGCTCGGGAAGCGCAAGCTCAGTTGCGGTCATAAGCTGCCGATACTCGGCGACCGCGGGCAGGGAGACCTCCCGATAACTCGGCACGACCTGCGAATTGATAAGATTCCGTGTATAGTCCTTCCCTTTCCGGCGACCGGTCTCCAGGAGCAATTTCAACTGATTCTCCGAATCTACGAACGAAACATTCGCTATCGGAACATCGAGTCCCGCGTCCCGCGCGTCACGGATAAACGCTGCGCACGCCGCGTACGCCCCGATCGATATTATTGCGTCCGGGCCGCTCTTTTTGAGGATGTCGACCTGCTCTGCCATGCTCTCGCCGTACTTGGCGCCCCGGTAGTAGGTGGCTTCTCCCACCGGCGCGGAATCGTATGCGGCCAACCTGCGGCACACTCCCTCCCAGCCGCTTCGACCGTAAGCGTCCACTTGATAGAAGACCGCTATCCTTCGCAGACCCGCGGGGACCAGATAATCCACCAGCGCGGCCACCTCTTGGCGATATGACGCCCGCAGGTTAAACACGTATCGAGCGTAGGGGCGTTCCCGGAGCGGTTGCGCGCCCGTGAAGGGGAAAAACAGGAAGATCCCCAGGTCGCGGTACGTGGTCAGCAGCGGCAACATTCGCGTGACGGTCGGCGTCCCAACGTAGTCGAACAGAAGGAAAACCTTGTCCCGCTCGACGAGATGGATCGTATTCTTGATCGTCGGCAAGGGATTGTATCCGTCATCCCGCGCGATGATCCGTATCGTATTACCGTGAACCCCTCCGTTTTCGTTGACGTGGTTGATGTACGCCGTGCTTCCCCGATAGAGTTCGATGCCCAATCCACGGGTCGGTCCGCTGAAAGCCGCGGACATGCCGACCTTGATCTCGCCCGCCCGGCTCGGAACGGCGCCGAACGCCGCCGCAAGAATCGCCGCAATGAGGAGCACGTGAACCGCCGGCCCGATTCCGGGCCCGCTCCGGATCGGTTTATCGCGCTGCGGCGCTCCGCTGCCCTTCACGGGAATGTCACGAGCTCGGGTATGAGCCGTCGGCGAAGGGTCGCGCGGCCAAGCGCGTCGGCACAGGGAACGGATTCGGGCGGGCACGAGTCTCTCCCTTGGGGACAACCGGCAAAAAGAGGATGCAATTCCGGTATGTTGAGAACATGTTAAGGGAGTCGGCGCGGCGAGTCAAGGGAAAGTTTCCGCAGGGCGAGCTTAGGCCGCGTCACGCAATCGGGGCTCAACCTAAGTTCCCGATAATCCTACTTGACCTGCCGACGGGCCCGGAGTAGAATCCGCAGGCGGGAACGGAGGAGGGTCCACCGGGATGGGGCGACGCCCGCCTCGACACCGGTCATTCCCCGGTACTCGCCGGACTCGGCTTCAGTTCGATCCGGTCGCATCATTCAGTCTTTTCACCATCAGGGAGGGTGTCCCATGATTGGGGCCAATTACGCTCAACGACTGCTTCCGAGCGCGGCCGTGTCCGCGCATGCGTACGAATATTGTGTGGACGCTGCGCAACGGTTCGTGCTCTTCGCTGATGCGCTTCGAAAACGAGGCAACATCTACCTTGAACATCTGGACGCGGGACACCCGCCGCTGCTCAATTTCGCATACGAGACGATTCTCGACGGACGACACCTGGAACGGCCGGTGAATTACTCGCTCTGTCGGGTGCTGCCGAACAAAGACACGATCATCGATCCCGCGAAGCGTCCCATAATCGTGGCGGATCCCCGTGCCGGCCACGGCCCGGGCATCGGAGGATTCAAGCCCGACTCTCAGGTGGGGATCGCGATGAACCAGGGACGGCAGGTCTACGCGCTCTCTTTTACCAGCGATCCCGCGCCGAGGCAGACGCTCGACGATGTTATTCACGCCAACGGCGTCTTCATCGAGCATGTTCGACAACTCCATCCCGAAGCGGAGAATCCCGTGGTGATCGGTAACTGCCAGGCGGGATGGGCCGTCGCGCTGACCGCGGCGAGTCGCCCGGATCTCGCCGGACCCCTGGTGCTCAACGGCGCGCCGCTCTCCTACTGGGGAGGCGAGGACGGCGAAGGTCCGCTCAGGTACCTGGGAGGCCTGCTCGGCGGGTCGTGGGTCGCCTCCTTCCTTAGCGATCTCTCCCTCGGCGTGTTCGACGGGGCCAACCTAGTCTCCAATTTCGAAGGGCTCAACCCCGCGAACACCTACTGGACAAAGCAATACACCCTTTTCGACCGCATCGACACCGAAGAAGAACGCTACCTCACCTTCGAGCGATGGTGGAACGGCTACTTCAGTCTCTCATCCGAGGAGATACGGTTCATCGTGGACGGCCTATTCGTGGGCAATAAGTTGGAAAAGGGCCTGTTGCGGATGGGAGACGGACAAAAGATCGACTTGAAGGCTATCCACGAACCGATTGTGGTCTTTGCTTCACGGGGAGACAATATCACTCCGCCCGGCCAGGCCTTGGGCTGGATCGGGAAGGTGTACGAGAGCGAGGATGAAATACGACGCCTGAACAAAGTTATCGTCTACCTCGTGCATGAAGATATCGGCCATCTGGGCATCTTTGTCTCCGGCAAAGTTGCTCGAAGAGAGCACGAGAGGATTATCGACAACATCGAACTGATCAACTACCTTCCGCCCGGCCTCTACGAGATGGTCATCGAAGATCGGATCGAAACCGGCGGTGTTCCCGGATACAAGGTTCGGTACGAAAAACGGCGTGTCCGGGATCTCGAAGACGTCGAGCTTCGCTTTCGGAACAGCGAGAAGGATTTCGAGACGGCCGCGGCCCTATCGCGGCTCTACGACCGGGCATATCACGCGCTTGCGAAGCCGTGGGTCTGCACGTTCTCGACCGCGCACTCGGCTGCGGCCCTGCGCATGCTCCATCCCCTCCGGTTGTCGCGGTATTCCCTATCCGATCTCAATCCGTTTCTTCTGCCCATGGAGACGCTTGCGCCTCGAGTGAGGGAGAAGCGCCGGAAAGCGTCCTCCCATAATGTCTTCATCGCGGCCGAGAGACGGGCCTCACGCACGATCGAAGATATGCTCGATATGTACCGCGATGTTCGAGATTACTGGCGAGAGATGGCCTTCACGACACTGTACGCCAACCCGTGGCTCCGCGACGGAATCGCATGGGCGGACGCGTGCATCGCCCTCTTCGAGCCTTCGCCGGCCTTCGACGAAGCCGACGCGCCGCGGCCGACGGACGATCCGGAAACGCTCAGACGACGCATGGAAGAGGGCGGCTTCGCTGACGGCGTCGTTCGGGTCATGACGGCCCTCGTCGCTGCGGATCGGATGATCGATCCGTCCGAGGTGGCCATGTGCGCGAGCATCATTCAATCCCACCGGGCGCTCCGCGAGATCCCGCCCCCGGAGCTCCGAAGGATGGTTCGGGAGCAGTCCCTGCTCCTCCACGCGGATTACGACCGCGCGATCGAAACCCTGCCGGCGCTCCTGCCGCCGTCCGAGGACCTCGAGGAAGCCGTCGAATTGGCAAACGCCCTCATGTTCTCGAATAAAATCCTCACGGACGAAGAAAAGGAGTGCCTCAGGCGGATCCGGAATGTGTTGGGGATTTCCGGGGAACGGTCGCGCTCGGGGCGGCCCGACAGAGTTACATGACTGAACGGATTGGGGTCGACCCCGCTCAAGCGCAGCGCGTGCGGAGATTCAGTCACGTCATCGTCGATAGCGATTTTGGCCAGCGCTCAAGCGCAGCGCGTGCGGAGATTCAACTTCACTCGCTCGACCCGCCGACTAAATGGGCCTCAAGGTCGAAACCGTCAGTCTAAGACGGTGGGTCTTAAGACCGGCGAGGTCCGAGAAGCCTCAATATCTGTCTATTATCCGATGCTTGCCGACGTTGAGAAGCTCACAACATTCCCCGTCTTTTTTATAGACGACTCGATACTTCTCAGTGACCCGGTATTACCGATGGTCTTCCGATCTCTTGATGGGATGGTCATGAAGTGAAGGATGCCGGGGATTCTCGGCAAATAGTCTGAGGCTTTCGTCCACGCTCTCCCGTATCTCAATCGGTAGTTTCCGGTAAGCCTTCTTGAACCGGCAGGTACGCCTGAATTTCATCCGAAGGCGTCCATCACGACTTCAAATCGGCAATCAGATCCTCAACATCGTCAAATTCTTTGTAACGCCCTTCCTTCAGGTCTTCCACAGCTTCGCGGAGTCCCTCTTTCCATTCCTTGGAATTGAGATAGGATTGATCGGGCTCCGTCGAACGTTCAGGAGCTTGCACGGACAACATCGGTTGATTATCGTCCGTAGGCTTCGAGGATGTACTCATTGACGTGTCCTCCTGCTGTTTTAGATCTGTGGACCCGGAAAAAGTTTTGTTCATCGAATACCGGATAAACCGGGAGCGGTCAACGATCGGCGCTCTCCAAAACGCCGGAGTCCCTTTCCTCCCGGAGACGTCCTCAGAGCACCTTGTTCAGAGGATACTCGATAATTCCGGTCGCGCCGGCCTTCATCAATTTGGGAATCAGCGACCGGACGACCTCCTCGGACACCACCGATTCCACCGCAAACCATGAACTCTTGTACAACCCCGAGACGGTCGGCGCGTTGAGCGACGGGAGGAGCCCGACCACTCGATCAAGGCAATCCCCGGGACAATTCATCTTGAGGCCGACCATCTTGCGGGCCTCCAAGGCCGATTGCAAGAGGAGCAGAATCTGCCGGATCTTTTCCCGTTTGAAGGGATCCTCGTACGCGGCTCTGTTGGCTATGAATTGGGTGTTGGTTGTCAGGAGCGTATGAATGATCCGGAGACCGTTGGCCCGGAGCGTGTTTCCCGTTTCCGTGACGTCCACGATCCCGTCCACCACGCCTTCCCGAACCTTCGCTTCGGTGCTTCCCCAGGAGAATTCCACATCCACCTTGACGTTTCTCTCCTCGAAAAACGATGTAGTAAACCGGACCAGCTCGGTTGCGATTCGTTTTCCGTCGAGGTCCTCGGGCGCGTGGTAGGTCGACTCCGCGTCCACCGCGAGAACCCACCGGGCGGGATTCTGTGAAACTTTTGAATAGACAAGATCGTCGATAACGACGACGTCCGACTCGTTTTCGAGTATCCAATCTTTGCCGGTCAGTCCCGCGTCAAACGTGCCGGCCTCGACGTATCGTGAGATCTCCTGGGCCCTCAGTCGGGCCATGAGGATTTCGTGGTCGTCGACGGACGGGAAATAGCTCCTCGGAGAAACCGTTATCCGCCACCCGGCTCGTTGGAACAAGTCGATGGTGGACTGTTCGAGGCTTCCCTTGGGAATGACCAGCTTGAGCTGATTGTTATTCATCAATATCCTGAACGTCTCCTTCCGAGGTGATTTTCCGGTAAAAGCAGCTCCACCGCTTCGTGTGGCACGCGCCGTCGCCCTGCTGATCCACGAGGAGAAGGATGGTGTCTCCGTCGCAGTCCAGGCGGATCTCCCTGAGGGTTTGCACGTCGCCCGAAGTCGCGCCCTTCCGCCACAACTCCTGCCGGGAACGGCTCCAATAGACGGCCCGACCTTCCCGGAGAGTCGCCTCGAGCGCCTCTCGGTTCATATATGCCAGCATCAAGACCGCGCCGGTGCGCGCGTCCTGCGCGACGGCCGGGATCAAACCTCCCATTTTGTCAAAATCCACTGCGGCCGCCCACGAATAGCTCTCGTTCGCCATTGTTCCTCCGTCAAACCGTTTCGGATCGCAGCGTACGTTCGGAAAGACGCGGGTCCGATCGATTCTCCCGCACGCGTCCGCGCCCGCCGGAGAATCATACGGATATCCGAAGGCCGCGTCCAGTTCGAAAGGCGCGCATCCGAAAGAGACGTTGGGGGGGCGGCTGCGCATGACGCGGCGCAGGGGGGCGGGGTGGCGAGGTCTTATCGAATGAAGAGCCGGTGGATGTGAATAGGGCGATCGGAGCGTTCCCATTCGAGGTTATCCAACCATTTTCTGAACGATTGCCAAGAACAGCCTGAAAGAGCGAGTGAAAGCAGGACGATACAGGCCCAAAGCTTCAGCGATGATCTCACGTTGAACCCCCAAGTTCGGCTGATTGCGGGGACTTTTGTCAGTGGCTTCATAAAGGTGTTCAATGTTTTACGGGCTCGGAGCCCGGTTTTATAAAACCGATTTCTCGGGTAAGCCCTCATCCGCTTGGAAATATATGCTAATCTCTTGCCTTTTTCAAGGTGTTGTGATACGATCGGCACGTGAAAAATCATACGCTTGAGTCCGAGACACGTACTCTTATGTGCGACTCGACAAGACTTCACCTTATCGGTCCGTCGCTTAGCACCCGGCGGGCTGCACGAACCCGGAGGATGTCATGAGAAAATTGTTGGCGCCGGCGCTCATAACGGTCATGCTGCTCGGAATGGCCTCGTGGGGCCTCGCCTACGAAACCGAGTTCAACGACCTGCATCGATTTGACAGGAGTCTCCCCGGATGGAAGCTGGGTCGCGGGGTCAACAATGTCATCGCGGCGCCGATGGAGCTTTTCACCCATATGACCAACGCGGCGATCAAAGGGTCGTACGAGGGCGCGTACGACAACTCGATGCAGGGCTACCTGGGCGGAGCAACCGCGGGGTACATTTCCGGCTTCGTCACCGGTCTGCCGGCCGTCGCGCGACGCGCCACGACCGGTCTGCTCGAGATCCTTACTTTCTGGAAGCCCGAATACGGCCCCACCATCGATCCGGCATACGGAACTCGGCAGCAGATATTCGGCAAGCAGGACTTCTTCAATCCGGATCCGTTCTGGTATAACGGTCCGGTTCGGTAAGCTCTCGACCCAATGAATCCGTGTCCGAGCCGAGTCTGCTCGGACCGAACGAACCAAAGCCTCCGCCGTGAAGAAAGGGGCGCCGCGCGGCGCCCCTTCAGCTGTTCGACGCGTCCGCCGGTCTGTCCGCCGTGCGGCGATCGTCGTTTGCTAGAGGCTCTCCAGGTACTGTTGAGCGCTGTACGCGGCCTGCGCGCCGTCACCAACGGCCGTGCTGATCTGCCGCAACGTCTTTACCCGCACATCGCCCGCGGCGAATACGCCGGGCGTCGAGCAGGCCATTTCCGTATCCGTATGGATGAACCCCTGCTCGTCACGTTCGGTGAGGTTCTCGAGTCCTTCGACGCTGTTGGGCAACAATCCCACGTAGAAGAAGACGCCGAATACGGGGAGATCGATTTCCGACTCATCCTTGAGCGACCGGATCCTCAGCGCGTCCACGCCGTGTTCGCCGACCACTTCCACGGGCACGTGGCTCCAGTGAAAGGTGATCTTCGGCTCGTTAAACGCCCGCTCCTGTATTTCCCGGATAGCCCGCAGCTCGTCACGTCGATGAATAACATGCACCGTCTTGGCGAACCGCGTGAGGTACACCGCTTCCTCGACCGCGGAATCCCCGCCGCCGATCACGGCGACCTCCCGATCGCGGTAAAACGGACCGTCGCACACCGCGCAGTAGCTGACCCCACGACCGGTCAATTCCGCTTCGCCGGGTATGCCCAGCTTCACCGGCGACGCGCCGAGCGCGATAATGAGCGATCGCGCCTCGAACTCCTTGTCCGAATCGGTTGATATGCGGAACCCCCCGTCGATTCGCTCAACGCGCGTCGCGGCCTCACGATCGATGGCGAGACCGAACTGAACGGCTTGGCGTTCGAAGAGAACTGCGAGCTCCGCGCCCATGATGGGCTCGGCCAACCCCGGGTAATTCTCTACCAGCGCGGTCTCGTTTATTTGTCCGCCCGATACGCCCGTCTCGAGGAGCCGGACCGCGAGTCTTGCGCGGGCGGCGTACATTCCCGCTGTGAGCCCCGCGGGACCGCCTCCGATAATGATCACATCGTCGGGCATGGCTCAGCAGACCCTGTCCAGGAGCTCCTGAATCCTACCTTTCGGCACCGCGCCGACGATTTGATCCACCACTTGGCCGTCCTTAAAGAGGATCAACGTGGGGATGCCCCGTATGCCGTATTTCGTGGGGGTTTGCTTGTTGTCGTCCACATTGAGTTTGGCCACTTTGACCTTACCCACGTACTCGTCGGCCAACTCCGCCACAACAGGGCCCACCGTCCGACACGGTCCGCACCATGCGGCCCAGAAGTCGACAAGCGCGGGCAATTCCGATTGCAGTATTTCTTGATCGAAGTCGCCGTCACCGACGGCCAAAACATTTTCAGAATCCGCCATGATTTCTACTCCTTCTTAGTAACGCCGACAGTGCTCTCTGAGGAACACTCTCAGTCGAGTTCGCGTTTCATCGGGTAAATTGGCTGATATTCCCAAGCTGCAGACTCGAACGGTCTTCTTCAGCGCCTCGTAGGCGAGCGCGCACGGAGGACACGCGTCGAGATGATCCTCGATGAGGCGGCAGTCGAAGTCGCTCACCCGGCCCTCCAAATAATCCGAAAGGTGATCGCAAAAATCCTTGCATGTCTTCATATCTGTCATGAAACGCCTCGCGCGGAAGCGAACGTCTTGTCCGAATAATACGTCGACAACACCTCCCGGACGAATGTTCGGGCCCGATGCAGTCGAGACTTGACCGCGGCCACCGAACAATCCAGCACGTGCGCGACCTCTTCAAGAGAGAAGCCTTCCACGTCGCGCAGCACAATGACCGATCGATAGTGAACCGGAAGCTCGTCCAAAGCGGCCTCGATCTGAGCGCGACCTTCCTCGGAGAGCAACCGTTCATCCGGTGTTTGAACGAACTCGGGCGAGCTGGCGGTCACCATGGTTTCCAGGTCGCTTTTGATCTCGTCGTCATACTCCACCGTCTCCGGTCGCCGTTTCCTCAAGTACATCAATGCGTTGTTCGTGGCGATGCGGAACAGCCATGTTGCGAAGGAGGACGCCCCGGTGAATCCTTTGAGTCCCTTGTACGCGTTCAGAAACGTGTCCTGGAGAAGATCTTCCGCAATCTGCGGATCCTTCACCATCTTTCTGAGATGCCGAAATATTCGGCCCTCGTATTTGTCCACCAATTGCTCGAACGCTCCGAATTCGCCGTCTAGCGCCCGTTCTACCAATTTCTTATCGTCGTCGTTTTTCGCGCTCATGAATTAGATGCACACCGGCTTCCATAAGATGCGGAGTTATCTGCACAAAGCATGACAAAACATTATGCCCCCTCTCCGCCGGGTGTCAAGGACAAACGGCCGTTCGCGCCCGACAGGGCTTTGCCGCGGAGAAGCCGCTTCGATTCGCCGAATTCGGCCTCGACGCTTGCCTGCCTTATGCCGCTGAAAAACGGTTGCATCGAGGCGGTATGCCCGATATCATGAGATTTCCGAGGTGAGCCAATGGAAGATCTGATACGCAAAGCAGCAGACTGTTTGGCCCAAGCGCAAAACGCGGTTGTCCTGACCGGCGCGGGCATCTCCACCGAGTCGGGCATTCCGGATTTCCGCAGCCCGGGGGGCCTCTGGTCCCGCGTCGATCCCGGCGAATTCTCCATCGATCGGTTTTTGCAGAACCCGGGCCGATTCTGGAAGCTTCACATCGACTTGAAGCAATCGGGGGATTTCGATCTGGCCGCGGCAGAACCCAATCCCGCTCATTACGCCCTGGCGCGAATGGAACAAATGGGGCTGGTCAAGTGCGTGATTACCCAGAACGTGGACAATCTCCATCAACGCGGCGGATCGGTGGAAGTGGTGGAATTTCACGGGAACCTGCTCAGGGCCGCGTGCATGAAGTGCCGATCCCTCGAACCGATCGAAGTGGTGGAAGTTCGGGTGTGCGACGGCGGTGAAGAAACGCCCAGATGCGCCAAGTGCGGCGGACTGGTCAAGCCCGACGCGGTTTTTTTCGGCGAGGCCATTCCTCCCAAGGCGCTTTCCATATCACAGATTCAGACGCAGAAGTGCGATGTCCTTCTCGTCGTGGGGACGTCGCTGCAGGTCTTTCCGGCCGCGCAGATCCCCCTGTCCGTGAAACTCAAATCGCCGCCGGCCACCGTCATCGAGATTAACCGCGAACCGTCCGCGCTTCACCAACAAGTCACCGACATTATGCTGCTCGGCAGCGCAGGTGAGATTCTCGAGAAGCTGGTCGCGGAATTGGATCGCCGAGCAGAGTCGGCTGAAGCGTAAAGCAGTGAAGGATTAAGGCGATTCTCGGGAGAAACCGGCCGCGAGGTGTTTGAGGCCGGCGAGGGCCACGGCCGGCAGGGCCGTCAGAAGAGGAGACCGGCTTCCAAGAAGAAGCCCCTCCGGGTCATGTCGAGGCGGTCCGAGTCTCGTTCGATGTCGAGGCTCCAGATCCGATACCCGCCGCTCACCGTCCAGGTCCAGAGCGCGTTCACCGGGATGTGCACCGCGGCGGTCACGTTCCAGTCCCACATCTCGACGGTCTCGTAATCCCACCAGTTAACGCGCGTCGATATGTTCGGCCGAAGCGCCACCCCGCTGATGATCGGGAAGAAACTCCCGTGAACACCGAGGCTCGGCAGCACGCGCGTGGCTCGATCGCCGTAGTCGTAGGTGTTCCCGCCGACGGTGACGTCGTTCACTTCGGTATGGAGCGTCAGGACGTCCAGGTCGCCGTGCGCGCCGAACAAGAGCTGGGGCGTCATGTAGAAGTCCAGATCGTACCCGACTCGAACATTACGCACCCGCTGGAACGAATCGTTCCGTGACGGACCGTACGTGGTTTCCGGCTCGACCCGAACGCGGAAGACGTGAATGTTCTCGACCCGCAGGCCGGTGAAAAACTCCCATGAGACTTGGTCCTGCTGAAGCCCCATGTTGTTGACGAAGCCGATCTTCGTCCGATCCGGCTGGATAAGATCCCCTTCGATGACGCTGAACCAGAGTCGCGTGCCGGAGTCGACTCTGAGGTACCCCGGTACGTCCCACGCATGGACGTTGCCGAGGAGTGAGAACCAGAGGACGGTGAGCCATGCGATGACGAGGAGTTTTTTGATTCGGTGTTTCACTGGGGCGGACCCGGAATCTAGAAATCACTTTAAAAAAAGTATGCAACCAATATAACTTAAAGCGGAATTTGTCAAGAAAAACATGTCCGCAGCGCCCGCGCCGACCCGTTCCCTACTCGATGAACTCGACGGATACCACGCTCGATATGCCCGGCTCTTCCATGGTCACGCCGTACAGCGTGTCCGCGGCGGCCATGCTCTTCTTGTTGTGGGTAATGGTAAGGAACTGGGTCTTGTCGGCGAGTCGGCGAAGCATTTGATTGAAGCGTCCCACGTTTGCTTCGTCCAGGGGCGCGTCCACTTCGTCGAGGAGACAGAAGGGTGACGGACGGGTGAGGAATATGGAGAAGATCAGGGCTACGGCGGCGAGGGCTTTTTCTCCTCCGGAGAGCAGGTCCATGTTGCGGATCTTTTTTCCGGGCGGCCTGGCGAGGATTTCGACGCCGGTCCCCTGCGCGTCGTTCTCGTCGGTCAGTTCCAGGCGGGCTTCTCCGCCGTTGAAGAGGAAGGGAAAGATTTCTTCGAACTTTTCGTTGATGCGTCTGAACGCGTCCGTAAACCGTTCTTCGGTGGTCTTGTTGATCTTGTTTATGGTCTCATAGAGCGAGGCGACGGCTCTTGTGAGGTCCGCCTCCTGTTCGAGAAGGAAAGCGAGCCGCTCTTCCAGTCGGGTGTGTTCCGCGATTGCCGCGAGGTTCACCTCGCCGATGGACTCCAGTTTAGCTCGGATATCCGCGATCTCCGCCTCGTCGGGAGACTCATCGGGGGGGTCGAGCGTGCGGGGATCTACATGGTAGCGGTCGATCACTTTTTCTACGAGACCCTCGACTGCCTGTTCAAGGCGAACGCTCTCCATTTCCAGAGAGTGGACCGTTTCCCGGAGTTCCTTGACCGAACGTTCTTCCCGACGTGCGCTCTCCTCGGAGTCCGCAACCGAGCGTGAGAGTGAGTCGGCCTCGGTTTGGAGTCTCGCGGCCTCTGCGGCGAGCGACTCATGTCGGGTCATGAGTTCTCGTTCGTTGATTTCATCGTCGCGCGTCTGTTCGGAAATCCGGTTCAGCTCCTGTTCCGCGGTCTCCACATCCGTCGTAAGCTGCTTGAGACGCTGTTCCAGACGGCGGCTCTCGTTCACGGCGCGTTCAAGTTCGGTTCGCAGGGATCGGCTGCGTTCCTCCATCTGAGCGATTGTGATTCTCAGATTCGCTACCTCTTCAGATGTCATCCCCACTTCGGATCGTAGGTCGTCGAGCGCGACCCCGGTTTCTTCGC
Source organism: uncultured Syntrophales bacterium (assembly GCA_964385875.1). Classification (GTDB taxonomy): domain Bacteria; phylum Desulfobacterota; class Desulfomonilia; order Desulfomonilales; family Desulfomonilaceae; genus CAYLRL01. Next base: position 70,650 of record CAYLRL010000011.1, read on the forward strand.
GGCGTCGTTCCAGCTCGAGCTTACGCAGGCTCAGCCGTTCGATCATCTCTTCCGCGCGGGTCGTCGGTTCGGTGAGGCTTCGCTTCTCGCCGGCGAGCCGTTCGGACTCAAGACCGAGGACCTCGCGACGTTTCCCGGTCTCCTTGACCGCATCTTCCAATCGTTCGCGGTCCTTGGCAAGTTCGGTTCGGGAGAGGTCGAATTCCCTGATCGCGCGCTCGGCTTCCTCGATGGCCGCGTCGACGGCTTCGATTTCTTTGGTTTCGGCGGATAGCCGTTCCCGGGTGTGGGTCAGCCGCGTTTCGACGTCCGATATTCGATTGTCGACGCGTTCGATTTCCCGGCGTTTCTCGAAGGGTTCATCCCGGATGTGCTCCCGTGATCCGCCGGTGATCTCACCGTGGCGCGTGACCAGTTCACCGTCGCGGGTGACGAGATCCGCCGGCACGCCGTTGCGTTCCCAGATTTCCGCGGCCGCGCCGAGGTCGTCCACAACGAAGAAGCTTCCCAGGAGGAACTCCGCCAAGCGCTCGAAGCCTTCTCTGACGCGGACCAGCTCAAGGAGCGGCTGCAGTCTGTCGGGATGGGAGCGGGCCGCCCCGTCGGAGTTGGCTCGCGGCCGCGCGGGTATGAAGGTTGTTCTGCCTGCCCCTGCGCCCGCCAATCGATGCGCAGCGTCGACGCCGTCCGCGATCGACGAGACGACGAGATGGCTCAGCCGCTCGCCCAGCGCGCCGGTCAGGGCTTTCTGATACTCGGGCGGAACATCGACGAGCTCGGCGAGCGGCCCCAAAAGGCCGTTTTCCCCCTGCGACCCCGCATCCTGCATAAGAAATTGAACACAGTCGTCGTACGCTCCGTAGTTCTCGAGGAACTCTTCGAGCGATTGCCTCCGCGCGGTGAGCGCGGCATGCTCCCGTTCCGTCTCGTGAGTTTCCCGCTGGAGCGCTGACACGGTCGTGCGGAGTTCGGTCCGCCTAGCGCGCAGTTCCTCGAGCGCGGCCGAGCATTCCCTGTGGGACTGTTCGAGACGCTCCAGTTCGGCCCGGATCTTTTGGTGTTCCGTTTCGCGCTCGGTTGATTCTCGCTCCAGTTGCTCGGTTTCCCGGTCGATCTTCTCCGATTCCACGTCGATTTGTTGAGCTCGCTTGAGCAGGCTCTCGCGCGTATTCTTCGCGTGAGCGGAATCCTGGAGCGTACGGAAGATGTCGTCCTTGAGATCTTCCAGGAGCTTTTCGTTTTGTTTGAGCGACTCTTCCGCTTTTCTCACCGTTTGCTGAAGGGCTTGGAGTTCCGCGCGCGCCGAATCAAGCCGGGTCCGCGTTTCTTGGTCGGTGGCCTCGAGCGTTCGCGTGCGTTCGCGCGCGTCCGAGACTTCGGCTTCCAGACCGGTTCGATCGCCCGCGGCCCGCTCGAGGAATTCCGTCAGCGAACGGCTGCGATCCCTGTTTTGGTGGAGGCGCGCGCGGAGCGAGGTCAATTCGATGTCGGTTCGATGCTTGCCCTCGAGTTTCTCCTTCAGGGCTTTTTCCGTTTCAAGCGCTTTGAGGCGTTCCTGTTCGAGCGCCGCCTGCGCCGCGGCGAAGGACGATTCCCGTTGCGCAAGCTCGGACTTCGCGCATCCGAGCTCGTCGGTGGTTTTCTCGAGCTCTTGAGAGCGCGCGGCCAGTCGGAAGGATTGGAGCGCCAGGTCGAGACTTCTCAGCTGCTCGCTGAGCTTCCGATAGCGTTCCGCCTTTGCGGCCTGACGTTTCAGCGAAGCGCTCTGACGCTTTACTTCGCCGACCACATCGGAAATTCGCAGCAGGTTCTGTTTGGTTTGCTCCAGCTTGCGAACCGCGGCTTCTCGACGGGCCTTGTACCGGTTGATCCCTGCGGCTTCCTCGATCAGAACACGGCGATCCTCCGGCCGGGACGCCACCACCATGTCGACACGGCCCTGTTCGATGATTGCGTATGAATTTCTGCCGACGCCGGTATCGAGGAAAAAATCGGTGATGTCGGAGAGGCGGCAGGGAATATTGTTGATCTCGTAGCGGGATTCGCCGTCCCGGAAGAGGCGACGCGAGATCATGATCTCGTCGTACTCGCTCATGGATGACGGTCCGAGGCCGTCGGTGTTGGAGAGGGTGAGTCGCACTTCGGCCAATCCCACGGGTTTTCGGACTTCCGAACCGTTGAAGATGACGTCTTCCATCTTCTTGCTTCGGAGGGAGCGAACCCGCTGCTCGCCCATGACCCAGCGTAGAGCTTCAAATATATTAGACTTTCCGCACCCGTTCGGGCCGACGATCGACGTGATGCCCGATTTGAACTCGAGCGACGTCTTCTCCGGAAAGCTTTTAAAGCCGGATATTTCGAGCTTCCTGATCTTCATGCCGTTTCAGCGCCGTCCGTCGAAATCGGGGCGATCCTATCCACGGGCCCGGTGATTGTAAAGCAAAAACTCCGAACCCCGAAGCGGGGGGCGCCGGCTTCACAACCGAGGGCCGGTCGCGCGAATCGACCGTGGTCATGTATTTGTTTCCGGGAATGCGCACATTGCGCTTCAGGATGTGCGTGCTATATTTTAGAAGTAAACGTTCAGCGGGATAGCGATAAGCCGTTGATATCTTGATGGGGGAGGTTTGGAGCGGGAGATGAGTCTCCCCCTCCATTGTCACCGGGCGCAGAGCCGCCCCAAGCCCGGTGAACCCTAACTTTTAGAATATACTTGAAGGTGGGTTTCACGGAAACACTCGGTCGGGATCCCATACGGCGGTATTAGATGAAGGCGGGCGTTGAGAAGGTATACCCATGACGATGGATTGTGTTAAATCCGAATACGTGCTGATCCGCGACGGGAACATACTCGTGCGGGTCGATTGGGAAAGCGATGCCGATTCGGAATCGTCCGGGCACGAGTTTTTTGATGTGCGCTCGGGCGTTTTGCTTCGAGAGATTCATCCGCCGCTCGCCGAGGGAGAGCTGGAGCGCGGCGTGCCCCTGCCCGACGATTTCGCCGCGTCCATCATGAACTCCGGGCTCTATTCGACGCTCGATCCCAACGCGGACGCGACTAAAGTGGTAAGTATTCTCGAGGTTCGCCAGCGCAAGCTTGACTCGGTGGTGGCGGACTCGATTCTGGGCCAGCTTCGTGTGATCAAGGAAGTCATTCAGGATTTCCTCAATGTCGCGGAGAATGCGCCCAAAGAAGAGCGTTTCTGGCTCTCGCAACAAGTCCTGACGCTCTTGAGGAAGTTCTCGGGCAGAGAGTTGGCCGAGCTGGAAGAAATCACCGAGTGGTTCAAGAAAAGGCCGCAAAAGTAACAGGTAACCGTTCACCGGGATAGCGATAAGCCATTGATATCTCGATGGGGGAGGCT